>NZ_JDUI01000019.1 GCF_000771405.1 Bifidobacterium pullorum DSM 20433 | reverse complement strand
GGACGGGTACATGCGCTGGTATCGGGACGAGCGGATCAAGCTCGCCTTCGGCACCAGCATCGCCAAACGAAGACGCGAGCTCGGACTCATGGCATAATCAAAGAACAAGGACACCGGAGTCCAACAAAACGTCACCACCCCCAAACCTCAACAAACAATTGAACAAAAACAACAGGCGTCCCCGGCATCCGCCGCTCCAACCAGCGAGCGGATCGTGGACCGGGCCGGCGGCGCCGGCCGTGTCCGTGGCGCCGACGCCTACCGCAGGACAAAGGGAGGCGAGGGGCGATGACGATCCCGACGCGGGGACGATTTCGAACTGTCCGCGCGGTTCAAGATCCGCGCCATGGGCGACAAGCTCCACGGGGATCATCGACGACGAATCCTACGACCACGTGGGGTTCGAGGAGAAAATCAAACTCATGCCCGAACGCCGGGGACCGAGGCGCGCGGCGCGCGCAAGATCGCCAGGCTCATCCGGCAGGCGAGGTTCAAATACAAGGACGCGTGCGTCGAGGACATCGAATACCCACCCGAACGCAAGCCCGGCCGCGACAGGATCGAACGCCTCGCCTCCTGCCAGTGGGTGCGTGACAGGGAGACCCTGATCATCATCCCCCGGCACGGGAAGCGGGAAAAGCCACGATCGGCCAGGCCCTCGGCAACGCCGCATGCCGCCGGGGAATCCCCACACGATACGCGCGCACGCAGGACATGCCCCGGGGAAATCGACCGCGCCCGGCTCGACGGCCAGGCCGCCTACTACAGGAAGGTCGACGAATTCAAGAGCATCGACCTGCCGGTCCTGGACGATTTCCCGGCCACGCCGGCCGACGCGGCGGACAGCATCCTCATCTCCCGGGATCATGGAGGCACGCAGCTCGGCCGGCGCCACGCCCGGCGCCAGCCAATGCGAACCCGAGCAATGGTACGTGAGGTCCGGCAGCGAGCTCATCGCCGACAGTACCCTGAGCCGTCCCGCCGGCTCCGCCCGGTATCTCGAACTCGAAGGCCCCGACATGCGCCGACGCAACACCACACTCAGCGAAGAAAAAGGATGGAAGGAAGTGACCGCAGGCACCAACGAATAACCCTGTCGACCAAACGTACCGCCGGTACCATCCACAGGTTACCGGCGGTACCACTTATCGGAGACCCCATTACCAAAAACGATTATTTTCTAGCAGGGGTGGTGGCGCGGGGGTTGTGTTTTCCGTCTTGTCTTACGGGGTTTGGCGTACTGTAGTGCGAAGTATCATTCTGTTCCGGCTGGTTCCGAGGGCGTTGAGGGGGCGTTTTCGGCCCTTCCGTGACCAACATGCGCGATTATGCGTTTTGATGCGTAATGACGCTTACTCCCGCTTGGGTTTGCGTGACATTGCGCAATATAGCGTAGTTCACTCCCGAGCTTCCCCTCCGTGCATGTCTTCGCCGTCCTCGCGTCGTTCCCGTTGCCTGTAGGACTCGAGTTCGTGTTCGAGCTGGTCGATGCGACGCGCCTGCTGGAGGATGACTAGACGGTAGCCCCTGACGTCCTCCCGCCCCGTGCCCGCGCCATGTCCGTCCTCGTTGTCTTTTCCGGCGTCGTACGCGCGCGAGGCCATGGGGCCGCTCCAGCGCTGTGATTCGGGGATGTCGATCGCCGGACGTCGTCTCGGCTCGTCGTCGGCCCCGATCTCGTCCGGGTACAGGTTTTTCCAGCGCGCGATGCTCCGCTCGATCCGCTTGTATCCGATCAGCGAGGAGTCCAAGCCTGCGTTGCGGAAGATCACCGTCGGGGATTCGCCCTTATAGTAGCGGCGGATGCATTCACGTTTGAATTCCTCCTTGTAGCAGATGCGGTACGGCGTGACATGGTCGACCGCAGGCAGGGACTGGATGTAGCGCATCTCCCTGGCACTGAACATCGCCTCCGCTCTCCCGTGGGTCATGGCGATCCCCCCCTTTCTGTTTCCGATTGCGGATCCGGGTACGGGACGGCCCCGTCACCGATGTGCGACTGGACGCTCGTCATCGTGACGGGGCCTCCCCGGACTCGTATGGAACCGGCTTGTCGGCCGATGTCCCGGGTCAGCGCATGGCCTTGCGAATGTTGCGGGACTTCATGTACACCGTCACACCCGCGCTCGCGATGAGCAGGCCGAGGACCATGAACAGCGTGATGCCGGCCGCGCCTGTGAGCGGCAGCTGGGTGATGCTCCTCACGTTCATGACCTTCAGCGGATTGTCATTGGTCGGCAGGGTCACCAGACCGAACGGATCACTGCCCTTGCCATAGTCGACGGTCGGGTTCCCGTTGGCATCATGTCCGATGGTGACGGTGAAGGACGGCAGGCCGACCTCGATGAACCCGTCGGGCGCGTGGGTCTCGGTGACCGTGTACGTACCCTCGCCCAGACCCGCGACCGTGACCATGCCATCGGTGCCGGAAACCAGCGGGTTCCTGCTCGTGACGGTACCGTCCTGATCTACGGTCCGGGTACCATCGGCCTGAACACCGGTCACCGGGTCGACGATGTATGAGCCGGGGGTGCCGGTCGTGGTCTCGCTGACCTTCACAGCGTCGGTGTCGCCTTGCTTGACCAGGCTGAACTGGGCGTTGGCCAGGTCGTTGTTGTCGCGGTCGGTCTTCCTGAACGTGATGGTCTGCGGCTTCGGCAGGGAGGCGCTGGCCTCGTTGGTGGAGCCGTTATTGTTCACCTCAACCGTGTTCGCGATGTTGCCTTCCAGGTTAACGGCATCCGCGTTCACGGTCACCTCGTAGGTCAGCACGACCGGCTTGCCGATGTACTCCGTGTCCTGGGCGATGGTCTTCATGTATGCGGTCAGCGTCACCGTGAACGAAGACAGGACCTGGGGATCACTTCCCGATACGAAATCCGCGTCAATCGAACCGGTAGGAGACGCGAACACGCCCGTTCCGGTGAGCACGTATCCGTTCGGATTCGAAATCTGATCGTAGGCCGTGATGGACTCGCCCTCTTCGGCTTCGCCATTATTGTTCTTGTCGACGTACACCTTGATGGAACTGAAGTCGACGGTCTGGCCCTTGCCCGGCGTATCCGTGAACGTGAACACGGGCTGCGGGTTCGCGGTGTCGCTCAGATCCTTGCCGACCCAGTTCGGCACCTCGCCGGCGATCGTGTACGTGCGCGTGTCACCCACGCCCGGAGTCGCGCCCTCGCCGCTCACCGTCTTCTTGACCGGGGTCAGCTCGTTCTTTAGATTCACCACGCCGCCAAGATAGCCATTCGCGTCGGGTATACCGGGCACGACAGGCTTGTCGGTCGCACCGACGTTCACCTTGATCTGGGTGCCGACCAGCATCGGGATCGCCTGGGTCGCAGCGTTGCCAACCGTGGTGGCGCCCTCGTCGACGATCAGGTACACGCCCGGAGCGGCCATCGTGTATGTGCGGCTGGCACCGGTATCGGTGGTGGTGGTCATCGTCGAAGTAATCAACTTGACGAAATTGGCATCGTCGTAAAGCTTGGTGACGAAGTCGCGGAGCACGCCCGAGTACGGGGCATCGCCCGAGTTGTCGAGATGGTTCGCGATCCACGCCATCGGATCGCCATCCTTGTCCGCGTCATACGACGGGGGCTTCGGATCAGAATCGTTGGTGACCGTCTCAAGCGCCTTCTCGACGAAGTCGCGGACATTGTCGACGGTGTGGATGCTCAGCACGCTGGACTGGCCAGTGGCCTCGTACTTGTCGTACTCGGCGAGCTTGATGTACTTCAGGTCACGGCCGGTGAACTGGTCTTCGTCACCGGCATTGATCGTGATCGTCGCCGAGCTGATGTCGATGTCGCCCACGGCGGCGTTCGCGGTGCCCGACAGGGCCGCGGCACCCGTCACGGCCATTGCCGCGGCGGCCACCACACCCAGGGCCCGCTTCAACATGCCCTTCATCATGGTTTTCTTTTCTCCTTCTTCCCGTCTCCGCAGGGACGGGATGGTTGATGGGAAAATACTGGGTTGTCGGTTTCCCTGATGGGTTCCCGACCCGTCCGGGAAACCGGAGGACAGGCGGGAAATCCTTGGCATTGCCGGGCGGGGATATGACGTCGCGTCCCCGTCCGGCGGATGGGGTCAGTTCCTGTTGCGGCGGGCGAGCAGCCATGTGCCTCCGGCGAGCATGAGCAGGACGATGCCGCCCAGGATGACGGTCAGTCCGGTGCCGCGCCCTCCGGTGAACGGGAGCTCGGACACCGGGGTGAACGTGTTCGTGAACTCTCCGTCCGAATCGGTATCGCCGGTGTCGGCCCCCTGGTACTGGTATGCGACGTCGGTGTCGAGTCGCAGGTCCGGATCGTCGCTGTCGTCTTCGACCGTGATGGTGACGGTGAGGATCCCGGCGTCGTAGTCCATGCTGGGCGCGTCGCCCTTCTGCTCCTTGATCTCATACGTGTACGTCGTAGGTACGTTCGTGCCGGATGGGATGGTGATGGTGAAGGATCCCGTTCCGGTGGTTTCGCCGTCCTGCGGCGCGCGCACTGTCAACGTAGCGGTCTTCCTGTCCTGGTCGACGATGATGTCGTCTCCCTTGTCGGGGAGGGGCGCGCCATTCTGCGGGGTGATGGTGAACGTGAACGCGTCATTCTCCGTCCACGGGCGACCCTTGAGGGTCTTTTGGACGTCGACCTGGGCTTTGCCGTCCATGGTCGGATTGAGGGTCATGCGCCCGTTGTTGCCCAGGTACACCACGAATCTTCCGGTCTGGGGGGCTCCTTCGAAGGTCGGTTCACGGTATTTGGACGCGGTGTCCGTCTCGTTCGTGGTTTTCTTTGCGGTCACGTCCTCAAGGTTGCCCAGACGGGGCGCACCCTTCACGAGGTACTTGGGGCTACCGATGTTCACGTAGCCGCTCATCAACGATCCGGCTCGTTTGACGACCGCGGTCTTCATCTCGGTGCCCTGATAGTAGGTGATTTGGAAGTAGTAGGTCCCGTTGTCGGTGACCTCCGTGGCGGGCGTCTTGCAGTCCTCATCCGTGTAGAGGGGTGTGTCCTCCTGGATGAAGTAGAACGGGTTGTCGTCCGCCGGTGTGAACGTGACCTTGGCTTTGGCCGTGGCCGGGTTTGTTTCGTCGGCGCGGTTGAAGTCGTTGCTGTACAGGTGGACCCCACGCCCTTGGTCTGCGGTGTTGGCCTGAATGTAGTCATCGCTCACTGCTTGGCTTCCGTCCTCGTACTTGAGTGTTTCCGGGGTGATGCCGTCGCGGAGGCCGACCGTGTAGCACAGACGGAACGGGAGGTTTCCCGAAGTTTCGTTGCTGACGACGCTTCCGTCCTCGGCCAGTTCGATCGTGTTCATGCGCAGCGGGATCGCTGATGCGGGGATTTCGACTTTGAGGGTCTGCGTTCCCTGCTGCGTCTGCGTGACGGTGATCCTGATCTCGCTGACGTTATGGGATTGATCCGGGACTACGGGGTTGGTGATGTCTCCGTTGAACGTGTACGTGGTCGTCTGGTTGCCCTGTGCGTCCGTCACCGGATCGCTGACGGTGGGGTTCTTGAGGATCTTGTCCATGAAGATCATGGTTTTGAACTCCTTGAACTCCATGTACTCTCCGATCGGATCCTCGTAGGTGATCCATCCGGATTGGTCGAGCGGTCCGGTCACTTCGGTCGGGATCCTTGCGGGCGCGAGGATGCTGCTGGTTATTTCTCCGAACGCGTTGATAAGCTCGTCGGCGGTGGTAGCCTCATAGAACTGGTCGGCGTAGTCGATGTCGGTCGGCGTTACCGTTTCGTCATTGTTTCTTGCGATGTCGAAGGCCGTGTCGCCGACGGTCACCGTCGTAGTGTCGGTTTCCGCGCTCGTGTATCGTTGCCAGGCATCGATCGTTTCTTGGATGTTGCTGCTCGTATCGGCTCCGTCTGCGTATGTTCCGGGATCGAGGACGAATTCGAAGTCCGGGGTCTGCGTTTCCGACAGGCCGATGGTATAGAAGCCGCAGTCCGTGCCGTACAGGTCCGTGACCTGCTGTTTGAGATATGAGGCCATAAGGATGGACACGAAATACGGGGCGGCCCCGCTCAGCGTCCGGTACGTGGATGTGTCCAGGTTGTGGTACCAGTTCGATCCTTCCATGCTGGCGGCGTTCGGCATGCCGTCCGACATGAGCACTATATTGGGGCGCGCGCCGTTCGCCTTGTCTGCGGCGGCGGTTTCGATCATGTCGAGGGCGTCGTAGAGTCCGGACTGTATCGGGGTCCATCCACCCGTCTCGATCTCCGATCCTTTGGGAAGGTTGCATTGCACCTTCGATCTGGTGAAGTTCCCGTCGTCGTGTTCGTACCAGAATTTCGTGATCGTGAAGTATCCGTGATCCGTGGTGGACAAATTGCCCTGCTCGCCGACGCATGTGCTCGCGCCGGGCGTGCAGTCGGCTGCTTCCGGTTCGCCTTCCGGCGTATCGGTTTGTTGGGGGATCTGCGTGGCTGGTGTCATCGGCAGCAGTATCCTGGCCGCGTTCTCCATTTTGGATGCGCCGTAGAACACGACCACGCCGATCCGGTTGTTGCCGCTCGCTTCAGCGAGGTCCGCGATCGCGTTGTCCAAGGCGCCCAGCATGATCGCCAATCGCGTTTCCTCGAGCTGACTGGTGTCACCCTTGATCTCGGTGCCGTCGACGAGTTCGTTCATGGTCTTGGAGAAGTCAAGGACGAACACGGTGTCGTTGGGATGCTCCTGCACGACGCGGGTGGTCGTCGCCAATGCGGAGTAGGTCACCAGGAAGTCGGAATCGTTGGCCACCGTGGTCAGGTCCGCGCCATCTGCTGTGGTGAATGGTTGGTCCCCTGTGGTGACGGTCTTGTCGGTCCACACACGCCCGTTGTATCGGGTGGAATTGGCATCCCCAAGCACGTCCGCATACGATTTCGTGGTGTCCCCGTCCGCGACCCTGGTCGCGCCGGCGGTAGCCCCGGTGTCTCTCGTGGCGGTGAGGTCGTCGGCGTAGGCGCCGCCCGCGGTCGTCGCGGTCAGCGCGGCGACCGCCAGGCATGCGCCCAACGCCCGGCGCAGGCCACGCCTTACGCTACGCGAAAAGCGGATACCCCCCCCCCGGATGTTTTCGTCGTTCCGGTCGAGCATGCGTTCTCCTTCCGGTCCCAACCCTGGTTAGTTATATTCAATCGGCAAGCGTACCGTCGCGCACCCCCATGTGGCCCATCCCCCGTATGACCCCGCACTGCCCCGCTCTATACTGACGATTTCCTAGCTTCCGTATCGTTTCTACTTTCCGACACACCCCCTCGTCGTTTCATCCTCGTCATACTCCCCCTTTTCCTATCGTCTCCCGTGTCCCGAAAGACTCCCAGTGCATCGGGGCCGGGAACGTCACCGGCATGTGACCGGCTCATGGACGGCGTGGAGATGTTCGGCTGGGATAAGCGGTCGGTCGACGAGATGACGGAGGACGAGGCGCGCGAGGCGCTGTGTGTGTGTCGTCAAGTTCGGGCGTGCCGTTGGGGGTGGTGACGTTTTGTTGGACTCCGG
>NZ_JDUI01000018.1 GCF_000771405.1 Bifidobacterium pullorum DSM 20433 | reverse complement strand
ATTTCACGCTCAAACATTATGACGAACGTCGGAATACGTATATAATGGACAATATATACGTATAAGGAGGACGGGATGTCTGATCTCACCAAACTGACGTTGAGCATCAACCGCGGGACCGCCGCCGCCGGCAAGCAGTACGCCGAACGCGCGGGGCGAAGCCTGTCCTCCATCGTTGGGGATTACCTCGACGCGTTGACTGCGGCGACGAACCCCGCGCCGTTATCGGGCGATGTGGCATCGCTGATGGGCATCGGCTCCGGCCCTGCCGACGAGCATGATTGGAAGGCTTATCGGGAGGCGCGTCAATGAAGATAGTGATCGATACCAACGTGTTCATCGATGTCATTCTGGCCCGTGAACCGATGTGCCATGCATCCGCCCGGACCCTCGAACTGGCGCACCGCGGCGACATGACCCTGCTGATGCCGGCACACAGTGCGGGCACGATTTTGTATATCGTGGAGAAAAACCGCGACCGCGATACCGCTGTGAAAACTCTGACCATGTGCATGGGCCTCTGCCGGGTTGCGGCCCTCGACGAGGCGACAATCTTGCAAGGATTGGCATATGGGTTTAAGGACCCCGAGGACTCGTTTGTCGCCGCCATCGCGGTCAGGGAACATGCGGACCTCATCGTCACCAACAACGTGAAGGATTTCAAGGATTCGCCTGTGCCCGCGATCACCCCTGCGGAAGCCGTCGCACGTTTGCATAGTGCGGCTGCGAACGGTTGAGTGGTGATTCCGGCAACGCCCTAAGCCTATCCCTCGACCATTTTGAGATACTGCACATAGCCGTCATCGGTTCGGACGATGACCTCGGTCTTGGATGACGGACTGGAATAGACTTCCGTTCCGACAGGCAGTGCCGTGGCGTCCCAATCCTGGAAGTCATCGGTTACACCGGTACGTTCCACGGTGCCGATCCGATCACCGAGCTCGCTGTCTTCGATGCCGGGAATGATGTCGCCCCGAGAGTAGGCCGTTTCATCGATAACAACGAGATCGATTTCGGCGTTTTGGCTCACCAGGCACTCCGGAGTCGCCGACTTGGCGCTGTTGCCGGCGCAGGGATTCGTTCCGCAGCCGCCGACGAGGACGAGCGAGACAAGCGCCGCGGTGATCCCCGCAATCGTCGTTGTTCTGAGATTCGCCATCATTGCCCCCTCAGTGAACCAGATGCCCAACAACACCTACGGTATCACAAGAAGCGGTATGTCGTCGGGGAGGGGACAGTCGCAGGCGTTCGGGGTGTGTGGCGTCGCCGGTTTGACGGTTCGTCGGCTAGGATGAACATACCGATACCGATGACGGTCGGTGCCAATGGCGGTGCCGTCCGTGGCTGCCGGCGGGCGTTCGCCTCGCCGGTGAAGGGAGGCTTGCCATGAAGCGTCTGACGTATGTGTGGTCCACAATCGGCCTGCTGATCCTGTTCGCGGTGTTCCTGATGTTCCAGATGCCGGGCATGCCGGCGTGGGGCACGGTCAAGCTCACCGACATCCTGATGATCATCGGCGGCCTGCTGTTCATCGTGCCGATCTACATGGATTCGCTGCGGCGCAAGGACGGCGATGGCGCCCCGAACCGCTGGGTGTGGGCCACGCTGCCGCCGGTCGGCATGGCCGTGGTGTGCATCGGCATCCTGATCCCGAACACGGTGGGGTTCTTCTCGCTGTTCCCGCTGGCGGACGTGTTCTACCTGGTCGGCTGCCTGCTGATGCTGCCGATCGTCGTCTACCCGCCGTTCGACCTGAACCGCGAGGAGCTGGAGGAGCAGATCGAGGATATGGAGGAGCATATGGGCCGCTGACCGGCTCCCGGTCTTGGTGTGCCCCGGCTTGTCCCCTCGCGCGAATACCTTGGAACGCATGAGTTCCAAAGCACTTCGTATGTCTACGCTGTTCCTGCGCACGCTGCGCGAGGACCCCGCCGATGCCGACGTCGATTCGGCCAAGCTGCTGCAGCGCGCCGGCTACGTGCGCAAGACCGCGCCTGGCATCTGGACGTGGCTGCCGCTGGGCCTGCGTGTCCTGAACAAGATCGAGAACGTCGTCCGCGAGGAGATGGACGGCATCGGCGCGCAGGAGGTGCACTTCCCGGCGCTGCTGCCGCGCGAACCGTATGAGGCCACCCACCGTTGGGAGGAGTACGGCGAGAACCTGTTCCGTCTGAAGGACCGTCACCAGGCCGATTACCTGCTGGCCCCGACCCATGAGGAGATGTTCACGCTGCTGGTCAAGGACCTGTACTCCTCGTACAAGGACCTGCCGGTGACGCTCTACCAGATCCAGACCAAGTACCGTGACGAGTTCCGTCCGCGCGCCGGTCTGATTCGTGGCCGCGAGTTCGTGATGAAGGACGCCTACTCGTTCACCATCGACGAGGAGGGCATGAAGCAGGCCTATATGGATGAGCGCGGCGCCTACGAGCGCGTGTTCAACCGTCTGGACTTGAAGTACATCCCGGTGTTCGCCATGTCCGGCCCGATGGGCGGCTCGGCCTCCGAGGAGTTCCTGGCGCCGATGCCGATCGGTGAGGATACGTTCGCGCTCGCCCCGTCCGGCAAGGCCTGGAACGTGGAGGCGCTGACCACGCCCGAGGTGCCCGAGGTCGACTGCTCGGCCACCCCCGCCATGGTCAAGCGCGAAACCCCGGATTCCAAGACCATCGAGGCGCTGGTCGAGACCGCGAATCGTCTGTACCTGCGTGAGGACGGCCGTGAATGGACCGCCGCCGACACGCTCAAGACCGTGGCCGTCACCGTGCTGCACGCCGAGGACGAGGACCATGATAAGCCGTGGCGCGAGGTCATCGCCGTGGCCGTGCCGGGCGATCGCCAGGTGGATATGAAGCGTTTGGAGGCGCAATTCGCCCCGTCCGAGCTGGAGGAGGCCACGGAGGAGGACCTCAAGGCCCATCCCGAGCTCGTGGCCGGCTACATGGGCCCGATGATGTTCGGCAAGCAGGCCGAGGCCGCCGGTGTGGCCGAACCGGTGCGGTTCTTCATCGACGCGCACGTGGCCCGCGGCTCCGAATGGATCATCGGCGGCGACGAGCCGGGCAAGCACACGTTCCACGCCGTGTACGGCCGCGACTTCGAGGCCACCGGCACCGTGGAGGCCGTGGAGGTGCGCCATGGCGACATGAGCCCGGACGGCTCCGGCCCCTTGAGCTTCGAGCGCGGCGTGGAGATCGGCCAGGTGTTCCAGCTGGGTCTGAAGTACTCCAAGGCCCTGGACCTGAAGGTGCTGGACCAGAACGGCAAGACCGTACCGGTGTGGATGGGCTGCTACGGCATCGGCGTCAGCCGCGTGCTCGCCTGCATCGCCGAAACCCACCATGATGACAAGGGCCTGGTCTGGCCGGCCATCGTGGCGCCCGCGCAGGTGCACGTCATGGCCACCGGCAAGGACGAGGCCGCGTTCGAGGCCGCCGAGAAGCTGGTCGCCGAACTGGAGGAGCGCGGCATCGAGGTGCTGTACGACGACCGCAGGAAGGTGTCCCCGGGCGTCAAGTTCAAGGACGCCGAGCTGATCGGCGTGCCGCTGATCGCCGTCGCCGGACGAGACACCGTGAACAACGGCACCATCGAGATCCGCGGGCGTGCCGCCGGCGACTCCGAGGCCGTGCCGGCCGCCGACGCCGCCCAGGCGCTCGCCGACAGGCTCGTGGCACTGATGTGACGCTTGCCGTGCGTTGACTTGCAGCCCCTCTTCCACTTCGGAAGAGGGGCTGCCTGCATGTGTGGGGTCCGTTCGGGGGATAGGGGACGCCTTCGCGTCGTCGAAACGGCGAATATGTGGATACGGCGCCGGTTATGCACCGGAGTTATCCACAACACGCCCGACATCGGAGTCTGCGTCCACCGCGCCGCCTTGGCGTTGCCTGCGGGCGGTGTCCGGACGCATAGTGGAACCACCGATGAGCCACGGTGCGGCGACGGCGGGACGCTCCTTATCTCTCCCTCCACCTCGGTTCCCGCGCCGCCGCGCCGTGGTTCATGCGGTCCACTGCAATAGGAAAGGGGCTGGGACATGGTGCAGATGGGGATGGTCACCATTGTCGGGTATGTGGGCAACGATCCCGCGTTGTTCGGCAAGGGACGGAGCGTATTGTGCTCGTTTCGGTTGGGGTGCACCCGTGGATACTACGACGCGGAGCGTGTCTGGCATAGTTTCCCGACGACATGGGTGACGGTGAAGACCTTCCGCCGTCTGGCGGAGCATGTGCATCGGTCGGTGCGCAAAGGGGACCCGGTTATTGTGGCGGGGCAGCTGAACACGGAGATGTGGACGCAGGATAATACGGAGCGGAGCCGACTGGTGGTCGAGGCGTCCAGCGTGGGCCATGACCTGAACGGCGGCACCGCGATGTTCCATAAAACGGAGCGTATGCCGCGCGGGGAGCAGGGGACGGAAGGCTCCGAGGTCCGCCCGGTCTCGCAGGGCGTCGGCGTCAACCCGTATGCAGCGCCCTCGGTCCCTCCCTCGGGATCGGCGGAACCGGTGCGGATCGACACGTCCGGTGCCGGCGGCGTCACGGCGTCCGCGATGTCGGAGCCGGGGGCGGGGCAGCCGACGGGCGACCGGGGAGCTGAACCGTCCGAATCGGATATGGAAGGAGCCGGCGAGCCCGTTCCCGAATCCGATCAGGACGAGTTCGCCGGCTCCGCGTTCTAGCTCATGCCGGTTTACGGCCGGCATTGGGTGGATCGGCTCACCAGATGCGCACGCGCTGGTCCGGCGCCAGCCACATCGGGTCGCCGGGGTTGACCTCGAACGCCGTGTAGAACAGATCCACGTTGCGCGCGATACCGTTGGTGCGGAACTCGGCGGGGGAGTGCGGATCGATCTGCAGGTACTGCTCGGCTAACTCGTCGCGCTGCGTGGTGCGCCAGATCGACGCATAGCTCAGGAAGAAGCGCTGCAGTCCGGTGAATCCGTCCACCACCGGCGCCTGCTCCAGTGCGGCGGCGATGGACTCGGGGGTGCCGTCGTTCTCCTTGCCCGCGGCCTTGTCGAGCGCGATGGCGTAGGCCTTGAGCGCAATGCCGACGCCGCCCAGGTCGCCGATGTTCTCGCCGATGGTCAGTGCGCCGTTGACATGTGGCGCCTGTTCCGGATCGTCGGCGTACTTCTCCTGCAGCTGCGTGGGCACGAAGGCGTCGTACTGCTCGATCAGCGCCTTCGTGCGGGCTTCGAAGTTCGCACGATCCTCGTCGGTCCACCAGTTGTTGAGCTTGCCGTCGCCGTCGTACTGGCTGCCCTGGTCGTCGAAGCCATGGCCGATCTCATGGCCGATCACCGCGCCGATGCCGCCGTAGTTCGCGGCGTCCTCCGCCTCGGCGTTGAAGAACGGCGGCTGCAGGATGGCGGCCGGGAACACGATGACGTTCATCGACGGCTCGTAATAGGCGTTCACGGTCTGCGGGTTCATCAGCCACTCGCCGCGGTCCACGGGCTTGCCGACCTTGGCCAGCTGATAGCCGGTCTCGTAGAGTCCGGCGGCCTTCATGTTGTCCACCAGGCCGGCACCGGGCGTGATGTCGAGCGCGGCGTAGTCGCGCCAACGATCCGGGTAGCCGATCATCGGGGTGAACTTGGACAGCTTCTCCAGGGCCTTGGCCTTGGTCTGCTCGCCCAGCCAATCGCTGTTGGTGATCGAGACGCGGTAGGCGCCGATGAGGTTGGCCACCAGCTCCTGCATGCGCTGCTTGGAGCTTTCGGGGAAGTGCAGACGCACGTATTCCTCGCCGACCTCCTCGCCGCAGACGCGGTTGACCAGTGCCACGGCTCGCTTCCAACGGTCGCGCTGCTTCTTGGCACCGGACAGGGTCTTGCCGTAGAACTCGAACTGCGCATCGTCGAACCGCTGGCCGAGCGCGCTGGCCCAACCGATCAGCGTGTGCACCCTGGCCCACAGCTTGAGGTCGTCCAGATCGGCCTTGTCCCAGAACGCGTCGAGCCCGGAGAAGAAGCTGGGCTCGCAGACGTTCGTGTTGGCGAGCACGCCCGCCATGTCCACCGGCTGGGCGGCACCCGCCGGCGTCGCGTCATAGGCCGCCTGCCAGGCCTCGGCCCAGGCGGCGATGTCGAGATGGGCGAGCGTCGCGCACAGGTCGGCGTACGAGGTCATGTTGTAGGTCTTCTGCGGGTCGCGGACGGCGACCACATCCCAATGGTTCGCGGCGATGCGCGTTTCGACATCCAGGAACCGCTGCGCCACGGCGTCGGCGTCCTCGTCATGCTCGGCGTAGTCGGCCAGCTTCAGCAGGGTGGACACCATGGCCGTGTACGCCGTGCGGATCGGCTCGTAGCGGTCCTCGCGGTAGTAGGCCTCGTCGGGCAGGCCGATGCCGCCCTGCGCCAGATGCGCGATGTTGGTCTCCGGGTCGGCGGGGTCGCCGTAGACGGCCATCTCGAACAGGTCGGGGCCGCCGGTCGGGTTGAGCGTGCCGAGCACGCGGATGAGCGCGGCCTTGTCGGCGGCGCCGTCGATGGCGTCGAGATCCGCGCGGATCGGGTCGATGCCCGCGGCCTCGATGGCCTCGGTGTCCAGGAACGAGTCGTAGAGCGCCTTGGACTTGACCGCCGTGCAGCCGTGCTCGTCCTCGAGGATGTCGTGGATCTGGCGTTCGGCGTCCTCCGCGAGCTTGTCGAACGCGCCGTAGCGCGAGCGGTCGTCGGGGAGGCGGTAGGTGTCGATCCACGGACCGTTGACATAACGGAACAGGTCGTGGGAGGGCTTGATGACGGAGGAGAACGATGCCGGATCCAGTCCGGAAACCAATGCTGTAGTCATAACCCCACAGTATCCGCGTAAGGTGACATTCCCGGCATCGGTCAAGGGGAACGGGGGAGGAGCCGTTCAGCTGTTGGCTAAGAAATTAGGCACTGTGTCTAACATAGAAGACAGGTGCGATATCTCGCACCGTTTCGACAAGAGCAAGGAGCATCCGATGTCGAATCCGAATTACAACGACCAGAATCCTTACGGCCAGCAGCCTTACCAGGGGTATCCGACCGATCCGTTCAAGCTGTTCGAGGAGATGCTGCCGCAGCAGGCCAAGAACGCGGTGCGCGGCCTGTACGGCGTCATCGGCGTGGCCGCGGTCGTGCTCGGTCTGGCGCTGCTGTTCTGGCCGAGCCATACGCTGGCCATCGCGGCCGTCATCCTCGGCATCTACTTCGTGGTCTCGGGCGTGATCCGCGTCGTCTCGGCGATCGTGGAACTCGGCCTGCCGGCGGGCTGGCGCGTGCTGAACGTCTTCGTGGGCGTGCTGCTGGCCATCGGCGGCGTGGTGGTGCTGAAGAACGCCGCGTTGTCCGGCGCCACGCTGCTGGTCATGATCACGCTGGTCGTCGGCATCGGCTGGATCATGGAGGGCGTCATGGCGCTGCTGGAATCCTGGAAGCTGCCCAAGTCCGGCTGGGCCGTGCTGTACGCGGTCGTGTCGGTGATCGCGGGCATGGTCATCCTGTTCGCGCCGCTGAGCTCGGCGATGTGGCTGATGATCTTCGGCGGCATCGCGTTGATGGTGATGGGCGTCTCGTCCATCGTCCGCGCCTTCACCTTCGGCCGTACGCCGAAGTCCGTGTGAGCCGTGGCGTTACGGGTGGACCGGTCCGTTCCTATGACGTCCATATGTTGGGCGTGCGAAGTAAGGTATCAAGCATGATCGAACTGAAGACACCATCGGAAATCGAAGCGATGAAGCCCGCCGGCCGTTTCGTGGCCGGCATCCTGGCCGACCTGAAGAAGACCACCAAGGTCGGCACCAACCTGCTGGAGATCGACGACTTCGTGCGTCGCCGCATCGAAAGCCGCAAGGGCGCCGAATCCTGCTACGTGGATTACGCCCCCGACTTCGGCACCGGTCCGTTCGCCCACTACATCTGCACCTCCGTCAACGACGCCGTGCTGCATGGCGTGCCCTATGACTACGCGTTGAAGGACGGCGATCTGCTGAGCCTTGACCTGGCGATCAGCGTCGACGGCTGGGTGGCGGACTCCGCCATCAGCTTCGTGGTCGGCGAGAAGAAGGACCCGGAGGACCTGCGTCTGATCAAGTGCACCGAGGAGGCGCTCGCCGCCGCCATCGACGCCGCCCAGTCCGGCAACCGCCTGGGTGACGTGTCCTGCGCCGTGGGCGACGTGGCCCGTTCCTACGGATACCCGATCAACCTGGAGTTCGGCGGCCATGGCGTCGGCCATATCATGCACGGCGATCCGCATGTGCCCAACGACGGCAAGGCCCGCCACGGCTACAAGCTGCGTCCGGGCCTGGTCATCGCCATCGAACCGTGGTTCCTCAAGACCACCGACGAGATCTATCAGGATCCCAAGGATGGCTGGACGCTCAAGTCCTCCGACGGCTCCCGTGGCGCCCACAGCGAGCACACGATCGCCATCACGGACAACGGCCCGGTCATCCTGACCGCCCGCGACGAGTGACGGCCGCCGCCGGGCGTCGCCGTAGGTAACCGAACGCCTGGGATGGCCATCTGTCAAGACAACCCGAGCCGGGGTGCGTTCACGTTTGTTACGATGAGCGCGCCCCGGCTCTCGTATACGCCGGCGTGGGGCATGACGGCAACCAGCCAAACGGTGTGATAACGGAACAGGAATCGGGTCCGTCCGCGGCGGGGCGTCGTGTACGGGCCGGACGCAGTCGAGGAAAGGCACGCACATATGGCAACAGCACAGCTCAACGTGGATTCGGCCAGTTTCACGCTCCCCGTGGTCAAGGCCACGGCCGGACCGGATGGCATCGTGGTGTCGAAACTGCGCAACGACGGTTGGGTGACGCTCGATCCGGGGTTCCTGACCACCGCGCAGTGTGAATCGAAGATCACCTTCATCGACGGCAACAATTCGATTCTACGGTACCGCGGCTATCCGATCGAGCAGTTGTGCGAGCAGTCCGACTTCCTCGAGGTCGCGTGGCTGCTGGAGAAGGGGGAGCTGCCGAACCGTGAGGAATACGAGCGATTCTGCACGAAGATCAACCATCGCACGATGGTGGGCGAGGATTTCCGCACCTTCATGGGGTCCTTCCCCCGCTCCGCCCATCCGATGAGCGTACTGGCCTCCGCCATCAACGCGCTGGCCACATTCCATCCGGACACCTGCGGCATCGACGACCCCGAGCAGTTGGACGAGGCCGCGGTCAATATCATGGCCAAGGCGCGCACGATCGTCAGCTACATCTTCCGCCGCCGGCACGATGAGCCGATGCTGTATCCGGATTACGCGCGCGGCTATGTGGACGATTTCCTGCGCATGTGCTTCGCCGTGCCGTATGAGCCGTTCGAATCCGACCCGCTGTATGTGCACGCGCTCGGCCGTCTGCTGATCATCCATGCCGACCACGAGCAGAATTGCTCGACCTCGGTGGTCCGTATCGCCGGTTCGGCGCAGGCGAACCTGTATTCGGCGGTGGCGGCCGGCATCAACGCGTTGTCCGGACCGTTGCACGGCGGCGCGAACGAGGCCGTTCTGCGTCAGTTGGAGGCGATCCGCGATTCGGGCAAGACGGTCCGCGAATTCGTGGATTGGGCCAAGGACGAAGGCCACCGCATCTCCGGACTGGGGCACCGGGTCTACAAGTCGTATGACCCGCGTGCCGCGATCGCACGCGGGTATTTGGAGAAGATACTGGAACGGGAGGATACGCTGCATCTGCCGGCGGGCGAACGGGCGTTGTTCGACATCGCCACCGAGCTGGAGGACATCGCCTCGCACGATGAGTACTTCGTCTCCCGGCACCTGTATCCGAACGTCGATTTCTATACCGGACTGATCTATCGTGCGATCGGATTCGATCCGGCGATGTTCACGACGCTGTTCGCATTGGGGCGCATCCCCGGCTGGATCGCGCAGTATCGGGAGATGCTCGCCGACCCGAATACCAGGATCGGCCGTCCGCGCCAGGTGTATACGGGGCACGGCCAGCGTGACTATGTGCCGTTCGACCGACGCTGAGCACCGGTGCCGTGGAAGGTTACGTCACTGCGACACGCCGATGAACTTCGGTTCCGCGTCCGATTTTCACGGCGGAACCACGATATCCTGATAGTGGAAACGGCCAAAAAGGGCCGATTGCGACACGCCGAAGGAACCGTGTGATTTCAACGGTTCCTTAGGTCTTCGCGGCCTCCGATTTGCAATGAGGGGCGCATCGGGGTAAATTCATATTTCGCTGCTCAGCACGGCGGCCTCCTCTCCAAGAGATGAGGAAGCTTGCTGGTGTGGTGGTGGTTTGAGAACTCAAGAGCGTGTTT
>NZ_JDUI01000017.1 GCF_000771405.1 Bifidobacterium pullorum DSM 20433 | reverse complement strand
TACTCCGAAATGGTCCGAAGTTACTCCGAAGCAGCTCCGAATCGTGCCCCTAGCCGAGTGAGTAGTATTGCGACGGATCGTTTGTGGAGGTGCCGTGCCATATGAGCAAGCCGCGCGATACGAGCGATTTGAGGACCGTGGCGGACGACCTCGTGCTCCGGCCGATGAGCTCCGATAGGACCTTCGTCGTGATTTTCCCTCTGACATAGGCGGCCCGTATGGCGGTGAGTTCGTATTCGTCGAGACCGCTCAGGACCTCCTGGGAGATTCGGTTCTCGATGGCCTCGCGTTGTCGTAGCGTCCTGGCGACGATGTTGTTCTCGAGGGTGAGCTGCACCTTCGATTTGTCCGGTTCGCTGAAGGACGGGGCGTTGAGGAACATTGCCTGCATCTCGCTGTAGATGCGCTTCACGCCTTCATTGAGTTCACGTACCCACCCGAACTCGACAAGGGTGCGTGCAATCCTGGGATTCCTCGAATAGCGGGTCTCGCGCATGTTGTCCAACGTGACCGTGTTGGGAAGCCTTCCCGGACTCAGTATCTCAAGACGGTCGTCGTACATCGATATGCGGATGTAATCGCCAGCATAGGCGTAGTCGCGGTGGGTCACAGCGTTCACCAGACCCTCGAACCAGGCGAACTCGGGATACTCGGGGACGGTCTGGAACCTGCCGTCGCGCCCGAGGAACTGGAACTCCCTCAACATGCCCGAGATAAGATCGAACGCTCCGTCGACGACCTTCGGAATTGGGCCGTCGAACGTGACGTCCTTGGTGATGTTGAGGCTTCTGCCCGTTTCCATTTTGACGCCGTCGAATCGCAGGACGCGCACGCGGGCCTGCGGCAGAAAGATGGAAGGATTCTCCCCGAACAGCAGCAGCCCGGCCACTGTGAGGTGACCGTCGCGCATGAACCGGCGGCTCCGCAGGACCTGCTCGTCGGACGCGTCCGTTTTAAGCAGGGCCTTGTACCGGCCAAGGACTTCGGCGTCCACATCTTCAATACTCGAATCGGCAACGAGCTCATCCTCGAAGACGCGCTGGTTCTTGTCGTATTCCAGGGCTCGGATTTGTTCATAGTCCTGTTTCTGGCTCTTGTCGCCCTGCCGCAGGAACACGGCGCCGTCCTTACGGCGCGTGATGACACGATCGGTGGAGGGCTCGATATCCATTACGAGGACGAAATCGGGTTCCCCTGCGGAATTGACGACCTCGAGCCTGTTGCAGGAGACCTCGGGAGCCGGCGTACAGTTCATGATGGCGCACTGCTCGAAGATCTCCACCGGGCGGGATCTCGGCGGATTGAATCCCGTCACTTCGCCGTCGTCCTCTATCCCCACCACAAGCTTGCCGCCGGCCGCATTCGCGAACGCGGCGATATGCCGGGCAAGGTCGTCCGGGTCTATCCTGGCGCTTTTGCGATCGAAATAATGGTTTTCCTCTGTCGAGGAAAACACGACGATGTCGTCGGTGACGACGGGGCTTTGCATGCTCGTCCACCCCCTACTGATGTACGACGGATGAAACTGGAAGACATCTGCGAACATGATACCAGCTGAGCATTTGATGCGTCCGTTGCTTGACGGACGATGTAGGGCGACGATTGACTATTTGCCGGATTTTGCGCCGCGTCTTCCCAATATGAGCAAGGCGGCAGAAACAACTGCTGTAGCGATTGAGCCCACCAGCTTCTTGGCGTTATCGTTTCTTTTCCTGCGGCAGGATTCACAATGGGAATGCTTGCTGACGCTGGCCATTTGTTTACCACACTTTTTGCAGTGCCGTTCCTTATTTTCCAGGTCGTAGGCCTTCTCGGGAGCGGTGGCATCGATTTCAGAGGGATTCCTGCCGTCGTTGTGGGTCTCGGAAACGTTTTCCGGTGGTTCCGTGTCGTTGCTGTCAGAGGTTTTCTTCCGGAAGGGATTCAGCTTCATCGTCGATTGCTCCTTCGCTGGACATGGTTTCGGATGATTCAATTGTGAGCGGCTCCGGGCCGTCCGCGTACGCGGTGATTCGTCGGGTGATGTCGGTGAAGCCTGAGACGACCTGTTTCAGGTTGCGGTCGCTGTTCTCGTTGAGCAGCAGAAGCGTATCGGGGTCATTCAAATGCTGTTGTTCTATGAACCGGCGGAACTCCATCAGGCTCTTTTCGATCGAGGGATAGGCGCCAAGTGCAGACCATCCGGCGCATTCGACCTGGACCGAGACCGCGATCTGCGCGAGATCGTTCAAGGCGTCCGACGCCTTCTCATCAAGCTCTTTGCCTTTTGTCCTGGAAAGAAACATCTGAAGCACGTTCTGTCCAGAATTGTTCAAAACGAGAGCGCTACTGCGGGTGTAGTGACGCATGAGCCGATGCTTCGCTTCGGTGGCGGCGCTGATTGCGTTGAGCACAGCTGTTGCGCGCAGCTTGGAATCCGGAATCACCTGGGCTTGAAGGAATTGGTCTCTGGCTGCGTCAGCCAAGGCGAGCCTGTCGTCCTGTATCTCGATATGCAGCTCGTTGATGGAATCGTGCAGGGATTGAATCTCTCTGAGGATCTGACCGAGGTAGGCCGTCATGGTCAGACTGTCGACAGCCTGCTTGACGTCTGGCGTGAAATGAATCTCTTCGAGGCGGACCTGCTTGCGGATGACGTTCTTCCCGTCCTGCAGGACCGCCATCAGCTCGCCCTGCTTGTCCACCTTGAACCGCAATCGCCCCTCGCCCATGAGCTTGCGTAGCTCAGAAGTCAACTTGGCCCGGTATTCGGTCTGGGGCTTTTCAAGTATTCGCTGAACGGAAAGGGCAAGCTCGGGAACGGCTTTGCGGAAGATTTCCCAGTTCGAGAAAAATCGTGCAATCAGGCCCTTGGCCGTGCGATTCAATGGCGCGTCGGTATCGTCTTCGGGAACCCAAGCCGTGATCTCATACTCAACTGGAACAATCTCCCCAAGAGCCTGCTCGGACAACGGAAGCGCGGGATCATCCGCGAAATAGCCGCACTGCGGGCACATCCTGGCCTTACTAGAGATTCGAGCGCCACACTCAGGGCAAAGTGCCAAACCCATAAAACCTCCTCATTGGTGGGTTTCGAACTGCCTGTGCTGAAACGTCTGTTCCCTAATCTTTTTAGTCTGAGAGGTCAGTAGTCTCCGATATTTCTGCAGAGCACTTCTAAAGAGAAATCATATGTGTGGATTACATATCGCATTCGTGTCTTCCAGCGCAGACGGAATCTCGGTTTCGTGCCTCGTTAGTCATCGAGTGGTGTCGGGAATTTGAACACGGTGAGTATCTGGTCTTTGAACCATTCTGTCCGCCGTCGAATATCCGCAGGTGTCCAATCCGTCTTGGTCTCGATAGTCTCGCCATGCTCGGTGTCAGCGATACTGGTGTTGATAGCCAGCCCCTTCTGGCGCAGCCCGACGAAATGCCCGTTGTCGGCATAATCACGTTTTGAGAGCTGGTACTTTTGTTCGTCTGCGTAAGGATGAGTCTCGTCGACAAATGGTCGTTGTCCGAGGTTGGAATTGTACGGTGTCAGCGTGAGATTGCCGATCAAGTGCCTGTACTGCTCCAGAATATCTTCAGCATTATTCGGGTCGTCCGGAGAAATCATAGCGCGCCAATAGTCCGTGAGGGGACCTTCGGGAAGAATGTGTTCGATCGACCACAGTGAGATGCTGCTATTAGGCTTATAGCCATCCAGATTGTCCGGACGCCCCTTGTCAAACATGCTGATGCCGGTCGTACGGTTCAGATATCGTTCCACCTCAATAAGCACGAACCTAGTGGTTTTGGCATTCTTGTCATACATGCCATCTGAAGTGATCGCAGTGGCGAATTGTTCATCGCTTACACTCAGATCTTTAAGTTCTCTAATGACGCGATTGACCAGCTCGGCACCATGTAGATCGCTTTTGCGGATATCTTGAACGAGTTTGAGCATCCGCGAGCGGATGTTGGAGGCCTTGGGCACAAGGGTGATATTCCTGCGCACGTAGAAGCTGATGAGGGCATCCAGAATATGTGTGATGTGGTTGTCGTCGAGTTTCAGACTGGCAGATTGTGTCAACAGGAACAGCATCAACGGGTACGCCTGTGTGGACTCAAGTCGGCGGAGAGAATCCAGCCGCTGGTTGATGCTATCCTCCGGATAGCTTTGGATTTGCAGTAATTGTGCAAACGTCTGCGCATGGTTGATGAGTTCCTGCAGGTAGTCGACATTCGAACGATACTTTTGTTGGATGATATCTCGATATTGCTTTAGCGCCTTGCTGTTGGTCGTCGACGAGGTACTTTCGTTTTCAAAGGCGTCGTAGTTATTTCGCAGGAACTGCGTGGCCGCATTGATGTCAGTGTCGTTGTTATTTGGCGTGAATATGGTGGTGAACTCGTTCCACTTTTCCAGTATGGAGTTTTTGCTTTCTTGGGCGATACGTTGGGCTGACTCAATGAATCGTCCCTTCAACAGGTCGACGAGGGTCAGCGGTAAACCAGTGGAGTTCAGCGAGGAGAACACAGCGAAGGCGTCACTGAGGTTTCCGACCTCGATTCGGAGCAGCTTGACGTTGATGAGCTTGTCATAGAAGTCATTCAAGGCATTAGCTGTAGGGAAATTGCCGTTTTCGTCATCTTGAAACAGCTTACGGATGTATTCGTACCGCTTAGTGAATGAACGGTTGCGGGGAGCTTTGCCGGGGTGAGCGTTGCTATCGTCAAGGATTTGCAGTAACTGCGTGTAGATGGTGGCATCGGTTTCGAGCAGTTGCAGTCGAGGAACGTCCGACTCTTGATCTACCAGAAGGCGTCTCGGGATATCCACGCGGGGCTTGTCGAGATTTCTTACGTCTGCTCTCGGCGTGTTGTCGTCGTCAAACCATTTTTTAGCTTGCTCCCATATGGCCAGCAGGAACAGCGAAAGTGTAGTCAGGCGCTGCTGCCCATCGATTACGTCGTAGACGTCATCAACAATGCTGCCTTGTTCATCTTCATGTGGAGTGATGAGAAGATTACCGATATAGTAACCCTTTTCTTCATTCATGATGTCGTTGAAGAGTTGGTCGATATGTTCAGGTTTCCAAGAATAGTTGCGCTGATAATCCGGGATGCAGAATCGTACGCTATCGTCCATCGCCAAGATTTTCGAGAATACCATAGGATGAGAATCAATTTTCATGGGGACCTCCTGAACCGGGTTGATCTCATGATCTCACTGAATCAGAATGATTCGCCGATCAACACACATGGTGGGGTATTCTCGTGGCGGCGTTGTCGTGGGAATTGGTGCACAGGAAACCGCCCCCTGTCTCCTGATGGTCGGAGAAAACGAATCTTGCAGTGCTACGAGTTGCTGTAGACCTGAAAACAGCGATTCCGGGAAAGCAAAAGGGCCGGAACCCTTGGGTTCCAGCCCTTTTCGCTGGTGCGAGTGGGGGGACTTGAACCCCCACGAGCATACACTCACTGCCACCTGAAGACAGCGCGTCTACCATTCCGCCACACTCGCAGACAAGTGGATAATTTACCACGCGTTTAGCGGAACCCACAAATCGGCGTGTCGCGTTGCCGCCGGTTCGTCGAGGCCGCCGTCGGGTACTTGACAATCGTCAAGTAAAAGGTGAGTGCGGTGGCAGCGCGTCAGCGGCGTGCGCCCATCACCGCCATACAACGCGGTCTCGCCCCGCCCCGACCTCGAAATGGTACTTCGCGCAGCCCAGCCCCACGTGCGCGAACAGCCCCTCCGTTGCCTCGGCGCTGACCGTGCCGTCCTCGTGTAGCGTGAACAGGAACGGCTGTTGGCTCAGCGACGTCGGCGCGAGCATCGCGGCCTCCATGCCGGCGCGGAACCAGTCGGGCATCGTCATGCCGTCCGGAATCCGGCACAGCTCCTCGATCGGCTTGCTGCGGCGGCGTCCGCCCGGACGTGCACCGTGCCCGAACGCCAGCACCCACACGATCTTCTCGCCGGGGTGCAGGCACCACCACGGGTGTTCCGCCGTGTCCGCATCGTCCAGCACGGCCCAGCTGGTCTCCAATCCCAGCTGCACGGCGCGCAGTGCCAGGCGCTCCCCGTAGTAGCCGACCCGCTCCTGCAGGGTGATTTCGCCAGCGTCGGTGGCCGCCTCATCCGCAGCGGCGGCTTTGTGCCACGCGGCCGTGGCGTCGTTCGGCGCCGTGCCGTCCGTCGCGCCGACGCACGCCGGCCGCCCGATCAACGCGATGGCGTTGTGCACGCCGGTGAACCGCCCGTAATGCGTCTTCAGTCCGAGGAACGCGTCATCGAGCCCGGCGGCCATCTGGATGTGCAGGCCGCTCTCCTGATTGCAGGCGTCGATTTCGGCCCGCAGGATGTCCAGAACCGCCTGATCGACCGGTTCGTCGGTGTAGGCGCGGATGGCGTGCCGCTGTTCCATCGCTTCGAGCAGGTTCATGATGCAGTCCTCCCTATCGCTTCGGACTATCGATTCGGATTATCAGCTTGGATCATCGATTCGGTATCGGTTCAGCCGCGGGAGCCGTTGGCGTAGAAGCGGGCCAGCGTCGCGTCGCGGAACTCGTCGAAATAGCCGCCGTCGATTGAGGCGCGGATGTCGTCGAGCAGTTTGACGAAGAACTGTTCGTTGTGGATGGTGGCCAGCGTGAAGCCGTTGAGCTCGCGGGCGCGCAGCAGATGGTCCACGTAGGCGCGTGAGTAGTGCTGGCAGGTGTAGCAGTCGCAGCCTTCTTCCAACGGGCCGAAGTCGGTTTTGAACTCGGCGCGTTTGACGTTGTAGCGGCCATCGCGCGTGAAGATCGCGCCGTTGCGCCCGCAGCGGGCGGGGGCCACGCAGTCGAACGTGTCGCCGCCGTTCTCCACACAGGCGAAGATGTCGTCGACCGCCGCGATGCCGAGGACGTGCCGCGGTCTGTTCTCCGGCATCTCGTCGCAGATCCACGCGCAGATGTCGCCGATGATGCGTTTCTCCATCGCGCCGCCGATGCCGACGCCGTCGAAGTCGAGTGAGGCGATCTGCGATGCGGCCCGCCGCCGCAGATCCTCGTAGTTCGCGCCCTGCACCACGCCGTAGAGCGCCTGGTACGGTTTGCCGAGTCGCGCCTCGGTGAGCCGCTGGTGCTCGGCCACGCAGCGCTGCGCCCAGCGGAACGTGCGCTCCACCGACCGTTCCTGATAGCCGCGCGTGTTCATCAGCGTGGTCAGTTCGTCGAATGCGAACATGATGTCGGCGCCGATCTTGTGCTGGATGCCCATCGAGATTTCGGCGCTGAACCGGTGCAACGAACCGTTGAGCGGCGATTTGAACGTCACGCCGTCCTCGTCCACGAACGCCAGGCGCTCCTTGCCTTCGGCGATCACGTCGTCCGACTTCATACCGGTCACGTCCATCGCCAGCGTCTTCTTGAAGCCCGCGCCCAGCGAGAGCACCTGGAAGCCGCCCGAATCCGTGAACGTCGGCCCATCCCAGTTCATGAACCGGCCGAGACCGCCCGCCGCGTCCAGAACATCCTCGCCCGGCCGTTCGTACAGGTGGAACGCATTCGACAGCAGGCACTGCGCGCCCAGATCCTTCATCGTCTCCGGCAGCACCGCCTTCATCGCGGCCTGGGTGGCGACCGGCACGAACGCGGGCGTGCGGATATCGCCGTGCGGGGTGTGGATGATGCCGGTGCGGCCGTACCGTGCGCCGCCGCGCCCCTTGCCGTCGGGGGAGTCGGGCAGACGGGTGATGGTTTCGAACGAGAACGCGTTGCGGTCGCCGGGCTTGCCCGGTTCCGCCCCGCGAGGGTGATCAAGCAGACTGGTCATACCGTTCACTCTAGGCGAAGCACTGCCGAAACCCCGCAGTGAGCTGCATCACATCGGGGGAGGGGACAGGGATGGGGATGCGCCGGTGGCGGTGACGCCAAAACCGCCGGAATCATTGGCATATCGGTGTTCCGGCCGGTGGTCGGGAGTCTCGGCGGCATTGCGCGCAACGGACTCCAGCGAATATCATGACTGGCTAACGCTAACCTTCCAACCAACATTCAGAAAACTTCCAGAACCGCTTCCTTAACTCATACTTAGCGATTCCGAGACGGCGGTAAGCCGAGCAGGTTGACCGCCGGAAGTATAAACGGCATAAGAAAACAGTACGAAACCAAGGAGCAGCAATGGCTGAAGAAAACAACGGCAGCTGGCAGAACCCGCCGGCATCACAGCCGAACGAACAGCCTCAGCAGGAGCATCAGGCGCAGCAGGTTGTGGAGGGCGACCAGTTCATCATGACCAACGGCAATGGGACCTCGAACGTCGAGCAGCCGACCGAAACGATTCCGCCCACAGTCCAGACCCCGGCGGACGCCGACGCCGGACAGGATGCGCCGACGTCGGCCCAGCCCGCGGTGACGGCGGAGGCGCCCCAGTCCTCGCCGTACCGCCCCGCGCCGGAATACGGCGCATACGGCCCCACGCCCGCGCAGCCGACCACGGAGCAGCAGCCCCAGACCGCGCCGACTCAGCAGATGCCCGCGCAAGGCAACCGCAACCCGTACCTGTTCGGCAACCCGTTCCAGACCGACAACGGCGGCACCCCGAACCAGGGGCAGGGCGGCACCCCGGCGAACAACGCCCCCACCAATCCGTTCATGATGCCGCAGGCGAACGGCCAGCAGGGGCCGACCGGTCCGCAGAATCCGATCTTCCCGCCGGCCTCCGGCCCGCAGCGTCCGAATCACGGGGGCACCCGCACGGCCAGCGGCGTGGTCATCGCGGTGGTGGCGGCCCTGATCAGCGCGGCGCTGTGCCTCGGCGTCGGCTACGTGGCGATCACCGAAGGCTGGGTGAAGGTGCCGACGACCAGCTCCCTGCAGAACGTGGACTCCAACACGTCCGGTGACGGCAGCGCGGCGATCACCAACGGCGAGGCCGTGGACTGGGTCGCCGTGGCGAACAAGGTCTCGCAGTCGGTGGTCTCCATCCAGACCACGGTGCAGAACGGCACGGCGGCCGGCTCCGGCGCGATCATCGACGAGCAGGGCCATATCGTGACCAACAACCACGTGATCTCCGGCGCGCAGAACATTCAGGTCACACTGTCGAACGGACAGATGTACACCGCGCAGGTCACCGGCACCGACACCACCACCGATCTGGCGGTCATCCAGCTGGATGACGCGCCCGACGGGCTGGTTCCGGTCGAATTCGCCGATTCGGACAAGCTCGCGGTCGGCGAGGCGGTGATGGCCATCGGCAACCCGCTGGGCTACGACGACACGGCGACCACCGGCATCGTCTCCGCGCTGAACCGTCCGGTCAGCGTGATGGACGACAACAATTCGCAGGTCGTGACCAATGCCGTGCAGATCGACGCGGCCATCAACCCCGGCAACTCGGGCGGCCCGACGTTCAATGCGGCCGGACAGGTCATCGGCATCAACTCGTCGATCGCCTCCACCGCCAGCTCCAGCAGCGAGGCCGGGTCGATCGGCATCGGCTTCGCCATCCCGTCGAACCTGGTCAAGCGTGTATCCGACGAGATCATGAAGGACGGCCACGCCACGCATGTGGCGCTGGGCGTGACCATCACCAGCGACACGGTCGAGGCCGACGGCGTGGTCCGCGGCGGCGCCCGCATCACCACGCCGAGCACCGGCGGCAAGGCCGTCGTATCCGGCAGCCCGGCGGACAAGGCCGGCCTGCAGGCGAACGACACGATCGTGGCGTTCAACGGCAACGCGGTGAACAACAACTACTCGCTGCTCGGCTTCGTGCGCGCCGCGTCGCTCGGCGACACGGTGAAGCTCACCATCGTGCGCGGCGGCAAGACCATGGACGTGGACGTGACGCTCGACCAGCAGGAGGAGGCCGTCAACGGCAGCAACCGCACCGAGCAGAACGGCTCCGGTCAGCAGGGTCAGCAGGGTCAGCAGGACCAGAACGGCAACGGGTATGACGACGGCGGCGTCTATGACCCGTTCGGTTTCTGGTGATCCGAGCGGTAACAGGCAACCACGTACAGCGCCTCCCGGCGATCGGCCCATACGGGTCGACAGCGGGGAGGCGCTGCCGCATTCGTGGCGATGTGTCCTATGGCGATGTGTCCTGCGGCGACGCGGGCGGGGCGACCGAAGCGTCGCGCTCGTGGAAACTAGGCATGCGCGCTCGGACACGCTGACGGACATGCAGGCGACCGCGCCGAAGTTGGAGTCGCCGGGCATCTGCTGGTAGGCTCATACCGGTGCCCGCTGAGCGGGCCGAAAACCGAAGATGAATTGTTGATCTTTACGCCGTGTGTCGTGCGATTCTTGTCGTCGATGGGCTAACAAGGCGTGAATCAAGCACCGGCCGTGCGGACCGTTCGCATGGCCGATACCGACGTAAGGAGAGACGATGAAGACTTTCATCGCTATATTGCACAAGATATCGAACGTGTGCAAACTCGTGCCCATGCTGCCGGTCGTTGTTCTCTCGGCCATCCCCATCGCGTTGCTGTGGGATTTCCGCCCGTGGAGCAAGCCGTTCTGGTTCGTCGACCCGAGCGTCGGCCAGTGGATCGTGATCGTGCTGGTCATCTACACCGTCATCGACACGCTGCGCGGCATGATCGACGATATCCGCCACGGCCATGTCGGCGTCGACATCCTCGCCGTGGTCGCGCTGCTGTCCACGCTGGCCGTCGAGGAGTATTGGGCCAGCTGGGTCGTGGTGCTCATGGTGTTCTCCGGCACCGCCATTGAGGCGTATGCCGAGGATAAGGCCAAGAACAACCTGACCGCGCTGATGGAGGCCGCGCCGCAGATCGCTCATGTCGCCAACCTGCCGGGCGTGGGATCCGGCGTGCGGGCCGGCGATGTCGCCGCGCGAGATATGAGCCACGTCGACCGGGTGCTGTCCGGCGAGACCGCGGAGCCCCACGGTTCGGCGGACGAGACCGCGGGGGACGCCGCCGACATGGCGCATGCCCCGTTCCACACCGTCTCCGTCGACCAGGTGAGGCTCGGCGACGTGCTCATCGTGCTGCCCGGAGAAACGATCCCTGTCGACGGCGAGCTGCTCAGCGGTTCGGCCACGCTCGACCTGAGCAACATCAACGGCGAGCCCGTGCCGCGTGAGGTGTATGCCGGTGCCCGCGTGATGTCGGGCGCCATCAACGGTTCGGCCACGCTGACCATGCGCGCCACCGAACTCGCCCGCGATTCGCAGTACCAGCGCATCATCGAGCTGGTCTCCTCCGCGCAGGAGTCGCGCGCCACCGTGGTCAAGACCGCCGACCTGATGGCCGTGCCGTTCACCGTGATCTCGTTCGTCATCGCCTGCACCGCCTGGATCGTCTCCGCCGATCCGACCCGCTTCGCGCAGGTGCTCGTGCTGGCCACCCCGTGCCCGCTGCTCATCGCCGCGCCGGTCGCCTACATCGCCGGCACCGGCAGGCTCGCGAAGGCCGGCATCATCATCAAGGCGCAGGACATATTGGAGAATCTGGGCCGCGTCTCGCACGTGTTTTTCGACAAGACCGGCACGCTGACGGTCAAGAAGCCGCAGGTCGTGCGCGTGGAGATCGCCGGCGAGCATGACGGGAAGGGCGGCGGCTCGTCTGCCGCCGCGCGGCCTGACAACAAGGCGTATGCGGGGTTGGACGCCGACCATATCCTCATGTACGCCGGTGTCGTCGAATCGTATTCGGTGCACATCCTGGCCAAGGGCATCGCCACCGGTGGCACGGCCGTCATGGACCGGCTCAAGGAACGCGCCGCGGCTGGCGAAACGCTGCCGTCGGAAGACGAGTGGCTGGTGGACGCCCGCAGCTACCCGGTGGTGCGCGGCGTGACCGAGGACGCCGGCAACGGTGTCAGCGGCGAGGTCAACGGGCATCGGATCCGCGTCGGACGGTTCGCTTTCGTCACCGCGTCGGAGGACGGAGCGGCTGCGGCGCCGGATGCCGCGGTCACCGACGTAACGGAGACTGGTGCGGTGCATGGCCGTGCCGTGAACTCCGACGGTTTCCGTGCTACCGTTGACGCCGCGCGCAGGCGGGCGGAGGCCGAAGCGTCGGCTCAGGCCGCGCGCAAACTCACGGTGGCGCAGATGTTCGGCGAGCTCGCCCCTGATGAGATGGCCACGTACGTCTCCGTCGACGGCGAACTGGCGGCACGCATCGTGCTGAAGGACGTGCCGCGCGCGAACGCGAAGGAGTCGCTGTCCAAGCTGCGTTCGATGGGTGTGGAGCGCCTGACGATGCTGACCGGAGACAAGCGCGCCTCCGCCGACATCATCGCCGCTGAGGTCGGCATCAACGACGTGCACGCCGAACTGTTCCCCGAAGGCAAGGTGCAGGCCATCGCCGACGCCGCCCATGAGCATCCGTTCAAGCAGCCGTGGTGGGACAAGCTGATTGCGCGGTTCGTCGGCGAATCGACCACCCGTTCGGTCACGATGATGGTCGGCGATGGCGTCAACGACGCCCCGGTGCTGGCCGCCGCCGACATCGGCGTGGCCATCACCGACGGCACCTCGACCGCCGCCTCCGAATCCGCGCAGGTGGTGATCATGAACGACGATATCGCCGCCGTGCCGCGTGCCGTGGCCATCTCCCGGCGCACCAAGCGTGTGATGATCCAGGCCGTGTGCCTGGGATTGGGGTTGGCGCTGATCGGCATGATCGCTGCCGCGTTCAACCTGATCCCGGTGGTCATCGGCGCGCTGATGCAGGAGGCCATCGACGTGGTGTCGATCCTGTGGGCGCTCACCGCCCTCATCGATAAGGACTGAGGCTCCGGCTCGTGAGGATTCATTGAATGTCATGCGGCCTGGGCCTAGTGCGATTCGAGGCGTTGCGCTAGGCTGGTCGCGTGACTGAGAACAACGAACTTCGCATTGCAGTGATCGGCGCCGGCCCGGCCGGCGTCTACTCCTCCGATATCTTCCTGCGCCAGCTCAAGAAGACCGGCGCCGAGCTGGGCCTGGGCGAGAACGCCCGCATCGATCTGTTCGAGAAGCTGCCCGTGCCGTTCGGTCTGGTCCGCTACGGCGTGGCCCCCGACCATCCGTCCATCAAGTTCATCGCCGACGCGCTCGAGAAGACGCTCGACAATCCGAATATCCACCTGTACTGCGATGTGGAGTTCGGCAAGGACGTGACGCTCGACGAGCTGCTCGCCCGTTACGATGCCGTGCTGTTCGCCACCGGCGCGGTGGAGGACAAGCCGCTGGGTCTGCCCGGCGCCGACCTGGATGGCGTGTATGGCGCGGCCAAGTTCGTGGAATGGTATGACGGCTATCCGACCGGCGCCCGCACCTGGCCGCTCGAGGCCGAGGAGGTCGCCGTGATCGGCGGCGGCAACGTGGCCATGGACGTGGCCCGCGAGCTCATGCGCAACGCCGACGATCTCAAGGCCCGCACCGACATCCCCGACAACGTGTATGAGGGCATCAAGGCCAACAAGGCGCGCGTGCTGCACCTGTTCATCCGCCGTGGCGTGGCCCAGGCCAAGTTCTCGGTGCAGGAGCTGCGCGAGATGGAGAAGCTGCCCGGCGTGCAGCTGATCATCAACGAGGACGACTTCGAACTCGACGACGATACGATCGAGGAGGCCGGCAAGGATAAGCTCACCCGTCAGATGGTAGAGGAGCTGTTCGCCATCCGCGAGATGGCCGAGGATATGGAGGATGACGGCGACGTCGACTTCGAGGGCAACCCGGCCGACCGCAAGTACTACATCCATTTCAACTCCGCGCCGACCGAGGTGCTGGGCGAGGACGGCAAGGTTGTGGCGATCCGCGTGGAGCGCACCGAAACCGGCGCCGACGGCAGGATGCACCGCACCGGCGAGTTCAAGGACTACCCGGTGCAGGCCGTGTACCATGCGATCGGCTACCAGCCGGCATCGGCCCCGGGCATCGCCTACGACCAGCGTCGTGCTCATCTGGCGAATGCGAACGGCGATGGCCGCATCACCACCGAGGCCGAGGGCGGCGAGGTGCGTGAGCGCCTGTACGCCACCGGTTGGGCCAAGCGCGGTCCGGTCGGTCTGATCGGCTCGACCAAGTCCGACGCGTTGATGATCGTGACCAACATGCTCGAGGACCTCTCCAAGGCCGCCGAGGGCGGCTGCGTGGCCCCGGACCGCGATCCGGAGTCCATCGACCGCCTGCTGGCTGAGCGCGGCGTCAAGCCGATCGACTTCGCCGGTTGGAAGAAGATCGATGCATTCGAGCGTGCCGAGGGCGCGAAGGAAGGCCGCGAGCACAAGAAGGTCATCGACCCTGACCAGATGCGCGAACTGGCCCACGCCTGAGGGGCGGGATGATCTCGGCACCTGGACTCGCTGAGCCGGATGATGCATGAACGCTCACCTTTTGCTTGACCGTTGTCAAGTACTTGACAACGGTCAAGCAAAAGGTGAGCGTTCGTTGTTGTATATCTGTCTGGCCCTGATGCGAATTCAACTATCAGCCACAGGGTCGGTTTGAGGTGCTGCGGCGGCTGTAAGTCGGGGCTCGGCAGGGGCTTGCGAAGGCCCGGTCGTGACCGGCGGGCTTTTGCTCGGAGCGGACGTCCAGCAAATATCCAGCCAAGAAATTTAGTCTGAGCCGTATGGAAGGCAATCTGCGGGTGCGTGGCCATTACAATGGCCTGAAAACAACGCTGCTGTTCGCGCTGATGTGGGCCGTGATCATGCTGATCTGGTGGCTGACCGGCGGCAGCCGCGGCACGCTGGGCATCTACATCGTCATCGGACTGGTGACGACGTTCGGCTCCTATTGGTTCTCCGACAAACTCGCCATCGCCTCGATGCATGCGCGCGAGGTCTCCGAACAGGAGGCCCCGATGTTGTACAAGATCGTGCGCGAACTGTCCGCCAAAGCGGGCAAGCCGATGCCCCGCATCTACATCGCCCCCACCATGAGCCCCAACGCCTTCGCCACCGGCCGCAACGAACGGCATGCGGCGGTCTGCTGCACGCAGGGCATCCTACAGATCCTCAATGAACGGGAGATTCGCGGCGTGCTCGGCCACGAGCTCATGCACGTTTACAACCGCGACATCCTGACCTCCGCCATCGCCTCCGCCATGGCCACCGTCATCACCTACCTCGGGTATTCGCTGATGTACTTCGGCGGCGCGCAACGGTACGACGACGACCGGGACAACGGCGGCTCCGGCGCGTTCGGCCTGATCGGCGTGCTGCTGAGCGCCATCCTGGCGCCCATCGCCGCCTCGCTGATCCAGATGGCGATCTCCCGCACCCGCGAGTTCGACGCCGACGAGGACGGCAGCGCGCTGACCGGCGACCCGGAGGCCCTCGCCTCGGCGCTGAACAAGATCACGTACGGCACGCAGGCCAACCGTATGCCGAAGACCGCCGCTACCCAGTCCGTCGCGGCGATGATGATCGCCAACCCGTTCTCCGCGGTCGGATTCAGCAAGCTGTTCTCCACCCATCCGCCGACTGAGGAGCGTATCGCCCGCCTGATGCAGATGGCCCAGGAGATGCGGGGCGCCGGCGTGGCCGCGGGTTCCGGCAGCGCCCAGATCCGGTACTGACGGCGTGATGCTGCGGGCCGTGCGCGGGGTGTGTCGGTCGGGTTTGTTCGCGATGCCGCTTCCGACGCCGATGCGGCGTCCGTTCGGGTGCCGATGACGGGGCGCGTGTCCGGAGCTGTCGCACGGTGTTTTACTTCCTGCGGATTCGTGGTACGCTATGGTTTTGTGCCTGCCACAAGCGGGCCGACTTGCGGGCGTAGTTCATCGGTAGAATGAAAGCTTCCCAAGCTTTAGAGGCGGGTTCGACTCCCGTCGCCCGCTCCACTGCCAAATCCCTGGCCACAACCCACGTGCCAAATTCTGCACTATCACCACTAAACGCAGAGTGCGGTACATGCAATGCAGGCTGCACTGGATAGGGTGAAGGCTCAGCTTCAGGGGAAGCAACCAGACACAGAGTGCGGTACGTGCAATGCAGGGGCTGGTGAATCTTCGTGGACGTGACAGGAGTGTTGAATTTCAACATATTGAAAACGCCCTCAAAACAGTTGCGTTTTTCGACGTATTTGAAATTCGTGTTCTCGGATCGCGGAGCGCAGCTTGAAGACATCATCTTCATGGAGTTGCTGCGGCGAGGATACCAGGTCACGATTGGCCGGAGCCGTGACGGCGAAATCGATGTTGTGGCGACATTCGGGGCGTCGCATGAATACGTCCAAGTCACGCTGAGCATGCTGAAGGAATTTGCCCCGCAGCCGGCGTTCACACCATCGCCGACAGCTGCTTGATGGTCACGAACTCGTAGCCCTGTTCGCGCAGCCCGTCGATGATGCCCGGCAGCGCCTCGATATCCTGCGAGCGGTCGCCGCCGCCGTCGTGCATGAGCACGATCGCGCCGTTGTGCGCGTTGTCGAGCACCGTCTGCGTGATCGCATCCGCCCCCGGGCGCTGCCAGTCGAGCGTGTCGATATCCCACAGCACGTTCATGTCGATCAGGTCGGCCGCGTCCTTCCACTGCTGTTCGCCGAACGCGCCGTACGGCGCGCGGAACGTTTTGGTGTCCACACCGGCCGCCGATTGGAGGGCGTCGAGGCTCGCGCTGATATCGGCGCGCATCTCGTCGCGCCCCAGCTCCGGCATGTTCGGATGCGTGTTGCTGTGCGAGGCGAGTTGATGCCCCTCGTTGACCAGCCGCTGTGCAGTCGCCGCATTATTCGCCGCGTTCTGCCCCAGGTTGAAGAACGTGGCCTTGACGCCCTTGTCCTTCAACACGTCCAGAATCCTGCCCGTATACTGGCTCGGGCCGTCGTCGAACGTCAAGGCGACCACCTTGCGGCCGGACGGTCGCGGATTGACCGCCTCCACTACCAGATCAACCGGCTGCTCGATCACGCCCTTGTCCACTTCCTGTTTCGAGGAGCGACCCACCCATACCTCGCGCACGCCGTCCTTGCCGGTCTGGGCGAGCCGCTGGATCGAACCGCCGGTGCCGATGGTCGCGCCGTGCGGCACCGGATCGTGCCGCACGTCATGCTCCTCGGTCACATCCCCGCCGGACGCCACCGTCACTGTCGCGGGTTCCGGCAGCGGCGTCGAATCGAACGAATCAGCGGCCACGGTCGCATCGTTCAACGTCACGGCCATCGGCTCGCCGCCGCGTTCATCGATTACCTCGCCGGTGATCGCCAGCAGACGGCCCGGCTTATGTCCGAAATCGTTGTTGTCGCTCAACAGCGTCCCCAACGTGGTATCGACGCGGACCTCCAGCGTGGTGTCGTTCACGCGGACCGGAATCAGCCGCCAATGGTGGTCCCACATCCAATACGCCCACGCGCCGCCGCACGCCAGCAGCGTCGCCATCACGGCGATCGCCAGAACGATTGGCCAGCGTCGGCGCGGGCGGCGCGGAGTCTCGTTGCCGTGATGCGGTACCCCGCGCGCAATGCCGTCGAACGACGGTTTCTCGATGTTGTCCATAATCCCCTCGCTATGCCGGTGTACACACCATCATACGGGCGGCCGCTTGCCCGGCCGTGGTCTTTCGTCGACGAAACGGCGACATTCGGGGCATATCGTTCGATCTCCGTGACTGATACCCTGAAAGGGGCCATATGGCGTACGAGTCGGTCACCATCGTCGAGGAGGTCGGTATGGGATTGTTTGACCTATTCAGAAAGTCCAAAGATACGGGACAGGTCGGTATGGACGAGGCGATTGACTCCCGTGCCGCCGGTGTCCCGGCGTCGACGGGGGAGCCCGGGCCGTCCGGGGCGGTGCCTGTATCGGCCGGGGAGTTCCTGCTGCCGATTGCGGACGTGTTCACCATCGCGGGCAGGGGCGTGGTCGTCGTCGGGCAGGTGGCGTCCGGGTCGTGCCGGAGCGGTGATGCCGCGGTCGTCATCGGCGCGGACGGCGCGTCCGTGGTCGGCGAAACCACAATCGTCGGCATCGAGGCGTTCCGAAAACCAGCCGACGTGGCACGGCAGGGTGACACGGTGGGATTGATGCTGCGCGGAATCTCCCGGGAACAGGTGCATGCCGGCGATACGGTCGTCGTCCGGCAGTAGGCGGGCGACGGGCTGCACCCGTCTCGTGCCGGGTGAGACCGACGGACGGGCGCGGACGCATGCGCATGGCATGGTTTTGGTGCGCGGCGTCCTCCGGACCATGCCGAGGACGGTACGTCCAGTGTGAGCAAACACACAGTGAATTTCCGCGGATCGCGGGCGGCGGCGGACGCCGACGCGGGATAATGGCAGTATGACGATTGCAACTCCCGAACGATATGCCGAAATGCTGGACGCCGCGCGCCATGGGGGGTACGCGTATCCGGCGATCAACGTGACCAGCTCGCAGACGCTCAACGCGGCACTGCAGGGATTCGCCGAAGCGGAATCCGACGGCATCATCCAGGTGTCGGTCGGCGGTTCGGCCTATTTCTCCGGCAAAACCGTGCACGACCGCGTCGTCGGATCGCTGGCGTTCGCGGCGTTCGCACACGAGGTGGCCGCGCAGTACCCGAACATCACCATCGCCCTGCACACCGACCACTGCGCCAAGCAGTACCTGGACGAATGGGTGCGGCCGTTGCTCGACCACGAGATCGACCAGGTCCGCCACGGGCAGGAGCCCACCTTCCAGTCGCATATGTGGGACGGCTCCACCGTACCGCTGGAGGAGAACCTCACCATCGCCGCCGAACTGCTGGAGAAGTCGGTGCGCGCGCAGACAGTGCTGGAGATCGAGATCGGCGCGGTGGGCGGCGAGGAGGACGGCCACTCCGCGGAGATCAACGAGAAGCTGTACTCCACGCCCGCCGACGGCCTGCGCGTGGCCGAACGGCTTGGCTTGGGCGAGCATGGCCGGTACATGGCCGCGTTCACATTCGGCAACGTGCACGGCGCATACAAGCCGGGCGTGGTCAAGCTGCGCCCCGAACTGCTGCGCGATATCCAGACCGAGGTGTGGAACGCCACGCATGACGGGCGTCTCGGCAGCCTGGGGGCTTCAAGCGTGTCCTCCTGCGCGATCCCCGACCTGCCGGAGGGCAAGCCGTTCGCGCTCGTGTTCCATGGCGGTTCCGGCTCCTCGCCCGAGGAGATCGCCGCGGCCGTCTCCTACGGCGTGGTCAAGATGAACATCGACACGGATACCCAGTACGCGTTCTCCCGGGCGATCGCCGGTCACATGTTCCGCAACTACGATGCGGTGCTCAAGGTCGACGGCGAGGTGGGCAACAAGAAGCTGTATGACCCGCGCTCCTGGGGCCGCGAGGCCGAGGACGCCATGGCCGCACGCGTGGTGGAGGCCTGCGTGCAGCTCGGCTCCGCCGGCCGCGCGCTGAAGTAGCCCCCGCCCGGTATAGGGCTCAGGGTACGCTACTTGTGGCGAAAATGTGGCTGTATCCGCCAAAGCGTGCCAGACATGTCAGGGTGTGCCGGACATGTCGAGCGCGCCGATGTTCGGGAGGCGTACCACGCATGCAAGCGTGCATGAGGGCGCGGCGCCGGACGGGACTGCGGGTGCATAAGGAGGTGCGGAATGCCTGGAATCGTGTTGATCGGCGCCCAGTGGGGCGACGAAGGCAAGGGCAAGGTGACCGATCTGATCGGCACCAAGGTCGATTACGTCGCCCGCTTCAACGGCGGCAACAACGCGGGCCACACGGTGGTGGTCGGCGACGAATCGTACGCGCTGCACCTGCTGCCCAGCGGCATCATCAACCCGAACGTCACGCCGGTGATCGGCAACGGCGTGGTGGTGGACCCGGAGGTACTCTTCGAGGAGATCGACGGCCTGGAATCCCGCGGCCTGGACTGCTCCCGCCTGCTGGTGAGCGAGTCGGCCCAGATCATCGCCCCGTACCATCGCGTGATCGACAAGGTGACCGAACGTTTCCTGGGCAAGCGCAAGATCGGCACCACAGGCCGCGGCATCGGCCCGGCCTACGCGGACAAGATCAACCGCGTCGGCATCCGCGTGCACGACCTGTTCAACGCCGAGCACCTGCATGACAAGGTGGAGGCCAGCCTGCACCAGAAGAACCAGATGCTGGTCAAGCTGTACAACCGCCGCGCCATCGACGTGGACCGCACCACCGACGAGTTGCTTAAGCTCGGCGAACGCCTGAAGCCGTACGTGGCCAATACGAGCCTGGTGCTGAACCGGGCGCTGGACGCCGGCAAGACGGTGCTGTTCGAGGGTGGTCAGGCCACCATGCTGGACGTGGACCACGGCACCTACCCGTTCGTGACCAGCTCCAATCCGACCGCTGGCGGCGCCTGCACCGGCACCGGCGTCGGCCCGACCAAGATCAGTCGTGTGATCGGCGTCTCCAAGGCCTATGTGACCCGCGTGGGCGAGGGCCCGTTCCCCACCGAGCTGATCGACGAGCAGGGCAAGTGGCTGCAGCAGCAGGGCCATGAGTTCGGCGTGACCACGGGCCGCCCCCGCCGTTGCGGCTGGTTCGACGCGGTGGTGAACCGCTACGCGGTGCAGGTCAACGGCCTGACCGACATCGTGCTGACCAAGCTGGACGTGCTGACCGGCCTCAAGGAGATCCCGATCTGCGTGGCCTACGACGTGGAGAACCCCGACGGCACGCACACCCGCTACGACGACATGCCGTGCGACCAGGCCGCGTTCGCCGATGCCAAGCCGATCTACGAGACGATGCCCGGCTGGACCGAGGACATCTCCCAGGTGCACGCCTTCGAGGATCTGCCCCAGGCCACGCAGGATTACGTCAAGCGTCTGGAGGAGCTGTCCGGCTGCCGGATCTCGGTGATCGGCACCGGCCCGCAGCGCGACCATATCATCTCGGTGCATTCGCTGTTGGATTGATGTAACGTTTTGTCTCAGACCCGATCAGCCCGGTCGGCAATCGCCGATGACGGTCGTCCGATTGGGTTGTGCGATGATGCGTATCCCGGCCGTGATGTCGTCGGCGCGGGAAGGCGGGAGGTGGCGATGGCCGGTTACGGACAACGGGACGCCGTGCGGAACGGTCGGATGACGGTTGTACACGATGCCCCGTCTTCTGTATCTTCATCCGGTTCCGATGCGTCCGCGTCCATTCGTGGGGGGAGCGCGGGCGTTCCCGATGCCTCCACCCCGGCCGCGGATTTGGTACCCCCTCAGATCCCGCTGGCCCCGATCAAGGCGTTCCAGCCACGGTTCAACCCGCTGGCCGATGCGATGATCTATCTGGTGGTGTTCGTCGGCGGCTGCATCGGCACGGGCATGCGCTACGGACTGTCGGTGGCGGTGCCGCAGGCGCAGGCCGGCGCGATTGCCTCGTCGTTCCACGTGGCCACGTTCGTGGCGAATATGGCGGCGTGCTTCATCTACGCCGCGCTGACCGCGTATATGTCGCAGGCGTCGTGGATCCGCAAGAGGGTCCGCCAACTGACCAGCCGCGGCGTCGGCATGGGCATGTGCGGCGGGTTCTCCACGCTGTCCGCCATGGTGATCGAGGAGCTGGCCTCGCTGCGGCAGGGGTACGTCATCGGGTTCGCGATCTATATGCTGGTGTCGTTCGCCGGCGGCCTGGCGGTGGCGTGGTACGGCACGCGTCTGGGGCTGGCGGCCTGCGCCAAGCGCCAGGCCAAGCTGGTGGCCGCGGCGTTCTCGCCGCAGCCCGGCGGCAGGCATGCGATGCCGGCGGCCATGGTGACGGCCGTGGAGAACGCGCCGATTGTGGTGGATGCGCCCGTGGTGGTGCCGGTTCCCGACGCCGCCGGCGCGGCAGCCGGCAAGGCCGCCGATGCGGCGGATGAAGACGAGTCGATTCCGTCCGTGTCGTCGTCGGTGATCGAGCCGAAGCCCGATACCACGGAGATCCCGATGGTCTCCGACCCATTCACGGGGGAGGTGCGCGGATGACGGCGTTGTTGGTGTGCCTGTGCGGCGGTCTGGGCGCGGTGGCCCGCTTTGTGCTGAACACCTCGATCCAGCGGTGGTGGAGCCGCGCGTTCCCGCTGTCCACGTTCGTGATCAACGTGATCGCCACGTTCTGCGCCGGCGTGGCCGCCGCGGCGTATGCGTCCATGGCGGTGGAGCAGTCCACGTATCTGCTGTTCGTCACCGGGTTCCTGGGCGGGTTCTCCACGTTCTCGACCGCGATCAACGAGATGGTGTCGTTGGCGAGGAACGGACGGTTCGCGATGGCCGGCTGGTATCTGCTGGCCACGGTGGTGGTGCCGATCGTGTGCGTGGCGTTGGGCTGGATGGTCGGTTCGGCGGGGCGTTGAGCCGGACGACGGTATTTGGCGTGCTGTGTTTCCGCGGTTAAACTTTACGCATAGATGGATGAATCGTATCGTGCGTCGTTCTATTCAACGGTGACGGATGGCGCGACGATGTCGCGTGAACGGATAAGGAGCAGTGCGGTATGGTCGGGATGCGCGACGTGGCGAAGAAGGCCGGTGTGTCGCTGAGTACCGTTTCGTTGGTGGTGAACGGAACCGGATACGTGTCTCAGGAGATGCGTGACCGGGTGGAGGCCGCGATGCGCGAGCTGGATTACATCCCCAACGAGCTGGCCCGCAATCTGTTCAGCGGGCGGACGTCCCTGGTGGGGGTGATCGTTCCGACGATCCGGCATCCGTTCTTCTCCACCATGACCGCGGAGCTTCAGCGTGCGCTGGCCGAACGCGGGCTGCGGACTATGCTGTGCTCGACGGTGGATATGCGCACCGGCGAGGCCGAGTACGTGGACATGTTGCGCCGGCACATGATGGACGGGATCGTGATGGGGGCCCATACCTCGCACGCCCCTGATTATTGGACCTCGATCAACCGTCCGGTGGTGGCGTTCGACCGGTATCTGGGGGAGGGCATCCCCTCGGTGGGGGCGGACCACGAGCAGGGCGGGCGACTGGCGGCGGCGATGCTGGTGCGTTCCGGGGCGCGCCGCGTGGTGGCGGTCGGCGGGCCGCGGGCCCAGTTCCACGATTTCGTGGACTGGGCGCAGTCGCGGCGCGGCGCTGCGGGAGGCCATACGGTCGGCAAGGACACGACGTTCCCGACGGTGCGCTACCATCTGACCCTCGAACGTGAACTGCGGGCGGCCGGCGTGGGGTATGAGTACGTGGAGGCCGGCGAGGTATATGATTTCCGGGGGTATGCGGAGACGATCCGGCGGGTGTGCGAGCGTGCCGCCGCCGGCGAGGTCGATGCGGTGGTCAGTTCCGATCTGGGTGCCGCGTTCTGCGTGCATGAGGCGTTGCGCCTGGGGATTCGCGTGCCCGACGAGCTGCAGATCGTGGCCTATGACGGCACGTATCTGACGTCGGCGGCGGGTATGACGATCACCGCCATCCGTCAGGATTGCCGTGCGATGGCCGAACTGGTGGCCACGCGGATGAGCGATGCGATCCGCAGCGAGGCGGGCGGCGTCCATGGTGCGGGGCAAGGCGCGGATACCGGTGAGGCCGGGTCGGGCTTCGTGGCGGATCGTGCGGGTGACGATGCCGATGATGTGGGCGTCCGGGCGATCTCCCAGGTGATGGATCTGTTCGACGATGTGGTGCCGGTGACGGTGGTGCCCGGTGCCACGACGCGGTGCTGACCGGCGTTTAGGCGGCAGGCGTTTCCCGGCACGTGGTGTTGCACGTCAATGGCGCGCGGTGATAGTATCGAACCGGTTTGACACAACGGGGTCGAACCGGCGGGGTCATATCAACAAAGGAGTTGCACCATGAAGAATAAAGTCCAATTAATCACCTATGCCGACCGATTGGGGGACGGCACGCTGAAATCCATGACGGAGATCCTGCGCACGCGATTCAAGGGGGTGTATGAGGGCGTGCACATCCTGCCGTTCTTCACGCCTTTCGACGGCGCGGACGCGGGCTTCGACCCGATCGACCACACCACGGTCGATCCGCGGCTGGGCACGTGGGATGATGTGGCGGAGCTTTCCAAGACGCACGGCATCATGGTGGATGCCATCGTGAACCATATGAGCTGGGAATCCAGCCAATTCCAGGATGTGCTTGCCAAGGGCGAGGACTCCGAGTATTCCCCGATGTTCCTGACGCTGAGCAGCATCTACCCGGACGGCGCCACCGAGGAACAACTGGCCGGCATCTACCGGCCGCGCCCGGGCCTGCCGTTCACCCACTACACCTGCGGCGGCAAGACACGTCTGGTGTGGACCACGTTCACCCCGCAGCAGGTGGACATCGACACCGATTCGGCTAAAGGCTGGGAATACCTGATGTCGATCTTCGACCAGATGGCCGCTTCGCACGTCAGCTACATCCGGCTCGACGCCGTCGGCTACGGTGCCAAGGAGCCCGACTCCTCCTGCTTCATGACGCCGAAGAGCTTCGAACTCATCGGCCGTCTGCGTGAGGAGGGCGTCAAGCGCGGGCTGGAGATCCTCATCGAGGTGCATTCGTATTACCAGAAGCAGATCGAGATCGCCTCCAAGGTCGACCGCGTCTATGATTTCGCGCTGCCCCCGCTGCTGCTGCACAGCCTGTTCACCGGACATGTGGAACCGGTGTCGCACTGGGTGCGCGTCCGCCCGAACAACGCCGTCAACGTGCTGGACACCCATGACGGCATCGGCGTGATCGACATCGGCTCCGACCAGCTCGACCGCAGCCTCAAGGGGCTGATCCCCGACGAGGACGTGGACGCGCTCGTCCGCACAATCCACCGCAACACGCACGGCGAATCCAGCGCCGCAACCGGCGCCGCCGCCTCGAACCTGGACCTCTACCAGGTCAACAGCACCTACTATTCGGCGCTCGGCTGCAACGACCAGCACTATCTGGCCGCGCGCGCCGTGCAGTTCTTCCTGCCGGGCGTGCCGCAGGTCTACTACGTGGGCGCGCTCGCCGGCCGCAATGACATGGACCTGCTCAACCGCACGCATGTCGGGCGCGACATCAACCGCCACTACTACACCACCGCGGAGGTGGACGAGAACCTGGACCGCACGGTCGTGCGCGCGCTGAACGCGCTGTGCCGCCTACGCAACTCGCTCGACGCCTTCGACGGCGAGTTCAGCTATGAGGCGGACGGCGACGCGTCGCTGACGCTGACCTGGACGGGAGCGACGACCCGCGCCTCGCTGAAGTACGAGCCGCGGCTCGGCGTCGGCGTGGACAACAACATGCCGGTCGCCTCGCTGACGTGGACCGACGCGTCCGGCGAGCATGAGACCCGCGACCTGCTGCACACCCCGCCGTTCGTGGAGTGACGGCACCGCTACGGAAAGGATGATGATGGCCCCAGACAACAAGAAGCGACCCTCGAAACTGTACAGGCTCTTCGATAGCGAGAACGGGTTCTTCCGCATCATGGCGGTGGTGTTCGACCTGATCGAGCTCAACGTGCTGACCCTGCTGTGCTGCGTCCCGATCGTGACGGCCGGGGCGTCGTTCACGGCGATGCACAACACCCTGTGGCATATGGTCCGCCATGAGGAGGGGTATGTGCATACGCATTTCTTCAGGGCGTTCAAGGAGAACTTCAAACAGGCCACCGTGGTGTGGCTGGTCTGTCTGGCCATCATCATCGTCATGCTGGGCGATATCAGCATCATGGGGCAGCTTGACCCGGTCTTCCATGGCGTGCTGTTGGTGGTGCTGGTGATCGTCGGGCTGGCTGCGGTGACGATTGCGCAGTACTACTTCGTCTTCCTCTCCCGGTACGACAACCCGGTGAAGGTACAGCTGCGCAACGCGGCGATGGCCGCCATCGGCTTCTTCCCGCGCACCGCAGGCATGCTGGTCATCCTGGGGGCCTTCGGGTTCGCCTACGCGGCGGTGCTCGTCTACGTGGTGCCGCTCATCCTGCTGCTCGGCATCGCGCTGCCGCAGTACTGCTGTGCGCTGCTGTACTGCCCGATCTTCGAACGGCTGGAGGGCGCTCCCGCGGAATCCTGACTTCGGTCGGAGGCGGGCCGGGACGCCCCGGCCCGCCTCCGCGTGCGGTCTGACGAGTCAGACGCGCAGCACGGCCGCGCTCGCCGCCGGCACGGTCAGTGCGCCGTCCTGCCAGGTGCAGGCCGTGCCCAGCGTGAAGACGGCGTCGGACGGCGTGATGTCCAACGTGCAGGAGGCGTCCTGCTCGGAGGGGTTGATGGCCACGATCAGCGTCTGGTCACCGCGGTGCCTGCTGTAGACCAGCGGATAGGCGTGCGATTCGGCGTGGAGGAACGCGAAGTCGGCGTCGGCGTCCAGTGCGGGGAACTCGCGGCGCAGGGCGGTGAGGGCACGGACGGTGGCGTACAGCGATTCCGGATCATCGCGTTGCGCGGCCACGCAGGGGCGCGACGCATCCGGGTCGAGGGGCAGATACAGATCCTCGGCGGGCGCGGCGGAGAAACCGGCGTTGGTGGAGCCGTCCCACTGCATCGGGGTGCGTGAGCCGGTGCGTTCGTAGCCGCCTTCCTTGGACACCAGGCCATGCACGTAGCGCATGCCGATCTCGTCGCCGTAGTAGATGAACGGGCAGCCCGGCATGGTCAGCAGGAACAGGAACGCGAGCTTCATCTGCTCCTCGGACAGCGTGTCCCTCATACGGATCATGTCGTGATTGCCGGAGGGGATGCAGATGTAGCCCTTGCCGTGCGTGTCGGCGTAGGTCTGATCATAGGCGCGGGCGAACGCGGCGATGTCGGCCTGCGGGTCGCCGGCGAAGAACGGGCGTTCGCGGAACAGGTCCATATAGTGCGAGGGGCCGAAATGCAGCAGGAAATCCATGTCGAATCCGGCGTTGAGGGCCTCGGAGGGGTTGCCCCATTCCGAAACCAGCACGGCCTCCGGGAAACGCTCGTCCAGAAACTCCCGCACCTTGCGCCAGAGTTGTGAGGTCCAGACGTGGCCGGGGTCCTCCTTGACCAGGCTGGCGGCCATATCCACGCGGAAGCCGTCGCAGCCGAGACCCAGCCAGAAGGCCATGATGTCCTGCATGAGCAGGCGGGTCGCCTCCGCCTCCGGGGAATCGGCGGCGAACTGCCAGTCTTCGGTTACGGTGCCGAAACCGTAGTTCAGGCAGGGTTGCGTGGCGAAGCAGTTGATGGCGGCGCGTTCGGGACGTTCGGAGATGCCGCATAGGAAGCCGTGGATCGACTCGTAGGGCGAGTTGGCGTCCTGTGTGCCCGGATTGGACCAGATGTAGCGGTCGGTACAGGCGTTTCGGGTGCCTTTGGCGGATTCCCTGAACCAGGGGTGGTCGATGGCGGTGTGGCCGGGCACCAGATCGAGCAGGACGCGGATGCCGCGGCTGTGGGCCTCGTCGAACAGTCGGCGCAGGTCCTCGTTGCTGCCGTAGCGGGGTGCGGTCCGATAGTAGTCGCGGACGTCGTATCCGGCGTCGTAGAACGAGGAGTCGAAGCAGGGGTTGATCCAGATGGCGTTGCAGCCCAGGTCCCGGATGTAGTCGAGACGGGCGATGATGCCGTTGAAGTCGCCGATGCCATCGGCGTTGGAGTCCTGGAAGGACTGTGGATAAACCTCGTAGAAGACGGCGTCGGTGAGCCAGGATGTCATGACGGTTCCTTAGGACTGCGTGTGGGATGTGTGGGAGCTCGGCGGTGCGGCGACTGCGCTGCACCGCTATACGGACCAGATATATCGAACCGTTTCGACAAGGCCGGCATGGCGGTGCGGCAACGGCGTCGGACCGGTCTGGGGGCAGCGTATCGGGGCGGTCCTGAGCGGTCCGGGGCGGCGTGTCGGGGCGGAGGGTCGGATATGCGTAGGGCGCGGCAAGTACGTTCGACGGGTACTGTGCATTGCTTTGACAAACACCGCGATCTGGCGTTAATATGAGAACCGTTAGCCCTCGAACCGGTTCGATTCATCGGTTCCGAGAGCCGAACAACAATAAGATGGATGTGCGGTTCGCACGGCGTATAGTGCGTCGGACATCCATATGTCCGGTGGAGCGAGGTTGCTCCGCAGGATCAAGGAAAGGGAAATAAATGAACAACTCATGGAAGAGAATTGGAACGGCCGCCCTCGCCTCGCTGGCCGCCGTGGGCATGCTGGCTTCTTGCGGGGGGTCTTCAGCTGATGACTCCAACACACTGACAATCTTCAACTCCAAATCCGAAATCCAGTCCCAATTCGAACAGATGGCTGAGAAGTACACCGAGGAAACCGGTGTCAAGACCGAGGTCTACTTCTCCAGCGATACGATTTCCGCCCACCTATCCACTCGCTACGCCTCCAACAATCCATACGTGCTGTCGATGGTTGACGCCAAGGACGTCTACTCGCTTGGCCCCGAGCACGCGGTCGACCTGAGCGATGAAGATTGGGTCGCCGACACCACCCAGGCCATCTCCGTGGGCGGCAAGGTCCTCGGGTTCCCCGTCAGCATTGAGGCCCGCGGCCTGATGTACAACGCCGACGCGATCGAGGCCATCACCGGCGAGGAATTCAATCCCGAGGATTATCAGACGCTTGACGCCTTCGAGGATCTGATCGACGAGCTCAAGGCCGGCGGCATGGAATCCCCGACCGGTGTGCTCAAGGAGGACTGGTCCCTTGCCGGCCATTACCTGCCGCAGGTCTATGAGGAGCAGGAAGACCCGGTCGCATTCGTCGAGGAACTCAACGCCGGCACCGCCGATCTGGCCAACAACGACAAGTTCAACTCGCTGATGGACACCTTCGACGTGCTCAAGGCCAACAACTACGCCAAGGATTCCGCCATCTCCGCCGAGCGTGAGGTCACCACCCAGAACTTCGCCGAAGGTAAGATCGCCTTCCTGTTCGGCGGCAACTGGGATTGGGCCATCATCAACCAGTACGACTACACCGACGGCCTGGGCATCATGCCGGTTCCGCAGAACACGGACGACGGCACCAACACCAAGCTCGTGGGCGGTGGCTCGAAGTACTTCTTCATCGATTCCTCCGACAACGTGACCGACGAGCAGCGCCAGTGGGCCAAGGACTTCCTGAACTGGCTCGTGTCCGATCCGGACGGCCAGGACTTCATCGTCAACACCTGCTCGATGGTCTCCCCGTTCAGCTCCAACACCCTGGAACCCGCCGACCCGCTGGGCAAGTCCGTCAAGGAGTATTCGGACGCGGGCAACCTGATTGGCAACTTCAACGGTCTGCCCGATGACCACTACTCGGTGCTCGGCGCCGACTTCCAGAAGTATCTGGCCGATCAGGAGGATCGCGACGCATTCGCCAAGGCCATCGAAACCTATTGGTCCGGCGCGAAGATGACGAATGTGGATGCATTCGCCAGCAGCCTGCAATGATGCGGCCGCGTAACATCACATGAGATGACGTGCCGGATGGATGTCTGCGGCGACGCGGGCCATCCATCCGGGCGTCCGATTGAAGGGTAACTGTTATGCCAAAGACAAAGCTAGGCTATAAGGTCGGGCAGTTCCTGATGTTCGCGGGTCCCGCGGCATTGCTGTTCTGCCTGGTCGTCATCGTGCCGTTCTTCTACGGCCTGTACCTTACCTTCACCAGCTGGGACGGCGTGTCCCTGAACAAGCCGTTCGTCGGGCTGGACAACTACTCCGCGGTCGTCGCCGATACCGATTTCTGGACGTCGTTGGGGATGACGGTCATCTATTCGGTGATTACCGTCGTCATCACCAACATCGTGGCATTCCTGCTCGCGTTCCTGGTGACCAGCGGCATCAAAGGCCAGAACTTCTTCCGCGCCGGCTTCTTCATCCCAAACCTGATCGGCGGCATCGTTCTGGGCTACGTGTGGAAGTTCATCTTCAACCGTGCCTTCGTCTCGATCGCCTCCGGCGTCACCGGCGCCACGGTGCCGTCGCTGCTGTCGACGACCCAGGGCGCGATCTTCTGCCTGATCTTCGTGTCGGTCTGGCAGTACGCGGGGTACATGATGCTGATCTACATCGCCGGCTTCATGAGCGTGGATGCCAGCCTCAAGGAGGCGGCGCTCATCGACGGCTGCTCGTCTCGCCAGGCGATGTGGCACGTCACCATCCCGCTGATGCGCTCGTCGTTCGTGACCTGCATCTTCCTGAGCACCACCAGGTGCTTCATGGTGTACGACATCAACCTCTCCCTGACCAACGGCGAACCGTTCGGTTCCTCGGTGCTCGCGGCCATGCACGTCTACCGCACGGCCTTCACCGAGAAGAACTACGGCGTCGGCCAGGCGGAGGCGCTGGTTCTGTTCATCATCTGCGCGGTCATCGGCCTGCTGCAGGTGTACGTCGGTAAGAAGGGTGAGGTGGAAGCCTGATGAGTTCCGCAACTGTTTCCGCTGGCATTCCCCAGGCCAAGGTCCCGATGAGGACGAAGGTCGGCCACGTCGTGCTGTACGTCGTGCTGATCGTGCTGCTGCTGGCGTTCATCTCGCCGTTCCTCATCGTCATCATCAATTCGTTCAAGAACATGTCCGACATCACGTCGGACCCGCTGTCGCTGACGGGCGAGCACGGGTTCACGCTGGAGAACTTCACCGGCGCCATGGACGCGATGAACTTCTGGACCGTGTTCGGCAACTCGCTGATCATCACGATTAGCGCCACGGTGCTGACGATCATCTTCTCGGCAATGGCGGCCTATGTGATCGCCCGCAACCCGCGCTGGCCGGCCTGCGCGCTGCTGCTGACGCTGATGGTCGCCTCGATGGTCATCCCCTTCCAGGTGCTCATGGTCCCGATCGTGTCCGTCTACGGCGGCATCTTCGGCGTGCTGGCGCACCGGCTCACCCTGATCCTCATGCATGTGGGATTCTCGGTATCCATGGCCACGTTCATGTTCCAGGGCGCCATCTTCACCTCGGTTCCCGCCGAGATCGAGGAGGCCGCCGAAATCGACGGCTGCTCCAAGTGGAAGACCTTCTGGAGCATCGTGTTCCCGCTGCTCAAGCCGATGATCGCCACCGTGGCCGTGATCGACGCGATGGGCTTCTGGAACGACTACCTCCTGCCGTCCCTGGTCCTGACCGATAAGAACCTGTACACGATCCCCATCGCGACCCAGGTCTTCTACGGCACGTACTCGACGGATATCGGCCTGGTCATGGCGGCCCTGCTGCTGGCCATGCTGCCGATCCTGATCCTGTACCTGTTCCTGCAGCGCTACATCATCGCCGGTGTCGCCGCCGGTGCCGTGAAGGGCTGACGGAGTCTCATCCTGTGTGCCGCATGTTGCCGATGCGGCGCACAGGCGTGGGCGGTGCCGTACTCGCCCACGTTCCCGTGCCGTGCACATCGTCGCCGATTCTGGTGACTCCTGGCGCGGCATACGGCCCGGAACGCATTGTGCCTTGGTGCGTTCCGGGCTATTTCGCGTGTTGCGGGACGGATATCGTCGTCTGCAGGGACGATGATAGAGACGAAAAGCATGCGAGAAGAGGAGTTTGCGGACAATCATGACCGATGAACAGCAGAACGATAACCCTATGCCGACCCCGCCGCCCCTGCCGGGGCAGGTCTTCGTGCGTCCGGGCATCGACGACCGCCCGGATCTGGACAAGGCGTTGACCCCCGAGGACAAGGCCGCCCTTGCCCGCCTGACCATCAGGCAGAACCCCCGCCAGCCCGAGGCGTCCGGCGACCGCCCCGAGGTGCAGGCCGCGCAGATGAGCGCGGAGGGGGCGCCGATGGCCGCTGCGGCGCGTATCGACACGGCCGTGCCGAATCTGGAGTCCTCGTTCCTGGACTTGCGCGACCCGATGGTCGACGCGGACGGGTACCGTCCCTCCGCCACCGAGATGACGCGCATGAACATCGGATTCGCCGCGGGGGCCGTGCTGTGCGCCGCCCCGCTGGGTGCGCTGAACACGGTGATCCTGCCGGTGCTGGTTGACCGATTCGCCGGTGTCGGCCGCACCCTGCCGCTCGCGCTGCTGATCGTCTTCGGCGTGGTGATGTCGGTGCTGTCCAATGCCGTGGTCGCCGTGCTGTCCGACCATACGCGCACGGATCTCGGGCGACGCACGCCGTGGATTCTCGGCGGAGGCGTCGTCGCGGCGCTGTTCACGCTGCCGCTGGGCGCAGCCGCGAATGCGGTTATTCTGACGCTGCTGTGGTGCCTGGTGCAGATCGGGTATGTGATGCTGTCCGCGCCGATCGCCGCCGCGTTCGGCGAACGCATCCCGGATAAGTTCCGGTCGCGGGCGGACGCGTACCGCGGCATCGGGCTGACCGTGGGGCAGCTGCTGGGCGCCGTGGTCGCCGTGTTGCTGATCGGGACGCCGTCTGTGGCAATCCGGCTATGCGCGGCCTGCTTCGTTGTGGCCGCAGTAGTTGTGGTGCTGGTGCTGCCGCGCGAGCGTTCCAGCGTGGAGCTGCGCTCGCGGGCCATCGAACAGCATGAGTTCTTCTCCCGCTACCAGATGCCGAAGGGCGCGCCGAATTTCGTTCGCGTGCTCGCCGCGCGTCTGGTCATGACCGCCGGCGTTTCGGTGACGGGCGTGTTCCTGTGGTACATCGTGCTGTATGCGGTCAGCGGCGGCGACGTCGATGCAGCGGTGCCGGTGATGGCGGCTGTGGCGGTCGCCTCGTTCGTCGGCGGACTGGTCGCCACGCTGGTGCTGGGGCCGGTGGCGGACCATTGGGAGGACGGCCGTATCCCGTCGGTGCTGGCATGCGGGCTGTATGTCGTCGGTCTGGCGGTGCCGTGCGTGGCGCCGTCGGCGGCCGGCGTGATCGCGTATGCGTTGCTTTCCGGATGCGCCTATGTGATCTTCGACGGCATCAGCCAGCGTCAGGCGGCTGCGGTGCTGCCGGACATCCGTATGGCGGGCCGGAATCTGGCCGTGCTGAACCTGGCCTCGCAGGTCGGCGTCATCGTCGGCGCATTGCTGGGCGCGCTGGCGTTGTTCGTCGTCGGCACGTATCAGGTGCTGTTCCCGGTCGCCATCGTGGCAGTGATCGTGGCCGCCGCGGTGATCTGGTCCATCCATGAGGACCGGGGGCGCTGAGCGGCGGTACTGGTGTGAATCGGGGCGTGGCCGGCTGTCGGCCACGCCCCGATTCGTATGAATAGGGAGCGTGCCTGCGTCCTGTCGCCCGCAGGGCGAGGTGGTACGTGGGCGTCTGCGGGTCCGTCATCCGGGGCCTGCGCGCGACCGGTGGATATGATGTCCGGAATGTGGACGCCGCCCTCCGTTACGGTGAGACGGCTCCTATGTTGGTTCATGGTTTGGGCCGGATGAGGCCCGGAAATTTGGAACGTTACCGAAAGGAGGTTCGCCGTGATGAACGGAATGACGATGCACGCAGTCGCGTCCGCACGAATTATGATTCCGTCGTCGTTGGCGGACTGATTCGGCATACACGCTTGAACCCGCCAACGATGGCAGGGTTCACGCGACATCATCGCTGTTCGGGGCCCTGCGTCAAGCGCGGGGTCCGTTTCGTTGCGCCCCACAAGGCAACACATCGGAGCGGACCGCAACCATACCGCGGGACGAACGTCTCGTTGAATGACAAAGAGGGGATCCCATGACAGCAGTCGATACCACGGCTGACAACGCCACGGCCGCAGGCAAGCTCACGGCCGCCGCCCGCGATTCGGTCAAAACCGTCATCGCGGCCTCGATGGTCGGCACGGCCATCGAATTCTATGACTTCTACGCCTACGGCACCGCCGCGGCGAACTACTTCCCGACCGTGTTCTTCTCGGACACCACCAACCCGACCGTCGCGCTGCTGCTCAGCCTGGTCACGTTCGCGGTCGCGTTCATCGCCCGCCCGGTCGGCTCGCTGATCTTCGGCCACTTCGGTGACCGTCTCGGCCGCAAGAAGACGCTGGTCGTCTCCCTGATGACGATGGGCGTGGCCACGTTCCTCATCGGATGCCTGCCGTCCTACGAGCAGGTCGGCCTGCTAGCGGTTGTGATCCTGTGCCTGTGCCGCTTCGTGCAGGGTATCGGACTGGGCGGCGAATGGTCGGGCGCGGCGCTGGTCGCCACCGAGAACGCGCCGGAGAACAAGCGCGCGCTGTACGGCTCGTTCCCGGAGCTGGGCGCGCCGATCGGCTTCTTCCTGTCCAACGGCACGTTCTTCCTGCTGGAGGCGTTCAACGATTCCGAGGCGATGATGAGCTGGGGCTGGCGTGTGCCGTTCCTGCTGTCGGCCGTGCTCGTGGTCGTCGGCCTGGTGGTGCGCGTGCACATGGAGGAGACCCCGATCTTCCGCATGGCGCAGGAGCGCAACGAGGTGGTCAAGGCCCCGGTGGTGGAGGTGTTCCGCAAGAGCTGGGTGCAGGTGCTGCAGGCCACGTTCCTGGTGGCCGTGACCTATACGCTGTTCTACACGCTGGCCACCTGGTCGCTGGCCTGGGGCACCAAGCCGGTCGGTCAGGGCGGCGGCGGCCTCGGGTTCACCAACCAGGAGTACCTGCTCATGCTGATGGTGGCCGTGTGCGTGTTCGCGCTGTTCATCGTGCTCTCCTGCGTGTATGCCGACCGGATCGGCCGGCGCCGCGTGCTGACGTTCTCGTCGGTGGCGCTCGTTGTGTTCGCGGTGGCGTTCCCCTACCTGCTGATGGGTGAGGGCAAGCGCGACTTTGTGGCCGTGATGGTGTTCCTGTGCGTCGGCTTCGCGCTTATGGGCACAGCCTTCGGCCCGATCGGCGCGTTCTTGCCCGAACTGTTCGACGCCAACGTGCGCTACACCGGTTCCGGCATCGGCTACAACTTGGCCGCCATCGTCGGCGCGGCCTTCGTGCCGACCATCGCCACCTGGCTGGCCGCCAATTGGGGCGTGCAGTCCGTGGGCCTGTACCTGGGCGTGATGGCCGTCTGCTGTCTGATCGCCGTGGTCACCTGCCGCGAGACCAAGGACGTCGATTTCACCAAGTGACGGACGGGGTTTTGTCCGAATCCCCAGATTCTTACGTTGTGAGCGGTAACATTCCGGTCAAAACGCAAGAATCCCCCGATTCGGACAAAACCTCTCCTTCCCCCTACCAGGTATCCGCATCAGCCATCCGGTTTGCCTGTGGCAGCCGGTCAGTATGCGAACATCACCATCCAATATTTCGGTTGCGGTACTAGAACGGGCCGCAACAGTGGCACCCGATCACGTCGGACGACTCTGATCGGATGCCGGGCGATAACAAGTTTCGGACGCCGAACGCGCCCGGCACGCCGCCAGCAAAAGAGGGCGGCGCGACAACGATCAAGAAGGAGCGCCAATTATGGCAGCAACGATCTGGTATGAAAACGACGGCGACCTGTCCGTGCTCAGCGGCAAGAAGGTCGCGATCCTGGGCTACGGCTCGCAGGGTCACGCCCATGCGCTGAACCTGCGCGACTCGGGTGTGGACGTGGTCGTCGGCCTGCGTCCGTCCTCCAAGTCGGTGGAGTTCGCCAAGGAGCAGGGCCTGGAAGTCAAGCCCATTGAGGACGCCGTCGCCGAGGCCGATGTGGTGATGATCCTGCTGCCGGATCAGTATCAGGCCAAGGTCTACAAGGAGCAGGTGGAGCCGAACCTGAAGCCGGGTGCCGCTCTGGCGTTCGCGCATGGCTTCAACATCCACTACGGCTACATCAAGCCGTCGGAGGATCATCCGGTGTTCATGGTGGCCCCGAAGGGCCCGGGCCATATCGTCCGCCGCGAGTATGCGGCCGGCCGTGGCGTGCCGGTTGTGGTGGCCGTGGAGCAGGATCCGCGCGGTGATGCCTGGGGGATCACCCTGGCGTATGCGAAGGCTCTGGGCGCGCTGCGCGCCGGCGCCATCAAGACCACCTTCACGGAGGAGACCGAAACCGATCTGTTCGGCGAGCAGGACGTGCTGATGGGCGGCGTGAACCATCTGGTCGAGGCGGGCTTCGAGGTGCTGACCGAGGCCGGCTATCAGCCGGAGATTGCCTACTTCGAGGTGTGCCACGAGCTGAAGATGCTGGTTGACCTGATGAACGAGGGCGGTCTGAACAAGGCCCGTTGGTCCTGCTCCGACACCGCCCAGTACGGCGACTTCACCTCCACCGTGGTGGACGAGTCCACCAAGGACCGCATGCGCTATCAGCTCAAGCGCATCCAGGACGGCTCCTTCGCCAAGGAGTTCATGGATGATCAGGCCGCCGGCGCCCCGAAGTTCAAGGAGCTGCAGGAGAAGTTCAGCCACGAGAAGATCGAGGAGGTCGGCCCGAAGCTGCGCGCCATGTTCTCCTGGAACAACGGCCCGGCCGCCGATGCCGACGAGGCCGAGTCCTTCAACGGCAAGATCGCCCGCACGCAGGTGCAGTGACAGAAATTCCCGTAGGGAATTTCACAAGTCATTGCACGCGAGGCGGCGTAAAGAAAGCCCTGTGGGCTTTCGGGCCGCCGGAGCCAGCCTTAGTGACAGAAATTCCCGCAGGGAATTTCACAGGTCACTGCACGCGAGGCGACAGAGGAAGTCCTGTGGACTTCCGAATCGCCGGAGCCAGCCTTGTGTGACAGAAATTCCCGCAGGGAATTTCATAAGTTACTGCACGCGAGGCGACAGAGCCATCCGCGTGTGACATATATCAGGCCGCCAGCCGCAGGGTTGGCGGCCTGATTCGTATGCGGCGGTCATCCGGTCTATGCTGCGGCCCTGACCGGCGCTCGGCACGCATGCGGTGGTACACGGAGTGTGGTTGTCATGGCGTCCTTGAACCCGTGTAGCCCAATGCGCCCGAAAGATGGAACGCCTGTTTTTGCATGCTGGATGTTCCGAGTAATAATGGTCAGCAGTTTGTGAGGACAAAATCCTCAGCACCAGACAGGGCGGGGCAACCCGCGGCCGGGCACCATCCGGCCACATAACGGAATAAGTTTCATAACTCAACATCGAGTGACATAAAGGAGTGCCATTATGGCAGCACAGATCTGGTACGAGAACGACGGCGATCTTTCCGTGTTCAACGGCAAGAAGGTCGCGATCATCGGCTACGGCTCGCAGGGCCACGCCCATGCGCTGAACCTGCGCGACTCCGGCGTCGACGTCGTCGTCGGCCTCCGCCCGACCTCCAAGTCGGTCGAGTTCGCCAAGGAGCAGGGCCTGGACGTCAAGTCCGTGGCCGATGCCGCCGCCGAGGCCGACGTGATCATGATCCTGACCCCGGATCAGACCCAGCGCAAGGTGTGGGCCAACGAGATCGAGCCGAACCTCAAGCCGGGTGCCGCCATCGCGTTCGCGCACGGCTTCAACATCCACTACGGCTACATCAAGCCGACCGAGGACCATCCGGTCTTCATGGTCGCCCCGAAGGGCCCGGGCCACATCGTCCGCCGCGAGTACGCGGCCGGCCGTGGCGTGCCGGTGGTTGTGGCCGTTCAGCAGGATCCGCGCGGCGACGCCTGGGATCTGACCCTGGCCTACGCCAAGGCCCTCGGTGCCCTGCGCGCCGGCGCCATCAAGACCACCTTCAAGGAGGAGACCGAAACCGATCTGTTCGGCGAG
>NZ_JDUI01000016.1 GCF_000771405.1 Bifidobacterium pullorum DSM 20433 | reverse complement strand
TCGACGACATCCAGTTCCTCGGCGGCAAGGAAGCCACCCTCGAACAGTTCTTCCACACCTTCAACAGCCTCTACCAGGCCAACAAACGCATCGTCATCGCCAGCGACGTCGCACCCAAAAACCTCAAAGGATTCGAAGCACGCCTGATCAGCCGGTTCGACGCCGGCCTGACCGTGGATGTCAAGCCGCCGGACCTGGAGACCCGCATCGCCATCCTCAGGATGATGAGTGGCATGAACGGCGCCAACATCCCCAATGACGTCCTGGACCTGATCGCCGAACGGTTCACCGAGAACATCCGCGAACTGGAAGGCGCCCTGACACGCGTCACCGCCGTGGCGTCGCTGAGCAACCAGCCCGTCACCCGCGCGCTGGCCGAACAGACCCTGCAGGATTTCTTCACCACCGACGTGGAGGTCAAGCCCTCCGACATCATCGGCCAGGTGGCCAAGTACTTCCATCTGACCTTCGATCAGATCGTCGGCCGCGCACGCACGAAGAACGTGGTGCTCGCACGCCAGATCGCGATGTATCTGTCCCGTGAGATGACCAGCATCAGCCTCAAGGACATCGGCGACGTCTTCGGCGGACGCGACCACACCACGGTGATGTACGCGTGCACCCGCATCAGCGACGAGATGCGCGAAAAGCAGGAGATCTACAACTACGTCATGGAACTCACGGTACGACTCAAGCAACGATCGTCCGAATAGATCAGGGAAGGAAGGCGAGTCCACGCATGCGCAAGGGGTTCGATAACGACAAGTACATCACGATGCAGGCCGCGCACATCCGCGAACGCATCGCGCAGTTCGGCGGCAAGCTCTATCTGGAATTCGGCGGCAAGCTGTTCGACGACTACCATGCCAGCCGCGTGCTGCCGGGATTCCAGCCCGACAGCAAGTTCCGCATGCTCAAGAGCCTGGCCGAGGACGTCGAGATCATCATCTCCATCAACGCCAACGACATCGAGAAGAACAAGGAACGCGGCGATCTGGGCATCACCTACGACGAGGACGTGCTGCGCCTGGCCGACGTCTACCGCACCAACGGGCTGTCCGTGGCGGCCGTCGTGCTGACGCAATACGCCGGACAACCCGCGGCGGACGTGTTCCGTCACCGGTTGGAGATGCTGGGCATCCCCTGCCGGCTGCATTACCCGATCGAAGGGTATCCGCACGACATCGACCTGATCGTCTCCGAGAACGGTTACGGGCGCAACGAATACGTGGAGACCACCCGTCCACTGGTGGTCGTGACCGCGCCCGGCCCGGGCTCGGGCAAACTGGCCACATGTCTGTCGCAGGTATACCACGAGCATGAGCGGGGCATCGCCGCCGGATACGCCAAGTTCGAGACCTTCCCCGTGTGGAACCTGCCGCTGACGCACCCTGTCAACATCGCCTACGAGGCCGCGACCGTCGATCTGGACGATTCCAACATCATCGACCCGTTCCATCTGGAGGCGTACAATACGACGACGGTGAACTACAACCGCGACGTGGAGGCGTTCCCCGTCGTCAAGGCGCTGATGGACAAGATCCTCGGCAAGTCGCCCTACCATAGCCCCACCGACATGGGGGTCAACATGGTGGGCTTCGCCATCACCGACGACGAGGTCTGCGCCGAAGCGGCCCGGATGGAGATCGTGCGCCGCTACTTCACCGCAGCGGTGCAGGTCAAGCGCACCGGCACCGGCCAGGAGTACGTGGACAAGCTCAAGGTCATCATGAAGAAGGCGGGCGTCACCAAGGACTTCTCCCCCGCACGTGCGGCCGCCTTGAACAAGGAGGAGGCCACCGGAGGCCCCGCCGGCGCCATGGTGATGCCGGACGATACGGTGGTCACCGGCAAGACGTCCGACCGATTGGGTGCCGCCAGTTCGCTGCTGATGAACGCACTCAAGCAGGTCACCGGTGTGGACATGGAGCTCGAGGTCATCTCCAATGAGGCGATCGAGCCGATCAGCCGGCTCAAAACCCAGCAATTGGGCAGCCATAACCCACGTCTGCACCCGGATGAGACGCTGATCGCACTGTCCATCACATCGGCCACCAGCGAAGTCGCCGCGCGTGTTCTGGAGGGATTGCCCAAGCTGCGTGGATGCGACGCGTTCTTCTCGGTCATCATCTCCGCATCGGACGAGAGCCTGCTCAAACAGCTTGGCATCAACGTCTGCTGCGAACCCAAGTTCGAACGCTCCACGTATTACCACAAGTAATCCGTACATCCCGACCGTTCGGTCATACCGTGCAAAGGTCCGGGCTGTGAACCGTCTTCCCCTCCTCGTAGCGAGAGCGGAGCAGGTTCACGGTCAGGACCTTTTTGCGTGTCATACCGGTCGGCAATACCCCAAAACGCCACCGAGTTATCCACATAGTTATGCACAAATGTGGGTAAACCCTCTGGAAAACCCGTGGACGACACGCAAAACCTCGGTGGATAACTCGTGCATAACGAGGCCCCGAGTGTGGATAACTCAGCAAGTCGCCCGAAACGGTGGATAACTCGCGGGGTTATCCACATTCCTCCAGAGGGTTATCCACATTCCTCACGATGCACGGAATCCTTCTGCCGCCTGGGCTTCGCCGTGTTTTCCACATTTCCACCGTGCTTATGGTGGTGACTATTTACCGTATGTAACGTTCATCGCCATCGTCATCACGCACGTCGTCCCGGACAGCGCGGTTACGCACGCCAACCGCTAGAATGAGCACAGAACACGAAGAAACGAGGTCCCCATGAAAGTCGAAATCGATTCCGCCGCATTGGCTGACGCCGTAGCCTGGACCACCCGCGTCATCGACGCCCGTCCCGCCAATCCGATCCTCGCCGGCATCCGCCTGGAGGCGGCCGACGGTGCACTGCAACTTTCGGCATTCAACTACGAAATTTCGGCCCGTCACCACATCGAAGCCGGCGTGGACGAACCCGGCACCGCACTGGTGCTCGGCAAACTGCTCGCCGACATCACCAAGTCCCTGCCCGCCGAGAAGACCTACCTGTCGACCACGTCGTCGACGCTGACCATCAGCTCGGGCAAGTCGACGTTCACCCTGCAGCTGATGCCGGACGGCGAATACCCCGACCTGCCCATCGTGCCGGCGAAACTCGGTCAGGTCGATGCCCCCACGTTCGTGCAGGCCGTCTCGCAGGCCAGCGTCGCCGTCTCCCGCGAGGAGAACCGCCCCGTGCTGACCGGCGTCCGCATCCAGTTCGAGGGTGAGAAGGTCATCATGACGGCGACCGACCGCTTCCGCCTGTCCCGTTCCAGCTTCTCCTGGACCCCGCAGAACCGCGATGTGAGCACCACCACGCTGGTGCGCGGCTCCCTGCTGCGTGACGTGGCACGTTCGCTGGACGAGCATCAGAACGTGGTCCTGGACTTCGACACGGACACCCCGTCGCTGCTCGGCTTCGAAAACGCCGGCCGCGTCTCCACCTCGCAGATCATCGACGGGGAGTTTCCCGCCGTGGACCGCCTGTTCGCCGACGAATACCCGATTCAGGCCGTCATCGACAAGCAGGTCCTGCTCGGCGCCATCAAGCGTGTGGCGCTCGTCGCGGAACGCAACGCCCCGATCCGCATGGTCTTCGAAGGCCAGGAGCTCACGCTGTCCGCAGGCGCCGTGGACGAGGCCCAGGCCATCGAAACGATCGATATCGACATGGACGGCGACGACATCACCGTGGCGTTCAACCCGTCCTACCTTATCGAAGGTCTGAGCGCGATCACCGAGCCGTATGTGCGCATGAAGATGACCACCGCCGTCAAGCCGGTGGAGTTCAACGGCCAGCAGGAAGCCGATTCCGACGAGTCGATGGACTACCGGTATCTGCTGGTGCCGATGCGCTTCAACAACTGACCGGTACGGGGCCACGATTGCATATCGCACGGCTGGCGCTGGACCATTACCGGTCTTGGGAGCATTGCGTCCTGGATCTCGAACCGGGCGTCACGGTGTTGCTGGGGGCCAACGGCCTGGGCAAGACCAATCTGGTCGAGGCCATCGAGGTGGTGGCCACCGGTGTCAGCCATCGGACATCCACGTTGGCGCCGCTGATCGCCCGCGGCGCCTCGTCGGCCACAATCCGCGTCAACGTGGCCGGTGAAACCGGGCAGGACGACGCATCCGCCACCACCTACGAGGTCACGCTCAACGCCCGCGGCGCCAACCGAGGACGGATCAACGGCGGCCCGTCACGGTACATGCGGGATATCGTGGGGCGGATCGCCTGCGTGACGTTCGCCCCCGAGGACCAGCGACTGGTGGCGGGCGATCCGGCGTCGCGCCGCATGCTGCTCAATCAGGCGGGGGTGTTGCTCGCCCCGGAATACGCCACCCTGCTTCAGGAATGCACGCATATCGCGAAGCAGCGGTCCGCCCTACTCAAACAGCTTGCCCATAGCGGCGACGTGGCGGATGATCCCGGCCGTGAGCTGTCGTTGCAGGGGTTGGAGATATGGACGGGGCAGTTCATCGAAGCCGGTGTGGCGTTGACCCGGCTGCGGGCCGCGATCGTCGAGCGGTTGCGTGAGCCGTTCTCCAGGATTTATGCTGATCTGGCCGGACGCGGGGAGCGGGCCGAACTGCAGTACGCCCCATCATTCGACGAGGTGCTGCTCCTCGATGCGCCGGAAGCCGAGCTCAGCCGCCATTTCCAGCGGCTATACCCCGGCGAGGTGGCTCGTGGCCAGAACCTGATCGGTCCGCAGCGCGACGATATGGACGTGCTGCTCAACGGCATGCCCGCCCGTGAATATGCGTCCAACGGCGAGATGTGGACCTTGGCGTTGGCCCTGAAGATGGCGATCGACGAGACGGTGGGGGAGGAACGCGGCGTCACGCCGATTGTGATCCTGGATGACGTGTTCGCCCAATTGGACGATTCCCGCCGCGGACAGATCATGGAATTCGCGCGGGAACGCGGACAGGTGCTGATCACGGCCGCATCCGTCGGGGACATCCCCCGGACCATCTCCGGCGGTGACGATGCCCTGCGCATCATCGATGTCGGCCGTCTGGCCGAAGAACAGGCGGCGATGCACGATCCGGCCGAGATGGCGCGGCATTTCGCCGAACAATTGGATACGGAGCGATTATGACGCCGCCTCCCGTGGTGCTGCTCAAACTGGACCAGCGGAAGCTGCCCGCCGAGGTGTATGGGCGGTTGGCCTCACGCGCGGGGTCGCGACGCGAACGTGAGCGGGACGCCGAGCTGGCATGGGAGAACTTCGGCAAACCCGGCCGCGATCCGGCGACGCTGGGCGGGGTGCTCGGCATCATCGCCGGGGAGGGGCATTGGATGCCTCATCTGGAGGTCGCCAAGTTGCGTACGCAATGGAATCTGGTGGTGGGGGATGCCATCGCGGCGCATTCGCAGGTGGCCGGTTTCCGTGACGGCGTGCTGGACATCCAGGCCGAGTCGCCGGTGTGGGCGACCCAATTGACCTATCTGATTCCCCAACTGACGGAGACGATCCGGGGGCGGTTGCCGGGATTGGATGTTCGGCAAGTCGTCGTCACGGGTCCGCGGCAGTCCCGCGGACGATACGGCCGTATGCGGTAGCAGGCGAAAATTCGCGCGCTGGGCGCAAGTCGTCGTGGACGAGTAGAATGTCATACAGACTATTGCAACCCTAGAAGGCCCCGTTATTCGTGTTCTGGGGCATATCGCATGGGAGAACGTCCCCTGTGCGAGAGGAAAAACCCATAGGAAGGAAGTTCTGTGGCAGACCCTGAAGTGGACTCGCTGAACGACCCCGATACCGCACCGACCCATACGGATGACAGCACCCTGCGCGACGCCCAGCTCGATGACTCGCTGTCCCCGGAACATTACGAAGCCAGCGATCTGAAGGTGCTCGAAGGCCTGGAAGCGGTGCGTATCCGTCCGGGCATGTACATCGGCTCGACCGGCCCCCGCGGCCTGCACCATCTGGTGTATGAGATCGTCGACAACTCCGTCGACGAGGCCCTGGCCGGTTTCGCCTCGCATATCGAAGTGACCATCCTGCCGGGCAACGGCATCCGCGTGGACGACGACGGCCGAGGCATCCCGGTGGACATCGTCGAGGCGACCGGGATCTCGGGCGTGGAAACCGTGATGACCAAGCTGCACGCCGGCGGCAAGTTCGGTGGTGGCGGCTATGCGGTCTCCGGCGGTCTGCACGGCGTGGGCATCTCCGTGGTCAACGCGTTGTCGACGCGAGTGGACATCGAGGTGCGTCGTCAGGGCTTCCACTGGACGCAGACCTACATCGACCAGAAGCCGACGGCGCCGCTCAAGCAGGGCGAGCCGATGACCGCCGACGAGTCGACCGGCACGTCGGTGACGTTCTGGGCCGACCCGGTGATCTTCGAGACCACGGAATACGATTTCGAGACCCTGCGGTCCCGCTTCCAGCAGATGGCCTTCCTGAACAAGGGACTGAAGATCTCGCTGACCGACCTGCGCGAAGTCGACCAGGCCGGCGACGAGGTGGCCGGCGACGGCGAGGAATCGGCCGAGGCGCAGCACCGCAGCGTGACCTATCGCTATGCCAACGGCATCAAGGATTACGTGGATTACCTCGTCAAGTCGCGCAAGGCGACGCCGATCGAGCCCGAGGTGATCGACTTCGAGGCGGAGGACCTGAAGATCGGCATCTCCGCGGAGATCGCGATGCAGTGGACCACCGCGTACTCGGAGGCGGTCCACACGTTCGCGAACACCATCTCGACCACCGAGGGCGGCACGCACGAGGAGGGCTTCCGCGCGGCGCTGACCTCGCTGGTCAACCGGTACGCGCGCGAGAAGAACATCCTCAAGGACAAGGACGAGAACCTGTCCGGCGACGACGTGCGCGAGGGTCTGACCGCGGTGGTGTCCGTCAAGCTCACCACGCCGCAGTTCGAAGGCCAGACCAAGACCAAGCTCGGCAACTCGGAGGCCAAGACCTTCGTACAGCGCGTGATGACCGACAAGCTCGGCGATTGGTTCGACGCGCATCCCTCGGAGGCCAAGAACATCATCCAGAAGGCCATCGAGGCCTCGCGTGCGCGCATCGCAGCCAAGAAGGCGCGTGAGAGCACGCGGCGCAAGTCGATCTTCGAGACGGCGGGCATGCCGGACAAGCTCAAGGACTGCCAGTCCAACGATCCGACCGAGTGCGAGCTGTTCATCGTGGAGGGTGACTCCGCAGGCGGTTCCGCCATCCAGGGCCGCAACCCGATCACGCAGGCGATCCTGCCGTTGCGCGGCAAGATCCTGAACACCGAGCGCGCCTCGATCGACCGCATGATGAAGTCCGACACCATCGAATCGCTGATCACCGCAATCGGCGGCGGGTACGGCGAGGACTTCGACATCTCCAAGGTGCGCTACCACAAGGTCATCATCATGGCCGACGCCGACGTGGACGGCGCGCACATCGCCACGTTGAACCTGACGCTGTTCTTCCGGTACATGAGGCCGATGATCACGGCTGGATACGTGTATGTGGCCATGCCGCCGCTGTACCGCCTGAAGTGGACCAAGGGGCCGCACGACTTCGTGTACACCGACAAGGAGCGTGACCGCGTGCTGGCCGAGGGCAAGGCTGCCGGCCGCCAGCTGCCCAAGGGCGAAGGCATCCAGCGATACAAGGGCCTGGGCGAGATGACCTACCAGGAGCTGTGGGAGACCACGATGGACCCGGAGCACCGCATCCTGAAGCAGATCCATATCGAGGATGCGGCACAGGCCGACGAGACGTTCTCGATGCTGATGGGCGACGAGGTCGAACCGCGTCGCCTGTTCATCCAGCGCAACGCCCATGACGCCCGTTTCATCGACGCCTGAGATTTGAAGGGATAGGACACAGTGGCAGACGAAATGAACACGAACGAGGGCATGGAGGAACAGAACCTGCCCGACGGGTCGATGGAGCCGTTGAGCCCCCAGGAGGCCGATGACACCGACTACGGTCTGATGACCGGCGAACGCATCCAGCCGACCGACCTGCAGAAGGAGATGCGCGAATCCTATCTGGCCTACGCGCTCTCGGTGATCGTGGAACGTGCGTTGCCGGATGTGCGCGACGGCATGAAGCCGGTGCACCGCCGCGTGGTGTACGCGATGTACGACGGCGGCTACCGTCCGGACCGCGGCTACAACAAGTGCTCGCGCGTCGTCGGCGACGTGATGGGCAAGTACCACCCGCACGGCGACTCCGCGATCTACGACACGTTGGTCCGCATGGCCCAGCCGTGGTCGATGCGCTATCTGCTCGTGGACGGCCAGGGCAACTTCGGCTCCCCCGGCGACGATCCGGCCGCGGCCATGCGTTACACCGAATGCCGCATGGCGCAGCTGGCGATGGAGATGGTGCGCGACATCGACAAGGACACCGTCGACTTCGTGCCCAACTACGACGGCAAGACGCAGGAGCCGACCGTGCTGCCGGCGCGTTTCCCGAACCTGCTGGTCAACGGCTCCTCCGGCATCGCCGTCGGCATGGCCACGAACATCCCCCCGCACAACATGCGTGAGGTCGCCGACGGCGTGCACTGGGCGCTGGACCATCCCGACGCCAGCCGCGAGGAGCTGCTCGAAGCCCTGATCCAGCGGATCAAGGGCCCCGATTTCCCCACCGGCGCCACGATTCTCGGCCGCAAGGGAATAGAACAGGCCTACCGCACCGGCCGCGGCCTGATCACCATGCGCGCGGTCGTCAACACGGAGGAGATCAAGGGCCGCATGTGCCTGGTGGTCACCGAGCTGCCGTACCAGGTCAATCCGGACCGTCTGGCCGCCTCGATCCGCGAGGCTGTACGCGACGGGAAGATCCAGGGCATCGCCGATATGCGCGACGAGACGTCGGGCCGTACCGGACAGCGTCTGGTGCTGGTGCTCAAGCGTGACGCCGTGCCGAAGGTGGTGCTCAACAACCTGTACAAGCATTCGCAGCTGCAGCAGACGTTCGGCGCGAACATGCTGGCGCTGGTCGACGGCGTGCCGCGCACGCTGTCGTTGGATGCGTTCATCCGCCATTGGGTGAACCACCAGCTCGACGTCATCGAACGCCGTACCCGGTATCTCAAGCGTGAGGCCGAGGAACGCGATCACATCCTGCAGGGCCTGCTCAAGGCGCTGGACGCCATCGAGGAGGTCATCCGACTCATCCGCTCCAGCCAGGGGCGTGAGGACGCCCGGCCCAAGCTGATGGAGTTCCTGGACATCGACCAGATCCAGGCCGATGCCATCCTGTCGATGCAGCTGGTGCGTCTGGCCAATATGGAGGCGCAGAAGATCGTCGACGAGCACAACGAGCTCATGCGCAAGATCGCGGACTACAACGACATCCTCGCCAAGCCCGAGCGCCAGCGCAAGATCGTCGGCGACGAACTCGACGAGATCGTCGCCAAGTACGGTGACGAGCGCCGCACGCGCATCCTGCCGTACTCGGGCGAGATGAACGTCGAGGATCTGATCGCCGAGGAGAACGTGGTCGTGACGGTCACCCACTCTGGCTTCATCAAGCGCACCAAGGCCGACGAATACCGCGCCCAGCATCGCGGCGGCAAGGGCATCAAGGGCGCCAAGCTGCGTGAGGACGACGTGGTCGACCACTTCTTCCTGACCTCGACGCACAACTGGCTGCTGTTCTTCACCAACAAGGGCCGCGTGTACCGTCTGAAGGCGTACGAGCTGCCCGAGGGATCGCGTGATTCGAAGGGCCAGCATGTGGCGAACCTGCTGCAGTTCGGCCCCGAGGAGACGATCCAGACCGTGCTGTCCATCCCGAACTACGAGGTGGCCAAGTATCTGGTGCTGGCCACGCGGTCTGGCAAGATCAAGAAGACCGCGTTGTCCGAATACGATTCGCCGCGCCAGGGCGGTCTGATCGCGGTGCGCCTGATGGTCGACGAGAACGGCGAGAACGCCGACGAGCTGATCGGCGCCGCGCTGTGCAACGCGGACGACGACATCATCCTGGTCTCCCGCCACGGCATGAGCCTGAAATTCAAGGCCGACGATGAGCAGCTGCGCCCGATGGGCCGTCAGACCGCCGGTGTGCAGGGCATGAAGTTCCGCGACGGCGACGAACTGCTGGCCATGGACGTGGTCTGGGGCGATACCGACAAGGATCTGCTCGTGGTCACCGACGAGGGCTTCGCCAAGCGTACGGCGATCAGCGAGTACCGTCTGCAGGGGCGTAACGGCTTCGGCGTCAAGGCGGTGCAGCTGACCGACGAGCGCGGCTCGCTGGTCGGCGCGCTGGTGGTGGACGAGGCCGACCAGGTGCTGGCCATCATGCGTTCCGGTAAGGTGATCCGTTCCGACGTCTCCGAAGTCAAGCGCACGGGCCGTACCACGCAGGGCGTGACGCTGGCCAAGCCCGACAAGGGTGACGTGATCATCTCGATCGCCCGCAACGCCGAACGTGACGACGAGGACGATGCCCCGTCCGACGCCGCAACGGAGGCGACGGCCGGCGAACCGTCCGAAAAGGGGCAGTCGCAATCCGGCGAGAATGTGCAGACCGTGTCGGACGGCGAGTAATCGTCCCGAAACGCTGGTAGCGTCACGTACAAGAAGATCGATTCCAAGGAGCAACGATGAGCGAGAATCTTGAGGATCAGAACCCCGAGATGGATCAGGTCGACGAACAGGTCGCCGATCAAATCGACGTGCAGCCCGAGGGGGAGGAATCGGAGGAGGCCGCCCCGCGTGTGGCTCGTTCCGCTTCCAACCAGCCGTTGATCAGCGAGGAGCAGGCCCGCGAACATGCCGGTGCGTCCACCCCGGTCCGCCCCGTGCGCCGCGCCGTGCCCCGCGCCCGGCGTATGAGCCTGTCGCTGACACGTGTGGACGCATGGTCCGTGGCCAAGGTGACGTTCATGCTGTCGATCGCCGGCGGCATCATCCAGATCGTGGCCGCAGGCCTGCTGTGGGTGATGCTGAACATTGTCGGCGTGTTCGATTCCGTCACGCAGATCGTATCCTCTACCGGCCTGGATGCGGGCGGTTTGGATCTGGCAAACGTGTTCTCGCTCAGCACCGTGCTGTCCGCCGTCACGATTTTCTCGATCATCGAGGTCGTGCTGTTCACCGTGCTGATCACCATCATCGCGTTGCTCTATAACGTGGTCAGCTCGCTGGTCGGTGGCGTCCACATGACGCTCGGCGACGACTGACGGCTCACACTGGTCCGCAGATACTGCAGATCCCGCATCATCACCGATGCGGGATCTTTTCGTATGCGCCGATATGGGCGAGGCATCCGGATACGACGAAGGCTCCCGCAATCGCGAGAGCCTTCACACGTTTACCGGATGCTACCGGGCGGTAAACGGCGTCAGCACCAGCCTTGGGCGACCATCGCGTCGGCCACCTTGACGAAGCCGGCGATGTTCGCGCCGGCCATCAGATCGCCTTCCATGCCGAAATCCTTGGCTGCGGCCAGGGTGTTGGCCACGATGGATTCCATGATGCCCTTGAGCTTGGCGTCGGTCTCCTCGAAGGTCCAAGACAGACGGTAGCTGTTCTGGCTCATCTCCAGACCGGAGACGGCCACGCCGCCGGCGTTCGCGGCCTTGGCCGGGCCGTACAGCACGTTGTTGGCCTTGTAGACCTCGATGGCCTCCGGGGTGGACGGCATGTTCGCGCCCTCGCACACCACGGTGCAGCCGTTGTCGATCAGCGCCTGGGCCGACTCGCCGTCGATCTCGTTTTGGGTGGCGCACGGCAGGGCGATGTCGCACTTCACGGTCCACACGCCCTTGCAGCCCTCGTGGTATTCGGAGCCGGGCACCCGGTCGGCGTACTCCTTGATGCGGCCGCGGTGTCCGAGCTTGATGTCTTTGACCACATCGAGCTGGATACCGTTCGGGTCGTAGATGTAGCCGTTGGAATCGGAGGCGGTCACCACCTTAGCGCCGAGGGACTGCGCCTTCTCGGTGGCGAAGATCGCCACGTTGCCGGAGCCGGAGATCGCCACGGTCTTGCCTTTGAACGAATCGCCGCGCAGCACGCGCAGGGCCTCCTGCGTGTAATAGCACAGGCCGTAGCCGGTGGCCTCGGTACGGGCCAACGAGCCGCCGAATTCCAAGCCCTTGCCGGTCAGCACGCCCGAATACTCGTCGCGGATGCGCTTGTACTGGCCGAACAGATAGCCGATTTCACGGGCGCCGACGTTGATGTCGCCCGCCGGAACGTCGGTGAACTGGCCGATGTGACGCTGCAGCTCGGTCATAAAGGCCTGGCAGAAGCGCATGACCTCGGCATCCGAACGGCCCTTCGGGTTGAAGTCGGAGCCGCCCTTGCCGCCGCCCATCGGCAGCGTGGTCAGGGAGTTCTTGAGGATCTGCTCGAAGCCGAGGAACTTGATTACCGATTCGGTTACGGTCGGGTGGAAGCGCAGACCGCCCTTGTAGGGGCCGATGGCGGAGTTGAACTGGACGCGGTAACCGCGGTTGACCTGCGGCTTGCCCTCGTCGTCCATCCAGACCACGCGGAATTTGACCACGCGCTCCGGCTCGACGAACCGTTCGAGCACGCCGTTCGCCTCATACTCCGGGTGCTTGTCGAACACGGGTTCCAGGGTCTCGAAAACCTCGCGCACGGCCTGCAGGAACTCGGGCTGGTCGCCGTCGCGCTGCTCCACCTGGGCATACACGCGCTTGACATATTCGTTGGTGAACATAGTCTCTCCCTACCTTGGGTCATTGCCAAACGGCAATATTCTATGCGGTGGTGCGGCAAGTCCCACGGAACTGTCCAACATCCGATTACGGGATGTTGCCGGAGTGCGGCGGAAAATGGTGGACAATAGAGGCATGAGCAGGAGAACGACGAACCGGCAACCCAGCATGGGTGACGTGGCCGCGGCCGTGGGGGTGTCGAAGACCACGATCTCGCGGTATCTGCACGGCAACTTCGGGTATATGTCCGACGAGACGAAGGCGCGCATCGCCCAGGTGATCGACGAACTCGGATATCGGCCGAACCGCATGGCGCAGGGGTTGAAGGCCACCGTGAGTCACATGATCGGCGTGACGATCGCCGACATCGGCAACCCGTTCAGCTCGCTGCTGCTCAAGGGCATCCAGCAGGTGTGCCGCGAACGTGACGTGCAGCTGCTGGTCAGCGACTCCAACAACCGGCGTGAGCTGGAGCAGGCAAACATCGAATCGCTGCTTGACGCGCAGGTGGACGGTCTGATCGTGAACACCGTGGGTGGCAACGACACGTGGCTGACCGCGTATTGCGCCGCCGACGGACACAAGCCGATGGTGCTGTTGGACCGCATTGTGCAGCCGATCGCCTGCGACTGCGTGCAGACCGACAATCCTGCGGCCGTGTCGGCGATGATGGGGCATCTGCGTGAGCGGGGGTTCGACGCCGTGGTTTTCGTGACCCGGCCGACGGAGGGGATCAGCACGCGTACCGCCAGGCGTGGTGCGGTGGAGTCATACCTACGGGATGGGGATGTCCGCGGCGAGATCGCGGTGTATGAGACCGTCGACGGGTTGCGGGCGATGCTGCCGCAAGTGCTGTCCCGGTATGCCGACGGCCGGGTGTGCCTGTTCTCCAACAACGAGGAGACGATGCGCGACCTGTTGGAGACGCTGCCGCAGCCGTTGCCGGACGGTGTCGGGCTGTGCGCGTTCGCCGAGGAGCTGTGGGCCCGGTTCTGCGGGTTCGGCATCACCTGTCTGGACCAGGGGCCGGTCGAGATGGGGCGGGTGGCCGCCGAGACGCTGATGGCCCGCGTCTATGACGGTTCCGACGCGCCGTATGCCGTGGTGGATGTCCCCGCACGGCTGTGCATATTCGATTCGACACGATGAGCCCGTCCATATCAGGGGGGCGGTCGTGAGACCGGTCATGCCGGGTTTCCGGTCGTGAGACCGGTCAGTTGTTGCCTTATCTGAGCGGTCATGTCCGTTGTCGCCGTCTTTCCAACGGTTGGCTTACGCGCGTAAGCAGGGCTGTTGACGCAAGGTTTTCGACAGTCTCACTTTCAACGGTTGGCTTACGCGCTTAACTATGCTTGTTTCCGCCACCTTTTCTACACGGCCACCGTTGTAACTGTTGAATTACGCGCTTAAATGGGTCTTTGGACGCAAGGTTTTCAACAGTCCCTTTTGTAGCTGTTGACTTACGCGCATAGGTGCGCTTGTTTCCGCCACCTTTTCAGCTGTTGATGATGTGGCGCTGGGGGGATCGTGCACGGATGGGCCTGTTTGCGTGGCGGTATGTACGGGTCAAGGTATTCAACTGTTGGCTTACGCGCATAGACCGGCCTGTTGGCGCAACCTTTGCAACTGTTGACTAGTGGTGCTGTGCAAAAGTGTGCGGAATCGGCGTGGTTCCACCATCTTTTCAACCGTTGACTGATGCGCGTAAACCAGCGTATCTGCGCAGCCTGTTCAACTGTTGACTTACGACACGCCGTGGTTAACCGATAAACAAGACGGGTATATCATGTTGTTTACCGATTAACGTAACCGATAAACGAAATCGGTACACAATACATGGATGTAACAATGGAAACGGTGATGGCAGCGATGGTATTGCCGGTTCCGCTCAACGTAGAGAGGAGAAGTGACGTGATTATCTGGATCATGGGCATACTGCTCATTGCATCGTTCGCGTGCTTCGTGTTCTATGCCATGCGTGGCGGCAACCTCACCGTGGGGTTCTTCATTCTGACCATCGTGTGGTTGGCCATCTATTTCCTCGGCGTGGCCTTCGGAGTCGGCGAGCCGTTCGACATCATCAATGATGTCTTCGCGCAACCGGCCCTGACGTACGGTCCGACCATCATCCAGATCGTCTGCGGCGCATGGTTCGGCCGTGTGCTGGTTGATACCGGCATCGCCGCCTCGATCTCCTACCGCACCGCCAAGGTCGGTGAGAAAAGCCCGGTGCTGGCCACCATCGCCGTGGCCCTGGTGACCTGCCTGATCTTCACCAGCGCCTACGGCGTCGGCTCCGCTATCGCCATCGGCGTGATCCTGTTCCCGATCCTCGGTCATCTGGGCGTCCCCAAGCGCGTGTCCGTGCCGGTGTTCACCCTGTCGATCGGCGCCGCCATGTGGATTAACAGCGTGATGTTCGCGCAGTTCGCGGCCTTCTACCAGAACTACGACTCCCCCGACGGCCAGGTGGTTGAATGGGGCAGCCATTATCTGGGCTTCGGCATCCCCGCCATGGTCATCCAGATGGTGGCCGTCATCATCTTCATCTTGATCAACTCGAAGGCCATCAAGAACGGCACCCCGTACGAGGTGGGCAACCCAGCCGATCGCACCGGCGAGATCCCGCAGGTGCCGGTATGGACCTACGTGCTGCCGATCGTGCCTGTGGCGCTGAGCATCCTGTTCCAGTGGGATTCGGTCCCCGCCCTGTTCCTGGCCTCCATCCTGGCCTTCCTCGGCACCGGCCATATGAAGACCTACAAGGGCTTCGTGGACATGCTCAACTCCACCGCCAAAACCGCCATCGGCGACATCGGCAGCCTGATCATCATGCTGCTTGTGCTGCGGTTCTTCCAGCAGACCGCCGTCACCGTCATGGCCGACTTCGGACCGGCGCTGACCTCGGTGGTGCCGAACAACGAGCTGATCCTCGGCCTGGCCGTCTGCGTCCTGGCGCCGCTCGCCCTGTTCCGTGGCCCGCTGGAGCTGTACGGCGCGGGTTCGGCCGTCATCGGCATCCTGATGGGCATGGGCATCTTCGACGTCTGGTTCCTGTTCGCCATGCTTGTGGTCCCGTCGATGACCTGCATCTCCAGCTGCGTGACCCAGTCCTGGAACATGTGGGCCGTGGAATATAACGAGCTGGAGCCCAAGACCTTCCTGAAGAACGGTGTGCCGGTCTACTGGCTGTGCACGTTCCCGATCATGGGACTCGCCGCGCTCACCCTGTTCTGATCCGTATCCAACATCGTCAACATCGTCACCAATGTCAATCAAGGAGCTGATATGACCACCATCGGCATCAACCTGCTCGTCTACATGCAGGAACTCAACAACGGCATCGCGCAGTCCGCGCTGCTGCCGACCATCGCGGGACACGGCGTCACCCTGGCCGAGGTCCGCCGCGAATACATCAAGGATGATGCGGAATTCGACCGCATCCGCGAGGCGGCCGAAGCCAACGGGCTGGACCTGTTCTACTCGGTGCCGGAATCCCTGACCATCGGCGGCGCGGCCAACCCCGGTTTCGAGGGCTTCCTGGATGAGGCGGTGCGCATGGGCGTCCGGAACGTCAAATTCAACCAAGGCGACGTCAAGGACGTGGATGCGGCGGTGATCGCCGCGATCGACGATGCCGCCGCCGCATGCGGCCTGACGCTGACCATCGAGAACGACCAGACCCCGGAGAACGGCACGCTGGCCTGCACCGCAGCATCGCTCGCCCATATCCATGAGGTCGGCGGCGCCATCGGATACACCTTCGACCTAGGCAACTGGTTCTGGCGCGGCGAGGACGCCGACGCGGCGTTCGCCCAACTGCTGACGGACATCACCGTCTTCCATCTGAAGAACGTCAACGGGGCGACGGATCGGGCCGCGCTATCCACCACGATGCTGCAGGACGGCGTCATCGACTGGCAGGCGATGCTGCCGCAGCTGGCCCCGAGCGTGCCGGTCTTCCTGGAGTTCCCGATTCCGGCCGATCGCGTCGCCGAACAGGTCGCTCTCGTCCGCCAGGCGGTCGCCTGACCCCGCTGTCATCCCAAAACCGAATCGACACGCCAAACAGCATCAGAAAGAAGCGCATCATGCCTGAAGTCATGACCATCGGCGAACCCATGGTGAACCTCATCGCCGATTCCACCGAAACCTATCTCGAAGCCCGGCAGCTGCCCCGACAGATGGCCGGCGCCGAATTCAACGTCGCCATCGGCGTCAGCCGCCAGGGGCACAGCATCGGGTACGTCACGCAGCTGGGCGACGACTGGCAGGGCGACCTCATCGTGGACTACATGAACGCCACCGGCATCGACACCTCGGCCATCCGCCGCGTCTCGGGCGCGGCCACCGGCTTCCAGCTCAAGGTCCGCTCCAGCGACGGCGAGCCCAAGGTGATCTACTTCCGCGCCGGTTCCGCCGCGTCGAAGACCACCCCGGACATCGTGAACGACGTGGACTTCACCGGTGTGCGCATCCTGCACGTCACCGGCATCTTCTCCGCGCTCACCGACCAGACGTATGAGACCGTCAACGCCTTGGTGGACGCCGCCAAGGCGCACGGTGTGACGGTGGTCTTCGACCCCAACCCGAGGCCCACCCTGTGGCCGAGCCAGCAGGCGATGATTGAGGCGACCAACCGGCTCGCCGCCAAATGCGACGTGTTTCTGCCCGGCCTGTCCGAGGGGCAGCTGTTCTCCGGGCGCCAGGACCCGCGCGACATCGCCGACTACTATCTGGATATGGGCATCAGCAAGGTCATCATCAAGCTCGGTGACACCGGCTCGGTGGCGTTCGGGCGCAATGCCGACGGCGGCCGCACGGAGATTGTGGTGCCCAGCTTCGTGGTGGACGTGGTCGACACCGTCGGTGCCGGCGATGGGTTCGCCTCCGGCGTGATCACCGGTCTGCTTGAGGACCTTGACGACGATGCGCTGCTGGAGCGGGCGAACGCCGTCGGCGCAATCCAGGTCACCAGCGTCTCCGATTCGGAGGGGCTGCCGACCGTGGAAGAGCTGCGGAAGTTCATCGCGTTCACGCCGCGCAAGGAGGTGGAGCTGTGAAGCTGCAGGTGGCCATCGACCGGGTCGACATGCTGCAGGCGCGATCGATCGTCGCGCAGGTGGCGGATGCCGCCGACATCGTGGAGATCGGTACGTCGCTGACCAAGGAATACGGTCTGCGGGCGCTGACCAGGCTGACGGAGGACTATGGCGGCCAAGTGGCGCTGCTCGCCGACATCAAGACCTGCGACGAAGGCAAGTACGAGTTCGATCTGGGGTACGACTGCGGGTTCACATACCTGACCGTCATGGGGTCGGCGTCGATGGGCACGTTGGAGGCGTGCGCGGCGTCCGCGGCCGCCCACCACGGCACGATGATGATCGACCTGTTGGAGTGCGACGACGCGCGTATCGAACGAATCGGCGGATTCGTCGACGCCGTGTACTGCCTGCACACTTCGGTCGACTCCGGTACCACCGCGGACCCGGTCGGACAGGTGCGTGCGTTCCGTGAGCGGTTCCCGCAGATCCGTCGCATCGCGGTCGCCGGCGGCATCAAGCCCGACCAGCTGGCCGGGTTGGCGGCGGAAGGCGTGGAGATCGCGATCATGGGATCGGCCGTCACCAAGGCCGCCGACATCGCCGCGGCAGCCCGCCGTTGCAAGGATTTGACGGTGTAGGTCCGGAAACGGCCGCGGAACGTCAACGGGACTACAGGTAATCACTAAGGAGACATACGATGAACCGTATTTTGGATCAGATCGCCGAGGAGATCAACGGCGTGATCGCCAAGATGGACGAGCAGGACCTGGTCAACGCCATGGGGGTGATCGGGCGCAACGATCGCGTCTACGCCACCGGCGAGGGCCGGTCCGGATTCCAGGCGCGCGCATTTGCGATGCGCATGATGCATATCGGCTATACGAGCTACATGATGGGGGAAACCATCTGCCCCTCCATGCATGAAGGCGACGTGCTGGTGGCTATCTCGGGCTCGGGAAAGACCAAGCACACCGTGGAGGATGCCGAAGCCGCCAAGAAACTCGGCGTCAAGGTGATCGCCGTCACCTCGAAGCCCGAGTCGCCGTTGGCGGACGTGGCCGATGCGGTGATCGTGGTGCCGGGGCGTGTCAAGGGCGAGGCCGGCGGATCCATCCAGCTGCTGAGTTCGCTGTTCGACCAGTCGGTGCACATTGCGCTCGACGCGCTGTGCCTGATGATCTCGCGCCGTGACGAGGTCTCCGACGCCGACGCGAACGCCAACCACGCCAACGTGGAGTAGTCGGCCGTCGGCGGCTGTATGACGTTTGGGTGCCGTGGACCTCGGCCGGTTCACGGCACCCAAACGTATTTATGCACAGAACGGTCTTACGTCCGCTACGGGGGAACTGGGGCGTGTCGGGGGTGTCGAGGTGGTTGGCGGATTGGGGTAATGACGCCCATAACCACTAGATATGGTGGTTCGGTGTGATATGTATCACTAGAAATAGTGGTGACGTCGCGTGGCTTTCGGGGTACCGTAGGGGACACATCAACCGACAGGATCCAGAAGGAACCGAGGAGTACGCCATGACCGTCATCGTCTACAGCACCCCGCGCTGCCCGCAGTGCAACGCCACAAAACGTCAGCTTGATCGCATGGGTGTGCCCTATCGGCAGATCGACGTGACGGTCGATACCGAGGCGTCGGCGATGCTGCGTGCGGCCGGGTACCGGCAGGCACCGGTCGTTATGGACGGAGACCGCGTGTGGACCGGATACCGGCCGGACCTGCTGCGCACCCTGGCTGAACGGCATGGCGAGGAGTCGCATGCCGCCTCCCATACGGCGGCCGCGGTGGCGGCATGAGCGCACTCGTCTACTTCTCGTCCGCCTCCGAGAACACCGCACGATTCGTCGCCCGCTGCCGGTTCGAGGACACCGGCATCGCCGTATACCGCATCCCGCTGAGGGCGGGCGATCCCGCGCTCGTCGTACGCGAACCCTACGTGCTGATGGTGCCGACCTACGGCGGCGGCGATTCCCGCAAGGCCGTGCCCGTTCAGGTCAAACGGTTCCTGAACGACCCCGGCAACCGGACGTGGATCCGGGGCGTCATCGCCTCCGGCAACACCAACTTCGGCGAAGCGTACTGCGCCGCCGGAACCATCATCGCCGCCAAATGCGGCGTCCCGTTCCTCTACCGCTTCGAACTGATGGGCATGCCCGGAGACGCGGACAAGGTCCGACAGGGCGTCATCGATTTCCTCACGAAAGGCAACCACTCATGACCACCATGAACGGCACGGTACCGCCGGCGGACGCCGCCTACGACCCGTCGCACGACTATCACGCGCTCAACGCCATGCTCAACCTGTACGACGCGCAGGGGCGCATCCAGTTCGACAAGGACAAGGCCGCCGAGCGCGAATACGTGACCGGTCATGTGGCGGCGAACACCATCGCGTTCCCCACCACCCGGCAGCGGCTGGACTACCTGATCCGCAATAACTACTACGACGGTGCGGTGTTCGACCGCTACTCTCCCGAGTTCCTGGACCGCTTCTATGCGCACGTGGAATCGTCGGGCTTCGAATTCGGTACGTTCCTTGGCGCATTCAAATTCTATGCGTCATACGCGCTGAAGACCTTCGACGGCACCCGATACCTGGAGGATTTTCCGCAGCGTGCGGCCGCCGTGGCGTTGGCGCTGGCCGCCGGTGACGAGCAGATGGCCACGCGTGTGGCCGACGAGATCATCGCGGGCCGCTTCCAGCCCGCCACCCCGACGTTCCTGAACCTGGGCAAGGCGCAGCGGGGCGAACCGGTCAGCTGCTTCCTGATCCGCATCGAGGACAACATGGAATCGATTTCGCGCGGCATCAACGCCGCGCTCCAGCTGAGCAAGCGAGGCGGCGGCGTGGCGCTGCTGCTGAGCAACCTGCGCGAGCTGGGCGCCCCGATCAAGCAGATCGAACACCAGTCCAGCGGCGTGGTGCCGGTGATGAAACTGTTGGAGGACTCGTTCTCCTACGCCAACCAGTTGGGCGCGCGGCAGGGAGCGGGCGCGGTGTACCTCAACGCGCACCACCCGGACATCCTGCGCTTCCTGGACACCAAGCGCGAGAACGCCGACGAGAAGATTCGCATCAAGTCGTTGGCATTGGGCGTGGTGGTGCCGGACATCACGTTCGAACTGGCCAAGCGCAAGGAACGGATGGCGCTGTTCAGCCCCTACGATGTGGAACGGGTGTACGGCAAACCGTTCGCCGACATCAGCGTGACCGAGGAATACGATCGCATGGTGGCCGACGAGCGCATCCGCAAGACCTGGATTGACGCCCGGCAGTTCTTCATGACGCTGGCCGAGCTGCAGTTCGAATCCGGCTACCCCTACCTGGTATTCGAGGACACGGTCAACCGGGCGAACCCGATCGAGGGGCGCGTGGTGATGTCCAACCTGTGTTCGGAGATCCTGCAGGTGCAGGAGCCGAGCACGTTCCGCGAGGATCTGAGTTACGAGTACGTCGGGCGCGATGTGTCCTGCAACCTCGGCTCGCTGAACATCGCCAAGGCGATGGACGCCGACCTGGGCGCCACCGTGCGCACCGCGATCCGTGCGCTGACCGCCGTGTCCGAACAGACCTCGATGGCCTGCGTGCCGTCGGTGCTGCGCGCCAACGAGGAAGGGCATGCAATCGGTCTGGGGCAGATGAACCTGCACGGGTTCCTGGCCCGCGAACGCATCCAGTACGGCAGCGAGGAGGCGTTGGACTTCACCGACATGTATTTCATGACCGTGGCCTACCACGCCTACCGGGTATCGCACGCCCTGGCTGTGGAGCGCGGGCGCGCGTTCGCCTCGTTCCCCACGTCGGACTACGCCAAGCCGGCCGGCGAAGGCAACTACTTCGACAAGTACACCGACGGCCGTCGGTCGCTGGAGCCGCGCACCGAACGCGTTCGGCAACTCTTCGCCGATCGCGGCATCCATATCCCCACGGCGCGTGACTGGGCGGAGCTGCGCGACGCAATCCTGTGCGACGGCATCTACAACCAGTACCTGCAGGCCGTGCCCCCGACCGGCTCGATCAGCTACATCAACCACGCCACCAGCTCGATCCATCCGATCGCCTCGAAGATCGAGATTCGCAAGGAGGGCAAGATCGGGCGCGTCTACTACCCGGCCGCATACATGACCAACGAGAACCTCGAATACTTCCGCGACGCCTACGAGATCGGCTGGCGCGCCATCGTGGACACCTACGCCGAAGCCACGCAGCATGTGGACCAGGGACTCAGCCTGACGCTGTTCTTCCCGGACACGGCCACCACGCGCGACCTCAACCAAGCCCAGATCTACGCCTGGCGCAAGGGCATCAAAACCCTGTACTACATCCGCATCCGCCAGCAGGCGCTCGAAGGCACCGAGGTCGCCGGCTGCGTCAGCTGCATGCTGTAACGCCGCGCCTCCACCCCTCATCACACACCGCACACCCGTATCACCCACCGCACAGTAGAAAGAACCAGGAGCATACCATGGCACCCATCTCCATCCCCCGCCAGCCGCTCAAGCTCATCGACCGCGTCACCGCCATCAACTGGAACCGTCTGGAGGACGAGAAGGACCTTGAGGTCTGGGACAGGCTTACCGGCAACTTCTGGCTGCCGGAGAAGGTCCCGGTATCCAACGACATCCCGGTCTGGCAGCGGATGAGCGAGGCAGAACACACGCTGACGATGCGCGTGTTCACCGGTCTGACGTTGCTGGACACCATCCAGGGCACGGTCGGCGCGGTGTCGCTGATCCCGGACGCGCTGACGCCGCACGAGGAGGCCGTGTACACGAATATCGCGTTCATGGAGTCGGTGCACGCCAAGTCGTATTCGTCGATCTTCTCGACGCTGTGCTCGACCGCCGAGATTGATGAAGCGTTCGCATGGAGCGAGAGCAACGAACACCTGCAGCGCAAGGCGCAGATCGTGCTCGACTACTACGAGGGCGACAACCCGCTCAAGCGCAAGGTGGCCTCCACGCTGCTCGAATCGTTCCTGTTCTACTCGGGGTTCTACCTGCCGATGTACTTCTCGGCGCACGCCAAGCTGACCAACACGGCCGACGTGATCCGCCTGATCATCCGCGACGAGGCCGTGCACGGGTACTACATCGGCTACAAGTACCAGAAGGGTCTGGCGGCGGTCTCCGATGCGGAGCGCGCGGTGATGGAGGAGTACACGTACGATCTGCTCAACGAGCTGTACGACAACGAGGTGGAGTACACGCGGTCGCTGTACGACGGCGTGGGTCTGACCGAGGATGTGGAGAAGTTCCTGCGGTACAACGGCAACAAGGCACTGATGAACCTGGGCTATCCGGCGCTGTTCCCCGCCGAGATCTGCGATGTGAACCCGGCGATTCTGGCCGCCCTGTCCCCGAACGCCGACGAGAACCACGACTTCTTCTCCGGTTCCGGCAGCTCGTACGTCATGGGCAAGGCCGTCGAAACCGATGACGACGATTGGGATTTCTGACACGCTCGCTTTGGATGCCGTGTCGTCATACAGTTGCGACAACACGTGCGCGTAGCGTCCGCTAGGATGCCGTGTTGTCGCGTGGACATGACGACACGGCATTTCGGCGTGATATGAAGAACCCGCGGAACCGTTGCGATTCCGCGGGTTTTGTAAGTGGAGCTAGCCGGGTTCGAACCGGCGACCCTCTGCTTGCAAAGCAGATGCGCTACCAGCTGCGCTATAGCCCCGCATCCAGTACAAAAAAGGCGGCCGTAAAAGCCGCTTTCCTGTTCTGAAGTGGGCCCGGGAGGACTTGAACCTCCGACCTCATCCTTATCAGGGATGCGCTCTAACCACCTGAGCTACGGGCCCAAAGTTATCGCACGCTTTCGCGCACAAAAAGACAGCTTACCAGTTCGCCGTAATTTGTCAACCGGCGTGTCGCAGTGGGTGACGTGGGCATGCGGGACAATGGAGGGCATGTCATACCGTGCCACGGCCCGAAGCCGATCGTCTAGACCCGAGATGCTGGTTGTTGACGGTTTGGTGCTGCACGTAACGCGCAAAGCCATCAAGAACATGTATCTGCGCATCAAACCGCCGCAGGGCGACATCGTCGTCTCCGCACCGCTGCGGATGACCGACGGACAGATAGAACGGTTCGCGCGTGAACGTCGGTCATGGATACTGGCGCAGCAGCAGCGCATACGGGAGGCCCGGCAACGTCTGGCGGACGGAACGGGGGCCGAGCCTGGTGCGCCGCACGGCGGGGACCCGGCCGGCTTCATCCATGACGCGGCATCCTGGTGGACGCCGGAGCGCCGGGAGCGCGCCGCATCGGCGATCGACGCGCGGCTGCCGGCATTGGTGGAGCATTGGTCCGCAGTCATCGGCAAACGTCCGACGCATATCACATTGCGTGCGATGACGACCCGTTGGGGATCCTGCACGCCGCGGACCGGTCGCATCCGGTTGAATCTGCAACTGGGGCTGTTGCCGCCCCAGTATCTCGAATATGTGCTCGTCCATGAGATGACGCATCTGTGGGCCAACGGGCATGGGGCTGAGTTCCAACGCCGTATGACGCAGTATCTGCCGGATTGGCGTCGGCTGCGCCGCGAGCTCAATCGCTATACGGCGGGGTAGTTCGATACGGAACCGCCAGAGGGCGTTCCACGTAGGATTGTGGAATACCCTCCGGCGGTGTGCGATTCGCGTTCTGTGTATATGCGGGAACCGGTCAGGCCAGATGGCTGCGCATGAACCACTGGAACTTCTCCAGCTCCTGCACATGGTCCTGCATGATGTTCGAGCTGACCAGATCCAGTTCGTCAAGCTCGGCGATTGCCTTGCGGTCGTCGACGATCATGGCGTCATAGTATTCGATCAGCGCCTGCAGATACTCCTCCGTAGAATGGCGGCCTTCCAGATCGAACGGCTTCCACGTGCGGTTGCGGGTGATCGTGTCGGCGCTGCCGTCCGGTGCGCCGCCCATCGTGGCAATGCGCTCGGCCGTCTCGTCGGCCATGCCGAGCACGGCCTCGACCTGCGGGTCGAGCATCTCGTGCACGGCGATGAAGTTCGGTCCGGTCACGTTCCAGTGCGCATGCTTGAGCACCAGCGCGGCCTCCTGCTCCTGGCTGAGCCGGTTCTGCAGGATCGCGATGGCCTTCTCCGAAGCGGCCTCATCCAGACCGGGAACCACAAAAGTCAATGCCATAACGTTTCCTTTCCCTCGATGGTATGGGTGGTTCCAGTCTACGTGGAACCACCCGGTTGGCGATTACGCTGACGACGTACTGGACGGCCGGCGCGTCATGGTCGGCCCGCGATGGCGCGTGGATTCCGCGGTCGTCCCGTCCCCGCGACGTGCCCCCGATAATGGGGGCGTCGCGCCTGCGTGCGGGCGATGGGTGACGGACGGGATCAGTCGTTGGATTCCGCGGTCTGCTTGCGGACCTCGATGGTCTCGATGCGGCGGCCGTCGACCTTGGTGATCACCATGTCATAGCCGTCGTCGGAGTGCAGCACGTCGCCTTCGGCACCCATCTTGCCGGTCTGGGCCAGGAAGTAGCCGGCCACCGTCTCGTACGGGCCGTCGGCGAGCTCGATGCCGGTCAGGTCCTCGAAGTCCTCCAGCGTGGTGCCGCCCTCAATGGTGGCCACGCCGTCAACGAATACGGTCGTTTCGCGGTGCTCCCCGCCCTTCTCCTCGGGCAGGTCGTATTCGTCGCGGATATCGCCCACCAGTTCCTCGGTCATATCCTCCAGCGTCACGATGCCGTCCGTGCCGCCGTACTCGTCGATGACCACGGCCAGGTGGATGCCGCGCTTGCGCAGCAGCGACAGGCTCGGCAGCAGCTTGGACGTGCCGGGCAGGGAGATGCCCTCGCGCACCACGTCGGCCACGATCTTGGCGTTCGGGTCGCGCACGTCGAGCAGGTCGCGCACATGCACGAATCCGAGCACGTCGTCGAAGTCCTTGCCGGTCACCGGGTAACGGGAGTACGGCATCTCACGCACGTAGGCGGCGGCCTCCTCAAGCGTCATGTCGCCGTCCAGGAACACCACGTCGGCGCGCGGGCGCATGACCTCGGCCACGATGGTCTCCGAGGCGTCGAAGACATCGTCGAGGATGGTGCGCTCGTCCTTGCTCAGGTTGGTGTTCGTGTTGACGAGCACGCGCAGCTCCTCGTCGGAGACCTCGCTTTCCGTCTCGTTCGGGTCGAAGCCGAGCAGGCGGACGATGCCGTTCGTGTTCTTGCCGATCAGCCAGATGATCGGCTTGCAGACCTTCGCGAACGCGTCGATGGCGGGCACGACGGCACGGGAGATCTGCTCGGCCTTCTGCATGGCGATGCGCTTGGGCACCATCTCGGAGATCACGATCGAACAGTAGGAGATGACTAGGGTCAGCACCACGGTGACCAGCGGATTGGCCACCACGCTCGGCACGCCCCAGCCTTGGACGACGGGGATGATGTATGGGGCGAGCGACGAGGCGCCGAACGATGCCGACAGGAAGCCGGAGAGCGTGACGCCGATCTGCACGGTGGACAGGAAGGTGTTGGGGTCGCGGGCGATTTTGGCGACGCGGGCTCCTCTCGCGTCGGTCTGTTCCATCTGCTCGATCTGGGAGCCGCGCAGCGAGACCAGCGCCAGCTCGGTGCCGGCGAACACGGCGCCGACCAACAGGAACACGAAGATGAGCAGGATGTTCAAACCAAGTGACATGTCATCAACACTAGGGCATTGGCACGTCAATGGGGGTGCCGGCCGTTCGGGGGTCGGCCGTGTGGGCAATCTCACAGTTCCAGGACTGGAATTCCAAGGTTTCTTGGCTACGATGAAGGCAGACGCGACGGCGCGATCACGCCGTCCCCGCGTCATAACGAAAGGAACGACAATGACCCTTCTGCAGCATGAACTTACGGATTTCACCGTCAACGCCTACCAGAACGACGCCTTCCATGAAGTGAGCAAGGCCGACGTGCTCGGTCACTGGTCGGTGTTCTTCTTCTATCCGGCCGACTTCACGTTCGTGTGTCCGACCGAGCTTGAGGACCTGGCCGCCAAGTACGACGAGTTCAAGGCCATCGGCTGCGAGATCTACTCGGTGTCCTGCGACACCCACTTCGTGCACAAGGCCTGGCACGACGCCAACGAGAAGATCGCCAAGATCCAGTACCCGATGCTGGCCGATCCGACCGCCGCGCTGGCCCGCGACCTCGACACCTACAACGAGGAGCTTGGCCAGGCGGAGCGCGGCGACTTCATCGTCAACCCCGAGGGCAAGGTCGTGGCCTATGAGGTCATCTCCTCGAATGTGGGCCGTAACGCCGACGAACTGCTGCGCCGCGTGCAGGCCTCGCAGTTCGTGTACGAGCATGGCGACCAGGTCTGCCCGGCCAAGTGGCAGCCCGGCGACGAGACCATCGAGCCGACGCTGGATCTGGTCGGCCAGCTCTGATTCGGGTACACCCCTGACAGCGGTCGATACGGCTGACAACCGATGACGAGGGGAGACCGGTGCGTGATGCACGGTCTCCCCTCACCGTCGCGGTCGGACTACCGGTACGGGGTGATGGAAGGAGGACGCAATGGTCCAGGACGAGAATCTCTATGACGTGATTGTGATCGGCGGCGGCCCCGCCGGCCTGACCGCGGGCCTGTATCTGGCCCGGGCGCGCTACCGCGTGCTGATCCTGGAGAAGGCCGATTTCGGCGGCCAGATCACCATCACCGATGAAGTGGTCAATTATCCGGGCGTCGGCACGACCAGCGGTAGGGCGCTGACGGCCACGATGCGCCGGCAGGCGCAGGATTTCGGCGCCGAGTTCCTTAGCGCCGAGGCGACCGGTCTGGATGTGGAGGGCGATGTCAAGGTCGTGCACACCTCGCGCGGCGATTTGAGGACCTTCGGCATCCTGGTGGCCACCGGTGCCAGCCCGCGCAAGCTCGGGTTCGAAGGGGAATCCGAATACGCCGGCCGCGGCGTGGCCTACTGCGCGACCTGCGACGGCGAGTTCTTCACCGGCCGTGAGGTGCTGGTGATCGGCGGCGGGTTCGCCGCGGCCGAGGAAGCGGTGTTCCTCACCAAGTACGCCAGCAAGGTCACGATCCTGGTGCGCGAGGACGACTTCACCTGCGATGCGTCGGTGGCCGCCGAGGCGAAGGACAACCCGAAGATCGAGGTGCGCTACCACACCGTGCTCGACGGCGTCACCGCCGGGCAGGGTGGCCTGACCGAGGCGACGATCCGCGACGTGGCGTCCGGGGCCGTCGAGACGTGGCGGCCGTCGGCGGGTGGCACATTCGGCGTCTTTGTATTCGCCGGTTACGTGCCCGCCACCGACCTGGTACGCGGCGTCGTCGAACTTGACGAGCAGGGGTATGTGGTCACGCACGGCTATCTGGAGACCTCGGTGCCGGGCGTGTATGCGGCGGGCGACCTGCGCGTCAAGAACCTGCGGCAGGTCGTCACCGCGACCGCCGACGGTGCGATTGCGGCCGTGGAATTGGAGCGGTACGCCTCGCAGATGAGCGAGCGGACCGGTCTGGTGCCGCCGCGTCCCGTCGATTCGGCGTACGAGCGTCGGGAACGCGATGCGGCGGCTTCGGCGGCCCGTTCCGGCACGTCCCCGGCCCCTGCGTCCACGCGCGACGGGGGTTCCGCCGATGCCGCATCCGGTGCCGTCGGCAAGTCGTCCGGCTTCTTCAACGACGCGATCCGCAAACAGCTCGACGTGGTGTTCGGCCGCATGGCGCGTCCGGTGACCCTGCGTCTGGATCTCGACGGTTCCCCGCTGTCGGCGCAGCTTGACGGCTTCATCGGCGAACTGGCCGCGTTGAGCGGCGGCAGGATCGCCGTCGAACGGCATACGGCCGCAGCCGATGCGGCGTATGACCCGGCCGGCGTGCTGCCCGAGGCGCTGCCCTGCGTGCGGATGTGCGTGGCGGACGGGGACGGCGACGTGCGCCCGACCGGACTCGCGTTCCATGGCGTGCCCAGCGGCCACGAGTTCAACTCGTTCGTGTTGGGCCTGTATAACGCGGCCGGCCCCGGCCAGGCGCTGGATGCCGACGCGACGTCCCGTATCGACGCGATCAAGGAGCCGGTGAACATCATGCTGCTGGTCTCGCTGACCTGCACGATGTGCCCGGAGACCGTGCTCGCCGCGCAGCGCATCGCCGCCGCCAACCCGCTGGTACGGGCCGAGGCTTATGACGTGGCGCACTTCCCGGACATCAAGGACCACTACAACGTGATGAGCGTGCCGTGCATCGTCATCACGAAAGCCGACGGCTCGCAGACGATCGAGTTCGGCAAGCGGAACGTGGCCCAGATGCTGGACCTGCTCGGCGCCTAGAAGCTCAGGACCTCCACCTTGCCGGATTCCAGCTGGTAGCGGGCGCCGACGATCATCAGACGCTCCTCGGCCAACGCGGACTGGATGACCTCCGACCGGGTCACCAGTTCCTCGATCGTGCGGGCGATGTGCACGCGCTCGTAGTCGGCGGCGTCCTCCAGCTCCGCTTCGCGCGCCTGCCAGACCGAGAACCCGATCTGACGCATGATGATCGACGCGTCCTCGGCGATGCGCTCGTCCAGCGTATCCATCGCCTCGGCCGCCGCCAGGGAGTCTTCGATCTCGGCGGTGGCCCGGGCGAGCAGGGCGTCGAGGCCGTCCGACGCCATCGCGACCGCGCCGCAGCGCTCATGGCCGAGGACGACCAGCAGGCTGACATGGAGCTTGGCGACCGCGTACTCCAGCGATGCGATCGCCGCGTCGTCCACCATGTGGCCGGCGTTGCGGACCGTGAACAGGTCGCCGAGCCCGGCATCGAAGATGATCTCCGGCGGTACGCGCGAGTCGGAGCAGGCCAGCACGGCTGCATCCGGTGTCTGCCGGTCGATCAGCGATTCGCGTGTCTCCGCATCCTGCCACGGATGCTCGGCCTTGCCTTCGGCGAACCGGCGGTTGCCCGCCAGCATGCGGCTCCAGGTCGCGTTCGCCGTCGATTCCCTGACGTCCTGCATCTCTATATCGCGCTCCCCTTTGGTTGCAGTCGGTCCCGCGGCACCCCGCGGATGCGTCAACGTTGTATCGAGATGATACCACCCGCCGCTGCCGACGCTCATCAGGTGGACGACGTTGTTTCGGTATCCATCGGCGGTATGGCTGGATCATCGGCGGATGCTATGCGAACGGCCCCCGTTCCTGCGGGAATCGGGGGCCGTTCGGGTTTGTATTGCCGTGGGCGGTCGAATCCTACGCGAACTGGCTGTTGTACAGCTTGGCGTAGGCGCCGTCCGCGGCCAGCAGCTCGGCGTGCGTGCCCTGTTCGATGATCGTGCCGTGGTCCATGACCAGGATCAGGTCCGCGTCAACAATCGTTGACAGGCGGTGCGCGATCACGAAGCTCGTGCGGCCGTGCATCAGCGTGTCCATCGCCTTGCCGATCTCCTGCTCGGTGTGCGTGTCCACGGAGGAGGTGGCCTCGTCGAGGATCAGGATCTTCGGATCGCACAGGATCACGCGGGCGATGGTCAGCAGCTGGCGCTGGCCCTGGCTGATGTTCTCCGCGTCGTTGGACAGCCGGGTGTCGTAGCCGTCGGGCAGCGTGCGCACGAAGTAGTCGACGCGCGCCATCTTGGCGGCCTCGATGATCTGCTCGCGCGTGGCGTCCGGGCGGCCGTAGGCGATGTTCTCGGCGATCGTGCCGTCGAACAGCCAGGCGTCCTGCAGCACCATGCCGAAATGGCGGCGCAGGTCCATCCGGTCCATCGTATGCGTGTCCACGCCGTCGAGGCGGATGTGGCCGCCGTCGATCTCGTAGAACCGCATGAGCAGGTTGATCAGCGTGGTCTTGCCGGCGCCGGTCGAGCCGACGATGGCGGTGCGGTGGCCGGGCTCCGCGGTGAAGGAGACGTCCTTCATCAGCGGACGGTCCGGGTCGTAGCCGAACTTGACGTGCTCGAAATCCACACGTCCGCGGATCGGCTCGGGCACATGCTCCGGTTCGGCGGGATCGGGCTCGATCTCCTCCTCGTCCAGGATGTCGAACACGCGCTCCACCGAAGCCAAGGCCGACTGCAGGCTGTTGATCATGAACGACAGCTCGGTCAGCGGCTCGGAGGCCTGGTTGATGTACTGGAAGAAGGCCTGGAAGGTGCCGATCGTCAGGGTGCCGGTGGTCAGGAAGAAGCCTCCCAACACCGCGATGAACACCTGCGCGAAGCGGGTGATCAGGCGGATCGCCGGGTTGATGGCGTTGGTCATGAAGTCGGCGCGGCGCGTGGTGTCGGCCAGGTCCTGGGTGGCCTCATGGATGCGGCGGGAACTGGAATCCTCCTGGTTGAACGCGCGGATGATCGCGCGCCCGGAGTACGCCTCCTCGACGTGGCCGGTCAGGATGCCGACGCTGCGCTGGCGTTCGGCGGCCAGGACCAGCGTCTTGTGCGCCACGACCTTGGTGACGAACGACGATCCGATGGCGAACACCAGGAAGATCAGCGTGAGCCAGACGTTGATCGTGAACATCATGATCACGGCGCCGGTCACGTTGCCCACCGCGGTGAGCAGACGCAGCAGACCGGTCTGCAGCACCTCGCTGGTCTTGTCCAGGTCGTTCGTCACACGGCTGATGATGCGGCCGGGCTGGTGCGCGTCATAGTACTTGAGCGGCAGCTTGGTCAGCTTGACGCCCACCTGGTTGCGCAGCTTCAGGTTCAGCCGCTCCGCGAAACTCGCCATCACGAAGGTCTGGGTGGAGTAGAACACCCACTGCACGGTGTACAGCAGCAGCAATCCCATGATCTGGATGCCACCGTCCGTCCAAGTGACGGTGAACGCGGTCTCGCCGCTCCACGCCGCCTGGATCTTCTCCCACAGCAGGTCGAGCAGGTAGGCGGTGTAGATCGGTCCGGCCAGCGTGATGATCACGTAGAACACCAGCGCGGTGCCGACCACATAGAGCCGCCAGTGCTGTTCGCGGGCCGCGTCCCACATGCGCCGGATGGTGGCCTTCAGGTCGCGGGGAACCTCCAGCTCCTCCTCTTCCGGGGCGAGGTCCGCCTGTACGACGGGGTCATGCGGCGTATCGGTGGCCGAACCGTCGTGGCCGGCATGCTCCGGGCGAATCTCATCGGTGTGTTCGGTGGTGCTCATCGGTTCTCCTCCTTTCCGGTGACGTCCGCGGCCTCGTCGAGGGCGGCGAGGTCCTCGGCCCGCATCTGCGAACGGGCTATGCCCTGATAGGTGTCGCAGGTGCGCATCAGTTCCTCGTGGGTGCCCCGGCCCTTGAGGTGGCCGTCCTCAAGCACGATGATCTGGTCGGCGTGCACGATGGTGCTTACGCGCTGGGCGATGATCAGCATGGCCGAATCCTTGACCTCGGTGGCCAGCGCCTTGCGCAGCGCCGCGTCGGTGGCGAAGTCGAGCGCCGAGAAGCTGTCATCGAAGATGTACAGGTCGGCCTTGCGCGTCAGGGCGCGGGCGATGGCCAGACGCTGGCGCTGGCCGCCCGAGAAGTTCGTGCCGCCCTGCGCCACGCGGGTGTTCAGTCCCAGCGGCAGTTCCTTGACGAAGCCGGACTGGGCCACCTCGAGCGCGTGCCACATCTCCTCCTCGGTGGCGTTGGGATTGCCGTACCGCAGGTTGTCTGCGATCGTGCCGGAGAACAGCCAGGCCTTCTGCGGCACGTAGGCGATGTGCTCGCGCAGCTCGTGCTGGGTCATGTCCTTGACGTTGCGGCCGTGCAGGAGCACGCGGCCGTCGGTTGCGTCGAGCAGGCGCAGCATCAGCCGGGCGACCGTCGACTTGCCGGAACCGGTCGGACCGATAATGGCGGTGGTCTGTCCGCGGCGGCAGGAGAACGTCAGGTCGTGCAGCGTATCCTCCTCCGCGTCCGGGAAACGGAACGAGAGATGGTTGAAGCAGGCGACCTTCGGGTTCGGGTTGTTGGCGGCACGGGCCTTGGCCATCTCCTCCAACGTCATCATCGCACCGGTTGCGGCGTCCGGTTGCGGCACAATCTGCCGGCCGTCGTCGGTCTGCCCGATCCAGGCCTGCGTGGCCTCGCGGGTGGAGGCCTCGGTCGGCTGGCCGTCGCGGATGCTCGGCTGCTTCTCGACCACCTCGCGCACGCGGCCGATGCAGATGATCGCGCGCGGCACCATCAGCGCGCCGAACTGGGCCATCATGATGTAGAAGAGGATCAGGATTGAGTATTCGATCAGCGCGGTGATGTCGCCGATCTGCATCGCATGGGCGCCGACGCGGTCGCCGCCCACCCAGATGATCAGCACGATGGCGATGTTCATCAGGAAGAAGGTGAGGCTGTCCAACCCGGCGAACAGATAGTTGACGCGGATCGCGTTGTTCGCGTAGTCGGAGAACGACTTGTCGAGTCGCTTGATCTCATGGCGGTCCCGGCCGAAGGCGCGGATGACGCGCACGCCGGTGATGTTCTCGCGCAGCACCACGTTCATGCGGTCGATGAAGCCCTGCAGTTTCTCGAAGATGCCGGCGGCCTTCCACACGATAATCGCCGCCAGGATCAGCACGAAGATGACCACGGCGAGCATGACCCACCCCATCTGCACGTCGAGCGAGAAGGACAGCGCCACGCCCATCACGCAGATGATCGGCACGGGCAGCAGGATCTGCATGCCGATCATCAACGCCTGCTGGATGACGTTGACGTCGTTGAGTGTGCGGGTGATCATCGAACCGGTGCCGAACTCCTTGAAATCGCCGTCCGAGAAGGCGAGCGAGGAATCGTAGATGGCGTTGCGGATGTCACGGCCGACATTCGCGCACAGCTTGGCGCACAGCCAGCTGCCAGCCAATGCGGCGGCGCCGGAGACTACGGTCACGGCGAGCATGGCCGCGCCGGTGACGATGATGTGGTCGATGCCGCTCTCCGTGGTGCCGATGTTGATCATTTCGGCGAGGATCGTCGGGATGAACAGCGCGCCGGCCACATCCAGCAGCAGCGCCAGCGTGGTCGCCGCGATCAGGCCCTTGTACGGCTTGAGGAAACGCAACAGCAGTTTCATGGGTGTTCTACTCTCCTTCCTGGGTCAAGTCGTTCGGTTCGGTGTCATTTGAAGTGTCGGGTGCTTCCGTGGCTTCCGTGGCGTCCGTGGCGTCCGGTCCGTCCGCCGCCAGCTGGTCGGCGTCCCGAACCGGTGCCGGGCCGGGGAGGCGTATGGCCTCCATCGCGTCGTTGAGCAGTCCCGCGTATCGGTCGATGCCAGCAATCAGCGCATCCCGGTCCTGCGCGTCAAGCGCCATCAGTGCCTTCTTCTCCGCCTGCATGGCCGGCTCGATGTAGACACCGGTGAAGCGTTCACCGTCCTCGGTCAGGCTGATCTGTTTGTCTCGCCGGCTGCCGGCGGCGTACCGGACGCTGATGAGTCCGCGTTCCTCAAGCTGACGCAGGGTGGAAGACACGGTCTGCCTGCTGTACAGCCAGACCTGGGAAAGCTCGTTCTGCGGCATGGCGGTACCGGCGTCGCGCAGGGCGTACAGGATCCAGAACGCGCAGTCGGACAGGCCGCTGCGTCGGGCGATCTCGTGGTAGACGCGGTCGATGCCCTTCCAGGAGCGGTTGAACTGCTCCAGCAGTGTTGTCGCGTTGTCGGACATGGCCATCCCTCGTTTTCTGTCATGTGTCGTGTCGGTGCGTGCACTGTGTCGTTGTATACGTCGTGTTGGTGTATACGCCTTGCCGGCGTATGCAGCGTACCGGTCCGAATGGGGCTCGGGCGTCGGTCGCATCCGTTGTCGTTACCTGAGGCCGAGGTTTCCGTACAACGATATTCCTGATGCCGATTCGTCTCTGACGTCAGGAAAGCCGCGGCAATCGATGATCGCTGCGGCTTGCTTTGTCAAAGTTCGGACAGTCTTATTTCATGATAATCCGATTTCGTACATTTGCAAGCTGGCGATGCCGTGTGACACCCGCCCCGAAACGTCGTTGTGGTTGGCTTGAAGCGCGAAATCTAACGTGTTGGCGGAGGATTCTTTCATGTTGGAACTCGTGAAAGGGGAATGAAAGGGGAGCTGTGAGAAAGGTGCGAGACGACGCGGTACGTCTTGGTGAGGAATTCTGCTTTTGTAGGCAGATGGGCGCCTAAGTAGGCAGGTCATCCGTGGGTCTCTTTCCGGAAAACGGCCTGATTCCGTCATCGCGGGCTGAGTGTTGCTCCAATCCACCTGCCTACTTGAGGGATAATCTGCCTACATCGTGGGGTACGTCTGCAGCGACGCTACCGTGGGCTGATCCGTTCGGTTGGCAGCAAGGCGGCGACGCCTCCCGGGCGATCATCGCCCACGTGCAGTATGAGGAGTCGCCCTCCAGCCGCGGCGTGTGGCTGCGTGTTCCCGGGTTGGTTCCGGACGCGCGCTACCGGCTGCGGTGGGCGGGTCCGATGGCTGATGAGGCCGAGGACGTGCTGCGGGAGGCGTCCCGCCGCGACTGGGATCCGCTGCCGGAGTCGGGCCCATTGGGTCCGGACGCCACCATCACCGGTGCGGCTCTGGGTACGATCGGCGTGCGCATCCCCCGCTGCCATCCCGAAACGATCCGTCTGATCGAGATCGCGCAGGTCTAATCGAAGCGGTTTTGCGCTGCTGCGCGTATACGGGCGGGGCCCTGCGCGTGCGGGTCGCCGAACATGGCGACGTTCCGCATACGCAGGGCCCCGCAATGGCGCAGAGGCTTCGAATCAGCCGGTGTTCTGCAGGCCGGCGGCGACACCCGACACGGTGCACAGGATCAGGTAGATGAACCCGGCCTGCTGGCTCTGGCTGAGCTCCTCCTTGTCCACGCGGCGACGCAGCGACTTGAGCGCCAGCACCTGGGTGAGCGAGAGCGCGTCCACATACGGCGAGCGGATGCGAATGGCCTGGCCGAGCACGTGACGGTGCTCCAACGGCCACTCGTCGCCGACGATGCGAAGCACCCACTCGCGGGTGAGCTCCATCTCGCCCAGCACCTTCTCGTTGAGGTCCTCGCGGTCGTCCAACGCCAGGTACATCTTGGCGATGCGCTCGTCGGTCTTGGCGATCGACATCTCGATGTTGTCGATGAACGTGGAGAACAGCGGCCACTCCTTGTACGCCTGACGCAGCGTATCCAGGTCGCCGAACTGCTCGCAGGCGGTACCCAGGCCATACCATGCGGCCAGGTTGATGCGCGCCTGCGCCCAGGCGAACACCCACGGGATCGTGCGCAGATCGTCCAGCGACTTGGCGCCCAGACCACGCTTGGCCGGGCGCGAACCAATCGGCAGCAGACCGACCTCGGTCAGCGGCGTGACGATTGAGAACCACGGCGCGAAGTCCGGGGTGCCAAGCAGGTCGAGGAATCGCTCATGCGAGGCGTCGTTGAGCTGCTGGGTCATGTCCGCGTACTTCTCGGTCATCTCGGTGTTGGTCTTCTCGATGCTCGGCGCGGACTGCAGCAGCGTGGCCGCGGCGACCGATTCGATATGGCGGACGGCCAGCGTCGGGTTGCCGTAGCGGGCGAAGATGACCTCGCCCTGCTCGGTGAGCTTGAACCGGCAGTTGACCGAACCCTTCGGCTGGGCCAGCACCGCGCGGTTCGCCGGGCCGCCGCCGCGGCCGACGGCGCCGCCGCGGCCATGGAACAGCGTCAGGTCGATACCGTTGTGCTCCGCCCATTCGACGATCTTGCCCTCGGCCTCGTGCAGCGCGAAGATCGAGGTGGTCGGGCCGGCGTCCTTCGAGGAATCCGAGTAGCCGAGCATGACCTCCATCTTGCCGCCGGTGGCCTTGAGCCGGGCCTGCATCTCCGGAATCTTGATGATCTCGTCGAGCACGTTCACCGAGTTCTGCAGATCCTCCAGCTGCTCGAACAGCGGGATGACGTCGATGGCCGGCACGTCCTTCGGGTTGGAGAAGGCCAGACGGTTCAGCTCATACACGTCGCGCACGTTCTGCGCCGACTTGGTGAACGAGATGATGTAGCGGCCGGCGGCCTTCATGCCGTTGCGCTTCTGGATGGCGCCGAGCGCGCGGAAGGTGTCGAGCACCTCCTGCGTCATCGGCTGCAGCGGGCCACGCTCGCCGTGCAGGCCATGCTCGCGGATGTCCTCCAGGGCGCGCGAGTGCACGACGGAATGCTGACGGAACTCCATCTCGACCATATGGAAGCCGAAGGTCTCGGCCTGCCAGATCAGGTCCTGCAGCGGGCCGTACGCCGAACGCGGGTCGCTGGCGGCCAGGGAACGCTGCACGATCTTCAGATCGGCGAGGAAATCCTCACAGCTGTGGTACATCAGATCGGTGTCGCGGGCGATCGTGTAATGCAGGCGGTCGGCCATGACCAGCATGACCGCGCGGTGCGGCTCCTTGACGGAGAGCTGATCGGCGTTGTCGGTCAGCCGCTCGCTCATCTCCTTCTGACGGCCCCACAGCAGTTTGAGCTCCTCGCTGGCGGGGGTCGCCTCGGAGTCCATCGTCAGGTTCTTGCCGACGGTGCGGGTGGCCTCCTCCAATGCGGCGATCACGTGATCGCTGAAGTTGCGCGCCACTTGGCGACTCACCTTGGCGGTGACGTTCGGGTTGCCGTCGCGGTCCGAGCCGATCCAGCTGCCCGGATGGAAGAACGCGGGGCAGGCCGGCTCCACCAGACCAGCCTGGTCGCCCAGCAGCCAGTCGTCGAACCGACGGTAGACCTGGGGAATCGTGTTGAACAGTGTGGAATCGAAGATGTCGATGATGGTGTTGGCCTCTTCGACCGGGGTCGGCTTGCGATGCTCGATCGGGGAGGTACGGAACAGCGCGTCGATCTCGTTGAACAGACGACGGTAGTTCTCACGCTTCTCGGAACCGCCGAGCAGCGGGCGGATGTCGAGCAGATCGGCGATGCGGCGGATCTTGCCTTCCACGGCCTTGCGGCGGGCCTCGGTCGGGTGCGCGGTGAACACGGGGTGGAACTCCAGCTTGTCCAGCAGCGCCTTGGCCTTGGCCGGGCCCATCTCGGTGATCAGCTGATGGTAGGCCACGGTCAGCGCATTGACAGGGTCGACGGCCTGCTGGTCGTCCACCTCGGATTCGCGCTGGCGCAGCACCGCCACACGGTGGTTCTCCTCACACAGGTTCGCCAGATGGAAATAGGTGGTGAACGCACGCGCCATCAGCTGGGCGTCGTGCAAACTCATCGTGTCGATGACTTCGACCGCCTTGCGCAGTCCATCGTTTTCCGGATCGGGATCCTCCAGGACCCCGGCGAAATGCTCGGCGCTGGCTTCGACGGCGTCGGTGCGGACCTCGTCGAACATGGCGAGCAGCTTGGGATCGAACTCCTTGAGTACCTCGCGCAGGATCTGCAGACACAGCTCCATGTTGTTTCGCAGCGAGGGCGGCAGCTCGTGCTCCTCATCCCCCTTCGCGCCCACCGGAGCCACAACGGCCAGCTCCTCGGTGATGGCGTGATTGTTATCTGTCATGTAAATCGGACCTCCTTTGCCCCGGTCTGCGGTTGCTCGGTCAGTCGGCCATCCACGGCTCCTCCGTGGTTGTGTTGGCCGACCGTTGCGAACCCAAAGCCGCAGGGTCCGGCGGTTGTCCCGTTTATTGTACGACTTGTCTCTGGAAGGACGGTAACACGGTGTTCACATCATGCGCATCATGCCGGTATGATGCGCGACGGCTGCCGCGGCGGATCGGATACGGGCATGCCGTGCGGTACTACTGGAATCGTGAGATTCCGGCGCGAGCAGAACGATGGCACGGCCAAGGCCGTCAGCAACTATCACACGCACTCCATCCCGTTGGATATGGAGGATATCGAACGCGATTGGGACAAGCCGATCGCGGAGGCGGGCATCGCCGCCAAGGCCAGCGTGATCGTACGCGTCGGCATGCTGGACCTGGGTGCCGGAACCGGCAGTTTCCGCGTCCGGGAGATGATGCACCGCATCGCCTACCCGCTGGGCGTTCATGTACGGGCGGACGTGAACCTGACCGATATCGCGGCCACGTGCACCGACGGGCGCAGCCGCATCACCGAGGTCATCGACCTGCCGACCACTGGTGTGAACACCGAACGCATCTGGCTGCTGGAACATTTCGCGGACTGGTTCAATGTGCATCTGGGCAAAGGCTCGGTATACCACGCGCAGTCGGTGGTGTCCGAGGAACTGGTCGAGCATCTGGACGATCCCGAGGCGCGCACCTCGCTGATGAGGGCCGTGGAGAAGGACCAGGAGGCCCAGGAGACCGCGCAGGAAATCATCGACGCCATAACGTCACAGGAACGGCCCGAAGACGGAGACGGCGGCCGGGACGATGCCAACGGGAGCGCGGATTCAGCGGAATCCAAACCCCAGACCCGGCGGATGCCGAAACGGTACGCCGAACACTTCGACCACCTCGCCGAGGAGGGGGATGCGGGGCGTGACATCCCCGCATTGACCGTGCAGCAGGCCCATGACCGGCTGGACCTGATCGAACGCCGCAAACCGCTGTACGCGCCATGGCAGTCCGGTCTGGCGGCAGGCATCGCCTGCGCCGCGTTCGTGTTCCTGCTGGGAGGCGGCGCGTACGACATGGTGGGGGCGTTCGTCGGCGCCGGATTGGGCCAGTGGCTGCGCCGGCGGCTGTTCGCCAAACATCTGAACCAGTTCTTCGTCACCTTCGTGTGCGTGGCGGTCGCCGCGCTCGCATGCACGGGCATGTTGCGCGCGATAGGGCTGATCGATCCGGTGGCCCTGCAGCACGATACCGCGTACATCGGGGCCATGCTGTTCGTCATCCCCGGTTTCCCGCTGATCACCGGAGGTCTGGATATCGCGAAGATCGATTTCCCGTCCGGCATTCAGCGGCTGTGTTATACCCTGTCGATCATCCTGATGGCCACGCTGGCCGGGTGGATGATCGCGTTTGTGGTGCATCTGAACCCGGAAGGGTTCGAACCGCTGGGATTGGACCCGCTGCTGAACAACTGCCTGCGTTTCGTGGCCGCCTTCGTGGGCGTCTGGGGGTTCTCCGTGTTGTTCAACTCCCCGCAGCGCATGTGTCTGGTGGCGGCCACCATCGGCGCCATCACCGATACGTTCCGTCTGATCATCGTCGATTACGGGATGCCCGCCGAGGCGGGGGCCTTCATCGGTGCCCTGCTGGCGGGCATGCTCGCCGCCGCCTGGCGGGCGTCGGTGCGGCGAGGCTGGCTGCCCAGGTATCTGGATTACCCGCGCATCTGCCTGACGGTGCCGTCCATCGTGATCATGGTGCCGGGCATGTATCTGTACCGGGCGATGTTCCACTTGGGCCAGTTCGATACGCAGCTCGCCTTGGATTGGGCGTTCCGCGCGTTCATGGTCATCGTCTGCCTGCCGATCGGCCTGGCCATGGCCCGGGTGATCACCGACAAGTCCTGGCGGTACGACGTATAGCGGTTCGCACTACTTCAAGGATCGGATCCCACATCGGCCATATTCCGTCATCCGATAATCGAATCCTGAGGTAGTGCGAACCTCACTCGGCGATGGTTTCGTCGACCAGCCGCGGCAGCGCCACGGCGATGTCCTCATGGATGAGGCGTGCCGCCAGCCTGTCGTACTGCGTGCGACCCATATTCATGATGGTGATGGGCACGCCCGCCTGCGCCGCCACCGGCACGAGTGAGGCCGCCGGGAACACTTCCAGGGTGGAGCCGATCACCCAGAATTCATCGGCCTGGCAGACCCGCTGCATGGAGGTTTCCATGGCACCGTCCGGCAGCATTTCGCCGAAGTAGACCACATCCGTCTTGATCAGACCGTTGCAGGGCATATTGCCGCTGTACGGCAGCCTGCGACGGCAATGCGGGTCCGGCTCGTCGTCGAGCTTGGTCATGATGTCGGCGGTGCTGTACTTCATGTGGCATTTCATGCAGTGCGAGGTGCCGATGGTGCCGTGCAGGTTCACGATCACCTTGTCGGTGTTGCCGGCCTTCTCATGCAGGGCATCGAAGTTCTGCGTGGCAAGCAGCGTGAGCAGTCCGGCCTGTTCCAGGCGAGCCAGCGCCTTATGCGCCTCGCCGGGTTGTGCGTTCCACACCGGTGATTCCTTCTGCCAGCGCCATGAGTATTCGCGCGCCTCCCGGTCGGAGAGGAAAGCGTCGATGTCATAGACGCTCTGCTGCTCTGGATGCTTGGTCCACACGCCATCCGGCCCGCGGAAGTCGGGGATGCCCGCGGACGTGGAGATGCCCGCGCCGGTCAATACTGCGATGTTCTTCATGACTACAGGCTTAGCACGATTTGAGGGTGCGCGTCGTCCGTCGTCTCCATAGGACAACACGTACGTGAGGTTGCATGGTGTGCGCCTAGGTGTCGGTGGACAATTGCCGGAGTTGAAGTTGGCGCGACACGCCGGTGCGGTGCCGTTGATGATGGTTTTTGGGCGGTCATTGGTGGTTGTGACGGCCGTTGTTGGTGGTTTCGACGTGTTTTTTGGGTGTTTGCGACACGCCGGTGGTGGTGTTGTGTTTCAAGGGTTTTGGGGGTGTTGGGTTGGGTCTGGTTTGCGTTGGTGGCTGGGTTGGTGTAAGTTATTCCCTTGCTGCCGGTCGGCGCGGGTCGCCCCGCTGGGGTGGTTCGGGTTGGCCGAGCGGTGGTGGTTTGAGAACTCAAGAGCGTGTTT
>NZ_JDUI01000015.1 GCF_000771405.1 Bifidobacterium pullorum DSM 20433 | reverse complement strand
TCCGTCCGTTGAGCACCTTGGACACCGTGGCCAGGGAATACCCGGTGCGTTCGGCGATGTCGGCCAGCTGCGTGGATTTGGACGACGCTCGGTGACGACGTGCGGTGTCGGGCATATGCAACCCCTTCTACGATATGACGTACAACGTATTCGTGAATACCGGAGTCCAGTATATCGAAATTTTCGACAACACACGAAGAGTGCCGTCTGAAAACATGAAAGCGTCGAAAACTTTCGAAAATCTTCGGAAAGTGTTGAATGTAGAGTGTCGTCGGTGGCTGTTGAGACGGCGGTAGATGTCTGGGCGGGTGATGTGTGGCTGCTTGATGGGGGTGCTGGGCGGTGTGGGGGATGTGCGAAAGACTGAAATAATGCCGTAATCAAGTGATGTCAAACGTTTGCACCGATGCTTCTGCGGTAGGCGGGGTGTGTGGGAGTGGGTTTAGGGCGTGGGCCGCGACACGCCGCGCGCTGTAAGTTTGACGATTTAACTAACTCGCGATAGTATGTTTTCTATCGAAAACAATGAAAGTTTTCGGAATATTAGAATTCGGAATCGCGAGGCGATCGGGTTCGACGGGCCGTAACGCTGCACAACGGCGGAAGGTTCCTGAGCCCGGGAGAAAGGATGCTGCGTCGGGTCGCCGAGGTGGCTGCGGTTTCGAACGGCATATAGGAGGAACGATGAAGTTTAAGAGGATTCTGGCCGCCGGTGTTTCGGCCGCTGCCGTGCTGGGCATGGCCGCCTGCGGCGGCGGAGGCTCGTCCGCCGACGACAACACCATCGTGTTCTGGCACAACGCCACCGCAGGTGACGGTCGTCAGTACTGGGAGGATTTCGCCGCGGCGTTCGAGTCGGAGCACGAGGGCGTCACCGTCCAGATCGAGGCCATCCAGAATGAGGACTTCGAGGGCAAGCTGACTACCGCCATGCAGGATCTGGGTTCCGGCCCGGACGTGTTCATGACCCTCGGTGGACAGAAGGACCAGGACATGATTGACGCCGGCCAGCTCATGGACCTGACCGACAAGATCAGTGACACCGTCAAGACTCAGATGGCCGCCTCGCTCGACTCGGCGACGTATGACGGTAAGATCTACGGCGTGCCGACCACCGTCCAGCCCGGCGGCATCTGGTACTCCAAGGATCTGTTCGCCCAGGCCGGCATCACCGAGGCTCCGACCACCTGGGAGGAGCTGATGGATGCCTGCCAGAAGCTCAAGGACGCCGGCATCGACCCGATCGCCGTCGGCGCCAAGGATGCCTGGCCGGCCGCTCACTGGTATTACTGGCTGTCCCTGCGCATCTGCTCGCCGGACGTCTACGAGGAGAGCATGGCCAACAAGGACTTCTCCGCCGAATGCTGGACCGCTGCGGGCGAGAAGCTGCAGGAGCTCAACGACGCTGGCTACTTCAACGAGGGCTACCTGACCACCACCGCCCAGCAGGGCGCGAGCTCGTCGGCCGGTCTGCTGGCCAATCACAAGGCCGCCATGGAGCTTATGGGCACCTGGGAGCCGGGCGTGCTCAAGGATCTGACCCCGGACCAGCAGCCGATGGCCGACCTCGGCTTCTTCGCCTTCCCGTCCGTTGAGGGTGGCGAGGGTGAGGAGGGCGCCCTGATGGGTGCCGCCACCAGCTTCGGCGTGAACCCGGAGGCCCCGGAGATTGCAATCGATTTCGTGAACAAGATGGCTGAGAAGGAGTGGCAGGACAAGTATGCCACCGCATTCTCCACAATCCCGGCCAGCGCCGAATCGCAGGCCGACGTTGAAGATGAGAGCCTGGCTGGCCTGATTGAGGCTCTCAACGCCTCCGATGGCATGAAGCTGTGGATGGACAGCTCGCTCGGCGCCAACATCGGCACCGCGCTGAACACCGGCGTGGTGAACATGCTCTCCGGTACTGGTACCCCGGAGGACATCGTCAAGGCGATGAACGACGCCGCTGCCAAGGGCTGATATAGCCGAGGCACGCTCTGACTGAATACGGCGGCCGGAACCGACGGGCGAATGGTTCGGACCGAAGAAGACACGGACCACCCCCGACCGGTTCCGGCCGCCGTCCCTTTTCACAGCATTCAACAGACAATCAATGGAGATGCCATGACAAGTGCAATCCAAGCGGAAGCGGCCCGGCCCCGTTCCGCCAAGAAGGAGAAGAAGCCGAGCAATGGCAAGCTGCAGCGCAACCTCGAAATACTTTTGCTTGCGGCGCCGGCCATCATCGTATTCGTCGGCTTCGTCATCCTGCCGCTGATTCTCGGTTTCTACTACGGCTTCTACCGGTGGAAGGGTTTCGGCATGCCGTCCGAGACCGGTGAGTTCGCCGGCCTTGACAACTACATCACCGCGCTTAAGGATCCGACCTTCCAGGCCGCCCTCGGCCACACGTTCATCGTGGTCATCGGCTCGCTGGTCATTCAGGCCCCGGTCGCCATCCTGTTCGCGTTGCTGCTCAATCAGAAGTTCAAGGGCCGCGGTCTGGTCCGTACGCTCATCTTCGTGCCGTACGTGATCTCCGAGGTCATCGTCGGCACCGGCTGGAGCCTGCTGCTGCAGAAGACCGGCGCCGTCAACGAGCTGCTGTCCTACATCGGCATCGACGGTCCCGACTGGCTCGCCGACCCGAAGATCGCCATGATCACGCTGCTGGTCATCATCAGCTGGAAGTACATCGGCTTCGCCGTCATCCTCATGCTCGCCGGCATGCAATCCATCCCGGAGGAGCTGTACGAGGCGGCCAAGGTCGATGGCGCCGGCTTCTGGCAGACCCAGTGGAGCATCACGCTGCCGCTGCTGGCCCCCACCCTGCGTATCTGGGTGTTCCTGTCGATGATCGGCTCGCTGCAGCTGTTCGATCTGGTCAACATCATCTGGGGCAGCTACATCTCCGAGACCGCAGGCGTCTCGACGATGGCTACCTACATGGTGCGCAACGGCCGCGATTCCGGCAACTACGGTTACGGTTCCGCCGTCGCGATCATCATCTTCATCATCTCCCTGGTCGTGGCGCTCGTTTATCAGAAGTTCGTGCTCAACCGCGATCTGGAAGGTGCCCTGACCGAACAGAAGCAGGCCAAGAAGCGCGCCGCCAAGCGCGCCAAGGAAGCGCAGCGGCTGGCTGCAAGCGAGGTGAAGTGAGATGGCCAAGAACACTCAATACACCAAGGCCAACGGTTACCGCGTCTCGCAGAAGACCCCGTGGGGCCACCCGGTCGTCTATCTGCTCTCGGTGATTCTGGTCGCGATCTGCACGGTCCCGGTGCTGTACATCATCATCGGTGGCTTCCGCACCAACTCGCAGATCACCAACAACCCGTCGGGTCTGCCGGATCCGTGGGTCATCCAGAACTACGTCAATGTGGCGCAGAGCGACACCTTCTGGGTCGAGCTCAAGAACTCGCTGATCGTCGCGATCTTCACCATGCTGGGCGTGGTCGTGCTCGGCATCATGGTCAGCTACGTGATCGCGCGTTACAAGTTCAAGTACGCGCCGCTCATGTACTCGCTGTTCTCGGCGGGCCTGATGTTCCCGATGACCGTCGGCATCACGCCGCTGTACCTGATGATCCGCAACCTCGGCCTGTCGAACTCGCTCGCCGGCATCATCCTGCCGCAGATCGCGTTCGGCCTGCCGCAGACCATCATCATCCTGGTGCCCTTCCTGCAGTCCATCCCGAACGAGCTTGAGGAGGCGGCGCTGCTCGACGGCTGCTCGCGTCTCGGCTTCTTCTGGCGCATGGTCATCCCGCTGGCCATGCCGGGCGTGGCCACCGTCGGCATCCTGCAGTTCGTGGGCAGCTGGAACGGCTACATGCTGCCGTTGTTCGTCCTGAGCAGCTCCGACAACTACACCTTGCCGCTCGGCGTGTCCATGTTCAGCTCGGAGCATTCGGTCGATACGGCCGCCGTGCTGGCGTTTACGTCGCTGGCCATGCTGCCGGCCCTGATCTGCTTCACGATCTTCCAGAAGAAGATCGTCGGCGGTCTGACCGGCGCCGTCAAGGGCTAATCGGCGCAGTCAAAAGCTGATTGGTCATCAGGAAGGGCACCCCCAAGAAGGGGGTGCCCTTCCTGATATGGAGCACGAAGATCTCCAATACATTGCTCGCTGGGTTCTAGACGAATCCGTTGATATCCGTATTGATGATGGACTGTTCAAAACTGATCGACTACGGATCGCTGTACAACCTGAAAATGAATCCCGCTTTCCCGCTGATGTTGTCAGCCGTCCCCTCATCGAGAGATAAATATTAGAAAAACGATATAATACAACGTTGCGCGATTTGCGGTCTGGTCGAACGTAAGACCGGCTATCGGTTTCAGTTTGAAACCGTGTTCAAAGGCCTGCGCGTCGGCCGGACCAAGGATGCGGCAGGGCAATCGCTGAAGCGTTGGCGTTGTCATTCATCGCTGTGATTGGACGACGTCCCGGGATGCGGTGGACGTCGACGCAATGCAGACAATTACAGCAGAGGGAACGATTGCTGATGCGATATCCCGTCAATTCATTTAGTAGAAATTTGGCCGGGTACAGTTGTCTGTTCTCGTGGTAATCTGGCTCTTCCGGTTTTCGTGTGTGTGATCGGGGTTCATGGTTGGTTGATCTGGTTTTGTATGGTTTGTTTGAATCCTCCGGCGTGCAGGAGGCTTCGGGTGATGTAGTTGCCGAGGTTGGTGAAGCCGAGGGCGATGCCGCGCAGGTGTTCGAGCCGGCCGTTGATGGCTTCGGTGGGCCCGGTACAGCGGGTCCTGCTTCGTGCCGCGCCTGCCGGTGGCCTCCTGCTGGAGGCGTTGGCGGCATTGGGTGAGCTTGTCGCCGGCGAGCCTGACGACGTGGAACGGGTCGAGGACCTCCCTGGCGTGGGGCACGGCCTTCATGACGGCGTGCTTGTATCCGGCGAACGCGTCCATCGCCACGACCCGCACGTTCCTTCTGAACTCCTCGGAGCGGGAGGCGAACCATCCGGCGAACGCCGTGCCGCTCCTGCCCTCGGCCACGTCCAGGAGACGGGCCGGCCGCCCGTCCCTCCTGGGCGTCAGGTCCACGACCACGGTCACGTATCTGGAGCCACGGGGCGTGTGCCGCCACACGTGCTCGTCCACGCCCAGGTGGGTGACCCCGTCCAGGCGGTGTTCGTCGCCGGCCAGATGCTTCATGCCCTTGGCCAGGACCGCGTCGTTCGCGCAATCCCACGAACACCCCAGCGTCGCCGCCACACTGCGCACGCTCATCGCGTCCAGCACCACGGAGGCGACCGCCCACCACGCGGCCCGTTCCGTCAGCCGCCGCCCGTCCGCGGCCACGCGCGACAGGTCGTCCTCCCACGCGCCGCCGCACCCGCGGCATTCGTAACGCCGGCAGCGGACCAGCAGCCGGACCCCGGCCTTGCCCAACGGCACGTGGACGAAGCGGCGCCAACGCGAGCTGCGCACCGGCGCCGGCACCCCGCAATCCCGGCAGACCCTCGCCGGCTCAATGGGCTCGCAACGGATCTCCCACACGCCGCCCCGGCCGCCACATGGCACATGACGCTGTGCCACGCCCCTCAATCCCAGAGAATCCAACCCCAACAACGCATCCCCGTCGAACCTGCTAAACTCGCGTACAGGCCGTGAGGCATCTTCGGTTATCTTTTGCACAACCAACCATGATGCCCCACGGCTCCCCCATCACACACACGAAAACCGGAAGAGCCTGTAATCATTGCAATATCAAGGTTTTGGAGAGTTGATACGATCCATCATGCAAGTTCGCCGAACGCGTGGGACCGCTCAGTGCGGTTCGCTGATCTCCAGTGGGCGCGTGCTGTCCCGGACGATCAGCGTGGTCGGGTAGATGGAGCGGTTCTGGATCGGTCGACCGTGCGGTTTGTCGATGATCATGCGCACGGCCGCGGCGGCCATGTCCTGCAGCGGCTGGCGGACCGTGGTCAGCGCCGGGCCCATGTACGCCGCCGTCTGCACGTCGTCGAATCCGATGACGGACAGCTGCTCGGGGATCCTCAGATCCAGCGTGCGCGCCGCCTCGTAGACGCCCATGGACTGCAGGTCGCTGCCGGCGAAGATGGCCGTGGGGCGTTTGGCGGAGTTCTTGAGCAGCGACAGTCCCTGCAGGTAGCCGCCGGCCGTGGAGAAGTCGCCTTCGCGCACCAGGTCGGGGTCGAAGGGGATGTCGTGCTCGTCCAGGGCCGCCTTGTAGCCGTCGAGTCGCGCCTTGGAGCACAGCATGGAGTTCGGTCCGGTGATGATGCCGATGCGGGTGTGCCCCAGGGAGAGCAGGTGACGGGTGGCGATGAGGCCGCCGGTCCAGTTGTCGGCCTGTACGGAGAGGTTGTCGGGGGAGGGGTCGCCGGCCGGGTCGAGCGTGACATAGTCGATGTTGAACGCCTGCAGGCGTGATTTCTCCGATTCGGTGAGGTTCGAGAAGATCAGCACCACGCCGAGCGGCTGCCGGCGCAGCACGCCTTCGACCCACCGGGAATCGGGGTGCGAGCGGTCGCCGCTTTCGGTGGTGACGACGCTCATCTCATGGGCGCTGGCCTCGTGCACGATGCCGCGCAGCACCTCCAGCGACCAGATGTTGTCGAAGTTCTGGAACACGGCTTCGATGAGCTTGCGGTTCTTGGTGGTGGAGATGCGCTTGGTGTAGCCGCTGGCCCGAAGCGCCTCCTCGATGGTTTTCCTGGTCTGCGGCGCGACGTCGGTCCGTCCGTTGAGCACCTTGGACACCGTGGCGAGGGAGAATCCCGTGGCCTTGGCGATGTCGGAGAGCTGGACCGTATGGCCGCTGCCGGGTGTCGTCTGCGAATCTGACATGGGTGTTCCTTGGGGGTGGGCGTCTGACGGTGACGGAACGACGAAATTATCGGTATTCCACCAGCGCATCCTTCAACTGCTTTCGAGTATAATGATATTTCAACAGTGTGGCTGGTTTAGCGGCGCGTCGGGGTCGCCGATAGGTGAAATATCATCGAAAATACTGAATTATTTTCGAATTTCTCTCATATTGTGGACAAAAGGACACGGTGTGATGTGAAAAAATACCGGAAAATCAACAATTTTGAGCACCTTTCATGCCAGTGTCTTAAGTTTGACAAATGAATTAACTAAACTTATGCTGTAAATTGTTTCGAGAGAAGAAATCGAAATTTCGGACTATTTATAGCGAATAACCCGAACCTTCTCAATTCCACAGCAAAGGAGTTCGAAGATGAACACAAAGAGATGGCGAAAGGCGGCGGCCCTGGCCGTGGCCGGCCTGATGACGCTGTCGATGGGGGCATGCGGCAGCGACGGCGGCGGCAGTCCGCAGTCCGACCAGGTCATTATCAACAGCGTGATGAACTCGTCTTCCCAGGCGTCGCTGAACTACAACCCGTTCTCCCCGACGGCCCTTTCCGGCGTGGTCGGCGCCCTGTACGAGCCGCTGTTCTTCATGAACAACCTCAAGGACGACCCGACCCAGCTCGAGCCGCTGATGGGCGAGTCCTACACGATCAGCGACGACGCCAAGACCATCGACGTCAAGATTCGCGAGGGCGAGAAGTGGTCCGACGGCGAACCCTACACCGCCGAGGACGTGGCCTACACCTTCAACCTGGTCGATTCCAACGCCTCGCTGAACACCAGCGGCTTCGCCGGCACCGCCGAGGTACTGAGCGACACCGAGGTCCGCATCACCCTCGACAAGTCCGAGTCGGTGAACGCGCTGTCCTACCTGTCCGGCACGATGATCGTCCCGAAGCACATCTGGGAGAACATCGACGATCCGGTGACCTACACCAACGAGGACGCGGTCGGCTCCGGCCCGTTCACCGTCGAAGGCGGCAACTTCTCCCCGACCGCCTATACGTTCATGAAGAACCCGTACTACTGGGAAGACGGCAAGCCCGAGGTGGACGGCGTGCGCTACGTGCTGATCACCGGCGGCACCCAGGCCTCGCAGAACGCGCTGACCGGCGGCGACGTCGATTGGATGTCGGCGATCTTCCCGAACATGGACCAGGTGCTCTCCGGCTACCCGGACATCGCGACCGTCGACGTGCCCTCCAGCCAGATGGCCTTCATGACCTGCTCGAACGCCGACCTCGGCTGCACCGGCCCGATCACCGATCCGGCGGTCCGTAAGGCCATCTACTACGCGCTCGACCGCGACCAGATCAACAAGCTCGCGCTGAACGACCAGTACAGCGAGCTCGCCGGCTCGCTCTACCCCTACGGACAGTTCACCAAGTACATGTCCGAGGACGTCCCCGATTCGCCCATTCCGGGTGAGGCCCGCGTCGACGAGGCGACGAAGATCCTCGAGGACGCCGGCTACACCAAGGGCGACGACGGCATCTACCAGAAGGACGGCGTGAAGCTGAGCATCGCCGTGGCGGTCCAGAGCGACTACTCTGACTGGATCAACACGATCAACGTGGCGGCCCAGCAGCTCAAGGAGGCCGGCATCGAGATCCACGCCGACCAGATGTCCTCCAACGAATGGACCCAGGCCATGCAGCAGGGCGAGTTCGAGATGTCGGTCTACGGCCTGTGGGTCGCGGGCGCCGAACCCTGGATGTTCTACAACCAGTTCTATGCGACCAACTCCACCGCCCCGGTCGGCGAAAGCGCCTGGCCGAACTACGCCCGCTACAGCAACCAGACCGTCGATGACGCGCTCAACGTCATCAACGGCACCACGGACGTCAACGTGAAGACCGAGGAGTACGAGAAGATCCAGAACCAGGTGTTCCAGGACATGCCGTACATCCCGATTCTCCGCCAGTCCGGCCTCACCGAGATGTGGACCGACAAGGTGACCGGTTGGCCGACGAACGACAACGTCTACGCCAATCCCCAGACCTGGGCCAACCCCGACCTGGGCATCGTCCTGAAGAACCTCAAGGTCAAGCAGTGATCTGAGCGTTCGAACCACCGGTGCGCGGCGCCGCCGCACGGAGCCGCCGCGCACCGTTTTCGACCAAGTGAGGCAACAATGAAGTTCTACCTGAGAAAGATAGGATTCTACCTGGTGGCGTTGTTCGCGGCGCTGACGTTGAACTTCGCCATCCCGCGCATGATGCCCGGCGATCCCGTCGCGGCGGTGCTGAACAGGCTGGCGTCGCGCGGCGGCACCGTGGCCCCGGAGACCAGGGCGGCGGTGACCGCCATGCTCGGCCAGGACGGTGGCAACATCATCCAGCAGTACATCGACTACCTGAAGAACATCTTCACCGGCAACTGGGGCGTGTCCGTCCTGTACTTCCCCAATCAGGTGACCACGTCCATCGCCTCGGCCCTGCCGTGGACCATCGCGCTGGTCGGCACCACGACGGTGATCTCCTTCTTCATTCAGCAGGCGCTCGGCATCTGGGCCGGATGGAGGCACGGCGGCGTCTTCGACAACATCGTCTCCCCGGTGGCGACGGTGCTGCAGTCCGTCCCGTACTTCTGGCTGGCGCTCATCTTCATCTGGCTGTTCGCCCGCATCCTGCACTGGTTCCCGCAGGCCGGCGGATACAACTACAGGGAGGTCGTGCCGGGACCGACGCTGGACTTCTTCCTGAGCGCGCTCGAATACGCGGCGCTGCCGGCGCTGACCATCCTGATCAGCTCACTGGGCATGGGCGTCGTCGGCATGCGCAACATGATGGTCTCCACGCTGTCCGAGGACTACATCGTCACGGCCGAGGCCAAGGGCCTGAGCCCGCGTCGCGTCATGATGTGCTACGCGGCCCGCAACGCCGTGCTTCCCTCGATCTCTGGCTTCGGCACGTCGATTGGCGCCGTCGTGGGCGGCTCACTGCTCACCGAGCAGGTGTTCTCCTACCCGGGCGTCGGCCAGATGCTGCTGCAGGCCGTGCAGAGCAACGACTACGCGCTGATGCAGGGCATCTTCCTGATCATCACGGTGACGGTCCTGGTGGTGAACCTCATCATCGACCTGCTCTACGGCATCATCGATCCGCGAACCCGGCAGCAGAACTGAGGTGAGAGGCAATGTCTGAAATGAATACCGCCACTTCCGCCGCGAAGACCGTCGTCCCCAAGCGGCGCCATCCTATCTGGGATTCGGTCAAGAGGGTGCTGCCCGAGCGGTCCCCGAAGCTGATCGCCGGCCTGACCATCGTCGGCCTGATGGTGCTTTTCGCCATCGTGGTCCCAATCTTCACTAAGGATCCCAACAAGATCAACGACATCGGTCTGTCCGCGCCGTCCGCCCAGCACTGGCTCGGCACCACGCAGTCCGGCCAGGACGTGTTCACCCAGCTCGGCTACTCGGTCCGCGGCTCGCTGACCATCGGCTTCTCGGTCGGCATCATAGCCACCGCGATGTCGTTCATCTTCGGCGTGCTCGGCACCTACATCGGGGGCATCTGGGACGATCTGTTCTCCCTGATCACCAACATCATGCTGGTGATCCCCGGTCTGCCGCTGACCATCGTGATTGCCGCGCTGATGCCGAGCAAGGGCACCATGATGCTGGTCATCGTCATCTCGATCACCGCGTGGGCCGGCTCGGCCCGCGTGCTCAGGGCGCAGACGCTGTCGATGCGCGGCCGCGACTACGTGCTCGCCGCGAAGATCGCCGGCGAACGCCCGTGGCGCGTGATCACCGTCGAGATCCTGCCGAACTTGCTGCCGGTCATCGGCTCGCAGTTCGTGTTCGCCGTCATCATGGCGATCCTGAGCGAGTCGTCGCTGTCCTTCATCGGCCTGGGCTCGACCTCCTCGTACTCTCTGGGCACGATGCTGTTCTATGCGCAGAACGGCTCGGCGCTGAACACTGGCGCCTGGTGGTGGTTCCTGCCGCCGGGCCTGATGATCGCCATCATCGGCGCGGGCCTGTCCTTCATCAACTTCTCCATCGACGAGGTCATCAACCCGCGTCTGCGCAAGACCTCATCGAAGAAGAACAAGGGAAAGAAGAAGAGGTGAGTGTGATGACGACACAAGATCCCAACGTCCTGCTCACGGTCAAGAACCTCGATGTCATCTACGACACCGACACCCCGGTGCACGCCGTCCAGAACGCGAGCTTCGAACTGCGCCGCGGCGAAATGCTCGGCCTAGCCGGCGAATCGGGCTGCGGCAAGACCACGCTGGCCTACAGCATCAACCAGATGCTGAAGGAGCCCGGCAAGATCAACTCCGGCACGGTCATCTTCCATGACAAGTCCGGCACTGACATCGACATCCGCAAGTTGTCCGGCAAGGCGCTGCGCGAGTACCGATGGGAGAAGACCTCGATGGTGTTCCAGGGCGCGATGAACTCGCTGAGCCCGGTGACCAAGATCGAGAAGCAGCTCGCTGACATCTACAAGACGCACCGTCCGGACATGCCGAAGAAGGAGCGCCACGATCGCTGCGCCCATCTGCTGGAGATGGTCAACGTTGATCCGAACCGTCTGGCGGCGTACCCGTTCGAGCTGTCCGGCGGCATGCGCCAGCGCGTGATGATCGCGATGGCGCTGGCCCTCGAACCGCAGCTCATCATCATGGACGAACCGACCACGGCGCTCGACGTCGTCGTGCAGCGTGAGATCATCGAGGAGATATCGGAGCTGCGCCGCGAGAAGGGCTTCTCCGTCATCTTCATCACCCACGATCTGCCGATGCTGCTCGAGATCACCGACAAGATCGCGGTGATGAAGGACGGCGTCATCGTGGAGCAGGGCGTGTCCGAGGATGTGTACTTCAACCCGCAGCATCCGTACACCCAGCGGCTTCTGAGCTCGTTCCCGTCGCTGACGGGAGACCGCGGCTCGTTCGTCCGCGTTCCCCGCAAGAAGTGAAGGGAGCAGCAATGTCAGTACTGAAACTCGACCACGTCAAGAAGGACTTCAAGCTCCGCGACGGACTGAAGACCACCACCATCCACGCGGTGAAGGATGCGACGTTCGAACTGCCGTCGGACAAGACGATCGCGCTGGTCGGTGAGTCCGGATCCGGCAAGTCGACCATCGCGAGGATGATCACCTGCCTGGAGACGCCCACGTCCGGCACCATCACGCTGGACGGCGAGCCAGTCCCCACGCACGGCAGGAAGCTGTACGAGTACCGTCACAACGTCCAGATGGTGTTCCAGGACCCGTTCGCCTCGCTGAACCCGTACCACACGATCTTCCATCACATCGCCCGTCCGCTGATGCTCAACCATCTGGCGAACAGCCGCGAGGAATACGAACAGAAGGTCATCGAGCTGCTCGAGCGAGTGGAGCTCACCCCGGCGACGAAGTTCATGTACCGCAGGCCCCACGAGCTGTCCGGCGGCCAGCGCCAGCGTGTCGCCATCGCGCGCGCCCTGGCGCCCCAGCCCAAGGTACTCATCGCCGACGAGCCGGTGTCGATGCTGGACGTGTCGCTGCGGTTGGGCGTGCTGAACCTGCTCTCCCGCATCCAGCAGGAGGAGCACATCGGCATGCTGTACATCACCCATGATCTGGCGACCGCACGCCACTTCTCCGACGAGATCATGGTGATGTACCACGGCGACATCGTCGAGCACGGTCCCGCCGACGACGTGATCCTCCACCCGCAGCAGGAGTACACCAAGGTGCTGCTCGCCGCCGCCCCGGACCCGGAGAAGCATTTCGCGAAGGTCCGCGCGGAACGCGCCCGTCAATGACGGCAACCGGGCCGGCACCGGTCGCGTGCCGGCCCTTTTCCAATGCCGCGTCCCGGGAGGGCCGACGCGGCCGTACCAAAGGATTCAATGATGAAGATCTCCAACCCCGTGCTCACCGGCTTCCACGCCGATCCCTCGATGATCCGCGTCGGTGACACTTACTACATCGCCAACTCCACTTTCGAATGGTTCCCCGGCGTGCAGCTGCACGAATCCAAGGACATGGTCCACTGGAACCCGCTGCCCGCCGCGCTGAACACCACCGAGCTGCTCGACATGCGCGGCAACTCGGCCTCCGGCGGCATCTGGGCCCCGGACCTGAGCTACGCCGACGGCAAGTTCTGGCTGATCTACACCGACGTGAAGGTCGTCAACGGCGCGTTCAAGGACTGCACCAACTACCTGGCCACCACCGAGGACATCCACGGCCCGTGGTCCGGTCCGATTCGCGTCAACGGCGTGGGCTTCGACGCCAGCCTGTTCCATGACGACGACGGCCGCAAGTACCTGGTGCAGCAGACCTGGGATCACCGTGAATACAAGCATGCGTTCCACGGCATCACGCTGACCGAGTTCGACGTCGAGACGATGCAGCTGAAGCCGGAGACGGCCCGCACGATCTGGATGGGCGACGACGTCAAGCTCGTCGAGGGCCCGCACCTGTACAAGATCAACGGCTGGTACTACCTGTTCGCGGCCGAGGGCGGCACCGTGTGGACCCACCAGGAGGTCGTGGCACGCTCCCGCACGCTCGATGAGCTCTCGTTCGAGGCCTCGCCCACGAACCCGTTCATCACGAATTTCGACACCCCGCGCAGCTACCTGCAGAAGCAGGGCCACGGCGCCCTGGTGGACACCCCGTCCGGCGAATGGTACTACGCCTCGCTGTGCGGCCGCCCGTGGCACCACGAGACCGAGTCGTTCACCGACCCGCGCGGCTGGTGCACGCTGGGCCGCGAGACCGCGATCCAGAAGGTCGAGTGGGACGAGGACGGCTGGCCGTACATCGTCGGTGGCCATGGCGGCGAACGCTACGTGGAGGCCCCGAAGGACGCAATCGAGACGGTTGCGCCCGAGACCCGCAACCAGCACGACGAGTTCGAGTCCGATACGCTCGACCCGCGTTGGAATACGCTGCGTGTGCCGTTCGACGAGAAGATGGGTTCGGTCGGTGGCGGCAGCCTGAGGCTGATCGGACAGGGGTCGCTGTGCAACACCTTCGACCTGTCGCTGGTGGCCCGCCGCTGGCAGGCGTTCGATTTCGACGCCGAAACGTGCGTCGAGTTCGACCCGAAGACCTACCAGGCGATGGCCGGTCTGACGAACTACTACAACGACCAGCACTGGTCGTGGGCATTCGTCACGTATGACGAGGACCGCAAGTGCCGCGTGATCGAGGTGGCGCAGAACGACCGCAACAACTACACCTCGTTCCTGCGCGAGAACGCCGTGGTCGTGCCCGAGGGTGTCGAGCGTGTGTGGCTGCGCGCCAAGGTGCGCACCCAGTGGTACACCTACGAGTACTCGTTCGACGGGCAGACCTGGACCGAGCTGCCGGTCAAGCTGGATGCGAAGATCCTTTCCGACGACTACGTGAACCAGACATATGGCGGCTTCTTCACCGGAGCATTCGTGGGTCTGGCCGCGGTCGACTACTCCGGCTACGGCGAGGTGGCCACCTTCGACCACTTCGACTACAAGGAGCTGTGAGTTCCAGCCTCCCTCCGGCGGGGGAGGCGACGCGCAACGCCGGAGGGAGGCGGGTTCCCGTCTCCCTCCCTCAGCCGGAAGACATCCGGCACACCCCGCATCGAGGGAACGCTTGAAAAAACCGTAAAGTATAACGTTGTATGATTGGTGGCCGCGCCGGTGCGGCCGGATTTCCAAACGCCAACGACAAAGGAGTTGCAGCATCATGGCTTTCGAGTTCCACGTCCGTCCCGATGGCGACGATCTGTCCGCGGGCGACCTCGCGCACCCGTTCGCCACGATTTCGAAGGCCGCCGAACTGGCCCGCCCGGGGGACACCGTCATCGTGCATGAGGGCGTCTACCGCGAACAGGTCGATCCCGCCCACGGCGGCGTCAGCGATCTGGAACGCATCACCTATCGCGCGGCCGAGGGGGAGCGTCCCGTCATCAAGGGATCCGAACGCATCACCACCTGGGAGCACGATCGCGGCAATGTATGGAAGGTGACGCTGCCCAACACGTTCTTCGGCGCGTTCAACCCGTACCTCGAACCGATCTTCGGCGACTGGCTGAACACGCCGGACCGCAACACCGATGCACCGAAGCATCTGGGCAACGTCTACCTCAACGGCCGGTCGTTCTACGAGGTCACCGACCCCGCCGAGCTCGACGACCCGCAGATCCGCACGACGCTGACCGACAACGCGCTGCAGGTCACCCGTCCGGTGGACGACCCCGACCAGACCCGCTACGTGTGGTACTGCGAGGTCGACGAACGCGCCGAAACCACCACCATCTGGGCCAATTTCCAGGGAGCCGACCCTAACGCCGAGATGGTCGAGATCAACGTGCGCCGCAGCTGCTTCTTCCCCTCGCGCACCCACATCGACTACATCAGCGTCATCGGATTCGAGATGGCGCAGGCCGCCACGCCGTGGGCGCCGCCGACGGCCCCGCAGATCGGCATGGTCGGCCCCAACTGGGCGCGTGGGTGGATCATCCGCGACAACATCCTGCACGACGCCAAATGCTCGGCGGTCTGCCTGGGCAAGGAGGCCTCCACCGGAGACAACGAGTGGTACCGCACCGAACGCAAGACCGGCTACCAGTATCAGCTCGAAGCCGTGTTCAAGGGACTGCGCGTCGGCTGGACCAAAGGCGTGGTCGGCGGCCACCAGGTCATCGGCAACACCATCCACCACTGCGGACAGAACGCGATCGTCGGCCATATGGGCTGCGCGTTCAGCGAGATCGCCTACAACCACTGCCACCATATCGGCCTCAAGCGTGAATTCTTCGGATGGGAGGTGGCCGGCATCAAGTTCCACGCCGCGCTGGACACGCAGATCCACCACAACGACATCCACGACTGCTCGCTCGGCCTGTGGCTTGACTGGCAGGCGCAGGGCACGCGCGTCAGCGCGAACGTGTTCCACCACAATGTGCGCGACCTGATGATCGAGGTCACCCACGGGCCGTGCCTGCTCGACAACAACGTCTTCGCCTCGCCCTGCACGTTCCAGCAGTTCGCGCAGGGCACCGCGTTCGTGCACAACCTGATCGCCGGCCGCATCGACCTGCATCGTGTGATGGACCGCTCCACGCCGTACCATTTCCCGCACACCACCGAGGTGGCCGGCTGCGCGTTCGTCTCCGGCGGCGACGACCGCTACTACAACAACGTGTTCACCCAGCCCGACGGCGGCGGGGACTGCCCCGGCGAGGTCGCGCTCGGCGCCTACGCCGGATACCCGACTTCGATGGAGGAATACGTCGCCAGCATCCACAAGGCGGTGGCCGAAGGCCTGCAGGGCGGCGGCGACCCGTCCCCGGTGCAGCCGTTGTACGTCGGCGGCAACGCCTACTGCGGCGTGCCGGTGGCGGAACAGGAACGGGACGTGGTCCACATCGACGCGCCGTTGACCATCGCCGTGGATGAGAGCGATGACGGCCCGGTGGTGAGCGTCGAGGTGCCCGCCGCATTGGCGAGCGAACGCGTGCCGATCGTCGGCACCGCGGATCTGGGCACGCCGCGCATCGTCGAGGCACTGTACGAGAACCCGAACGGCACCCCGATCCTCTTCGACACGGACATCGCCGGCGAGCGGCGGAACCGTACGGTGGCGCCGGGGCCGTTCGCGCAACTGCATCCGGGAACCAACCGTTTCGTGATCGGCCGGCGCGCACGCTGAGCGCACCACGAACAGACAAGCAAAGGAGCTGATCATGCTACGCATCGTCCACACCGGCTGCGGCGCCGTCGAAGGCATTGCGGCACCGGAACCCGAGATCACGGTCTTCCGTGGTATCCCGTTCGCCGCGCCGCCGGTCGGCGACCTGCGCTGGCGCGCACCCCAGCCGGTGGCAGCTTGGGCGGGCACGCTGGCGGCGCACGACTTCGCCCCCGCCTGTCCGCAGCCCACACCGGGAGACTCGAACGAGTTCTATGACCGCGAATGGGGCACGGACCCCGCCATCGCGCTCGACGAGGACTGCCTCTATCTGAACGTGTGGACCCCCGCGCTGCGCGGCAGCGACGAGGACACACGGGTGAGCACGGATCGCCCGCTGCCGGTGATGGTGTGGATTCACGGCGGCGCATACCAGTCCGGCTGCACCGCCGAAAAGGAGTTCGACGCCTCCGCCCTCGCACGCCGCGGCGTGGTGGTGGTCTCCCTGACCTACCGACTCAACGTGTTCGGCTTCCTGACGCACGAATGGCTGCGTGAACAGTCGCAGGCGCGTCAGGACGGCGAGCCGTACGCGAACTTCGGACTCCTGGACCAGCGCGCCGGCATCCAATGGGTGCACGAGCATATCGCCGCGTTCGGCGGCGACCCGGAGAACATCACCATCTTCGGCCAGTCGGCGGGCGCGGGCAGCGTGCTCGCGCAGATCTGCTCGCCGATGAACAAGGGCCTGTTCGGCCGGGCCATCATGCAGTCCGGCGCAGGCCTCGGCCTGTTCAACCGCCAGCAGCAGTCCTTCGACCAATCCCACCGCAACGCCGAACGGCTGTTCGCCGCGCTGGGCGTCTCCTCGCTCGATGAGGCGCGCCAGGTGCCGGCCGCGGACCTGCTCAAGGCGGCCGAGGACCTGCCGGTGCCGCCCGACTCCGGCCGCGAAGGCGAATGGTCGATGATGGTCAACTGGGTGCCGTGCGTGGACGGGCGGTTCCTCACCGACCAGTTCGCGCGCACCATCGCACGCGGGGAACAGAACGAGGTCGAGATCATGCTGGGCAACACCACCGGCGAGTTCATGGAGACCGACACCGACGGCACCCAGCTGCCCGCGGGCGAGGTCGGCAACCTCAAACTGATCGCCGAATGGATCCGCAGCGGCCGCAAGGCGCCGTACTACTACCGGTTCGACGTGACCATGCCCGGGGACGACGCCGGCGCGTTCCACTCGTCGGAACTGTGGTTCTCGTTCGGCACGCTGGCCACCTGCTGGCGTCCGTTCGTCGGATGGCACTACGACCTGTCGCGCCGGATGGTCGCCTACTGGACGAACTTCGCCGCCACCGGCGACCCGAACGGCCCCGATGCGGACGGCACGCCGCTGCCGGAATGGACGCGGTACGCCCCGTTCGGCGACGACGCCATGCGCCTCGGCCATCGGACCCGCATGATCCGCGACTGGAGTACGAACGCCGAACGCAACGCGTTGCTGCAATGGGGCAGCGCGACGACCAACTGAACCACGAGAACACGAAGGAGAACACCGATGACCGACCACAACGCTTCCGAAACCAGCCTGTTCGAACAGTGCGGCTACAGCCGCGAGGCCATCCAGGCCCGCCTGGAGCGCAACTGGTATGAGATGTTCGAAGGCCCGGACAAGATTTACTGGGAGAACGACGAAGGCCTGGGGTACGTGATGGACACCGGCAACCACGACGTGCGCACCGAGGGCATGAGCTACGCGATGATGATCGCCGTGCAGTACGGCCGCAAGGACGTGTTCGACAAGCTGTGGGGTTGGGTCATGAAATACATGTTCATGACCGAGGGCCTGCACCAGGGCTACTTCGCCTGGTCTGTGGACCCCAGCGGCGTACCGAACGCCGACGGTCCGGCCCCGGACGGCGAGGAATACTTCGCGATGGACCTGTTCCTGGCCTCCGCGCGATGGGGCGACGGCGAAGGCGTGTACGAGTACTCCCGCCACGCCCGCTCGATCCTCCACACCTGCGTGCACCAGGGCGAGGACGGTGAAGGCTATCCGATGTGGAACCCGGAGAACCATCTGATCAAGTTCATCCCGGAAACCGAATGGACCGACCCGTCCTACCATCTGCCGCACTTCTACGAGGTGTTCGCCGAGCGCGCCGACGAGGCCGACCGTCCGTTCTGGGCGCAGGCCGCCAAGGCGAGCCGCGAGTACCTGGTCACCGCCTGCCACCCGCAGACCGGCATGAACCCCGAATACTCAAACTATGATGGCACGCCGCACGTCGACGAGCGCGACCACTGGCATTTCTACTCCGACGCCTACCGCACCGCCGGCAACATCGGGCTGGACTGCCTGTGGAACGGCGTCGTGCCGGAACTGTGCGATGCGAATGCGCGTCTGCAGCGTTTCTTCCTCGAACACGACCGCACCTGCGTGTATGCGATCGACGGCACGCCGGTGGACGAGACCGTGCTGCACCCGGTCGGCTTCATCGCCGCCACCGCCGAAGGCTCGCTCGCCGCGATGCACTCGCAGGAGCCGGACGCGCTCGACAACGCGATCCGCTGGGTGCGCCTGCTGTGGGACACCCCGATCCGCACCGGCACGCGCCGCTACTACGACAACTTCCTCTACGCCTTCGCGTTCCTGGCGCTGGCGGGGGAGTACCGCACCTGGTGAGGTGCCGACAGTCTTGAACCCATCGGTTGCGGAGCCGCTCCGTTCGATGGGTTCGGAACAAGGCTGACGCGCCAATGCGTCAGCGAGAGACAAGAGGGAAGGAGGTGCGAGCAAACGGGTTCGGGGCAGAGTGGCTGCCGAACCGAACGGCCCGATACGCGGGCCGGACAAGGAATACACCATTATCAATGAGGAAAGTGATGGATACATTGTTCAATACAACCGATGAGCGTGGGGCGTCCAAGCGCCGTGGCATCGTCGCGGCGCTTGCGGCCGCAGCCATGCTGGTGCCGCTGGCGTTCGCCCCGACGGCCATGGCGGCCGACCCCGACTATCCGGGCGGCATCAAGGGCGAATACAATCCGCTGGGAATCAACGCTGGTGTCGCCATCGAGACATACACCCTCAACCAGGACAAGGAGAAGGCCCTGGTCGAGAACTTCGACCAGATCACCCCGGAGAACTCGCTGAAGCCGGAAGGCTGGTACGACGACCAGCATAATTTCCGCATGTCGGATGACGCGCGGAACCTGCTGACGTTCGCCAGCGAGAACGGCATCAAGGTCTACGGCCATGTTCTGGTCTGGCACTCGCAGACGCCCGACTGGTTCTTCCAGGCCGACGAATGGTGCCATGACACCAACGACAACCCCGGCGTCACCAGCTGCCCGCTTGCCGACAAGGCCACGATGCAGGAACGCCAGCGCAGGCACATCGAGAACGTGGCGGAGGCCATCTCCGACGAATTCGGAAAATTCGGCAGCCCGACCAATCCCGTCGTCGCGTTCGACGTGGTCAACGAGACCGTGAACGACAGCGACGACCCCGCCACCAACGGCATGCGCAATTCGCTGTGGTATCAGACCTATGGGGGCGAGGACTACATCTATGACGCGTTCCGGAACGCGAATACGTATCTGAACGACGTCTACGCCGCCGACGACGCGGAGCATCCGGTGACGTTGTTCATCAACGATTACGGCACCGAGCAGGCGGGCAAGCGTTCCCGCTACAAGGCGCTTCTGGAACGCATGATCCAGCAGGGGGTTCCCTTTGACGGCATCGGTCACCAGTTCCATGTGTCGTTGACCACGGCCTCGTCGAATCTCGACGACGCGCTGACCGATATGTCCTCGCTCGGCAAGAAGCAGGCCATCACCGAACTGGACGTCGCCACCGGAACGCCGGTTACGGAGGCGAAGCTCATCGAGCAGGGACGGTACTACTACGACGTCAACCAGATCATCCACAGGCACGCCGACCAGCTGTTCTCGGTTTCGGTGTGGGGGCTGAGCGACGACCAGTCCTGGCGCAACAAGGAGGGCGCGCCGCTGCTGTTCGACGACAACCTGGAGAAGAAGCCGGCGTACATCGGCTACATCGGTGATAGCGCCAACCTTCCCGAGCCGTTGAAGAGCATGAACGCATTCAAGGATGACGCCGTGGGCATCGACTCGGCGCTTCCCGGTACCGTGGCCGAGTCCGGCGCGTCCTCTCCGTGGGAACGTCTTTCGCTGGTCGAGATGACCCCGTCTGCGTATGACGCCGTTTCCGGCTCGTTCAATGTCTATTGGAAGGACGGCTCTCTGGTCGTCTACGCGGATGTCGCCGATGCCAGCGCGGCGGATGACGACACCGTCACCGTGCGTGTGGGTGACGCCGAGTATACGATCGGCCGCAACGGTGTGACCGGCGGCGAGGGTGTGCAGGCCAACGTCGTTTCGTCTGATGCCGGATACGAAGTCGTGGCCGATATCCCGTACACCGGTGCAGAGAAGGACATCGTCGAGATGAACGTCATCGCGACGGATTCCGCCACCACGGAGACCAGCGCGTGGAGCACGAACGACACTGGCGCCGTCACGCTGGCCGAGCCGCTGAGCTACACGGAAGCCGTGAAGGTTCCCGCCGACGCCCAGGCTCCGGTCGTTGACGCCGACCCGTCGGATTCCGTCTGGGCGGAAGCCAACGAGGTTCCCGTGGGTAAGGTGACCGCCGCCACGCCTTCCCCCGAGGCGACCGCTACCGCCAAGACCCTGTGGTCGGACGGCAAGCTGTATGTCCTCATGGAAGTGACCGACGCGGACATCGATCTGACCAACTCGAATCCGTGGGAGAAGGACTCCGTTGAGGTGTACATCGACCGTGGCAACACCAAGAGCGGCCAGTATACCAACGACATCCAGCAGATTCGCGTGTCCGCCGATGGTGCGGAGCTGAGCTTCGGCTCCGGCGCGTCGGAGGATGTCCAGAAGTCCATGGTCCAGACCGCCGGCAAGCTCGTCGATGGCGGCTATGTCGTCGAGATGGCCATCGATCTGGGAACGGCTGAGGCCGGCACCTTCGAAGGTGTCGACTTCCAGATCAACGACGCGAAGAACGGTGCTCGAATCGGCATCCGCAACTGGGCCGATCCGACCGGTGCCGGCTATCAGACGGCGTCCCATTGGGGCGTGCTGCGTCTGCTGGCCGATCCCTCCGAAACCGAGACCCCGGGTGGAGAAGATCCCGAGACCCCCGGTGACGAGGAGACTCCTGGCGAGGATACCGAGAAGCCTGGCGACGAGGAAACCCCCGGTGAGGATACCGAGAAGCCTGGCGACGAGAAGCCGCGGCCTTCCGACGATGCTGACAACGACGACAAGATGCCGCAGACCGGTTCCGCGGTCATCGGAATCGCCGTGGTGGCGCTGCTGCTGGTTGCCGCCGGATGCGGGCTGGTCATCGCTCGGCGTCGATGAGACTTGTACACCCGCCAGCGCGCCGAATCGTTTCGGCCCCTGCAATGCCGGACGACAAGGCCGCAAGCGGGTGCACAAGCTGAGAGCGTAAGCGCTCAGTTCCGGTCATTCCATAGGCCATGGCATTGGTGGTGCAAGCCTATGGAATGGCCCTTCAATAATAGCGGTGCTTCCTGAGAGTATCGATGGTACAAGGAAGAGTGGTTGGGGGCTGTGGACGTTTTCTTGGAGACTGAGCGGAAGGATTGTTGCCGTGTCCGGTCGCGAGGAGCGTGAACGGGCGGTGGAGCTGTATTTCTCCACACCGATGTCCACGAAGCAGGTTGTGGAGCATCTGGGGTATCCGACCGCGACGAGCACGCTCACGTTCTCCACCGACCCGCCCCACGTGCGCCTGTCGCCGCACGCCGTCCATGAACAGGTACGGGTACGAATGTCCCAATGGCCGGTTGCGCCATTGGTCGATCGGTTGGGGGCTGCATGACTATCTCCAAGAAAACGTCCGCAGCCCCATGTCTCCTTTCAGAGCTCAACCAAAGTGCGCAACAATCCGGACGTTATCGAAGAGTGGGAGGAACGATGAAGACGATGAATAAGGGGCAAGATGCCGTAACGCTTTCGCCGCTGTTCGGCGAAGGGGGAGTGTTACAGTCAGGTGCCCCGTTGAGAATTTGGGGAACTGGAAGGTCTCGTTCGCAGGTGCGGATTACCGTCGCCGATCAATCGTCCGACGCCGTGACCACGGACGATGGCGACTGGACTGTGCAGCTAGGTCCGCTGGAGCCTGGAGGCCCCTACCGGTTGGAGGTACGGGTCGATGACAACGACGAACCGGTGATCGCGCACGACGTCTACGCGGGCGAGGTGTTCATCTGCGCGGGACAGTCGAATATGGAATACCAGATGGAATTCCTGCGCTGGCGGTACCCGTCCGAGTTCGCACGCGACCCTGACCCCCTGCTGCGCCACTGCAAAGTGCCCGTCCGGTTCGACTTCCATGGTCCTCGCCGCGATTTCGACGAGCCGGTCCGCTGGGTTGGCGCGGCCGCCGACACGCTCGACGAGTTCACCGGCGTCGGCTATTTCTTCGGCCGGATGATCCGGCAGTGGCTGGGCGTGCCGGTCGGCCTGCTCAATATCACACTCGGCGGCTCGCCGATCGAATCGTGGATGGACGAGCAGACGCTCGCCGCATGGCCGAAGGCGCTCGCCGATCTGGAACCCTACCGCGACGACGAGGTGGCCCGCACCCGCAGCGAGCAGAGCATCGCCGCGATGAATCGCTGGTATGAGGACCTGCGGACCCGAGAGACCGAAGCCCAATCCGAGAACCTGGGCCACGGCACGCTCACATTGCCCGCGTTCCTGAAGGACGCCGATCCGCGACTGACCGGATTCCGCGGCGTGATCCACCTGCGCCGCACGGTCACGCTGCCCGCCTACGCGGCCGGACAATCGGCGGCGCTGCATCTCGGTGCCATGGTCGACTCCGACGAAGCCTTCGTCAACGGGGTCAAAGTCGGCCAGTCCGAACACCAGTACCTCTCCCGCGACTACATGGTGCCCGAAGGCGTGCTGAAGGCCGGATGCAACGAGATCGACGTGCGCCTGGTCGTCGAACACGGCACGGGCCGCGTGACGCCGGGCAAGCACATGCACCTCGACATGGGCGACGACTCGTACAATCTCGACGGCACCTGGACCTACTCCATCGGCGCACGCACGGACGCGGACTGCCCCGGCGAGGACTTCGTGCGCTGGAAGCCGCTCGGCCTGTACAACGGCATGACCGCGACCTGCGCCGGGTACGCCGCACGCGCCGCGCTGTGGTACCAGGGCGAGTCGAACACCGGCGACGTGGCGGACGACTACGGCCGTATGCTGGCCGCGATGATCGGCTGCTGGCGCAAGGCATGGGGGCAGCAGCGGCTGCCGTTCCTCATCGTGCAGCTGCCGGTGTTCTCCATCGACGGTGTGGAGGACGGCGGCTGGGCACTCGTCCGCAAACACCAGTGGCAGGCCGCCAAGTCGATCGAGGACGTCGCCGCCGTGGTGACCCTCGACGCGGGCGATTGGAACGACCTGCACCCGTGGAACAAGAGCGTGGTCGCAGACCGCCTGTTCGCCGCGGCGCAACGCCTCGTCTACGGCAAGGACGACGCGCCGCGCTCGCCGGAGCCGACCGATGTGCGCCTGGCCGATGGCCGGCTGACCATCACCTTCGACGACGGCACCGGCGATTGCGGCTTGGACACATTAGACGGCGCAGATCCAGGCGAGTTCGAATTGGTGTGGGAGGACGGCTCCCGGCACGCCGTACCGGCGAGCATCGACGGCAACGCCGTAATCATCGCCGTGCCGTGGCGCAGACCGACGGCCGTACGGTACGCGTGGCGCAACGCCCCGAGCCGTGGACTGCTGTGCGGGGCGAACGGGCTGCCGGTTCCGCCGTTCGCCGAACCCATTGCATGACGTAACCGTTCATGAAAGGAATGAACGTATGAGAAACTTCATCTTCCACAATCCCGTCAAGATCTATTTCGGCGAAGGCCAGGCCGTGCACGTGGCCGAGGAGGCCAAGTCGCGCCCCGGAGCCGTGCTGCTGGTCTACGGCGGCGGCTCGATCAAGCGCAACGGCGCCTATGACGACGTGACGGCCGCGCTGCGCGAGGCCGGCAACGAGGTCATCGAACTGTCCGGCGTGACGCCGAACCCGAGGCTCGACAAGGTCCTCGAAGGCGTGAATCTGGTCAAGGAACATGGCGTGTCCCTGATCCTGGCCGTCGGCGGCGGTTCGGTCATCGACTGCGCCAAATTCATCTCGCTCGGCTCCGGATTGGGCGAGGACGAGGACTTGTGGGACGACTACGTCGAAACCGGCAAGCCCGCTCCCGAGAACCTCGTGCCGCTTGGCGTGGTGCTGACCACGGCGGCCACCGGCTCCGAGATGGGGGATGCGGCCGTGCTGACCAACTGGGCCCGCAACCGCAAGCTGGGGTACACCTCGTTCCCGTTGACGCCGAAGTTCTCGGTGCTCGACCCGACCTATCTGCTCACCCTGCCGGTCGAACAGACCACCTACGGATTCGTGGACATGTTCTGCCACACCTGCGAGCAGTATTTCTCGCTACCCAGCGACGACAACCTCTCCGATGAGATGGCCGAGGCCATCCAACGGCATATCCTGCGCTCCTGGCGCGCCTGCCGCCGCCATCCGCGCAGCTATGAGGCCCGCAGCAACGCGATGTGGGATTCCACGCTTGCCCTCAACCGCATCATTTCGCGCGGCAAGGAGGAGGATTGGGTCACGCACGGCATCGAGCATGCGCTCTCCGCCTACTTCGACATCCCGCACGGCGCCGGTCTGGCCGTGGTCCATCCGCACTGGATGAAGTACGTCTACACGTCGCGCCCCGAAGCCACCGCGCGTTTCGCCCGTTGGGCGGTCAACGTGTGGGGTGTGGACCCGACCGGCAAATCCGAACGCGAAGTGGCCGAGGAGGGCATCGAACGCTACGTCGATTTCCTGCGCCTAGTCGGCGCCCCGCTCACGCTCCCCGAGGTCGGCATTCCCTCCGATTCGGCCACGCTGGACAAGCTCGCCGACCATGCCGGCGAGGTCGGCGGCTCCTACCGCCACATCACCCGCGATGACGCGCGCGCCATCCTCGCATCCTGCGTGACACCGGTCGTGTTCTGAAAGGAGCGATTATGGCTGAACCATATTCAATGATCGTTATCGGGGACGGCTGGCGCAGCCGGTTCCTGTGCCGCATGGCGCAGGCCGTGCCTGACAAGCTACGGGTGAACCTCGTCGTTGGGCATCACGCCGACCGGCTCGAGGCGATCGCGCGCGACTACGGGGTGCCCACGACCACCGATGCCGATGCCGTGGCCGCCACTTCCGCCGATTTCGTGGCGGTGGTGGTGTCTTGGCCGGCCACGCCCGGGCTTGTGGCGCAGCTGGCCGAACAGGGACGGTATGTGTACTGTGAGACCCCGCCGGCCCCTGATATGGATGGGCTGCGGGCATTGTGGGCCCGCATCGCCGACCGTGCCGAACTGGTGCAGGTGGGCGAACAGTACTATCGGATGCCCGGCCACGCCTCACGGCTCGCGCTGGTGCGCTCCGGCGTGGTGGGCACGCCGAATTCGGTGGAGATCGCTTCTACGCACATGTATCACGCAGTCGCCCTGATTCGAGACTATCTGGGTATCGGCTTCGAACCAGCCACTGTCAACGCCCGCTCATTCACTGCGCCGATGCTGGATCCGCTGCATTTCGACGGGTGGGAGGAGAACCCGCAACCCAAACCGTTGGAGACTCAGATCGCCACCATCGATTTTGGTGGCGGCCGGTATGGTCTGTACAACTTCGTGGACAACCAGTGGTGGAACCCTCTGCTGTCCCGACGGATTGTCATCCGCGGCAGTCTCGGTGAAATCGTGGATGATGCGGTGATGCGCTTCAAAGATGGCGTGCCGATGCCGTCGCGGATCGAGTACCGCAGGCTCGGGCGCGACATGAACCTTGAAGGCAATGAGGTGGCGACGGCCAGCTTCGATGGTTCGGTCATCTGGCGCAACCCCTGCCCGGGATCCTACCTGTCGGAGGATGATCTGGCTGTAGCCGACCACCTCATCGCGATGGGCCGGTACGCGCGCGGCGAAGGGCCCGAAATCTACCCGCTCGCCGCAGGCATCCACGACCATGCGCTCGGTCTGGCCATCGGCGAATCGGCGCGCACCTGCGCCGATGTGCGGGTGGAAGGCGAGCCGTGGATGGATGCGCGGTGAAACGACGCCATCCGTCGGGAATTGGCCCGACAATGGTGGCTGAATGCCGTCGATATGGAAAGGATCGTCAGCTCATGACCGTTGACCTCAACACCCTGTTGGAAACCGACGACGATGTGCGTCGCTTGTTCGAAGGGCGTCCGATGCAGTACCGCAAGTCGCAATCGCTGCCTGACCTGACCTGGCAGGCGCAATCGACCTGCGACCGCATCAACCGCGTCTTCTTCGAGAATCAGGACGAGGCGATGCGCCTGTTCTACGACCTGGTGCCGGGTACCGGGGACGGCGTCGACTTCCGACCCCCGATCAATCTGGATTACGGCATCGGGCTGACGATCGGCGATCGTACGTTCATCAACAAGGATTTCCTGATCGTTGGCGGCGGATACGTCGAGATTGGTTCCGACTGCCTGATCGGGCCGCGATGCACGATCTGCACTCCGAATCATGCATTGGATGCGGCGACCCGTCTGGACGGCTGGGAACACACCACGCCGGTGCGCATCGGCTCGAACGTGTGGCTGGGCGCGAACGTGACGATCTGCCCGGGCGCCGTCATCGGTGACAACTCGATCATCGGCGCCGGATCGGTGGTCGTGGGCGACATTCCCGCGAACTCGATCGCGGTCGGCAATCCGTGCCGTGTCATCAAACCGCTGCCGGACCACGATCCGGCGTTCGCCGAAATCGAATAGCGGATGGCGTTACTGCTGAGCTTGCGCGAACAGTGCGAGCTTGGCAAACAGATCGCCTAGTGTGAACCGGCTGTCCACCGTGTCGTAGAGTCGGACTGTCGGGCGTGAGGCGTCGAATCGGGACACCGTGTCAGCTCCGATGATGGGAGCTGACACGGTTCGGAACCGGCCGCAATCGGGTTTGATGGCCACCGCCACGGCGGGGCAGTCGCCCAACGACCAGCCGTCACCGCACGTCCATGCGGCCACATCGCTGTTGTTGTAATCGACGAGTTGCTGGAACAGCCAACGCCCGAGTTCGCCGCACGGACGCACCCGCATGTCCAATTCCGCGATGCTCACGTTCATCGTGGAATACGCCGAAAGCGGGATGATCCACATCGCCACGCCGCTCGAAAGCACCTCGTTGCCGGCGGTGATGTCGTTGCCGGCGTTGAACTCGCGTATCGCCTCACGTTCGGGATCGGCGTTCTGGGTGCCGATCCATACCACCGTCATGCGGCGTGCGATATCGGGTCGCACCCGCAACGCCTCCGCCACGTTGGTGATGGCTCCCAAGCAGAGTACGAACAACGGGTGATCGTCCTCGCGCAGCGCCTCGTCGATGATGAACGCGGCCGCTTCGGACAGTGGGGGACACATCTCGCTGGGACTGCCGATCGGACCATCGTGGCCGCGCATCACCGGAACGTCCGAGCCAATCAGATCTCGTACGTGTACGGCGACGTTCGCGGACCGTTCCATGCTGCCGGGTTCGGCGAAATGTTCTGCGCAGATCGCCCTGACGATGAACTTCGGAGTGAGCAGCGCCTGCGCGATGGCGAAGGGATCGTCGGCTTCGCACCCGGCATCCGTATCGATGATGACGCGGATGCGCTTGTCGTTGCGGACGGTGTAATGACCTATCATCAAAAACTCCTGAATCAGGATATCCGAATTATGCTGGATTTTCAACGCATGCGGCCTGGACGAGGAAATGGATTCCTTCGTCCAGGCCGCACAGATTGGTGTCAGATGCAATCAGCCGCGCCAGCGCACGTACTGCTCGTACACCTGCGGGGTCGGCTCGCCGGTCAGCGTGGTCTCGACCTTGACCGGCCACGCCGGCGGCTCGGCCTCGCCGGACAGCAGCCAAGCGGCCTGACGGGCGGCGCCGATCGCCACGTACTCGTCGGTCTCCGGCAGCTCCACGTCCATGCCGAGGATGGCGGGGGCCAGCGCGCGCACGGCCGCGGACTTGGCGCCGCCGCCAATCAGCAGGATGCGCTTGACGTCCACACCCAGGCCCTTGACCAGCTCAAGGCAGTCGCGCTGCGAGCACAGCAGACCTTCCACGAACGCGCGGGCGATGTTCTCGCGCTTGGTGTTCGCCAGCGTCATTCCGTACAGCGCCGCGGTGGCGTCCGGGCGGTTCGGGGTGCGCTCGCCGTCGAAATACGGCACCAGGGTGATGCCGCCGGCACCCGGCTCCGAGGCGGCGGCCAGTTCGGCCAGCTCGTCATAGTCCACGCCGAGCGCGGCGCGGCCGGCGTCGGAGATGCGCGAGCCGTTGATCGTGCAGGCCAGCGGCAGCCAGTGGCCGGTGCAGTCGGCGAAGCCGGTGACCGAGGCGGTCATGTCATAGGCCGGCACGGGGGAGATGGCCGCGGCCACGCCCGAGGTGCCCAGCGAGATGCTCACGTCGCCCACGCCCATGCTCAGGCCCAGCGACGCCATCGCGTTGTCGCCGCCGCCGGGGCCGATCGGGCAGCCGCCCTCGACGTCCTTGCCCGCGATGGCCGGATCGGCCACGTCACCGGTTTCGGTCGGGCCGAGCACGCGCGGCAGCACGATGTCGGCGATCTCCTCCTCGCTGCGGCCCAGGGCCATGGCGAGTAGGTCGCGGCGGTATTCGTTGGCGGTCGCGTCGAAGTAGGCGGTGCCGGAGGCATCGGAACGGTCGGTGAACAGCGCGTCCAGGTTCGCCTTCAGCTCCTCGGCGGTCGCATCCTCGCCCAGCGGGCCGTGTCCGGCGATGCGCCAGCTCAGCCAGTCGTGCGGCAGGCAGATCGCGGCGATGCGCGCGGCGTTCTCCGGTTCGTTGGCGGCGACCCACGCCACCTTGGTGATGGTCAGCGATGCGACCAGTGACGAGCCGACCGCCTTGACCCAGCGCTGACGGCCGCGCATCGTCGGGTCGTCGGACAGGTCGTCCTCGCTGCCGTCGGCGGCCTTCTCGGCCTCGCCGAGGCGGGCGATGAGCACGTCGGCGTTGGTGGCGGAACGGGTGTCGTTCCACAGCAGCGCGTCGCGGATCACGCGGCCGTGGTCGTCGAGCAGCACCATGCCGTGCTGCTGTCCGCCGACCGCCAGCGCGGCCACGTCGTCGAGCCCGCCGGCCTGCTCTGCCGCCTCCTGGAACGCCTGCCACCAGGCTTCGGGGTTCACGCTGGTGCCATCGGGATGCTTGGCCTGTCCGAAGCGGACCATCTCGCCGGTAGCGGCATCGGTGACGCGCACCTTGGTCGACTGGGTGGAGGTGTCCACGCCGGCCACCAGAACTCTGCTCATTGTGCCTCCTTGCAACATGCCGCCGAAACGGTGCTCCGACGGCGTTTGTCCGAATTACGGTTCCATCATACCCAAATAGTTAGACGAATGAACTATACTGGTGTGTGTACCATTCACATTGCGGTGGGAGGCACGCCAGAGGCGATGAAGCACCAAAGCACATAACGAGGAGGATAGCCGACATGGCAGCATTGCGGCGAATCAACCAAGACGACCTGCGCAACCACAACCTTTCGGTGGTGATCGACATCCTGCTGCGCACCACCGAGCCGTTGAGCCGCGCCGAACTGGCCAAACGCACCGGACTGACCAAGGCCACCATGTCGCTGCTGGTCTCCATGCTCGTCGACGACGGCGTGGTGCGCGAGGGGGAGCCGAGCGTGCAGTCGTCGTACGGCCGTCCGAGCACGCCGCTGCTGATCGCCGGGGGGCGGTACTGCGGCATCGGCCTGCAGGTGAACACGGACGGTTACGGCGTCATCGTGCTGGACTTGGACGGCACCGTGATCTCGGAGCGGTGGGTCGATGCGGACATGTCCGCTCCCGACGCCGACGAGGTGTTCGCGGAACTGAACACCTTGGCATTGGAACAGGAGGCCCTGCTCGCCGAACGCGGATACACGGTGGCCGGGGCGGGTCTGGCGCTGCCGGGCCTGGTGACGGGCGACATGCGCCTGCTGATGGCCCGCAACCTGGGGTGGGAGCAGCTCGACCTCACCCGGTTCGACGTGATGCGCCGTCTGGACGTGACCGCGGGTAACGAGGCGAATATGGCCGCGCTCGCGCAGATTCCCGGATACGCCATGCGCCGTGACGGCGACGGCATCGTGGGCCCCTCCGAATCGTTCATCTACCTGTCCACCGACGTTGGCATCGGCGGCGCCGTGGTGCGCAACGGCCATGTGGAGATCGGCGACCATGGCTTCGGCGGCGAACTCGGCCACACGTCGGTGGAGCTGCGCGGACCGGTGTGCCGGTGCGGGCGGCGGGGCTGTCTGGAGACGTATGCGGGACGGCGTGCGATGGTGGAATCGGCGGGCATCGCCAGCGGCTCCGCCGCGGCGCGTCGCGAATCGGTCGACGAGCTGATCGACCGGTGGTGCGCCGGCGACGTCAGGGCGGCCGCCGTGGTGAACAAGGCCATCGAGGCGATGGTGTCCTCCATCGCCTCGGCGATCAACGTGTGCGACATCGAAACGGTGGTGCTGGGCGGCGTCTGGTCGCAGTTCGGTTCCGAGATCGCCGTGCAGATGCAGAGCGCGTTGCAGCGGCAGGTGCTGGGATACCCGGAGGTCCGCGCCAAGGTGCTGATGGCCGACGTCACCTCGCGCCCGGCTCTGGTCGGCGCCGCCGCGATGGGACTGCGGCATTTCGTCGACAATCCGATGCGATTCGTGTCCGCCTGATACAGTGGCTCGTGGCGTCCCCGCCCGGGCTGCGCAGGTCAAGGGGCGCCTGCGACGGCAGGCCGGTCGTGTGGGGCTCGATTTCCTCATCCCGGAACATGGCGTACGGCGGCGACATCCTGAATCGTCCGCCAGCCGCACGCGTGAGCGGCTGTCGCTCCATTGCTGTGCGCAGCCATGAGGGAACAGGAGCATCCCATGGTCGACCGTACCGATTCTTCAACCGACAACATCATCACCACCGAACCGTCGCCCATGGGGCAGTCATCCAAGCCGGAGAACCGCCATTGGCGGTGGACCGCGGCGGACATCGCCGTGGGTGCGGCATTGGGCGTGGCCTGCGGACTGGTGTTCTGGGGGTTCAACTTCGCCTACGCGTGGCTTTCTCCGCTAATCGGCGGCATCCTGCCGGGCCTGGCCAGCGTACTGCATCCGCTGTGGTACTTCTCCGGCACCCTGGCCGTGATCATCCTGCGCAAGCCGGGCGCCGCGATCTATGTGAACCTGGTCGGCAGCGCCGCCGAGATGTTGCTGGGCAACCAGTTCTCGGTCGGGTTCGTGTTCGCCGCCGCGGCGCTGCAGGGACTGTTCGCCGAGATTCCGTTCATGGTCACCCGGTACCGCGTCTACAACCTGCTGATCAGCATGGTGTCGGGGGCGTTGGTCGCCGTGGAATACGGCGTGTACCTGATGTTGTTCCGGTATCAGGGCGTGGCGTTCCTCAGCGCGCGCGGCATTGTGCATATGGTCAGCGAACTGGTCGGCGGCGTGCTGATCGCCGGCGTGATGAGCTGGTACCTGTACCGCGCGATCGCCGCCACGGGGGCGTTGGACCGCTTCGCATCAGGGCGTGCGCGGTTCGCCGCGTAACGTCCGGCTGTTTGCTATAGTGGTCGAGTTGGTTTCCCAACGTGGGGCCGTAGCTCAGTCGGTTAGAGCATCGGACTCATAATCCGCCGGTCCAGGGTTCAAGCCCCTGCGGCCCCACTCGTTTCCCGAATCGTCCGACCCGGGACCCGCCGGTCCGGGGCCGGACGGTCCGCCGTCCGCACGCGACACACCAACGGGTCTGTCCGGCCGCGTGCCTATAATCCCATAGGTTCCGGTTCACGCCAGCCATAGGGGCATGGCGACCCGGGTCCCCCGAATTCCTTAGGAGACACCATGAAGCAGGGTATTCATCCCGATTATCATGCCGTTCAGGTCACGTGCTCGTGCGGCAACACCTTCGTCACCCGTTCGACCTACAAGGGCGAAGCCATGACGGCCGACGTGTGCTCGAAGTGCCATCCGTTCTACACCGGCAAGCAGAAGATCCTCGACACCGGTGGCCGCGTGGCCCGCTTCGAGAAGCGCTACGGCAAGCGCAGCAAGTAGCTTCTTCGACGCCAGCCCCGTTCGGTATGGCGCGCTTCGGCGCGCCGCCGCGGGACTGGCGTTTTTGTATATCCGCAGCAGACACCACGGAAAGAGGAGACATGGCAGACGAACAGTTCCCCGCGGCGCAGACCGCGTTGGAGGAGTATCGCCGCATCGAGCAGGAGATGAGCCAGCCGGAGGTGGCCTCCGATCCGGACAAGATGCGCAAGCTGGGCCGTCGTCACGCCGAGCTCGGTTCGATCGTGTCCGCATACACCGCCTATATGCAGGTGCGCGACGATCTGGAGGCCGCCCGCGAGATGGCCGCCGAGGATCCGGATTTCGCGGAGGAGGCCAAGCGTCTGGAATCCGAGCTGCCCGCCGTCCAGGAGAAGCTGCGTACGGCGCTGATTCCGCGCGACCCGGACGACGCGCGTGACACCATCATGGAGATCAAGGCCGGCACCGGCGGCGAGGAGGCCGCGCTGTTCGCCGGCGACCTGCTGCGCATGTATCTGCGGTATGCGGAGAAGCGAGGCTGGACTACCGTCATCCAGAGCGAGAACCGCACCGAATTGGGCGGCATCAAGGATGTGCAGGTGGCCATCCGTGCCAAGGGCACCCCCGCGCCGGAGGATGGCGTGTGGGCGAGCCTGAAGTACGAGGGCGGCGTGCACCGCGTGCAGCGCATCCCCGTCACCGAATCGCAGGGACGCATCCAGACCTCCGCGGCCGGCGTGATCGTGTTCCCCGAGGCCGATGACGACAACGACGAGATCGAGATCGATCCGAAGGACCTGAAGATCGACATCTTCATGAGCTCCGGCCCTGGCGGCCAGTCGGTGAACACCACGTATTCGGCGGTGCGCATGACGCATATCCCGACCGGCATCGTGGTGAGCATGCAGGACGAGAAGTCGCAGATCCAGAACCGTGCGGCCGCGCTGCGTGTGCTCAAGTCCCGCCTGCTGGCCATGAAGCACGAGCAGGAGGCCGCCGAGGCCGCCGACCTGCGCCACTCCCAGGTGCGTTCGCTCGACCGTTCCGAACGCATCCGCACGTACAACTTCCCGGAGAACCGCATCGTCGACCATCGCACGAACTACAAGGCCTACAACCTGGACCAGGTGCTCGATGGCGACCTGCAGGCCGTCATCGACTCGGACATCCAGGCCGACGAGGCCGAACGCCTCGCGCGCCAGAGCTGATGATGCGTGTTGAAGAGGTGGTCCGTCGCGCAGCCGCCGTGCTGCGCGACGCCGGTATCGACACCCCGGAGCACGACGCCAAGCTGCTCCTGACCGAGGCCTACGGCTGCACGCTCAGCGACATCGACAAGGCCATGCTCCTATCCACCCCTCTCAACGCCCTTGCCCCTTCTGATGAGGCACTGACAATTCATTCTTCCGCCTCATCTGCCCCCTCCGACGAGGGGGCTCCCTCGCGGCAGACGGGGGAACTGCCGCCAGTCCCACAAGACAGGAACTTCTCGGCTTCCGATGATTGGGGCTGTTCCGTGACGCCCCAATCCTCCCAATACCAACGTTTCGCCGCCATGCTCGCCCGCCGTGCGGTCCGCGAGCCGTTGCAGTACATCGTCGGGCATGCGCCGTTCCGCTATCTCGACCTCGCCGTTGGTCCGGGGGTGTTCATCCCACGCCCCGAAACCGAACTCGTGGTGCAGGAGGGATTGGATTGGCTTGTGGCGCAGCACATCACCGTGCCGCGCGTCGTCGACCTGTGCGCCGGCAGCGGCGCGATCGGCCTGTCGATCGTGACCGAAACCGCCGACGCCGAGGTCTGGGCCGTCGAACTCAGCGAACGCACCGCCACATGGACGCGGCGCAATGCCGAGGCCGTATTGGGATCGACCGGATGCGAACGCTCCGGCGACAATCATGATTCCGTACCTCGAATCCCGGATGCGGGGCAAGCGGATACGGGATTCGAGGATGGTGGAGCTTCTCGGGAAACGGCTGGCGCCGGCATGGGACGCCGGTATCATCTGGTACTCGGGGATGCCACCGATTCCAACACGTTGGCCGAACTGGACGGCACCGTGGATCTGGTGGTCACGAACCCGCCGTATGTGCCCGAATCCGAAATCCCCGAACAGCCCGAGGTGCGCGATCATGACCCTGAACTGGCATTGTACGGTGGCTCCCCGGATGGTCTGTTGATTCCCGAACGCATCATCGACCGGGCCGCCGCGCTGCTGCGCCCGGGCGGTCTGCTTGTCATGGAGCATGACATCAGCCAAGGCACCGCGCTGGTCGCATACGCGCAGGTCCATGGCTTCGCCCAGGCCCATACCGGTCATGATTGGACCGGCCGACCTCGGTATCTGGTCGCTTGGTGCGACGACTATTGCGCGTAATCCTGCAACGCCGAGGCATCGGCGTCGGTGATCGTGCGGATCACCCGCGCGGGATTGCCCACCGCCACCGAATGCGGCGGGATGTCCTTGGTCACCACGGCGCCGGCGCCGATCACGCATCCCTCGCCGATGGTCACGCCGCCCAACACGGTGACATTGCCGCCGAACCAGCAGTTCGACCCGATGACGATCGGCCGGCCGTACTCATAGTCGTAATAGGAGCCGTCCGCCGCCTTGCGCACATTGCGGTCCTGCCAGCGCAGCGGATGCATCGGCGGCAGCAAGGACACGTTCGGCCCGAACAACACATCGTCGCCGATCGTCACCGGCGCGCAGTCCAACACCGTGAAGTTGAAGTTCGCGAACACGCGGTCGCCCATGGTGGTGTGCACGCCATAGTCGAAGAACACCGGTCCCAGGATGTCCAGGTTTTCGCCATGGTGGGGGAGCAATTCGTCGAGCACCGCGGCGCGGGTCTCGTGATCGCCGCGCGGCAGCGCGTTGAATTGTGTGCACAGGTCGCCGGCGCGCTCGCGCAGCGCCGTCAGCTCCGGATCGGCGGGATTGTAGAGTTTTCCGTCCAGCATCTCCTCGCGTTCCGAGCGGCGCGGCGTACGCAGCTCGACGGGAGGGATCGGGGCGGGCAGCGGCTGCGGGTCGTGCTGTGCGGCGGTCATCGGCGTCCTTTCCTTGGAATGCGTGTGCAACGATGTGTCAGAGTCCATTGTCACGGCATCCGTGGTCATCGTCCGTGGCCGTGACCCGTTTCCGTCGTCCGTGACCGTGATGCATCGGTTCGTCGCATACTGATGATGCCATAGTAAGGTTGTAAGCAGAACGTGAACGGGAGGTGCCGATGAGTGCGATTCGCAAGGTCGATGACGATTCCCTTGCCGAGGCGGCCGAAATCGTCCGTAACGGTGGTCTGGTGGTGGTGCCGACCGATACGGTGTACGGCGTGGCCTGCGATCCGTGCAACACCGCGGCGATCGACCGCATCTACGAGATCAAGGGGCGTCCGCGGTTCAAGGCGCTGCAGGTGCTGCTGTCCTCGATCGACGAGCTGGATGCCGTGGGACTCGACCTGCCGGTGCCGCTGAACCGCCTGGCCGCGGCGTTCCTGCCGGGGGCCTTCTCGCCGATCGCCGTGGCGCGCGAGGATTGCACGTTGGCCACGGTCCGTCAGACGCCGTCGGGCGTGCGCACGCAGGGCATCCGTATTCCGAATTCCGCGCTGAGTCTGCGCATCCTGAAGGCGACCGGTCCGCTGGCCGCGTCGAGCGCGAACCGTTCGGGCGGCGAGAGCGCGCAGACCGTCGAGGAGGCGGTCGAGGCGCTGGGCGACTCCGTGGACCTGTATCTGGACGGCGGCCCGACCCAGGGGCATGTCTCCAGCACGGTGGTGGCCGCCGACCCGCTGGCTCGGGACGGCATCGCGATCCTGCGTGAGGGTGTGATCCGCGAATCGGTGATCCGCAGGGCGTTGATCGTGAACGGCGGAGGTCTCGGCGCATGAGGGTCTACCTGTTCATCGCCGCCATCGCCGGCGGGGCGACCTATCTGCTCACCCCGCTGATCCGGCACCTCGCCATCCAGATCGGCGCGGTCGGCAAGGTGCGCGCCCGCGACGTGCATACGGTGCCGACGCCGCGCATGGGCGGCCTCGCCATGATGCTGGGATTCGCCGTGGCCATGCTGTTCGCCAGCAGGATACCGTTCGTCAGCGGCCTGTTCCAGAACAACCACCAGGCCTGGGTGGTGCTGATCGGCGCGGTGGCAATCTGCCTGTTGGGCATGGCCGACGACCTGTGGGATCTCGACTGGATGCTCAAGATGGCCGGTCAGCTGCTGATTTCCGTGTTCGTGGCCTGGGGAGGCCTGCAAATCATCTCGCTGCCGATCGGTGCCCTGTTCGCGGCTTCGCCGAGCCTGTCGATCGCGATTACGGCGTTCCTGATCGTCGTATCGATCAACGCGGTGAACTTCGTGGACGGCCTGGACGGTCTGGCCTCCGGCATCGTGGCGATCGGCGGCATCGCGTTCGCGATCTACTCCTATATCATCGCCCGTTCCTCGCCGTCCTACGCGTCGATGGCCACGCTGATCGACGTGGCCATGGTCGGTATCTGCGTGGGCTTTATCCTGCACAACTGGCATCCGGCCAAGCTGTTCATGGGGGACTCCGGGTCGATGCTGCTCGGCTACCTCATCACCTGCGCCTCGATCATCATGACCGGCCGTCTCGATCCGGCGTCGATCCACACCAGCATCTATCTGCCGGTGTTCATGCCGATTCTGCTGCCGGTGCTCGTGCTGTTCCTGCCGGTGCTGGACATGTGCATGGCGATTGTGCGGCGTGTACGCAAAGGACAGTCGCCGATGCACCCCGACCGTATGCACCTGCATCACCGGATGCTGAGAATCGGCCATTCCGTGCAGGGCGCCGTGCTGATCCTATGGGGGTGGGCGGCGCTGATCTCCTTCGGGTCGATCATGATCCTGTTCTTCCCCGCACGGTTCGTGGCCATCGGATTCGTCATTGCGGTGATACTGCTGACCGTGGCCACGATGTACCCGTATCTCAAGCACCGCATCCCGGAGTTGCGTGCGGAGAACGCGCGACTGGAGGCGGCGCGGCGGGAGGCTGCGGTGCACGGTCCGAAGCCATCCGAAGGCGATGGCGGCAGTACGTCCGCCGGCACCGGTGCCGGGGAGCCGGACGGGGTTTCGGGCTGACGGCGGCACCGGAAAAACAAGGTGACGGGCTGCGGCGACACACGGCGGCGGCGTGTCAGTCCCTGCTTTTAGAGTGGGCCTATGGCTACAAACCTTGATATGAACGCAGAATCCGCGTACGCTCCGCTTCCCCCGATTTTCGAAAAGCTTGGCCTCGCCTATGATGACGTGCTGCTGCTGCCGAACGAGACGGATGTCATTCCGTCCGAGGTGGACACCACCACGCATCTGACCCGCGAGATCACGATGAAGGTCCCGATGATCTCCGCCGCCATGGATACCGTCACCGAGGCCGAGATGGCCATCGCCATGGCGCGTAACGGCGGCATCGGCGTGCTGCACCGCAACCTGTCGATCGACGATCAGGCCGCCCAGGTGGATGTGGTCAAGCGTTCCGAATCCGGCATGATCACCAACCCGCTGACCGTGAACCCGGACGTCACCCTGGCCGACCTGGACAAGCTGTGCGGCCGCTTCCACATCTCCGGCCTGCCGGTCGTGGACAAGGAGAACCGCCTCGTCGGCATCATCACCAACCGCGACATGCGCTTCATCCCGTCCGACGATTACGACCACCTCAAGGTCAAGGACGTCATGACCCGTGAGAACCTGGTCACCGGTCCGGCGAACATCTCCAAGGAGGACGCCCACCGTCTGCTCGCTCAGCACAAGGTGGAGAAGCTGCCGCTGATCGACGAGGACGGCAAGCTCGCCGGCCTGATTACCGTCAAGGACTTCGTCAAGACCGAGCAGTACCCGGACGCCACCAAGGACGGCCAGGGCCGTCTGCGCGTGGCCGCCGGCGTCGGCTTCCTCGGCGACGCCTGGCAGCGCGCCTCCGCGCTGATGGAGGCGGGCGTCGACGCGCTCGTCGTCGACACCGCGAACGGCCAGGCCCGTCTGGCCCTCGACATGATCCGTCGTCTGAAGAACGATCCGGCCTTCCGCGACGTACAGATCATCGGCGGCAACATCGCCACCCGTGAGGGTGCCCAGGCGATGATCGACGCCGGTGCGGACGCCGTCAAGGTCGGCATCGGCCCCGGCTCGATCTGCACCACCCGCGTGGTCGCCGGCGTCGGCGTCCCGCAGCTGACCGCCGTGTACGAGGCCGCGCTGGCCTGCCGCGCCGCGGGCGTGCCCTGCATCGCCGACGGCGGCATCCACTACTCGGGCGACATCGCCAAGGCCCTGGTGGCCGGCGCAAGCTCCGTCATGCTCGGCGGCACCCTGGCCGGCTGCGAGGAGGCCCCGGGCGAGAAGGTGCTCCTGCACGGCAAGCAGTACAAGCTGTACCGCGGCATGGGCTCGCTGGGCGCCATGGCCCCGCGCGGCAAGAAGAGCTATTCGAAGGACCGCTACTTCCAGGCCGACGTGACCAGCAGCGACAAGGTCATCCCGGAGGGCGTCGAGGGCGAGGTGCCGTACCGCGGCCCGCTGAACGCCGTGCTCTACCAGATGATCGGCGGCCTGCACCAGTCGATGTTCTACATCGGCGCGCACAACATCAAGGAGATGCCGGAACGCGGCCGCTTCGTCCGCATCACCGACGCGGGCCTGCGCGAATCGCACCCGCATGACATCGTGATGACCTCCGAAGCCCCGAACTACTCCGGCTTCCACGCCAACTGACGTCGATTCGACCGCATTCCTCCGTCCCGGATACGGAAACGGAGGAATGCGGCAATCGGGCAGAGCCAAGCCGTTCCGCGGTGTGACCGCACGAACGGATACGTGTAGGGCGGTCACCTTGTACTTGACAATTGTCAAGTACAAGGTGATCGCCCAATTTGTATCATGTCGGTACTGCCGCTGACAGCCAGCGCGGTATACTGAGATGTTCCGTACACGCCCAGAAGAAACGAGGCTCACGATGGTGGACGCACACGACAACGAGACCTACACGGCGCAGGATTCGCGCCTGATCTGGATCGACTGCGAGATGACCGGACTGGACATCTTCCACGACGAACTGGTCGAGATCTCCGTGGTCCCCACCGACTTCGACCTGAATGTGCTCGACGAAGGCGTCGACTATGTCATCAAACCCAGCCAAGCCGCCGTGGACCAGATGAACGACTTCGTGCGCAGGATGCACACCCACTCCGGACTGATCAACGAATGGGAACACGGCCTGGACGTCTCCGAAGCCGAAGCCAAGGTCATCGAATACGTGCGGCGCTTCACTCCCCAGGGCGTGCGCCCGCTGCTGGCCGGCAATTCGGTCGGCTCCGACAAGAAGTTCCTCGACCGCTACATGCCCGGCCTGATGGAACACCTGCACTACCGTGTCATCGACGTGAGCACAATCAAGGAACTCTCCCGCCGCTGGTATCCGGCCGCGTACAACCACAAGCCGGCCAAGCATGGCGGACACCGCGCGCTCGCCGACATCATCGAGTCGATCGACGAGCTGCGCTACTACCGTGACCTGCTGTTTGTGCCCGCGCCCGGCCCCGACGATCAGGCCGCGGCTGATGCCGCCGCACGCATCGAGCAGACGAGCCTGCTGCGTACGTACGAGCAGAACGGCAATCCGCTGGGGGATTGAACCGCGGCGAGGACCGGCGGTTCGGATGATATCGGGAAGGACGCGGCATGCTGCAATCCGAGGCGTTGGCGATTCTGGACGCCGGGGCGAACGTGTTCCTCACCGGCGCGCCCGGCGCGGGCAAGACGTATGTGCTCAACGAGTTCATCCATAACGCCCGCGCCGAGGGCGCCAGCGTGGCCGTCACCGCGTCCACCGGCATCGCCTCCACGCATATCAACGGCCAGACCATCCACTCGTGGAGCGGCATCGGCGTGGCCACCGCACTGACCGAACCGCTGATCAAACTCATCCGTTCGCGCCGCCGGCGCAAGATCCAGGACACCGACATCCTCGTCATCGACGAGGTCTCGATGATGCACGCCTGGCTGTTCGACATGGTCGACCAGGTCTGCCGCATCATCCGGCATGATCCGCGCCCGTTCGGCGGCATGCAGGTCGTGCTCTCCGGCGACTTCTTCCAGTTGCCGCCGGTCAGCGTCTCCGGGCGCAACAATGATGTCATCGCCCCGGCTCCGGAATTCGTGGCCGCCCGCGAACGCTACGCCAAGGCCGGGCGCAATCCGGAAGGCTTCGTCACCGAATCGTTGGTCTGGCCGGAACTGAACCCGGTCGTCTGCTACCTGACCGAGCAGCACCGTCAGGACACTGGCGAGCTGCTCACCGTGCTCACCGATATCCGGCAGGGGATGGTGGATGACGACGACCGCATGGTGCTCTCCTCCCGGTTGGGGCTGGAACCTGCGCCCGGCGAGGTGGCCGTGCACCTGTTCCCGGTCAACCGGCAGGCCGACGGGCTGAACGACCTGCGGCTCGCACAGATCGAGGACGACGAGCACGAGTTCTACGCCGAATCGGCGGGGCCGGTGAATCTGGTGGACCGGTTGAAGAAGAACATGCTCGCGCCGGAGCATCTGGTGTTGAAGACCGGGGCCGCCGTGATGGCGCTGCGCAACGACGCCGACCACCAGTACGTCAACGGGTCAATCGGCACGGTGCGCGGGTTCGCGCCCGAATCCAAGGGCGGCTGGCCGATCGTGGAGTTCGAGAACGGCAACATCGTCACGTTGAAGCAGGCCTCCTGGGAGATGATGGACGGCGAGACCGTGCTCGCCAGCGTCAAACAGGTGCCGCTGCGCTGCGCATGGGCGATCACGATCCACAAGTCGCAGGGCATGACGCTGGACCGGGCCGTGATGGACCTGCGGCGGACGTTCGCGCCCGGCATGGGGTATGTGGCGCTCTCGCGCGTGGAGAATCTCGACGGCCTGTATCTGGGCGGCATCAACAATCGCGCGTTCCTGGTCTCTCCCGACGCGGTGATGCTCGATTCGATCCTGCGTCGCCGCTCCGATGCCGCAGCCGAGCTGCTGGCCACGGACGGCCCCGCCGCCTTCGCCCCGCATACGGACACCCCAGCCGAATCCGACGAATTCGAACAGGCCGAACTGTTCTGACAGCATTCCTTGTGTGTGACTGCGGGCTCGCGGAATCTAAACAATGGTGGAATCGAGGTTTGTCATAAATAAGTGAGCGCGAAA
>NZ_JDUI01000014.1 GCF_000771405.1 Bifidobacterium pullorum DSM 20433 | reverse complement strand
GCTCCGGCCGCTCCCGCGGCCCCCGCCGGCGCCCCGTCCGGCGCCGCCGTCGCGGACATCCCGTTCAAGGCCTCCGACGCGATCGCGACCCTGCTGGCCTACTCGGCCAAGGTCCGCCCCGATCAGATCGGCGACAACGACACCACCGACACCCTGACCAACGGCGTCTCCTCGCGCCGCAACCAGCTGCTCATGGACATCAGCTCCGAGCTGGGAGTCGCGAGCGTCGACGGCGCCGCCGAGGCCTCGATCTCCGCGCTGAGCGCCCTGGTCGACAAGGTGGCCCCGAACTACAAGGCCTTCGGCCCGGTGCTGGCCGACATCGTGCGCGACCGTGTGCGCGGCATGTTCGGCGCGGCCGGACTCAAGATGGCCGGCATCGAGAAGCGCGTGACCGACGTCTGGCAGCTCGGCGCGGGCTGGGCCGCCAACGTGGTGGCCACGCTCGTGCTCGAGACCCGCGAGGGCGCCTCCGCCCGCGGCGGCGATCTGGCCGGCATCGGCAGCGAGCCCGCGTCCAACGCGGCCGCCGCCAACGCCATGATCGACGCGGCCGTGCAGAAGGTCGCCGCCAACCACGGCGTCTCCGTCGCCATGCCGTCCGCGGGCGGTGCGGCCGGCGGCGGCGTGGTCGACTCAGCCGCGCTCGACGCCTACGCCTCCAAGGTCACCGGTGCGGACGGCGTGCTCGCTTCCACCGCACGCTTCGTGCTGAACCAGCTGGGCCTCAACGCGCCCGTGGCCGCCGAGGAATCCGACGACAACGCCGCGGTCGTGGCCGCGGTCGAAGCCGAGCTCGGCTCCGACTGGCCCAAGCAGGTCGAGCCGCGCTTCGACGCGAACAAGGCCATCCTGTTCGACGACCGCTGGGCCTCCGCCCGCGAGGACCTGGCCCGCGCGTTCTACAACGGCGACGAGTCCGTGCTGGACTCCAGCTTCAAGGGTCTGGGCAAGACCATCGCCGACGAGGCCTCCTGGTTCGCCGCCAAGGCCAAGGAATCCGGCAAGGACGCGGCTGCGTACGAGCGGATCGCGCGCGAGGCCATGGAATCCGTGGCCGACGACGCCGCAGCCTCCCGCTTCGCGGGCGACGTGGCCGTCGTCACCGGTGTGGCCCCGAACTCGATCGCCGCGCAGGTCGTCAACGGCCTGCTCGCCGGCGGAGCGACCGTCATCGCCACCTCGCACAGCTTCCGCCCCTCCGTCAAGGCGTGGGCCAAGCAGACCTACCGCGAGCACGCGGCCGGCGACGCCCGGCTGTGGCTCGTCCCGGCCAACCTGTCGAGCTACCGCGACGTGGACGCCCTCGTCGAGTGGATCGGCAACGTGCAGAAGAAGACCACCGGCGCGACCACCACGATCTTGAAGCCGGCCTACCAGCCCGACCTGTTCTTCCCGTTCGCGGCCCCGCCGGTGCGCGGATCGCTGGCCGACTCGGGCGAGCTGTTCGAATCGCAGGCCCGCCTGATGCTGTGGGGCGTGGAGCGCGCGATCGCCGGCCTGTCCGCCATCGGTGCGGACACCGACGTGGCGCACAAGCTGCACGTCGTCCTGCCGGGTTCCCCGAACCGCGGCATCTTCGGCGGCGACGGCGCGTACGGCGAGGTCAAGAGCGCGTTCGACGCGATCGTCAACCGCGCCCGCGCCGAGAAGGTGTGGTCCAGCCACGTGACCTTCGCCCACCCGAAGATCGGTTGGGTGCGCGGCACCGGCCTGATGGGCGGCAACGACCCGCTGGTCGAGGTCGTCGAGCGCCATGGCCTGAAGACCTACTCCACCGCCGAGATCGCGGTCAAGCTGCTCGAGCTGTCCGACAAGTCCGCCCGCGAGCAGGCCATCAAGGCCCCGCTCGACGTGGACCTGACCGGAGGCCTGGGCTCCGAGCCGATCGACATCAAGGCGTTGCGCGCCGAGGCGATGGCCGACGCCGCCGCCAAGGCCGAGGCCGGGACTCCGGCCGGCGAGCCGACCGAACCGGTCGCCACGATCAAGGCGCTGCCGACGCCGCATGTGCCGCGTCAGGCCGAGATCGACCTCGATCAGTGGCAGGGCGTGACCGCCCGCCCGGAGGATGAGGTCGTCATCGTCTCGATCGGCGAGCTGGGCCCGTGGGGCTCCGGCCGCACCCGCTTCGAGGCCGAGCTGGGCATCCACTCGGACGGCACGGTGGACCTGTCCGCCGGCGCCGTGCTCGAGCTGGCCTGGAACATGGGCCTGCTGACCTGGCAGGATTCCCCGAAGCCGGGCTGGTACGACGTGGACGGCAACCTGGTGCCCGAGGAGGACATCGCCGAACGCTACCATGACGAGGTCGTGGCCCGCTCCGGCATCCGTCCGTTCGACGAGGGCATGGGCAACGACTACAAGGACGGCGCCGACGAGGAGGAGGCCGAGGTGTTCCTCGACCACGACGTCGAGTTCTCGGTGCCTGCCCGCGACATCGCCGAGGAGTACGTCAAGCTCGACGAGGCCCACACCTCGGTGCGCGCCGACGAGGAGTCCGGCGAGTGGATCGTGACCCGTCACGCCGGATCGATGATCCGCGTGCCGCGCCGCGCCACGATGACCCGTACCGTCGGCGGCCAGTTCCCGAAGGGCTTCGACCCGCTCAAGTGGGGCATCCCGGCCTCGATGGTCGGCGCGGTCGACCCGATCGCGCAGTGGAACATCGTCACCACCGTGGACGCGTACCTCAACGCCGGCTTCACCCCGGCCGAGATCCTGCAGGCCGTGCACCCCTCCAAGGTCGCCAGCACGCAGGGCACCGGCTTCGGCGGCATGCAGTCGATGCGCAAGCTGTACCTCGACCGGTTCCTCAACCACGAGATCCCGACCGACATCCTGCAGGAGGCGCTGCCGAACGTGGTCGCCGCGCATGTGATGCAGTCCTACATCGGCGGCTACGGCAACATGATCCAGCCGGTCTCCGCCTGCGCCACCGCCGCGGTGTCGCTGGAGGAGGGCTTCGACAAGATCGCCCTGGGCAAGGCCGACTTCGTGGTCACCGGCGCGATCGATGACATCGGCGTGGAATCCGTGATCGGCTTCGGCAACATGAACGCCACCGCGAACTCCCAGGAAATGTACGACAAGGGCATCGACGCGCGCTTCTTCTCGCGTGCGAACGATCGTCGTCGTGGCGGCTTCCTCGAGTCCCAGGGCGGCGGCACGATCCTGCTGACCCGTGGCGACATCGCCTTGAAGCTTGGTCTGCCGGTCGCCGGCGTGGTGGGCTACATCCACTCCTTCGCCGACGGCGCGCACACCTCCATCCCGGCCCCGGGCCTCGGCGCCCTGGCCGCGGGCCTCGGCGGACGCGAGTCCAAGCTGGTCAAGGACCTGGCCGCGCTCGGCGTGACCGCGGACGACATCGCCGTGGTCTCCAAGCACGACACCTCCACCAACGCGAACGACCCGAACGAGTCCGAGCTGCACAACACGCTGGCCCACGCGATCGGCCGTACGGACGGCAACCCGCTGTTCGTCATCAGCCAGAAGACCGTGACCGGCCATGCGAAGGGCGGCGCCTGCATCTTCCAGGTCAACGGCCTGACGCAGCTGTTCAAGTCCGGCGTGATCCCGGCGAACGCGGCGCTGGACTGCGTGGACCCGAAGCTGGAGCGTGACGACCACATGGTGTGGCTGACCAAGCCGCTGCACGTCGGCGCCGTCAAGGCGGGTCTGGTGACCTCGCTGGGCTTCGGCCATGTCTCCGGATTCGGCGCGATCGTGAGCCCGGGTGCCTTCGAGGCCGCCGTGGCGCACACCGCGGGCGTCGAGGCGCTGGAGGAATGGCGTCATCGTGCCAACGAGCGCCTGGCCGCCGGCCAGCGCCGTCTCGAGGAGGGCATGATGGGCCATGAGGCGCTGTACGAGCCGATTGACAACCGCCGCTTCCATGAGACCCGCCGCGGCTACGACGCGCACGAGGTCGAGAAGGCCATGCTGCTCGATCCCGACGCCCGTCTGGGTGGGTCCGGCTACTACGAGATCTGATCGGTCCACTGACCGGGCCGTGACCGCATGATGAGGTCCCCGTCGTCCTGAGGATGGCGGGGACCTCATCGTTCTCAGGTGAGTGTGTCTTGGGCGAGGCGTGGCGGCGGCGTTGCCGGGCGTGGTACGACACGCCATCATGGTGGCAAACCTCCCCCAAAAGTTTTGCCGAGAATGGCGGAAACAAGCCAATCCCGGCAAACTTTCGGGGTAGGTTTGCCACCACCTCGGCGTGTCGCGGGGCGGGATGCCGTCGGCGCGGGCCGCCATTTTGCGTCGAACCGGTTTGAGACGGCGGTTGTTCGGCGTTACACTATGGGTGGAAGCGAATAAACGAAGGAGTTTCACCATGGTTTCCGCTGCAATCGACAGCACATTCGGCAATCGCCTGGCCCGGCACCATGACGAATTGGACCAGCTGTTCATGAGTCTGTACGATGACCGCGCCGCGCTCGAGGACCTCGAACAGGCGATGGCCGCCGCCTACGAGGCCCGCCCCGACGATCTGAAGCAACTCGACAAACAGCGTGAGTCCGACCCCGACTGGTACAAGCGCGGTTCGATGTTCGGCATGACCATGTACACCGACCTGTTCGCCGGCAGCCTGCGCAAGCTCGCCAACCGCATCCCCTACCTGGAGGAGCAGCACCTGAGCTACCTGCACCTGATGCCGCTGCTCAAGATGCCGCACCCGCAGAACGACGGCGGCTACGCGGTCGAGGACTTCAACACCGTGGACCCCTCGCTCGGCACCAACGCCGACCTGGCCTCCCTGACCAAGAAACTGCGCAAGGCCGGCATCAGCCTGTGCCTCGACTTCGTGATGAACCACACCGCCTCCACCCACGAGTGGGCCATGAAGGCCAAGGCCGGCGACCCCGAATACCAGGACTACTACTTCTGCTACAACGACCGCACGATCCCCGACGAATACGAGAAGACCACCCCGCAGGTCTTCCCGAACACGGCGCCCGGCAACTTCAGCTGGTGCGACGAGATGCACAAGTGGGTGCTCACCTCGTTCTACCCGTTCCAGTGGGATCTCAACTACCGCAACCCCAAGGTGCTGGTGGCCATGCTGACCAGCGCGCTGAACCTGGCGAACCTGGGCGTGGAGGTGCTGCGCATCGACGCCGTGCCCTACATCTGGAAGCAGCTGGGCACCACCAGCCGCAACCTGCCGCAGGTGCATACCATCGTCCGCATGCTGCGCATCGCCCTCGAATGCGTCTGCCCGGCCGTGGTGCTCAAGGGCGAGGTGGTCATGGCCCCCAAGGAGCTCGCCGCCTACTTCGGCACCCCGGAACACCCCGAATGCCACATGCTGTACAACGTCTCGACGATGGTCAACCTGTGGAGCGCGCTCGCCAACGGCGACACCCGCCTGCTCAAGGCCCAGATCGATGCGCTGGACGCCCTGCCCGAGAACTGCTGGTTCGTCAACTACCTGCGCTGCCATGACGACATCGGCTGGGGTCTGGACGAGCCGCAGGAGTGGAAGCTCGGCATCGATCCGTTCCGTCACAAGGAATTCCTGTATCACTTCTACGAAGGGTCCGTCCCCGGCAGCTGGTCGATGGGCGAGCTGTACAACTACGACGCGGCCAGCGGCGACGCCCGCAGCTGCGGCACCACCGCCAGCCTGTGCGGCATCGAGAAGGCGCTGTACACGCATGACAAGCCCTCGCTGGAGCGCGGCATCGACCGCGACCTGCTCATGCACAAGGCCATGGCCTTCCTTCGCGGCTTCCCGATGCTCAACTGCGGCGACGAGATCGCCCAGCTCAACGGCTGGGATTACAAGGATGACCCGGACCGCGTGGAGGACAGCCGCAACCTGCATCGCAGCAAGTTCAATTGGCGTGCCGCCGAAAAGCGCCACGAACCCGGCACGCTGCAAAACCGCCTGTGGGAGGGAATGGCCGAACTGCGTACGATGCGCGATGATCCCTGCTTCGCCCCGGACGCCTGGGTGACGACTTGGGATACCTGCAACCAGTCCGTACTGGCCATCGTGCGCAAGTCTGGGGACGCCGTGCTGCTGGGGCTGTTCAACTTCTCGCAGGCCGACCAGACCGTCCACCTTGACAGCATCGAAGGCGTGGCGCTGCCTGCCAGCGAAACCCTCAAGCCGTACGAGGCCCGCATCATCCACTGCTGAGCGTTGGACTCGGCGGCATGCGGTAGCGTGGCGGTATGGATACTGAACGGATCGCGGGAATGCTGCCGCCGAGGTCGAACATCATCGGCGTGGGGCATGATGTGGTGGAGGTCTCGTCCTTCGCCGCGCAGCTGGCCGAGCCCGGCACCCGGATGCTCGCGCTGTTCTCCGTTCGCGAGCGGCGGCAGTGCGCGGCGCGCGCGCAAGCCAAGCATGACGCCCAATCCACGCACCTGGCCGCCCGCTGGGCCGGCAAGGAGGCGGTGCTCAAGGCGTGGTGCGACGCGTTGGGGGAGCGGCCTGCCCCCTATACGGTGGATACGTTCCCGTGGGCGTGCATCGAGATCCTCGACGATTCCCAAGGCCGACCGCATGTCGTGCTCGCCCCCGACGTAAGGGATCGGTTGGCTCAATCCTTAGGGCTGACCGGCCCCACCGATGCCGGTCGGATCGCATGTTCCGGCCATGGCGACGGCACGTCGTCCGCCGGCGCGCCGCACGATGCCGCCGAATCGACGGGACGGGGGCGGTCGCCCCGGGAACGGCCGACCTGGCATATCTCCCTGAGCCATGATGGTCCGGTGGCCTCGGCGGTCGTGTTGCTTGCCAAAGACGCATAGTCATGTATAATGGCTCACGTTGTCTCGCAAGAGGCGGCACGCGGACGTAGCTCAATGGTAGAGCCTCAGTCTTCCAAACTGATTACGCGGGTTCGATTCCCGTCGTCCGCTCCACTCGAAAGGCCTCGGATTGTGTCCGCGGCCTTTTCCTTTTCATACGGTGCGGCCGGGCCGGCACAGCGCGCCCCGGCTGCCGATGTGTCGCGGTAAGGTGGAGTGCGACGACCACAAGCCGACAAGACATCGAGGACTGGAAATGGGCGAGGATCGCAGCACGCGCGACAGGCGGGGACGTACCGACGGCAATGGCGGGGAGGGCGTCGACCCGGCGGCCGACGGCGTGTCCAGGCATCCCGTCGCCTCCATTCCCACCGCCGACCTGTCCTTTGCGGACATCGAGCGCAGCCGGTCCCATCCGGTGCGTTGGGTGTGCGCCATCGTCGCCGTGTTGGTGGCGATCGTCGCCCCGTATTGGCTGGGCCGCATGATCGCTTCGGAGCATACCGAGTGGCTGGTCGCGCATCTGAGCGCCTTCGAGCCGCGTGGCGTGGCGTTGGTGTCCTGGTCGGTCACGGTGCTGGCGCTGGCCGGGTTGGGGATGATCATTGTGGAGTCCCATAACTGGCTGGGGCGGATCATCTTCTTCCTGGGATTGGTGGCCGAACAGTTCATCGCGGGTCTGTGCCTGCTGCGGCTCGACTTCTGGTATGCGACCTATGTGGTGTACGGCGACAATGCCGCGGTGCCGAACGCCGCGAACCTCGGCATCATCGCGGCGGGCGCGGCCGTGGCGGTGTATGCGGTGGTGTTCGTGGGACTGCTGGTGGTGATCCGCAAGGATTCGCCGCTGAACGTGCTCACCCGCAGCTGGGCCTCGTTCATCCTGTTCTTCGCGATAGAGGCGGTCGCGTTGCTGATCGTGCTGTTCGGCGGTCTGCTGACGGCGATGTGAGTTGGTCGCCCCCTCCTGTATACTGTTCATTTGGCGTGTTTCGCCCGCGGATCGAGAGCGCCGCGACATTGGGTCGCCGGCACCGCGCAACGAGAACATAAGGAGGATGCCGTGGCACTTACGGCTGAACAGAAGCAGCAGATCATCACCGAGTACGCGACGCACGAGGGTGACACGGGCTCCCCGGAGGTCCAGGTCGCGCTGCTGAGCAAGCGCATCGCCGACCTGACCGAGCACCTGAAGCAGCACAAGCATGATCACCACTCCCGTCGTGGTCTGCTGCTGATGGTCGGTGACCGTCGCCGTCTGCTCGATTACCTCAAGCGCGTGGACATCAACCGTTACCGCTCGCTGATCGAGCGGCTGGGTCTGCGCCGATAATTGAATTCTTCCGCCCGGGCACGTGTGCTCGGGCGTTTTGCATGTCGTCTTTCTGACGAGGGATAACAGCAGCTGCAGGCCCCGGAGCGGGCACGTATGATGATGAGGAATCTGACACGAGGAACGCGCGGCCAGGTACGCCGCGCACGGCATGCACAATGTGAAGGCAAGACAAGCAGCAAGTAGGAATTAGACAACGAAGGAGAAACCCTTGGAGGGTCCCGAAATCAAGGCCGTTGAGGCCGTAATCGACAATGGTTCGTTTGGCAAGCGCACGCTGCGCTTCGAGACCGGCCGCCTCGCCCAGCAGGCCGATGGCGCCGTGGCCGCGTATCTGGATGATGACTCGATGGTGCTGTCCACCACCACCGCTGGTTCCAGCCCGAAGGAGAACTACGACTTCTTCCCGCTGACTGTGGACGTTGAAGAGAAGATGTACGCCGCCGGCAAGATCCCGGGCTCGTTCTTCCGTCGTGAGGGCCGCCCGAGCTCCGAGGCGATCCTGGCCTGCCGCATCATCGACCGCCCGCTGCGCCCGCTGTTCCCGCACACGCTGCGCAATGAGGTGCAGGTCGTCGAGACGATCCTGGCCGTCAACCCGGATGACGCGTATGACGTGATCGCGCTGAACGCCGCTTCGGCGTCGACGATGATTTCCGGCCTGCCGTTCGAGGGCCCGGTCTCCGGCGTCCGTCTGGCCCTGATCGATGGCCAGTGGGTCGCGTTCCCGCGTTGGAGCGAGCGCGAGCGCGCCGTGTTCGAGATCGTGGTCGCCGGCCGTGTGGTGGAGAACGGCGACGTCGCGATCGCCATGATCGAGGCCGGTGCCGGCAAGAACGCCTGGACCCTGATCTATGACGAGGGCCAGATCAAGCCGGACGAGGAGGTCGTCGCCGGCGGTCTGGAAGCCGCCAAGCCGTTCATCAAGGTCATCTGCGAGGCCCAGGCCGAGCTCAAGCGCATCGCCGCCAAGGAGACCAAGGAGTTCCAGCTCTTCCCGGAGTACACCAACGAGCTGTACGCCCGCATCGACGAGATCGCGCACGCCGACCTCGACGAGGCGCTCTCGATCGCCGAGAAGCTGCCGCGTCAGGATCGCATCGCCGAGATCAAGCAGCACGTCAAGGATGTGCTGGCCGGCGAGTTCACCGACATGGACGAGGCCGAGAAGGAGAAGGAACTCGGCAACGCGTTCAAGGAGCTGCAGCGCCAGATCGTGCGCCGCCGCATCCTGACCCAGGATTACCGCATCGACGGCCGTGGCCTGCGTGACATCCGCACCCTGTCCGCCGAGGTCGACATCGTCCCGCGCGTGCACGGCTCCGCCCTGTTCCAGCGCGGCGAAACCCAGATCCTGGGCGTCACCACGCTGAACATGCTCAAGATGGAGCAGCAGATCGACGCGCTGTCCGGCCCGCAGTCCAAGCGCTACATGCACAACTATGAGATGCCGCCGTATTCGACCGGCGAGACCGGCCGCGTCGGCTCCCCGAAGCGCCGCGAGATCGGCCACGGCGCCCTCGCCGAGAAGGCCATCGTGCCGGTGCTGCCGGGTCGTGAGGAGTTCCCGTACGCCATCCGTCAGGTCTCCGAGGCCATCGGCTCCAACGGTTCGACCTCGATGGGCTCCGTGTGCGCCTCGACCCTGAGCCTGCTCGCCGCCGGCGTGCCGCTGAAGGCTCCGGTGGCCGGCATCGCGATGGGCCTGGTCTCCGGCGACGTGGACGGCCAGCACATCTACAAGACCCTGACCGACATCCTGGGCGCCGAGGACGCGTTCGGCGACATGGACTTCAAGGTGGCCGGCACCTCCGAGTTCATCACCGCACTGCAGCTCGACACCAAGCTCGACGGCATCCCCGCCGACATCCTGGCCGCCGCCCTGCAGCAGGCCAAGGAGGCCCGCACCACGATCCTCGAGGTCATCAACGAGTGCATCGATGGTCCTGCCGAGATGAGCCCGTATGCGCCGCGCATCATCACCACCACCGTCCCGGTCGATAAGATCGGCGAGGTCATCGGCCCGAAGGGCAAGATGATCAACCAGATCCAGGAGGACACCGGCGCCGAGATCTCCATCGAGGACGACGGCACCGTCTACATCGCCTCCGAGGGTGGCGAGGCCGCCGAGAAGGCCAAGCAGATCATCGACCAGATCGCCAACCCGCATGTGCCGGAGGCCGGCGAGACCTACAACGGCAAGGTCGTCAAGACCACCAGCTTCGGCGCGTTCGTGAACCTGACTCCGGGCACCGACGGCCTGCTGCACATCTCGCAGATCCGCAACCTGGCCAACGGCGAGCGCATCGACGCCGTCGAGGACGTGCTCAAGGAAGGCGACACCGTCGAGGTGATCGTGCAGGGCGTCGACGACCGCGGCAAGATCAGCCTGGCGATTCCGGGCTTCGAGGATCAGGAGTCCTCGGCCCCGCGCCGTGAGCGTGGCGACCGTGAGGACCGCCGCGGTGGCCGTGGCCGCCGTGACGATCGTCGTTCCGACCGCGACGACCGCCGTTCCGACCGTGACGACCGTGGCTACCGTTCGCGCCGCGACTATGACGACGATCGTGATTATGACGATCGTCCGCGTCGTCGCCGCGACCGTGACGACCGCTACGATGATCGTGATTATGACGATCGTCCGCGCCGTCGCCGCGACTATGACCGTGACGATCGCGACGACCGCCGCGATGATCGTGATGATCGCCGCAACTATCGTTCGCGCCGTGACGACCGTAACCCGCGGTACGCCGCCGACGAGAACTACGACGAGTACCGCGCCGATCGCGAGGAGCGTTCCGAGCGTCCGCGCCGCCGTGTCCGCCGCGACTTCGATCTGTTCGAGGACTGATTCCGCGATTGCTGTGACTGGATTTATCCAGGAACGGATTTCACGACACCACTGTGTCTGTGATCCATCTGGGAATGGATCACAGACACGGCAAGGCCGATCCCATTGGCCTGAACGTGTGACGGGAGCCCGCCGGTTACCAGCCGGCGGGCTCCCGTCGTATCAGTGGTGCGGGTTGTGCCTTATGGGCGGACAGCCCATATAGGCGTTGTAGGTTGCAGGATGCTCGCTGAGGGTGGCGTGCGCGGCTGTTGCCAAGGTGGTCTTCACAGGGTTTGCGTATCGCCCTGCATGATTCCAAAAACCCATCAATAATCTTCAAAATGCACAACGCCAATGGTCGATATGTGATAATTCTGAGACTTCTCGGCGTGTTTTCTGCAGAAAACTGCAGACGAGCTTGACGGATGACGGCGGATTGTGGAACCTATAACAAGTTTGGGATAGGGGAAGGCTGGACAGGGGAACGGAAGGCATCGCAGCGCCGCGCGCGGGAGGGCGCCGCGTCACTCGGTGGGCATGATTGTCGCCAATGTCCAATTGCGTCCGTGCTCTTCGACCTGCCAGGTGCCGCCCGCCTCGGTGATGCGCCTGCGCAGCCGGGCCAATCCCGTGTTCATGCCCGGCGTCGAATGCTCGGCATGGCAATCGGTGACGGCGATATGCAGCTGCGAAGGGGTGGCGGCGATCGTCATCGTGTAGCCGGCGGCGGGGTCGGCGTGCTGGACGATGTTGGAGAACATCTCCCGGACCAGGCTCAGCGCGAGTGTGGCCTGGGCCTGCGAACAGTGCGCGAACGGGTGCTCGCCGATCAGCACCGATCCCTGATATCCGTAAGTGTCCAGAAGCGTGCGCTGCTCCTCCGCCACGGCGAACAGCTGCTGTTCCAGATCGGATGCCGTGGGCTGGTACATGGTGTGCTCGTCGGCGTCATCGTCATGTTCCAGCGCGGCGATGGCCAGACGCGTCTGCTTGAGCGCGTCCTTCGCCAGGCCGCGGACGCGTTCCAGTGTGTCCGGCGCGGGGCTGTCCGGCTGGGTGAGCGCCAGGTCGGTCAGCATGAGGATGTTGTTCAGGTCGTTGGTGGTGTAATCATGCAGGTATTGGGCGATGGCCATGTCATGTTCCAGCCGTTCGGCGCGCCGGGCCCGCCGTTGCGCATCGTCCCACTGGCGCATCAGCCATCCGCCGGTGCAGGCGATGAGGCAGAAGACGCCCAGGGAGAGCGCCCCACCGCTGGCCATGGCGGAATCGTGATACAGGATGCCGGATATGACGCTGGCCGCCACCATGACGACCACGGCGGCGATGCCTTCCGCCGTCCGCCGGAACGTCAGGATATTGATGGCGAGTATGACGGCGAACAGCATGGAGAAGGTCGCCGCCGTGGGGATAAGCATCGAGGCCACCGCAAGGATCACGGTGAGTGCCGCGCCGAGACGCGCCTTGCGGAGCATCACCGCCGTGGCGCCGATCTGCGCCACGGTGAGCGCCGCGGTCGTGGCGATCGACGTGTCGTCCTTCGCGATGACGGCCAATCCTATCAGTTCCGCGATCGCGGAGATGACGATGATGACGCAGATCGAGATCAGCCACCATCGGTGGATGGAGGATACGCGCCGCACCGGCGCGGAGGCGGGTGCGCTATCGGGGGTTACAGGATGTGCAGTGTACGGCATCGTTCGATGACCTCATGCCATTCGTTGACGGCGAGTTTGCGTTTGATGTTGCGTCTGTGCGAGAACACGGTGTCGACGGATACGCCCAGTTCGTCGGCGATCTGCCGTGAGGTGAGATGTCCCATGCTGAGGGCGAGGATGCGCTGCTCGGCCGCGGTCAGATGGATGCCCGCCGGATTCGGCGCGTCGGCGGAGGTCGACACGTCCGGGAACATGTCGTCCTGCGGATAGTGGCGGCCCGCGGCTGCCGCCGTAATCGCGTCGGCCAGCGTGGTTCGAAGCGAGCTTTTGTCGAGCAGGGCCTGCGCCCCAGCCTCGGCCAGCGACTTGCGATACGCGTCCGGGGTGTACGAGGTGATGCCGATGATGCCCGTGCCGGGCGAGATCTTGCGGATCTCCGCCGCCACCTGCGCCCCGGTCAGCCCGTTGAGCGCCATGTCGATGATGACGACGTCGGTGTGCTGTCCGAACCGGCACTCCTGGATCGCCTGGGTGGGTCTGCTGTAGGACCATATGTCGGCCGTGCAGATGTCCGTTCCCGAAAGCTGCCTGAGGATGGCCACGATGCATTCCAGCGCGCAGGGGTCGTTGTCCAGTACGCCGATGCGCAGGCGGCGTTTGCCGGTGTCGAGTGAATCATTCATCCGGTGCCCCCTTCCTGACTTCGACTATAGCCCACGGGGCGAAGGACCGCCGTCGCCGGTGTCTCACCTGGTGCGGCGCGCATGTCCGCGCGCATCCCTACCTGTTGAGAGAATGGGGGCATCATACTACGGAAAGGATTCCCATGATCGTCGCTATCGTCATCGCAGTCATTGCGGTCCTGCTCATCCTGTGGGCGGTCGGCGCGTACAACTCCCTGGTGTCGCTGCGCAACCGCGTGGCGAACGGCTGGGCGCAGATCGACGTGCAGCTCAAGCAGCGCGCGGATCTGGTGCCGAACCTGGTGGAAACTGTCAAGGGCTACGCCGCGCACGAATCCGAGGTGTTCACCCAGGTCACCGAGGCCCGCGCCGGAGCGCTCGCCGCGGCGGCCGATCCCAAGGCTGGCGCCGCCGAGCGTGCCGCGGCCGAGAACAAGCTGAGCCGCGCCCTGGTCAACCTGCAGGCCACCGCGGAGGCCTACCCGCAGCTGCAGGCGAACCAGAACTTCATGGATCTGCAGAACCAGCTGAGCCAGCTGGAGCAGAAGATCGCCTACGCGCGCCAGTTCTACAACGATGTGGTGATGAAGTTCAACACCGCCATCGAAACGGTGCCGTCCAACATCATCGCCGGCTTGTTCCATTTCACCCAGGCCCAGTACTTCGAGGCGGACGAGCAGTCGCGCCAGGTGCCGCAGGTCAGCTTCTCCAAGTGAGTGGCCGGTGCCGGCGGCGTCGCACCGGCTGAAAGGGGATGACAATGTCCGGGAAGCATGCATTCGGTGCCGCCGCGGCCGCGGCGGTGATCACGGCGATTGCGGCCCTGCTCGCCACGTTCATCATCGTGTTCGGCGATGACGATGCCGCCATGAGCTACCGTTCGCTCGATTACGAGGTCACGGTGCAGCCCGACGGCGATCTGGAGATCACCCAGCATGTGGATTTGCGGCTCAACGAGCGCGAGGACGATGACGACAACACGGTGCCGTGGAAGCAGCTGTACCAGCAGTACCGTCTCAACCCCGACAACCTGACCGCCATCACCGGCGTCAGCGTCACCGACGCCTCCACCGGCGAAACCTACGCGCAGACCGACCCGCGCACCCCGTCCGGCATCGGCGACGACGAGTGGAACACGTCGTACGCGCGGCACTGGTACATCGCCGACGTGACCGATGGCGCGGACGACCCGCAACCCTATACGCCGGACGGCGACATCCGCGAGGAACGCGTGGTGGAGATCGGCTGGAACATCCCCGTCACCGTGGAAGCCGACAGCATACGCTTCGACATCACGATGACGTTCGAGGGTGTGACGACCGCGTACGACGACGTCGCCACGTTCCAGTGGGAGCCGTTCGGGCCGTCCAACCAGATGCCGATCGGCACCGTGACCGGCACGGTCCGGTTGCCGGACGGCGGCGACGGGAGCCTGACACGCGCCTGGCTGCACTTCTCCGGCACGTCGGAAACCTCGCGCAGCAACAACGTGCTGCAGTTCACCGCATACGACGTGCGCGCCGGCCAGCATCTCGACCTGGTCGCCATGGTCGACGTGAACGCCACCGACGGCGTCGTCCGCACCGCATCGGAGCGGGCCGCGGACCGCATCATCGACGACGAGAGCCGGCAGGAGCGCCAATGGCGCGAATCGCAGCAAGCTGCAGCCATCCGTCGGGTGGTGATTTGGGCGGTGCTGGCCGTGGTCGGCGTCGCGCTGATCATCTGGGGCGTGATCGCCTCAATCCGCAGCAACCGTGAGGCCGACTCCCGTGGCGGCATCGAATACTGGCGGGATCCGCCCGAGATCAGCCCCGCTTCGGCGGCGCGGCTGCTGTCGATCGTGCAGCCCGATGCCGCAGGGGATCTGCAAACCCGGCAGATGTCCTCCAGCGTGCTGTCGTTGGCGGACAAACACGTGATCGGCGTGCGTCCGGGCCCCGCCGACCTGTACGATGGCAGCGCCGCTGGCGACCGGTCGGCCGCGATATCCGCCGCGCAACGGTTCCCCGCGTTCTCGCAGACGGGCGGGAAACTCGACGACACCGCCACCATCACGCTCGATCCGGCGGTCGCATCCGGCGGAGTTCCGGAGGCGGATCTCAGCCAGTCCGAGGAGGCGGCGCTGAGCATGCTACAGGCCGCATCCAAACGCTGCGGGTCCGCGACGTTCGACCTGGAACGGATGAACGCGGCGTTCGAGGACGATGAGGACGGCTACGAGCTGCAGGAGGCGTTCGACACGGCCTGCGCCAACGAGTTCGCGCTGCTGGGCGCCACGCGCGCTGTGGGCGGACAGGCGCTGACGGCGGGCATCCTCGGCGTTGCCGTGGCGTTGGCCACGTTCCTGTTCAGTGGCGCCGAACAGCAATTGGCCGTGGCCCTGGTGCTGGGATGCCCGCTGCTGTTCGGGTCGGCGTTCGTGCTGTGCAGCATGCGCCGCACCGGGCTGACCGAGGAAGGCCGGCGGTTGGCCGGACAGGTGGTCGGTCTGAAACGGTATCTGGAGGATTTCAGCGATTTCTCCGACCGCGGCGTGGCCGATCTGACCCTATGGGACCGCTATCTGGTCTATGCAGCCGCCTTCGGCATCAGCGACACGGTGCTGCGGCAGCTGGCCGAAGCCTATCCGGAACTCTGCGACCCGAGCTGGCTGGACTCGTACGCCGCGGGACATGTGGTGTACTGGGCCTACCGACCCTACTGGTATGCCCACACGTGGAGCGCTGGAGCCGCGGCCCCCGTGACCGACATCGCCTCGTTCAGCGCCAACGTGGGCAACATCGGCGCCCACCTCGACGCCGGGTTCGCCGATATCGCGAGCACGTTCCAGGCCGCCGCGCCGGGGTCGTCCGGCGTCTCCGGCGGCTCGTTCTCCGGCGGCGGCTTCGGCGGATCCTCCGGCGGTTCCGGCGGCGGATCGTTCGGAGGACGATGACCGCGGATTCCGCGCCGGCAAGGGTAATCTGGACGAGGACGATCATCTATCGACGAAGGAGCAACCATCATGGTGATGCATCGCAATCTGGGGCCGTTCGACACCACGGCCATCGGTCTGGGCGAGATGCCCCTGACCATCGAGAACAACCTCGGCTGGGCCAAGGGCATCGAGACCATCCACGCCGCGCTGGACGCCGGCTGCCGTCACATCGACACCGCCTGGTCCTACTACTGCTCGGGCGGCGAGGAGCAGACCGGCGAGAAGCTGGTGCGCGAGGCGATGGACAGCTGGAAGGGCCCGAAGGACGAGGTGCTGATCGCTACCAAGGTCGGCCATTATCGCAACTTCACCGACGGCGTGCCCACCTGGGGCAAGGACGGCAAGCCCGAACACCTGATCCGCTACGCCAAGCAGTCCGCGCAGACGCTCGGCGTGGACACCATCGACCTGCTGTACTTCCACCGTCCCGACCCCGAAGTGCCGTACAACGAGTCCTGCGAGGCCATCAAGCAGTTGCTCGACGAGGGCGTGGCCCGCTGGGCGGGCATCTCGAACGCGTCGGTCGAACAGATCGACATCGCGCGCGGCATCCTCGGCGACAGGTTCGTGGCCGTGCAGAACCAGTATTCGCCGATCTACCTGGATACGCAGGATACGCTTGAGCACTGCGCGAAGCTCGGCATCGCCTTCGTGTGCTGGAGCCCGCTCGGCGGTTTCCGCAAGGCCAAGGACGAAACCAAGTTCGACCCGTTCCGCGAGGTGGCGGCCGCCCACGGTGTCAGCTACCAGCAGGTGGTGCTCGCCTGGGAGCTCGCCAAGGGCGACCATATGTTCGTCATCCCCGGCGCTCACCGGCCCGAGACGATTCTCGACAGCCTGAACGCCGGCGACCTCGAACTGACCGACGAGGAGCTCGCCAAGCTCGGCTGACGGCAGGGGAGAGCCCAACCCGTGGTACGCAACCGTATGGTTTAGGATTGCCTGCGCCATCGCCTACACTGGGATGCGCTATGAACGAGGAACACGTGATGCGCACCCGCAACAAGCCTGAAGTACTGGCCCCCGCCGGCAACCTGCGCGGCCTGAAGACCGCCGTGGACTACGGGGCGGACGCCGTATACTGCGGCGGCAAGGCGTTCGGCATGCGTTCGGCGCCGAAGAACCTGAGCCTGGAGGATTTCGAGGAGGGCTCGCGGTACGCCCATGAGCGCGGCGCGCGCGTGTACGTGACCTGCAACGTGCTGCCCCGCAACGCCGAGGTCGAGGAGCTCAAGGATTACTTGGGCCAGCTCAAGGACACCGGCGTGGACGCGCTGATTGTCACCGACATCGGCGTGATGATGGCCGCGCGCCGCATCGCCCCGAACCTGGAGATCCACATCTCCACGCAGGCCGGCGTCACCAACTATCTGGCCGCCAACGCCCTGTACGAGCTGGGCGCCAAGCGCGTCGTGCTCGCCCGTGAGATGGACCTGCAGGCCGTGCGCGACATCCGCGCGAACATCCCCGAGGACATGGACATCGAATGCTTCGTGCACGGCGCGATGTGCATGGCGTTCTCCGGGCGCTGCCTGTTCTCCAACTACCTGACCGGCCGCGACGGCAACCACGGCGAATGCGCCCAGCCCTGCCGCTGGAAATACTCGATCGTGGAGGAGAAACGCCCCGGCCGCTACTTCCCGATCGAACAGACCCAGGACGGCGCCTACCTGTTCAACTCGCAGGACATGAACATGCTCGAGCACCTCGACGACCTGATCGACGCGGGCGCCACCAGCCTCAAGATCGAGGGCCGCTCCAAGAGCGCCTACTACATCGCCGCCATGACGAACGCCTACAAGAGCGCCGTCAACGAGTACATGGTCCAGCGCGGCTTCGAGGACGAGGACGGCAACGAACTCGCCCCGTTCCACGATCGCGTGCGTCGCACGGCGCCGGGGGAGAGCCCCCGCGTCGGCGAGGCTGCCATCGAAACGGCCACCCCGGCGCCCGCCCCGGTCGACCTGCCGCAGTGGCTGCGCGAGGAGCCGTACAAGGTCGCCCATCGCGACTACAGCACCGGCTTCTACTATCCCGAACACCCCGTCACCCAGAACACCGACCGCAGCCACTACTTCCGGGAGTGGCTGGTCGTCGGCGAGACGCTCGGGTGGTCCCCGGAGGAGGGCGGCCGCCTGACCATCATGAGCCGCAACAAGATCGAAGCCGGCCAGTTGGTGGAATTCGTGCTGCCCGGCCGCGCCCCCTACGCCTACACGGTGCCGGAGGGCGGTTTCCGCGACGAGCACGGCATGTGGGTGCAGGAGATCAACAACCCCGCCCACGTGTTCTCCATGCCCTGCCCCGAACCGGTGCCGGTGAACGCCGCCATGCGCTCGCGCACCAGGCAGGCCACGATGAAGGCCGCATGAGCCGCCGCCACGCCTGCCGGACGCACGTCGAACGCGAGTCCCACGGCATGGCGCGGCCGGCCGACGGACGTCAGACCCATTCACGATAAGGAGCAACCGATGACCCAGTCCGAGTACGCGGACGAAATCCTGGACAGCAACGCGATCAGCCCCACCGACAAGGACGGCCGCCCGATTCCGGTGACCATCCCCGTCATGCTGGCCCCCGGCGTCAAGGTGGTCTACACCACGCGACTGGGCGGCGTGAGCCAGGGCGACGCCGCCGGACTCAACCTTGGCGGCAAGAACGGCGACGATCCGGCTCATGTGGCCGCCAACCGCGCCGCGCTCGCCGACGAGATCGACGCCCGGCTGTCGCTGGTCAGCCAGATTCACTCCGGCGTCGCCGTCGATGTGGACGAGACGTATGCGGACAACCGTGCGTATGGGTTCGACGCCACCGGCGGCACCGTGCCGGAGGATGAGGACGGCGAGGTGACGGTCGTCGAGGCGGACGCGCAGGTGACGACCCGACGCGGCGTCGCCCTGGGCGTGTTCGCCGCCGACTGTCTGCCGGTGCTGCTCGCCGACGCCGAGTCCGGTGTGGTCGGCGTCGCCCACTGCGGCCGACGTGGCCTGCAGCAGGGCGTGATCGGCGAAACCGTGCGGATGATGACCGCCAAGGGCGCGCGGGCCGACCGCATCGTGGCCACGCTCGGCCCGTGCATCTGCGGGGACTGCTATGAGGTGGGCGAGGCGATCGCCTCCGAATTCGACGCCCAGTTCCCCGGCACCGCCACCACTACGCGGTTCGGCGGCCCCGGCATCGACATCGCCGCGGCCGCGTTGCGGGAACTCGCCGCCGCTGGCATCGCAGGCGATCGCATCGTCGAATCCCGCCCGCGCGTGGCCGCCGCCACCCAGTACCTGTCCGAGGACGGGGAACTGGCTGAGCTGTGCCGCACGGACGGGGAGGGCGCGACCGAGCTGGCCGAGCGCATCGACGGCGTGCGCCACAGCCTGTGCACGCTCGAGAACCCGCTGTGGTATTCGCATCGCCGCGCCTCGCTGGCGAACAAGAACGGCGAGGGGCGCATGCTCGCCCTCATCGTGATGGAGTAGCGTGAGCGGCGCAGTGCGGTCGCGTGCCGGCACATTGAAGCCGGTCGCGCTGTGAACGGGACGCGGTCCCACTGTGCAGTCGGGCCGCATGGATTTGGTGCAGAAGCTGTCCGGCGATGTGACCGGGCGGCGGACAAGGCCTTACGGTGGTGGATATGAGTCAGAGAGAGCAGAGCGCGGTGCCCGTGGTGGCCGTGGTGTTGGCGGCGGGGTTCGGCACGCGGTTCGATCCGAACAATCCCAAGCAGCTGGTGTCGGTCGGCGGCAAGCCGATCGTGTGCTGGAGCATCGAGGCGTTCGAGACGAATCCGCGGATCACGGATATCGTGGTGGTGGTCAACCCGCAGGTGCGTGACGCCGTGGAACGGCTGATCGACGAGGCCGGATACCCGAAGGTGCGGATGATCCTCAACGGCGGCGCGGAACGTGCCGACAGCACCGCGGCCGCGTTGGAGGCGCTCGCCGCGGCCGGCATCCCCGGGGATGCGAAGATCCTGATCCATGATGCGGTGCGGCCGTTCGTCGCGCAATCCTCGATCGACGGGTGCGTGGCGGCGCTCGACCGGTTCACTGCGGCCACGGTGGCGTTTGCCTCCACCGATACGGTGCTGCTCACCCGCGATCTGGGCGACGTCAAGGTCGTCCGGTCGGTGCCGGAGCGCCCCCAGACGTTCCGGGCGCAGACCCCGCAGGCCTTCCGGTTCGCCACCATCCGCCGCGCCTACGCGCTGGCCGCCGGCGATCCGGATTTCCACCCGACCGACGACACCCGCGTGGTCGTCGACTACCTGCCGGACGAGCCTGTGGCGATCGTGGCCGGTAGCGAGACCAATCTCAAGGTCACCACGCTGGCCGACATGCCCACGGCCGAGCGCATCGCGGCGGGGATTCTCACCCAGCGCCGGTAGACTGGTCGGTATGCAGCAGTTCAGTGTGGTGATCTCCGGTTTCGACCATTACGAAGGCATCGACATCAACCCGTCGGCCGAGGCGCCCAGACTGTTGGCCGAACAGGGGCTCGGCATCTCAGCGGACATCGACGACCCGTTGTCGGGCGTGTCGGTGGACATCCATACGGTCGGGCTGCCGATCAGCTTCACCGACGCATGGCCCGAGCTCGAGCGGGTGCTGGACGCCGTCGAACCGGACATCGTCATCGCCACGGGACTCAAGCGTTCGGCGCGCGGCATCGCATTGGAACGGTGCGCGACGAACCTGATGGACGCTTCCGGGCGGGATGACGACGGCGTGGAGACGCGCCGCACCCCGATCGACCCCGACGGTCCCGCCGCCTATTGGACGCGCCTGCCGTTGCGCGCGATCCTGCGGGACTTCACCGCCGCGGACATCCCCGCCACCCTGAGCTCGGACGCCGGCACCTACGTGTGCAATTCGCTGTTCTACCACCTGATGCATTGGAATGCGGGACGGCGGCGTGTGCTGTCCGGATTCGTCAGCTTCCCCAAGGTCGCGCAGTCGGCCCATTCCCAGCAGGGACTGACGTTGGAGTGCCAGGTGGCGGCCTGCCGTTCCGTGGTGCGTGAGACGATCCGATACCATCTGAGCCCTTCGTCGGAGGAGATTCTGCTGGACTGAACGGCACGTCTGCGATTCTTGCGCGCCCTGTAAGAATATGGGCGTTTGCGGCGGTTGTACGGGCCGATTCCGCTAAAGTACACACCGGAACCCGTCCGAGGGGCGGGGCGGTGTGGAAAGGATACAACGATGGCGGAACGGTTCCCGGTCACATTGCGCGGTTACGACAAGGAACGGGTCGACGAGGCGTTCGACACGGCGCAACGGACGATTGCCCGGCTTCGCGAACAGGTCGAGGCCAGCGACAAGACGATTCTGCAACTGCAGGCGCGTCTGCAGGAGGAACGCAACAAGAACGAGGGACGGTCGGGCAGCTACGCGTCGCTGGGGGCGAGCGCGCAGCAGGTCCTGGCCTCAGCCGAACGGACCAGCACCGACCTGTTGGACAGGGCGAAGCGTGAGGCCGCGTCCACCAAGGCCGCGGCGCAGGAGCAGGCGTCGACGCTGCTGAACAACGCCCAGATGGATGCCCGTCGCGTGCTGGACGAGGCCAACGCCAAGGCCGCCACCCTGCTGGCCAACGCACGCAACGAGGCCGAGACCACCATCACCTCCGCGCAGGAGGACGCCGGGCAGCTGCGCGCGCAGACGGCCAAGCTGGTGAGCGAGCAGCGCCAGGCGATCGATCTGGAACTGACGAACACGCGCGAGGAGCAGGAGAAGCAGCTGGCTTCGACGCGCGCCACGCAGGAGCGCGAGATCGCCGACATGCGCGCCGAAGCCACCCAGCAGATCGCCGACCAGCGCAAGGCCGCGAACGAGGAGATCACTCGGCTGAAAAGCGAGAACAACGATCAGATCGAATCCGCGCTCTCGGAGGCGAACAGGAAGCTGGCCGAGGTGCGCGAACAGGTGACCAAGCTGATCGCGGACGCCCAGCGCAAGGCTTCGGAGATCGTGGATGAGGCCAAGGCCAAGGCGCAGGAGATCACCGACGATGCCGAGGTGCAGCGCACCAGGACGATGAGCCAGGTCACCGCCGAGGTCGAGCAGATCCGCGCGGATATCGCATCGCAGCAGGAGGGTGCCACCTCCAAGGTTCAGGAGCTGCTGGCCAGTCTGGAGGAGCGGCGCGAGCAGGCTCGGAAGGAATCCGAGGAACTGATCGCCCAGGCCAAGACCGCGCGCGACCAGGCCGATGCATACGCCGCCTCCAAGCGTGAGGAAGCCGACGCGCAGGCGTTCGCCATCCTGAGCAAGGCGGAGGAGCAGGCCGACTCCGACGTGGAGGAACGCCGCCGTGCCGCGCAGTCCGAGCTGGACGGCATGCAGGCGCGTATCGCCGAGATGCAGGAGCAGGAGTCCACCATCGCGCAGCGTGTGGATGAGCTGCGGGCGCTGTTCTCGAACGCGTTCAGCGGTTTCGGGGGCGAGGCGCAGGCGCCGGACGTGCCGGTGGTCAACGCCGTGGCCGGCGAGCCCGGCGCCGCCGACGGCGAGGACGTCCCCGCCGGGGGCGCCGACGAGACGGCGGTGTCCGAGAACCCCTCGGATGGCGGCGGCATGCAGTGACGACACCACGTCGGCCGGTCCTGTCGTTTCTCGACGAGTGAGGCTAGACTCGTAGCGACTGTTGCATCGCGGCATCATGCCTCCCGAAGGCGGGTGCCGCGAAACCATGTGTCGTGGCCGGGTCACGCCGGTCCGTCATATCTCTAGGAAAGGAACGACATGGCTGAACTCACGCCGCTGAGCGCCGAGACTCTCGGCGAACTGTGCGCTGATTTCGATTCCAACGCTGCGAACCGTCTGGCGATGAACGCCGTCACCGCCGCGGGCATCGACAAGGTGGCCCGCAACTATGACCGCGCCCGTCTGCTGCAGCGTCGATTCTCCGTGACCGTGGACAACGGCACGGTGACGCATCAGGATCGTTCCGGCCGCTGCTGGCTGTTCAGCTCCCTGAACGTGGCCCGTTTCGTCGCCAAGAAGAACATGGGCCTCAAGGAGTTCGAGTTCTCGCAGAACTACGCGATGTACTTCGACAAGCTCGAGCGCATCAACTACTTCCTCAAGGACATGGCCGCGCTGGTCGAGGCCGGCGAACCCGCCGACTCCCGTCTGGTGCAGCACCTGCTCGCCGATGTGATGGGTGACGGCGGCCAGTGGACGATGGCGATGAACATCTACAAGAAGTACGGCGCCGTACCCAAGGACCTGTTCCCGGAGACCGAGTCCTCCAAGAACACCGGCCCGATGAACACCCAGCTGCGTTCGATGCTGCACACCGAGGTGGCGCGCATGTTCGCCGACCCGTCGAAGATCGACGAGATCGTGGCCGAGGGCGTGGCCGCCGGCCACCGCATCCTGACGATCCACCTGGGCGAGCCGCCGAAGAGCTTCGACTGGGAGTGGACCGACGAGCAGGGCGAGTTCCATCGCGACGGCGAGATCACGCCCGTCGAGTTCTGGAACAAGTACGTGGACGCCGGTCTGGAGGACTACGTGTGCCTGGTCGACGATCCGCGCACCGAGCATCCGAAGGGCAAGAAGATCGCCATCGAGCATCTGGGCAACGTGGCGGGTGGCGACCCGACCGAGTACCTCAACGTGCCGAACCAGTTCATGAAGGACTGCGTGCGCCGCATCCTGTCCGAGCAGGGCATCCCGGTGTGGTTCGGCGCCGACTGCGGCCCGATGATGGATCGCGAATCCGGCGCCTGGGCCACGGACCTGTTCGAGTACGGCCATGTCTACGGCTTCGACTTCGACCTGGACAAGGAGCAGCGCGTGCGCTTCGGCGACTCCGCGATGAACCATGCCATGGCCTTCGTCGGCGTGGACGTTGACGACGACGGCACCACCACCCGCCGCTGGCGCGTGGAGAACTCCTGGGGCGACAAGATCGCCGACAAGGGCTACTTCACGATGAGCGACGACTGGTTCACCGAGTTCGTCTACGAGGTGGCCGTGCCCAAGAGCATGCTCCCCGAGGAGTATCAGAAGGCCCTCGAAGAACCCGCCATCGCCCTGCCCGCTTGGGACCCGATGGGCGCGCTCGCCTGAAGGCGAGCACGCCTGAGCCGACGCGCCGTGAAGCGGACGCCCCAGTGGGGCGTCCGTAGGCGCGGCCCACGATCGTGAGATCGTGGGGAACGGCGAAGGTCGGATTGAGCCCGGCCGTAGGCCGGTCCATAATTGCAGGGGCCGGAGGCCACTTGCGTGAAACGCCAGACCGCCTGAGCCTTTTGACCCGCCGGTTGCATCCCACGATGCAGTCGGCGGGTTTCCGTATTCCGGGCCCATCTATTATGGTGGGGTGTTCAGTATGACCGTAGGCGGTGCGTCGCGTCGCCATGATGAAGAGAGGTGAAGGATGGCGGGTCTGCGTGGTCCGGACAGTTCCGAGGACGAGCATCGTTTGGATGAGCGCGCCGTCTTTCCCGAGACGGTCGACGTCAACATCCGCCAATTGGATCCGATCCCCGCGCCGCGTGCGTTCCTGCGTGAACTGCCGCTGACCGACGAGATGGGCGATCTGGTGCTGCGCTCCCGTCAGGAGATCCGTGACGTGCTGCACGGCCGGGACGACCGCCTGCTGGCGATCGTGGGCCCCTGTTCGATCCATGATCCGAAGGCGGCGCACGAGTACGCCGAACGGCTCGCCGCCGTGAACCGGGAGCTCAATGACCGTCTGGTCATCGTCATGCGCACGTATTTCGAGAAGCCGCGTACCACGATCGGATGGAAGGGGCTGATCAACGATCCCGATCTCGACGGCCGGTTCAACATCCGCAAGGGCATGTGGCTGGCGCGCAAGGTGCTGACCGATGTGCTGTCGATGGGCCTGCCCACCGCCATCGAATGGCTGGACCCGATCACCCCGCAGTACCTGTGCGACCTGATCTGCTGGGGAGCGATCGGCGCGCGGAACACGGAAAGCCAGGTGCACCGCGAGCTGGCCAGCGGCCTGTCGATGCCGATCGGCTTCAAGAACTCCACCGACGGCTCCATCAAGGCGGCCGCCGACTCCTGCTACACCTCGGCGTTCGAGCATCATTTCCTGTCCATCAATCTGGACGGCCGCGTCATCTCCGCGGAGACCAAGGGCAATCCCGACTGCCATCTGGTGTTGCGCGGCTCCTCCCACGGTCCGAACTACGATCCGGAATCGGTCGCCGCGGCCCTCGAGGCGCTGAAGGCGTCCAAGGCGTCCGGGCCGAGCGAACACGGTCTGGTCATCGACGCCGCGCACGGCAACTGCGGCAAGGACGAGAACCGTGAGGCCGAGGTGGTCGAGGAGATCGCCGCCCGCATCGCCCAAGGCGAGCAGGGCATCCTCGGCGTGATGATGGAAAGTTTCTTGAAGGGCGGCCACCAGAAGCCGGCCCCGCTGGACCAGCTGGTCTACGGCCAGTCGATCACCGACGCCTGCGTGCCGTGGGAGCGCACCGAGCAGCTGCTGCGCACCCTGGCCGATGCCGTCACCGCCCGCCGCGCCCTGGCCTAGGTCCCGTCCCCGTCCGTGTTGTCGCCTTCGTGTGACAACTCGGCGATATGGGTGTTGCCTGGTGTCCGTGTTGTCGTCTTCGTGCGACAACACGCGCATGGGACGCGGGTTGTGGCGAATGGTGTGACCTCAGGCGGAAGGCCAGTGGGCTTGTATTGGGGCTGCTATTGTGGTGGCAGATGCAAGGAAGAGGGTGTGCATGCAGCAGGAACCGCAGCCGTTGAACAGTCCTGAGGACGTCGAGGCGATCCGTAAAGTCATCCGCGAGGGCGGCAATCCGCTGATCGAGACCGACGTGCCGCGTTGGGAGGATCAGGTCGGCGTCAGCCGTATCGTCAACCGCCGTGTGGTGGAGATCGAGCCATTGCCCACACCCGCCCAGGTGCTTGCCGATATGCCGCTGTCCGAGGACGCGCAGCGCGTGGTGGTCGAATCCCGCGACGCGATCCGTGACGTGCTGCACGGCCGCGACGACCGTCTGCTGGTGATCGTCGGCCCATGCTCGGTCCATGACCCGAAGGCCGCACTCGACTATGCGCGCCGACTGGCCGCGTTACATGGCGAACTTAAGGACGAGCTGCTCATCGTCATGCGCGTCTATTTCGAGAAGCCGCGCACCACGGTTGGTTGGAAGGGTCTGATCAACGATCCGGACATCGACGGCAGCCACAACATCCGCAAGGGACTGCTGCTCGCCCGCCGCGTGCTACTGAGCGTGCTGGACGAGGGCGTGCCCGCCGCCACCGAGTTCCTGGAGCCCACCAGTCCGCAGTACATCGCCGATGCGGTGAGCTGGGGCGCGATCGGCGCCCGCAACACGGAAAGCCAGATTCACCGTCAGCTGGCCAGCGGCCTGTCGATGCCGATCGGCTTCAAGAACGCTACCGACGGTTCGGTCAAGGCCGCGATCAACGGCTGCTACGCCGCCTCGCAGCAGCACGGGTTCTTCGGCGTGGACCATTTGGGTCGCGCCTGCGTGGTCGAAACATTGGGCAATCCCGACTGCCATGTGGTGCTGCGCGGGTCGAGCCATGGCCCGAACTATGACGCCGGTTCGATCGCGGCGGCGATGACCGAGGCGCGCGCCGAGATGCCGGAGGGTGCGGCCGCCGTCTGCGGCCTGGTGGTGGACTGCTCGCATGGCAACTCCGGCAAGGACGAGCACCGGCAGGCCGAGGTCGTGCGTGAGCTGGCCGCCCGCATCGCGGCGGGGGAGCCGGACATCGCCGGCCTGATGATGGAGAGTTTCATCGAAGGCGGCAGTCAGCCCGCCGGTCCGCTGGACACACTGATCTACGGCCGGTCGATCACCGACCGCTGCATCTCCTGGCCCGACACCGAGGCTCTGCTGCGCGAATTGGCGCAGGCGGTCAAGACCCGCCGCGGCTGACGTGGCACTGAACAATCAAAAACCGATATACGCCCGTTCCGTACCGCGGGCAACTCGCGCGCCAGGCTCCGGTGTAGGCTGAACGCAGCGAAACCCTACCAACCGAGAACAGGAGCCACCATGACCACCGTCGCCATCATCGGTGCTTTGGAGGAGGAAGTCGCGCATATCGCCGACTCCCTCGAGGACGCCACTCACATCGCCGCCGCCAGCCTGGACGTGGTCCGCGGCACGCTGACCGCTGAGGACGGCGGAACAATCAATGTCGCCGCCACCGTCGGCGGCATGGGCCTGGTCAACGCGGCGGCCACCACGCAGTACCTCATCGACCTGTGCCATCCCGACGCGGTGATCTTTTCCGGCATCGCCGGCAACCTCAACAAGGCGTTGCACATCAACGACGTGGTCCTCGGCGGCACGCTGCGCTACCTGGATACCGACATGCGTCTGGTCGGCCAGTGGAAGCCCGGCACCCCGGACCGGCAGGTCACCGAGTTCCACTCCGACCCGCGCCTGCTCGCCGTGGCCGGTGCCGCGCTCGAACGGATGGGCATCACCCACATCGCCGGCACCATCGCCTCCGGCAACTACTTCGTCGACACCCCGGAACAGGTGAACGCCGTCATCGAAGCCACCGGCGCCGACGCGGTGGAGATGGAAGGCGCCGCAGTGGCGCACGTGGCCGCCCGCAACGACGTGCCCGCACTGGTCATCCGCGCGCTGAGCGACAACGCCGACACCGACTACGAGGAGTTCCGCACCTTCGACATCTCCGCCTACGCCGACACAGCCGCCAAGCTGACCGTCGACATCCTGCGTCACCTGTGATTCGCCCGTACCATCGCCTGCGGGGTTCGCGCCAACGGCATGGTGTGGCCGTGATGCAATCCATCCGCGTGTCCGGGGCGGGTATGGCCGTCGGTAGGTGAACTTTCGGCAAACCGACGGTGGATATTCGGTACCGCGCTCGCACCCGGTCCCGCACCCCGCTACGCTGGTCTCAAGACTACGTAGTGCATCGGGGAAGGCTCATCGACGATGGAGAACTGGCAGATCGCGCTGCTGATCGCGGCCATGGTGGCCGTGGTCCTGCTCGCCGCGGCCGTGGCGTACGGTCGCGGGCGCGAACGAGGCGAGCTGGACGCGCGTCCGGCGGCGGGAAACGGCGGACACAGCCTGTTCGACTCGGACACCTCGGCATCGCAGACCGAACGACGGTTCGTCGAGGTGATGCCGGACGCGCTGATCGTCGCCGACGCCGGTGGGTCGGCGGCCTATGTCAGCGACAAGGCCGCGGCGTTGAATCTGGTGCGTCAGGGCCGGCTGGTGTCCGAGGATATCGGCGAGGTGCTGGCGTTGGTCGCCGCCGACGGCCGTGTGCGCGAACGCGAGATGCGGATCACGCTGCCGGGCGTCGGAACACGCGGCGAGGCGGACGGTCGGGGCCTGCGCGCCGGCGAGACGGTGCCGACGGACACCCTGTATCTGCGGGTGCGCATCGGCGCCATCTCGGACGGTATGTATGCGATCTTCCTGCGGGATATGGGCGAGCAGCGGCGGTTCGAGGTGATGCGTCGCGATTTCGTGACGAACGTCTCCCACGAGTTGAAGACCCCGTCCGGAGCGATCTCGCTACTGGCCGAGACGATCGGCGACGCCGCCGACGATCCCGACGCCGTGCGGTACTTCGCGGGGCGGATCGAGAAGGAATCGCATCGTCTGACCGAGCTTGTGCACAAGCTGATCGAGCTGCAGCGCGCGCAGGACGCCTCGGCGATGGCGGACGCCAGGCCGCAATCGGTTATCGCGATGGTGCGCGAGTCGATTGCCGCGAACGAGGTGCAGGCCGAAGCCAAGCACATCGGCATCGTGTTGTCGCTGAACGGGCGTGTGCTGCCGCTCGATACGGCGGAGAGCCCGACGGACGACGTGACGGTGGTGGTCGGACACGAGCCGTTCACCACGGCCATCAAGAACCTGGTCGAGAACGCGATCCACTACTCGCCGGAACACACGACGGTGAGCGTGGGCGTCGACGTCTCCGATGGCAAGGTACGCATCCGCGTGGTCGATCAGGGCATCGGCATCCCCGCGCATTCGCTGGACCGCATTTTCGAGCGGTTCTATCGGGTCGATCCGGCGCGCTCGCGCGAAACCGGAGGCTCCGGGCTGGGGTTGGCGATCACCCGGCATTGCGTGCAGGAGTGCGGCGGCACGATCGCCGTATGGTCGCGCGAGGGGGAGGGGTCCACCTTCACCGTGGAACTGCCGGTGGCACCGAATCCGGGACAGGCCGAACAAGCCGAACGGACCGAGCAAGGGGAGACGCCCGAACAGGCCGAACAGCCCGAAAGGACCGAACGGGTTGGGCAAGTCGAACAGACCGAACGGGCTGAACGGGTTGGACAGGCCGAACAACCTGCGGGCGGCGATTCGCCCACCGCGTAGCCCGGGCCGAAAATTACGTAGTTCGCGGAACGATGGATACCGCGCCGCAACGGCCGGTACGATGACACATATAAGACAGGCATTACAGCAACTATCGAGGGACAATACATGACGCGCATCCTGATCGTGGAAGACGAGGAATCCTATCGCGAGCCGCTGGTCTACCAGCTCACGCGCGAAGGGTATGGCGTCTCGGCGGCGGCGACCGGTGAGGAGGGCTTGGAGCTGTTCACCAAGGGCGGCATCGACCTGGTGCTGCTCGACCTCATGCTGCCGGGCATCGACGGCATCGCGCTGTGCCGGCGCATCCGCGAACAGAGCCGCGTGCCGATCATCATGCTCACCGCCAAGAGCGCGGAGATCGACAAGGTGGTCGGCTTGGAGATCGGCGCCGACGACTATGTGACCAAGCCGTACTCGTTCCGCGAACTGCTGGCCCGCATCCGTGCCGTGCTGCGCCGCAACCAGCTCGCCGGCGAGGGGGCGGGGGCCGCGGATGACGACGTGCCGCTGGTCTGTGGCGACGTCTCGATGCTGGTGGGGCAGCATCAGGTCACCGTGCGCGGCGAGAACGTGTTCTTCCCGCTCAAGGAGTTCGAACTGCTCGAATACCTGATGCAGAACAAGGGGCGCGTGATGACGCGCCACCAGCTCATCGACCGCATCTGGGGCTCGGATTACGTGGGCGATACCAAGACGCTCGACGTGCACGTCAAGCGCGTGCGCGCCAAGATCGAGGAGGATCCGGCGCATCCGAAGTATCTGACCACCGTGCGTGGCCTCGGCTACAAGATCGCCGATCCCGAGTAGTCCCGTGAAGCCAATCGTGCGTGACGGCCCCTCATCATCATCGGGTGAGGGGCCGTCACGCGTATGGGGGGATGACGTGCAATCCGGACGGTCGCGCTGCCGTGGCGGCGTCGGCGTAGCCGCGGGCGGTACCGGAGCATCGGAACGACGCCATTGCGCGCCTCCGTGTGTAGCCTTGCCGGACGGCTACGTCATTCCCGGCGGCCGAGCTTGTCTAACTGTTCATCTTCCGTTCACCGATTTCGGTCATCGACTCGCGAAAACGCCCATAGGCTGGATAGTGCCATGAAGAAAAGCGCCGCGGCCGAGGGCCGCAGGCAAGAATCTGATAAGAGGGAACACATCATGCGCAAGAATCTTCTGACCCGCTCCATCGCCGTGCTCTCCGGCGTGGCCATGCTGACCGCCCTGGCCGCCTGCGGCGACAACACCGCCGCTCCGACCGGCGACAACGCGAGCAGCACCACCTCCGGCGAGGCCATCTCCGGCGAGTTCAAGGGTGCGGGCGCCTCCTCGCAGCAGGCCGCCGTTGAGGCTTGGGTCGCCGGCTTCCAGGGCACCAATCCGGATGCCAAGATCGGCTACGATCCGTCCGGCTCCGGCGCGGGCGTGAGCACCTTCCTGACCGGTGCCACCGCGTGGGCCGGCTCCGACGCCGCGTTGAGCGCCGACCAGATCGAGCAGTCCAAGAGCGTGTGCGCCAGCGGCACCGCGTTCGATATCCCGGTTTACATCTCCCCGATCGCCGTGGTGTTCAACCTGAAGGGTGTCTCGGACGAGGGCAAGCACGTGAACATGGACGCCGAGACGATCGCCAAGATCTTCGACGGCAAGATCACCACTTGGAACGATCCGGCCATTCAGGACCAGAACCCGGATCTCGAACTGCCGGCCACCCCGATCACCGTGGTGCACCGCTCCGACAAGTCCGGCACCACCCAGAACTTCGTCAGCTACTTCATCGACACCGTGCCGGACGCTTGGCCGTATGAGCTGAGCGAGAACTGGCCGAACGAGGTCGGTCAGGGCGCCAAGGGCACCTCGGGCGTGATCTCCACCGTGCAGCAGGCCGATGGCACCATCGGCTACGCCGATTTCTCCCAGGTCGGCGATCTGGGTACCGTGGCCGTCAAGGTCGGCGAGGAATATGTGGAGATCTCCGCCGAGGCCGGTTCCAAGGTCATCGACGACTCCGAGCTTGATTCCTCCGCCGAGGGCGAGAACCGCGTCGTGGTCAAGCTGAACCACAACACCTCCGCCGAAGGCGCCTACCCGATCGTGCTGGTCTCCTACGACATCGCCTGCCCGGCGTACGAGGATGCCGACACCGCCAAGTTCGTCAAGTCCTGGCTGACCTATGTGGTCAGCGAGGAAGGCCAGCAGACCGCCTCCCAGAACGCCGGCTCCGCGCCGCTGCCGGACTCGCTGCGCGAGACCGTGATGCAGTCCATCGACGCGATCGAAACCGAGTGACATAAGAATGGTTGCCGCTATGGTTAGACCCAGGTGACAACCATTCGCTTCAGCCCAGGGCCGCAGTCGCTATCGGCGGCTGCGGCTCGAAGCGAGTCAAACCACAATGCGGCGCGGGCCGCCGATATGTCCGGAGCCCGCCGCAGATTGAAGGAGAACCTGTGAGTTCACAAGTCAAATCGGCCGAACCGGCCGGTGGCAAGACCGCGGATAAGGTGTTCAAGGGCGTCGCCTACGCCTGCGGCATCCTGATTCTCGTGGTGCTCGCCGCCGTCGCCGTGTTCCTGCTGTTCCGCGCCTGGCCGCTGATCGGCGGCGACCAGCAGGCCAACAGCGAAACCATCTCCAACTTCACCGGCGGCAAGGCCAGCAACTTCTGGACCTACGTGGGTCCGCTGCTGTTCGGCACCGTGCTCGTCTCCGCGCTGTCGCTGATCATCGCGTTCTTCATCTCGATCGGCATCGCGCTGTTCATCTCCCATTACGCCCCCAAGAACCTGGCCACCGTGCTGAGCTACGTGGTCGACCTGCTCGCCGCCATCCCCTCCGTCATCTACGGTCTGTGGGGCGGCCTGGTGCTGGTCCCCGCCATCTTCCCGTTCTGGAATTGGGTGGCCACCTATCTGGGATGGATCCCGCTGTTCGCCGGCCCTGCCGCGAACCCGTCGCGCACCGTGGCCACCGTGTCGGTGGTGCTTGCCGTCATGATCCTGCCGATCATCACCTCGTTGTCGCGCGACATCTTCCTGCAGACCCCGCGTCTCCAGGAGGAGGCCGCCCTGGCCCTCGGCGCCACCCGCTGGGAGATGATCAAGCTCGCCGTCCTGCCGTTCGGCGCCTCCGGCATCGTCTCCGCCTCCATGCTCGGCCTGGGTCGCGCCCTCGGCGAGACCATGGCCGTGCTGATGATCCTGTCGCCGGGACTCAACTACTCGTTCAAGATCCTGCAGGCCTCGCAGAACCAGACGATCGCCGCCAACATCGCGGCCCAGTACCCCGAAGCCAACGACCTCGGCGTGTCCGTACTCATCGGCACCGGCCTGGTGCTGTTCGTGATCACCTTCGTGGTCAACTACGTGGGCCGTAAGATCACCGAGAAAGCGAGCGCATGATGACCGCAGCACAGAACACCCCCATGGATAAGGCCCCCGTCATCGACTTCGACAAGTTTAAGCCGACCCGCTCGTTCATCGCCGCGCGCAAGCGCAAGGACATGGCGATGCGCGTGCTCATCGCGCTGGCCTTCATCATCGCGCTGATCCCGCTGGTCTCGGTGCTGTGGACCACGATCGCCAACGGCATCAAGCGGTTCAACCTCGACTTCCTGAGCCACAACATGACCGGCGTGGTCGGCGGCAACCCGACCCCGTCCGGCGGCTACGGCGGCGTGCTCCACGCCATCATCGGCACGCTGGAGATCACGCTGGGCGCCATGGTCATCTCGATTCCGATCGGCCTGATGTGCGCCGTGTACTTGGTCGAGTACTCCAACCGCGGCAAGCTCGCCAAGTCGATCTCCCTGCTCGTCGACGTCATGAGCGGCATCCCGTCCATCGTGGCCGGTCTGTTCGCGTTCTCGATGTTCACGATCCTCATCGGCCCCGGCTCCACCAGCGGCTTCCAGGGCTCCGTGGCCCTCTCGCTGCTGATGCTGCCGACCGTGGTCAAATCCTGCGAGGAGATGCTCAAGATCGTCCCCGGCGATCTGCGCGAGGCCTCCTACGCGCTGGGTGTCACCAAGCAGCGTACGATCACCAAGATCGTGCTGCGCACCGCCCTGCCGGGCATCGTCTCCGGCGCCATCCTGGCCATCGCCCGCGTGGTCGGCGAGACCGCCCCGCTGCTGATGACCGCCGGCTACATCGTGAACACGAACTTCAACCTGTTCGGCGGACAGATGACCACCCTACCGGTGTACGTCTACCAGGAGTACAGCAAGCTCAACGCGAACTGCCCGGCCAGCGCCGACGCCAGCTGCGTGACCACCATCCCGATGGAACGCTCCTGGGCCGCAGCCCTGGCCCTGATCCTCATCGTGCTGATCCTGAACCTGATCGGCCGCATCGTGGCGAAGGTCTTCGCCGTCAAGACGGAACGGTAAGCCGTAACAAGCTGCCCTAGGAAATAAGGAAAAACAATGGGACAACGCATTGATGTCAACCATCTGAACATCTATTACGGCGACTTCCTGGCCGTCGAGGATGTCAACCTGAACATCGAGCCGAACAAGGTCACCGCCTTCATCGGCCCGTCCGGCTGCGGCAAGTCGACTGTGCTGCGCACGCTCGACCGCATGCACGAGATCATCCCCGGCGCCCACGTCAAGGGCGAGGTGCTGCTCGAAGGCCGCAACCTGTACGCCAAGGACGTCGACCCGGTCGAGGTCCGCCGCGACGTCGGCATGGTCTTCCAGCGCCCGAACCCGTTCCCGACGATGTCCATCCGCGAGAACGTGCTCGCCGGCGTGCGCCTGAACAACCGCAAGATCTCCAAGTCCGACGCCGACGATCTGGTCGAGTGGGCCCTGCGCGGCGCCAACCTGTGGAACGAGGTCAAGGACCGTCTCGACAACCCGGGCATCGGCCTGTCCGGCGGCCAGCAGCAGCGTCTGTGCATCGCCCGCGCCGTGGCCGTGCACCCGCAGGTCCTGCTGATGGACGAGCCCTGCTCCGCTCTGGACCCGATCTCCACGCTGGCCGTGGAGGACCTGATCAACGAGCTGAAGAACGAGTACACGATCGTCATCGTGACCCACAACATGCAGCAGGCCGCCCGCATCGCCGACTACACCGGCTTCTTCAACCTGAAGGCCGTCGGCCAGCCGGGCCACCTGGAGTACTTCACCGATACCGCCACCATGTTCAACAACCCGCAGAACGAAGAGGCCGAGCGCTACGTCTCCGGCCGTTTCGGCTGATCGGCGCCCGCAACCAGGCTTGGGCGGCCGCATGGCCGTCCATGTTTGCCCAAACCGCCCTGTTCCCGCAGGGCGGTTTTTCTGTGTTATACCGCCTGACCCCGCCCGGTGCTATGGTGAAGCTCGTCCCGGGACGGTTCCCGGGGTGAGTCGCAGCAACCTCACGCGGGCTGGCTGCCCGCTCAAATCCAAGGAATCACAAGAAGAAGAGAGCACAATGGAGAAGTTCTTCCATTTGAAGGAGAACGGCACGACGGTCTCGACCGAAATCCTGGCCGGCCTGACCACGTTCTTCGCCATGGCGTACATCATCGTCGTCAACCCCCAGATCCTGAGCCAGACCGGCATGCCGTGGGGCGGCGTGTTCCTCGCCACCATCATCGCGGCGATCATCGGCACCCTGGTCATGGGCCTGTTCGCCAATGTTCCGTATGCCCAGGCCGCCGGCATGGGCCTGAACGCGTTCTTCACCTACACCGTCTGCTTCGGCCTGGGCTTCACCTGGCAGCAGACGCTGTGCATGGTGTTCCTGTGCGGCATCATCAACATCATCATCACGGTCACCAAGATCCGCAAGATGATCATCAAGTCCATCCCGCCGATGCTCCAGCATGCGATCGGCGGCGGCATCGGCCTGTTCGTGGCCTATGTCGGTATGCTGAACGTGGACCTCATCACCTTCACCCCGGACGCCGAGACCACTTCCGCCGTCGGCGCCACCCCGGGCCTGGCCACCTTCAACAACCCGGTGCTGTGGGTGTTCCTCATCGGCCTAGTGCTCGCCATCGCCTTCACCGTGCTCAAGGTCAAGGGCGGCCTGCTGCTGGCCATCGCCATCACCACCGTGGTCGGCATCCCGTTCGGCGTGACCTCGATGGCCGACTCCGTGTCGATCTCCGACACCTTCTCCCAGCTGCCGCAGACCTTCGGCGCGATCTTCTCCGCCGAAGGCTTCCCGGCTCTGTTCTCCGACCCGGCCAAGCTCCCGCTCGTGCTCGTGACGATCTTCGCGTTCTCGATGTCCGACACCTTCGACACCATCGGCACGTTCATCGGCACCGGCCGCCGCACCGGCATCTTCTCCGAGGAGGACGAGCAGTCGCTCGAGTCCGGCCACGGCTTCAGCTCCAAGATGGACAAGGCCCTGTTCGCCGACTCGATCGCCACCTCCATCGGCGCGATCTGCGGCACCTCGAACACCACCACCTACGTCGAGTCCGCCGCCGGCATCGGCGCGGGCGGCCGCACCGGTCTAACCTCCGTGGTCGTGGCGGCCTGCTTCGCGATCTCCGCGTTCCTGTCCCCGGTGATCTCCGCCGTGCCGTCCGCCGCCACCGCCGGTGTGCTGGTGATCGTCGGCTGCATGATGGCCTCGAGCCTCAAGGAGATCGACTGGTCGGAAATCTCCGAGGCGATCCCGGCGTTCTTCGCCGCCGTGTTCATGGCCTTCTCCTACTCGATCAGCTACGGCATCGCCGGCGGCTTCATCACCTACTGCATCGTGATGAGCTGCAAGGGCAAGGCCAAGGATGTGCACCCGGTGATCTGGACGGTCGCCGTGCTGTTCGTCCTCGACTTCATCCTGCAGGCCGTGCTCGTCTGAGCCCGGCATGCCTGTGGCCCCGTGGCGGGAATCGTCCCGTTGCGGGGCCTTTGCGTTGTGGCTGCGCTGGCCTTCGCGTGATGATGGGCAAAGGGTGGCGCGGGTGCCGTCTGGCGTCGTCACAACCGCAACCAGAACATGTCGCAGTGCCGCCCCCCAGCGGGCGCGACACGCCCGGGTTGCGCGCTGTCGCCGCTCCCGGGTACATTAACAGACTTGTAAACCACAGACCGTTGGTTGGAGTGCGCGCAAGCGGATTCCCGAAGTTTGGTTCGCCAAGCCAGCGCAGGTTGAGAGATATCGGCCCGCAAGGGTCACGCAAGTGAGCTTGCGGATGGTTATTGCTCTGCCTGTGCGCAGGGCTTTTTTGTTGCCTGAACGGCACAAGCCCCGGCAAATGCGTTCCGGACCGGACAAGTCAACGGCCGACTTAGGAAGGAACGCCATGAAGAGGCCCGAAAAGGAAGCGGTGGTCGCGCAGCTTACGGAGCAGTTCCGTAACGCTGACGCCGTCTACCTGACCGAGTACCGCGGGCTTACCGTTCCGCAGATCTCCGATCTGCGCGAAAAGCTAGGCCGCGATACTTCCTACACCGTGGCTAAGAACACGCTGGCTCGCATCGCCGCCAAGGAAGCAGGCATCGAGGGCCTCGACGAGATTCTCGCCGGCCCGACCGCCATCACCTTCGTGAAGGGTGACTTCATTGAGGCTGCGAAGATCATCCGTGACTTCGCCAAGGAAAACAAGGCCCTGGTCATCAAGGGTGCCGCCGCTGACGGCACTGTCTACGATGCCGAGGGTGCTGTGAAGCTGGCGGATCTCAAGTCCCGCCCGCAGCTGCTCGCCGAGTTCGCCGGCGACGTCAAGGCTACGATGGCCAAGGCCGCGTACCTGTTCAACGCCCTGCCGACCAAGGCCGTGCGTACGATCGACGCGCTTCGCGAGAAGCAGGAGAAGGCTGCCTGATTCACCTGCGGCTCGCCGCATGAATCACCACGCTTCAACAACTGAAAAACAACAAGGTTTATTCGGTGGCGGGTTCCACTTCACCGCCGCCAAGTATTGAAAGGAAGCCATTATGGCTAAGTACACCAATGAAGAGCTGCTCGAGGCTTTCGGTGAGATGACCCTGGTCGAGCTCTCCGAGTTCGTCAAGGCCTTCGAGGAGAAGTTCGACGTCGAGGCTGCCGCTCCGGCCGCCGTCGCCGTTGCCGCCGCTCCGGGCGCCGCTGCCCCGGCCGAGGAGGAGAAGGATGAGTTCGACGTCATCCTGTCCGCCGTCGGCGACAAGAAGATCCAGGTCATCAAGGCCGTGCGTGCCATCACCTCCCTGGGCCTGGCCGAGGCCAAGGCTCTCGTGGACGGCGCTCCGAAGCCGGTTCTCGAGAAGGCCAAGAAGGAAGACGCCGAGAAGGCCAAGGCTCAGCTGGAAGAGGCTGGCGCCACCGTCGAGCTCAAGTGATTTGCGCGGTCGCAGACCGCAACATTTCACATGGTGTGACCCCGTTCGCATGCTGTATGCGGCGGGGTCCGCTCGTATCCGGGCCGGGCGCGCCGCACGCGCGGATGGAACCGTCCGCTTGGGGTATCTACAATGGACGGAAGTTGTTAATGATGGGCCGATAATCCGCCACGGCGCGGTGAAGCATGACACAATGGCAGATAGTGTGGCCACGTGTGTCTTGGCGAAAGGAAGGCGAACCGGTGAACGACGGAACGATGCAGCAGTGGGTGATCAGCGTCAATGGCGCCGAAGTCGGGCACCTCGAATGCTCGCAGAGCGTGGAGATCGGACGCAAGCCCCTGCGTCCCCTCGCCGACGATGGCATGTCCCGGTTGGAGATACCGGACGACACCCGGTCGATGTCCAAGCGTCACGCGGTGTTCAGCGTGTCCGAGAACGGTTCCGCGAGTCTGCGCGACCTCGGTTCCACGAACGGTACATACGTGGTGCGTGAGGATGGCGAGCTGATGCGCCTGCCGGAGAACGTGGAGTTCCTGCTGCCCGGTTCGCCGGCGCGCATGCAGTTCGGTGACGTGCCGGTGGTCTTCACGAGGACCGAGTCGCCGGCGGAGAGCGAATCCGCCTCCGCCGTGCCGGACCTGTTCGACTATGTTGTGGGCGAGGTGCATCAGGAGCCCGACGCGGCCGATATGTCCGTCGACGATATCCTGAACCTGCGGGCCGGGGAACCGACCACCATGTTCCGCGCCGACCGTGTGCGTGACCGCGCGCACGAGCTGGACGTCGCGCAGTATCAGGCGTTCCGTCCGGCGGCGATGGACGAGGCCGTGCCGTTGGCGATCTCGCCCGAGACTCCGGAGGACGAAGCCCCCCGCGATCTGTTCGTGGACGCGCAGAACGTGGAGGAACCCGAAGCCGACGACGTCGAGCCCCAAGGCCAGGAGCGCGCCGTGACCGATTCCGTGTGGGATCTGACCGACATCCGGAACGAGACCGCCAGGGATGATGACGGGCAGGCCGAGCCCGCGCAGGACGGCGAAGCCGTGGAAGAGGCCGGGCAGATGCCTGCGCAGGCGCTGCCGGACGTGCAGGATCCGCAGCCGTCCGCTGACGGCGAGGCCGCGCGGGACAGCGCCCCGCTGGTGTTCACCGCGATGACCGCCACCGAACCCGCCACCGAGCAGACGATGGAGGACGGGCCGGAGGCGGACGAATCGTCCGAGGCGGAGGTCTCCGCCGAACAGTCCGACGAGGCGTACACGCCCGCCTTCGAACCGGGGTCCGTGTTCGAACGGGTGTCGCAGGGGGGATTCGCCCAGGCCGAGCAGTCCGTGGAGGTCGACGGCCTGACCTCGGACGAGGCCAAGCGGACGGGGGACTTCACCGTGCAGTTCGAGATGGCGCGGCATCCGCAGCTGCTGCCGTTCCTGGCGATGAACCCGTCCCTGTACGACGATCTGTATGCGTGGCTTGCCGCGCAGGGCAACAGCGACATCGATGCGGCCCTGGAGCGCAACGAAGGTTATCAGGAATACCGTAAAGCGGTAGGGAAGTGAGAGAGGGAACAGTCATGAGCGAGAATACGTCGCAGACCGGCGTGGCGCTGGAGCGGTTACGCCTGTGGCGGGAACGGTTCCGCGAGAAGCTGGCGCCGTCGCCGTTGGAGGATGCCAACCAGCTGACCGCACGGCTCGACCTGACCCAGGCCCATCCCTCGGGCATCGCCAAGCTGTTCGCCAGCGGTCAGGTGTCGTTGGATTCCCTGTTCCGTGACGGCGGGCTGCTGCGTGCCGCGGGGCGCCGTCTGGAACGTGTGCTGGATGACCGCGCGGCCAAGGCGCGTGTCAGCGGCATGGCGGAACTGTCGCTGGTGGTGGGCATCGCCCTGTGGGAGGGCAAGCAGATGCCGGTGCTGCTGTACCCGGTCGAGGTCGAGCGTCACGGCGAGTCGGTGATCAAGGGGACCGTGATCCGTTTCACCGGGCGGGTTCATCTGAATTCCGCGTTCGTGCATGAGATGCAGGCCGGCGGCGTGCGCATCGACGAGAACGAGCTGTTCGACGGCTCCCATTACGCCACCGGTTCGCCGGAGACCTCCACGGTGTTCGCGGCGATCACGGACCTGGCCTCCCGCGCGTTCACCGACTTCGCCATCGAACGGCATATCGTGCTCGGCTGCTTCTTCGACCCCTCCACGCAGATGCTGCTGGAGAACCAGCGCATCATCGAACGGTGCGAGCAAGGGGCCACCGGCAACACGATCCTGGATGCGATCGCAGGCGACGAGGGCGCCGTCGAGGCGCTGCGCGGGGACAAGCTGCCGGAGTACAGCCCGTTCGACGGCGACCCCCATGCAGAGTTCGAGGCGGGCGACGTGGACAACACGACACGGTACGCCGCCGCGATGGCCGCGTCCGGCCATTCGCTGTTCCTGGACTGCGCGGCGGGCTCGAACACCGCCGAACAGGCCGTCGCCATCGCCTCGCGCTGCGTGATGAACGGCCGGTCGGTGCTGTACGTATCCTGCGTGGCCGACCAGAAGCGCCGCTTCATGCAGGCGATGCGCGCCAACGAACTGGACGCGCTGGCTCTGGATGTTTCGGAGTCGAACGCCAACGCCGCCATCGACCGTCAGCTGATCTCCGCCGTCGGGTTCCAGGCCGGTGTGGCCACCTCGCGATTCGACCAGCTTTCCGACGAGCTGGTGGGCGTGCGCTCGCGTCTGACCCGGTACCTGGGCGACCTGCACGGCGTCAACCAGGAGTGGGGCGTGTCCGCCTACCAGACCATCCAGAACCTGGCGGATATCGCCGAACTGCCGACCCACCCGGCCACGCGTGTGCGCCTGGCGCTGGATACGGCCCGTTCGCTGAAGGACCACCTGGACGAGTGGTCCGCCAAGCTGCGCCGCGCGGGTGAGCTCGGCGAATTCGTGACGGGTCCGGCGGATACGGCATGGTACCGGGCGTCGCTGTTCACCGAGGAGGAGGCGGTGACCGCCTATCAGCGGGTCAACGACGTGCTGCTCAAACTGCTGCCCGCCATGCGCGAGCAGGTGACCAGCGTGGTGCAGACCTGCGGATTCCCCGTGCCGAACACGGCCAACGAGTGGAGCCGCCAGGTCACCGTGCTGAAGAATCTGCGCCGGGTGCTGGATGTGTTCCAGCCGGAGATCTTCGAGCGCGACATCGACGCGATGATCGAGGCGAGCAAATCGAAGGCCGCACGCAAGGCCGAGGGCACGTCGTTGGGCTTCTGGGAGCGTCGTCGCCTGGTCAAGGAGGCCAAGAGCCTGCTGCGTGTCGGCGCGCAGGTGGAGAACCTGCACGACGCGCTGCAGGTGGTCGCCCGTCAGGCCGACCAGTGGCGCCTGTTCGTGCCGCATGGCGGCTGGCCGGTGCTGCCGCCGCATCTGGACGCCATCATCGAGACGCAGGAATCGCTGTCCGGCAACCTGACGGCGCTGAACACCGTGCTGAGCACCACGCCGCAGGGCGGCGAACTGGAGGCGTTGGACCTCAACCAGGTCGAGGAACGGCTCAAGGCGTTGTACGACGACCGTTTGGCATTGGATACGCTGCCGGAACGCAGCCGTTTGGAGCGTGATTTCCGGACCGTCGGGCTGAACGAGCTGGTCGCCGATTTCAACAACCGCCGCATCGACGTCAAGGCCGTGGACGGGGAGCTCCAGCTGGCCTGGTGGACCACGGTGTTCGAGGACATCGTCCGCTCGTCGGCGATCATCTCGAACCAGGACGGTCTGGCCATGCAGGCCGCCTCCGACCGGTTCACCCAGGTGGATATCGAGCATGTGCGCTCGATCGGCCCGATGGTGGCGCAGGAGTCGATGAGGCGGCTGTGCGACATGCTGTTCGCCCGCACCCAGGAGTCGAACCAGCTGCACACCACGCTGGCCGGCTCCCATAAGGTGCCGCTGAGCCGCATCCGCCGCGACCATCCCGAGATCCTGGCCGCCGCCAAGCCGGTGCTGGTGGCCACGCCGGCCGCGCTGACCATCGCCACCGATCCCGAACCGATCTCGGACGTGGTGCTGATCGACGCCGGCGCGCACATCCATCCCGTGGAGCTGCTGACGATCCTCAGCCGCGCCCGGCAGGTGGTCGTTCTGGCGCATTGCCCCACGATCAGCTGCGAGGGACTGACGATGCTGGCGGACATGCTGCCCCATGTCGAGACCCGGCCGCTGCCTTCCCGCAGGTCGCCTCAGCTGACCGCGCTGCTGGAACGCGAAGGCTACGGCACGTTGTCCTATGACGCGACCCGCGGCGATCAGCGGGGGCGGGTGCGGTTCCACCGCGTCGAGGCCAACGGCGTGCCGGTGCTGTCGAGCGGCCTGGTGGAGAGCAGCCAGCAGGAGATCGACGAGGTTGTGCGCCTGATCACCGAACGGGCCTCCGATTTCACGATCGTGCCGGCCGGCTACACACTGACCGTGGTGGCGCTGACCGAGTCGTTCCGCACGCGGCTGGGGGCCGAGCTGAAGTCCCTGGCGACCAAGAACAAGTCGATGGAGCGGTTCCTGCGCCATGTCCGACTCGTCGACATCCGTGAGGTCACCGGCGCCTACACCACGGACGTCATCCTGTCGATGAGCTACGCCAAGACGACGCATGGCCGACTGCTGCAGCAGTTCGGCGCCATCAGCACCGATGCCGGCAAGGGCATGCTGCTGGACGCGCTGGCGCTGACGAACCGCCATCTGGACATCGTCGCCGCGTTCGGCGCCGATGAGCTGGACGATGAGCGTCTTCACCAGCCCGGCCCCCAGCTGCTCAAGACGGTGCTGCAGTGGGCCGAGCATCTGGATCCCGAGGAGGAGACGCCCGAGGTGCTCTTCGGCGGCACCAACGTGCTGTTCAACGACCTGGCGGAGCGCATCCGCAACCGCGGCCTGGAGGTGGCGGTGAACTACGGGTTCAAGAAGGGCATCCGCATCCCGATGGTGGTGGGCCTGAAGAACCGTCCGTACGCGTTGGCGGTGCTGACCGACGACACCGGGTTCATGAGCATCCAGTCCACCCGTGAGCGCCACCGCGTGCTCATGCAGCAGATGCAGGGGTTGGGATGGTCGGTGATGACGGTCTGGAGTGTGGGCGCGTTCGTCAATCCGGATAAGGAAGTCGACCGTATCATCGCCCGTCTGGCCGAGCTGTATCGGGACGTGCGATGAGCGCGGAATACTCGGCGGAACGACGCACGCCGCGCCGTCACAAGCGCGTCGTGCGTCAGGGCACGGAACGCTTCGACGCCGACGGCGTCAAACTCGAACCGGGCGACATGCAGACCGAACGCCAGCGTGCCGCCGATGACGACAAACGCATCCTGGGCGAACTGCCTCCGCATTGGGCCGTGTTCGACACCCCGCGCAGGTAGTTCCCCGGTCTCACGCCGCCCCGGCGACGGCGACGATCATGCCCTGCTCCTGGATCCCCAGCAGGCGCAGCGCCTCGTCGGCCGGCAGCGCGAGCGGCATGAGCGCGGTCCCGGTCTCATCCTGCGAGGCCGGGCCCATGATGATCGCCCGCTCGGCCACAACGCACACATCGGCCGTGGTCCCGGCCCCGGATGCGCCGGTCGGGTCGGTCTGCCCGCACACCCCTGCCGCGGATAACCCCACCTTCTGCCCGACGATCAGCCCGGACCAACCGCCGGCGAGCCGGACATCGACCACGGTGTACCCGGGCGGGGCCACCGGCTGGTCGGCCACATGCTCCCGCAACAGCGGCGAACCGCGTGCGATGTCGGCCTGCGCCACCCGTCCCGTCGCCTCTTGTGCCGTCTCGAGCGCCCGTGCAAGCGGATCGGACACCGGTGCCTCACGGACCGCCACGGATTCGGCGCGAATCGTCTCGCCGCGGCGGATGTCCGCCACGGCCACCAGCACCGGGCGCGTGGCCACGGTGCCCAACACGCATTGCAGCGCGGCGAACACGGCCGTGCCCGCCAGCAGCGCGGCCAACAGCCGGCGGCAGCGCTCACGGAACCGTCGGCGGCGCAGGGTGTCTGCCGACTGCGACCAGATATGAAGAAAGCCCATCATGCTGTCATGATGGGCTCTGGCATGTCTCCGGCACAAGCCGGAGGCGGGGGTGTGGTCGAACGGTTCCGGTTATCCACACCGCCGCGTGTCGCTACTTCGACGACTTGGACGCGCCGTCGGTGCGGTAGAAGCCGCTGCCCTTGAATTCGATGGGCACGGCCGAATAGATCTTGCGCACTTGCTCCTGTCCGCATTCGGGGCAGACCGTGATCGGGTCGTCCTCGAACGACTGGTGCTCGGTGAAATCATAGGAGCAGTTCTTGCAACGGTAATGATAGGTAGGCAACGCTCATCCTCCACAGGTGTTCCACGGGTGCGGCTTACGGCCGACCCGTTCATATCCTAGTCGCCGCCCTGACAGCGCGTCCCGCGGTCACGCCGTCAGGCTCCGTGCGATTGCGCGTGTGGCAGAATGGAGCCGTGTCCGTGTTCCAGAAGGTACGTCAGAATCTCAGGCCGGTGTTGTCCGGCAACGCCATCCGCATGCCGCGGTATCTGTCCGCGCCGCCGGGGTGCCCGGACATCCGTTTGCGTCCGTTGAGGGCGGAGGATTCGTCCGAGTGGAACGAGGTGCGCTGGCGCAACGACGAATGGCTGTCGCCATGGGAATCGGGCGACCCGATGCACGGTCCGGGACTGACCTACAACGCGTGGATCGCCCAGTTGCGGCGCAACGAGCAGGCGGGCACAGGCGTGGTCTTCGCCATCGAACATGACGGGCGCATCGTCGGGCAGATCTCGATCGGCGCGATCTGCTACGGCGCGATGCGCACCGGCGTGGTCGGCTACTGGGTCGACCGCGACCGGATCGGCCACGGGTATGCGCCCGCCGCGGTGGGCGTGCTGGCCGACTGGGCGCTGACCGACCCGACCGGCCCCAGACTGCACCGGCTGGAGATCGCGGTCCTGCCGGAGAACGAGCGCTCGCTGGCGGTCGCTAGGAAAATCGGCGCGCGATACGAGGGGCGGCGCACCGCGTATATGTATGTGCGGGGGTGCTGGCGCGACCATGAGACGTTCGCGCTGCTGGCCGAGGACGCCGGCGACGGTTTCGCCCGCCGCATATCTGCCCGACACGCCCGGAACGATATGGAGCGAGTTTGAATAAAGTCCCCTATTCTTGTGGAATATGGGTTACGAATCGCTGAGCACCGTCGTCGTGCTGGTGGTCGTCGTACTCATCCTCGCCGTATGGCTGCCTCGCAGGACGGCCAACGGTATGAAACGTGTGATGGAACATCGCGGGGACCGATACTCCTCGTCGTTGCACCTGGTGGACGCGGACAGCGGGACGAAGTTCTCGGATGTGCGTACGCCGCAGGCGAAAGGGGCAATCATGCAGCCAACCCAGCCGCAGAGGACCACGGCGATGAACGAGCATATTGCGCAGGTGCGGCGGATGCGTCGTGCCGCGGCGCGGCGTCGCGCCATCATCGCGTCGGCGCTGCTGGCCGCCACGATCCTGGTGGCCGTGCTGGCGGTGGTGCTGCACTTCAGCCCCTGGTTCACGTTGATTCCGGCGGCGCTGCTGGCCGCGGTGGTGGCGCTGGGCGCCAACGCCGCCCGTCATGCCCGCGCCTGGGAGCGCAAGGTGGCCGAACGTCGCAAGAAGGGCGCAGGCCGTCCCGCCGGGCCGGCCGATCGCACCGTGCCGTCCGCCGTCCAAGCGTCCAAGGAGGAGCCCCGCAGGGTCGAGGCCGCGGACTTGCCGACGGAGTCGATGGCGCAGAGCGATATCCGTCGCGTCCTCGAGGAGGCGGAACGGGAGAAGGCCCGTGCCGAGGGCCGCCGCCATACCGACGTGGTGGACGTGGAGTCCGTGGTCGTCGAGGAGCGTGCCGATGCCGACGATCGGATTCTGAAGCAGGATGCCGCCGCCGTGGTGCCGGTGCAGGACGCGGTGGAGCAGCCGATGCCGCAGGACGATGCCGACGTCGAAACGGACCGGACGCAGGACGCCGCCGGTGCCCCGGATCTGATCTCCTTCTCGCTGGGTGCGCCCCGTGACGGCTATGACGCCGCGCCTGCCGCGCCGGAGAGCCTGGAGATCCGCTCGACCCGTCAGGTGGCCAAGGCCGTGCCGCAGACCCCGGCCGATGAGGACGGGGAGGACGTGACCGATGCCGTGGAGCCCGATCGGACCGTGACCGACGCGCAGGTCGAGCCCTCCTTCCACGAGGCTGAGGTCGTGTCCGAAGTGGACGCGCCGGCGGCGAGCGGCGACTCGCTGGGGACCGGTCTGGACGCCATTCTGGCGCGCCGTGGAGCCTGATCTCCGACACTGTTCACTCTCAGCGTTAGCACTCGAGTTGGCAGAGTGCTAATAATCGCGCTACGATGAGTCCTAGCGCGAAGGAACGGCGGCGCGAGTGATCGTCAGCCTCTCGTCCGGAGCTCCGTCGCGGAAGACCATATCGACTCTCTGAATCAAGAAAGAGGAGGTCCACAGTGTCGATCTCACTCACACCGTTGGAAGACAAGATCATCGTCAAGCAGGCCGAGGCCGAGACCCAGACCGCATCCGGTCTGTTCATCCCGGACAACGCCAAGGAGAAGCCGCAGCAGGGCGAAGTCCTGGCCGTCGGCCCGGGCCGTCGCGACGACAAGGGCGAGCGCATCCCGATGGACGTCAAGGTCGGCGACAAGGTCCTGTACTCCAAGTACGGCGGCACCGAGGTGCACTACGAGGGCGAGGACTACCTGATCGTCTCCTCGCGTGACCTGCTCGCCATCATCGGCTGAGCCGCGTCACCAACCGGAACTGCAAGGGACGCTCCGCTGCGGCGGGGCGTCCCTTTGTCCGTATCCGGGGCCGGTCGTCGCTCTTATGGCGAGAACGGACGTCGGCGTCGCCCGGGGCGGGACTAGGATGGTGCCATGACTTTCAAACATCGCAGCATCCTTGACACCATCCCCGGATACAAGCAGGGCAAGCCGGCGCCGGCCAAGCCCGGCCAGCGCACGTTCAAACTGTCCAGCAACGAGAACGCCTTCGAGCCCCTGCCCAGCGTGGCCCAGGCCATCACCGAGCAGGCCACCTGCCGCATGAACCGCTATCCGGACATGCGCGGCTGGGCCGTGGTCGAGCGGCTGGCCGAGCGCTACGGCGTGGAGGCGGAGAACGTCATGCTCGGCTGCGGGTCCACCGAGGTCATCACGATGCTCGTCAACCTGGTCGCCGGGCCGGGCGACGAGGTCGTCTATCCGTGGCGCAGCTTCGAGGCGTACCCGCTGATCGTGGCCGGCGCCGGCGCCGCCAGCGTGCAGGTGCCGAACCTGCCGGACGGATCGCACGACGTGGACGGGCTGATCGCGGCCGTCAACGAGCGCACCCGCCTGGTCATCGTCAACAACCCGAACAACCCCACCTCCACGTCGATCTCGGACGCGGACGCGCGCCGCATCATGCAGGCCGTGCCCTCCGACGTGCTCGTGCTGTTCGACGAGGCCTACATCCAGTTCAACACCGCCGCCGGCACGAGCGTGGCGATGGACCTGTTCCGCGAGTATCCGAACGTGGTCGTGGCCCACACCTTCTCGAAGGCGTACGGGCTGGCCGGTCTGCGCATCGGCTACGCCATCGCCCCCGCCGACGTGGTGGAGGGCATGAGCAAGGTGGCGCTGCCGTTCGGCGTGACCGAAACCGCGCAGGTGGCGGCCGTCGCGTCGCTGGACGCGCAGGACGAGCTCGACGAGCGCGTGAAGGCGATCATCGCCGAACGTGACCGTGTGGTGGCCGCGCTGCGCGGGCAGGGGTGGGAATTCCCGACCCCGTACGCGAACTATTTCTGGCTGCCGCTGGGGGAGCGCACCGACGAGTCCGCCGCCGCGTTCGTGGAGCGGGGCCTGTCGACCCGCGTGTTCCCCGGTGAGGGCATCCGCATCTCCATCGGCGAGCCCGAGGCCAACGACCTGGTCATCGAGGTCTGCGCGGAGCTCAAGGCTCGCGAGCTGTGACCCGACACGCCGAGGACGCCGTCCGGCATGCGCCGGTGGATGCCCCGACACCCGGAATCCGCCGGCGCGACACGCTGAACACACGGGGTGCGACACGCTGAAGGCAATATCCTGAAAAGGGCATTATTCCAAGGATTTCATGTGATGTGCCCCGATGCTTGGCGCGCGGACGACTTGCGGATTTCCTCAGGCTGTGCCATGATAGCCAAGTTGCCGGTTGAGGCCACGGTCGCTTGCGGTAACACGGCGGATTTCCCAAGCGGTCAAAGGGACCTGACTGTAAATCAGGCGCTTCGTGCTTCAGTGGTTCGAATCCACTATCCGCCACGCCTCGGTAGCTCAGTGGTAGAGCACTTCCTTGGTAAGGAAGAGGTCGTGAGTCCGATTCTCACCCGAGGCTCTCTGGCGGGGTAGCTCAGCTGGTTAGAGCGTACGACTCATAATCGTAAGGTCAAGAGTTCGAGTCTCTTCCTCGCTACAAGAGCCGGCAACCGCCGGCGAACAACGAACACAGAGGTGAATGACAATGGCAAGCAAGAGCGCCGACATCCGTCCGGGCATCACGCTGGCATGCACTGAGTGCAAGGAACGTAACTACATCACGACCAAGAACCGTCGTAACACGCCGGATCGCCTGGAGCTGAAGAAGTTCTGCTCCCGCTGCGGCAAGCAGACCGTGCATCGCGAGACCCGCTGAGCGCGTACAGACTTTCAAACCCGACCGATACGGTCGGGTTTTTTCGTATAGGATGACAGACATGACGACTTTTGCGGAACTCACCACCATCGGCGTGGGCGGCCCCATCGCCCGCTTCATCGAACCCACCACGCGCGTCGGCGTCATCGAGGCCGTCGAGGAGGCCGACGCCAAGGGCCTGCCCCTGTGCGTGATCGGCGGCGGCTCCAACATGCTGGTGTCCGACACGCCGTTCCCCGGTGTCGTGGTGCGTGACGCCCGCCGCGCCATCACCGTGCCGGACGAGGCCGCCCCCGTGGAAGGCGGCGACCGCACCGTGCACATCAACGCCGAGGCCGGCTGCAACTGGGATGATTTCGTGGCGTTCACGGTTGAGATGGGCCTGGAGGGCGTCGAGGGGCTGTCCGGCATCCCCGGCACGGTCGGCGCGTCCGTGGTGCAGAACATCGGCGCGTACGGCCAGGAGGTCGCCTCGTCCGTGGAATCTGTGGAGGCCTGGGACCGCAGGGACAAGCGCACCGTCGAACTGACGCCGGACGACCTGCGGTTCGGCTACCGCTCGTCGGCGCTCAAATCCAGCATGTATGCCGCGCCTGCGACGCCTGCCGCCGAGTTCTTCCCCACGCCCCGGTACGTGGTGCTTTCCGTCACGTTCGCGCTGCGGCACAGCGCCACCGGTACGGTCGGCTACGGCCAGCTCGCCAAGGCGCTCGGCGTACAGGTCGGCGACCGCATGGAGACCCGCGCCATCCGCAACGCCGTGCTCAAGGTGCGCGCCTCCAAGGGCATGCTGGAGGATGCGGGCCGATACCTGACCCCGGTCATGGACGGCACCAAGCGCGCCGACCAGGTGGCCGTCGCGCTGCGGGCGCAGTATGGCGACGTCGCTGATTCCCTCGCCGTGCCGGAAACCCCCGGATCGGACTCTGACACATCTGTCGCGGCGGAACGGCTTGTTTCCAACACCGCGGATACCGAACTTGTGTCACAGTCCACGGCGGCGTCTGCCGTGACCGTCGACTCGGGTATCGCGCCGGATTATGACCGTCACAGCTGCGGCAGCTTCTTCATGAACCCGATCCTGACCGCGGAACAGGCCGCCCGTCTGCCTGAGGACGCGCCGCGCTTCGACGCCGCGCTGCCCGATGGCACACCCGGTGTCAAGACCTCCGCCGCCTGGCTGATCGACCATGCGGGCTTCCACAAGGGGTTCAAGACCGCCGAGGACGCCAAGGCGGGCCTGTCCACCATGCATACGCTCGCCCTGACCAATCGCGGCGGCGCGCAGGCATCGGACGTGGCCGACCTCGCCCGAGCCGTACAGGACGGCGTCGAGGCCGCGTTCGGCGTGCGTCTGGTCCCCGAACCAGTGGTCGTCGGCATGGACCTGCGCTAACGATACGGACTCTGATCTATCGTGACCGTGATCTATCTCCAAAAGTGGCGGAATAAAGCCGTTTGGGGAGATAGATCAGAGTCACGATGTGTCAGAGTCCGTAGAGGCCGGGCGTGTCGGGGCAACGGGACACCGGGGGCACCACGGGTCTATACTGTCTCCCAGCGAGAAGAAGGACGATCAAAGGGGTGTCCCTGATGCTGCATCTATTCCGTACCAAATCCGTCGAGCAGACCATCGCCGAAACCGGCGAGGAGGGTCACGAGCTCAAACGCAATCTGAAATGGTGGGACCTGGCCATCATGGGCGTGGCCGTGGCGGTCGGTGCGGGCATCTTCTCCGTCGGCGCGCAGGCCGCGGCGTTCCATGCCGGCCCGGCCGTCATCATCAGCTTCATCATCGCCGGGGTGGTCTGCGGCGCCGCCGTCATGTGCTATGCCGAGTTCGCCTCGATGATTCCGGTCGCCGGGTCCGCCTACACGTTCACCTACACCACCGTGGGCGAGATCGTGGCCTGGATCATCGGATGGGACCTGATCCTGGAGATGCTCATGGCCGGATCGGTGATCTCGAAATACTGGGGCGTGTACCTCAACGATTTCTTCGACCTGATGGGCTGGGATTTCGACACGCATCTGGCGATCGGACCGTTCACCATCGACGTGGCGCCGGCGGTCATCGTCGCGTTCTTCACCACGCTGCTGGTGTTCGGCACCAAGCTGGGTGCGCGCGTCGACGGGGCGATGACCGTGCTCAAGATCGCCATCGTGCTGTTCGTGGTCATCGTCGGCTTCTTCTACGTCAAGGCCGAGAACTTCACGCCATTCATCCCGCCGAGCGAGCCGGCCACCTCGTCCGAGGCCGTGATGAACCAGCCCCTGTGGCAGTGGGTCACCGGCATGACCCCGTCGATCTACGGGGTGCCCGGCATCCTGTCCGGCGCGGCGCTCGTGTTCTTCGCGTTCCTGGGCTTCGACGTGGTCGCCACCGCATCCGAGGAGGCTGAGAACCCGAAGCGCAATGTGCCGCTCGGCATCGGCGTGGGTCTCGTGCTCGTGGTCGTGCTGTACATGCTCGTGGCCATCGTGACCACCGGCATGGTCTCCTACAAGGATCTGGCCGCGCAGCCGGACTCGTCGCTGGCCACCGCGTTCGAACTGGTCGGTGCCACCTGGGCGGCCAAGGTCATCAGCTTCGGCATCGTGCTGGGATTGGCCACCGTGATCATGGTGCTGCTGTTGGGTGTGACCCGCGTGGTGTTCGCCATGAGCCGCGACGGGCTGCTGCCGCGCGGCCTGAGCAACACCGGCAGGCACGGCACGCCGGTGGCCCTGCAGATCATCATGGGCGTGTTCATGGCCACCGTGGCCGCCTGCTTCGACATCTCGATGCTGTCCGACATGGTCAACATCGGCACGCTCTCCGCGTTCACGCTGGTGGCGATCTCCATCCCGATCATGCGCCGCCGCCGTCCGGACCTGCCGCGCGTGTTCCGCGTGCCGGGCAACCCGTGGGTGCCGATCCTCATCGCGCTCGCCAACCTGTGGCTGATGGTCAACCTGTCCGTGGTCACCTGGCTGCGCTTCGTGGTCTGGCTGGTGATCGGCTTCGCCATCTACTTCGGCTACGGCTACCGGCATGCGCTGCTCGGCAGGGGCGAGCTGGCGGATGCCGATGCGCGCTGAGTCCCGCATGGCCGCCGGCATGCCCCGTCTTCCGGTGTCCGGCGTAAGCTGGTGGCAATGACCACTACCGGACTGTGACACATCGTGACGCTGATGCAAGCACCATAATGGCGGTTTTCCAAGGTTGTTCTGCACAGTGTCAGGGTCACGAAGTGTCACAGTCACATATCAGCTGGAGGTAACCCATGCCGTACGTGATCGCGCAGCCCTGCGTGGACGTCAAGGACAAGGCCTGCGTGGACGAGTGCCCGGTCGACTGCATCTACGAGGGCGCCCGTTCCCTGTACATCAACCCGAACGAGTGCGTCGACTGCGGCGCCTGCGAGCCGGTGTGCCCCACCGAGGCGATCTTCTACGAGGACGATCTGCCGGAGGAATGGGCCTGGTACAAGGACGCCGCGGTGAGCTTCTTCGCCGAAGTGGGCGATCTGGGCGGTGCCAGCGCCGCCGGTCCGCTGGGCAAAGATCCCGAGCAGGTGGCCGCCCTGCCGCCGCAGAACGCCTGACATCGGCACGATCCGGCAGTCGATTCGCCCGGCTTGGCCCTTGACCCCGGCAGTCCCGTCGTTGAAGGCCGATGCCGAACGTCGATACCGATACCAGCCGTCTTGCATCGGCGTTGCCGCCGTTGTGTTGCCCTTTGGCCGTCGCGAGTGATCGCGGCGGCCTTCGTCGTATGCTGGAATGAGGGTTGTCGCCGTCCGCTGGCGTCGCCGCCGTCGAACAAAGGAGCGTCATGGGGTTCTACGAGTTTTTGTCGCCATACGATTGGTCCCGCATCGCCGAGTACAAGCGCACCGCGGCGTCCGTCCCGGGCGGCATGGTCGACCTGTCGGTCGGCTCGCCGGTCGATTCGGTGCCGCTGTCGGTTCGCGGCGCGCTGACGGCCACCTCGAACGATCCGAACGCCTACGGGTATCCGGCGACTGCCGGCACCGCGGAACTGCGTGCCGCAATCTCCGACTGGTTCCGTGACCGGCGCGGCGTCGACCTCGGTTCGATCAACGCGGGCATCGTGCCGACGGTAGGCTCCAAGGAGGCGGTGGCGTTGATGGCGTCGCTGCTGCACCTGGGCCCCGGCGACGTGGTGGTGCAGCCGCGCGTCTCCTACCCGACATACGAGATCGGCACCCAGTTGGCCGGTGCCACGGTGCTGAAGGTCGACGACATCTCCGACGTCTCGTCGTGGCGGAACGTGCCGAACGTCAAGGCCGTGTGGGTCAACTCGCCCTGCAACCCCACCGGGGAGACGCTGAGCGTGGAATGGCTGTATGAGATCGTTGCGGCCGCGCGTCAGATCGGCGCGGTGGTGCTTTCCGACGAATGCTATGCGATGCTGGATTGGCGCGGCGGGCGCGGCGACGCCGCTCCGTGCGCGCTGAACCCGCAGGTGTGCGAGGGGACCGCGAACGGCGTGCTGGTGCTGTATTCGCTGAGCAAGCAGTCGAATATGGCGGGCTACAGGGCCGCGTTCATCGCCGGCGACTACTCGTTGGTCTCCCGTATGACGGCCATCCGCAAGCAGATCGGGCAGATCATCCCCGGTCCGGTGCAGGCCGCGATGGCCGAGGCCCTGCGCGACACGGACTCGATGCGCGAACAGAAGTCGCGGTACGAGCGGCGTCTGACCGCGCTGGTCCAGGCGTTGCGGGCGTATGGATACGACGCCGAGATGCCGCAGGGCGCGCTGTACGTGTGGGTGAAGGCCCGCAGCGGCGACTGCTGGCAGGATATGGCCGACCTGGCGCAACTGGGCGTGGTGCCCAGCCCCGGAGAATTCTACGGGGCGCCGGATTGTCTGCGGTTCTCCGCCACCGCCACCGATGAGGCGATCGCCGACGCCTGCCGCCGGCTGCAGGCGGCCTGATCACAGGCCGATGCTCGCCGCGCCCTTGCCATACCGTTTGCGGATCGCGTCAAGCGCCTGTTCCGCGTCGCGTAGCCGCGAGGCGCGCGTCTCGCCCTTCGGTGCGTCATCCTGTTCCAGCAGGTCGTCGATCGACAGTTGGATCGGGGTCTGCTCCGCCTGCGCCAGACCGCTGGCGCTGGCCCCCGCCAGCCGTATCCGGCGGGGCAGCGGTGTATCCTCGCCGGCGTCGGGCGCAAGTCCCAGCATCTGCTTGAGCAGGGCGACCGATTGTGGATACAGCACGCTCGCCGCGTCGGTCGGGCGCTCCATGGTGTGGGCCTTGGTGCGGTAGGTCAGGTCGTCGAAGCGGAGCTTGACGGTGATCGTGCGGGCCACCAGCCCGCGCTTGCGCAGCGTGGAGGCCACTTCGTCGCAGCAGCGGCGCAGCAGGGCGCTGACCGTGCGCATGTCGGTGGTGTCTTCGGTGAACGTGCGTTCCGCGCCGATCGACTTCTCCGGCGTATACGGGGTGACCTCGCGCTCATCGATGCCGTGGGAGGCCAGCACCAGGCTGTGCGCCACCGTGGGCGAGCCTGTCGCCTGGGCGAGCGTGGTCTCGGGCGTGGCGGCCAGGTCGGCCACCGAGTTGATGCCCCACGCATTCAGATGCCGTTCCAGCGAGGGGCCGATGCCGGGAATGCCGCGCAACGGCATGATCTGCACGAACTCGGCGTGACGGGCCTTGGGAATCAGCAGCATGCCGTCCGGCTTGGCGTTGGTGGAGGCCATCTTGGCCACCAGCTTGTTGGCGGCGATACCCACCGAACAGGTCACATGGTAGCGTGCCGCCACCTGGGTGCGGATCCACGCGCCGATGGCGCTCGGCGAACTCCATTGCAGCAACGCCCCGGACACATCCATATAGCATTCGTCCACCGACACCTGTTCGATGCGGTCGGTGATCCGGCTGAACACCTCATCGAAGATACGACGCGACATCATCCGGTAATAGCGCATGTCCACGGGCAGAAACACGCCATCCGGGCACAGCTGACGGGCGCGGGCGCTCGCCATCGCCGAATTGATGCCGTAGCGGCGGGCCTCATAGCTGGCGGCCGAGACCACCGAACGCGGCCCGGTGCCGATGATGACCGGCTTGCCTTTGAGTTCCGGATGACGGGCGATCTCCAACGAGGCGTAGAAGGCGTCCATGTCGATATGCAGCACCGTGCAACCGGTCTCGTCATGACCCCAGTCGCGTTTCGCGGCCTCGACCCGTGGTGCTGTGCTCATGGTTCCATCCTACGGCGCGCGAAGCCGCGGGACCAGAGGCATCGAGTTTGCGGCATAGGGCCCGAGGCAAAACAAAAGGGTTCCGGGATGCTCCCGGAACCCTTGATGGCGGAGTCAGAGGGATTCGAACCCTCGAGCCGCAATCAGCGACTAACACCTTAGCAGGGTGCCCCTATCGGCCACTCAGGCATGACTCCTTTTATGTTATTGTGCTCCAGCGGAGCAACAGCAATCTACCATAGCACCCCGGATGGACTCAAGTCACCAAACCACGTTTCGTGTTTCCGCGGACGCCTGATGGCCGGCCGCTTCCGTGCGGCGGGTGCGTGGTCTGGGCACCCGGATGGGTGCTTGCGGGCGTTTGAAGCCGCCGGTGTGGTACGGAATCAATGGCAATCGATTGGGCCGGGTTTGTACCTCGAGGCTGTGGTACGGAATCAAGGGCAAACGATTGGGGTAGGTTTTGTACCTTGTGGTTGTGGTACAGAGTCCTGATATGGGCGGATGTGGCGTTCCGTACCGTACCACGGTGTGGTGGCTGTTTTGGGAAGGTTGATTTTCCGCGGTTTCCGATTCGTCCGGTTGCCTGTGGTACGGTACGGAATCCGGATGATGCCGTTTTCCGGCTTTAGTACCACGATGTTGTGGTACTGAGCTGTTCAAAGGCCCGTTTTGTCATTGTGTACCACGGTGGTACGGTACATAGTCGCTCAAACGAGCTCTAGTTCGTTGCGTACCGCGATGGTATGGTATGCGGTCGTCGGTGATTGTGCGCTTGACGTAGTCCTGCATCGTGTGTGCGGTCGGAGAGCGACGTTCGTCATAATGTTTGAGCGTGAAAT
>NZ_JDUI01000013.1 GCF_000771405.1 Bifidobacterium pullorum DSM 20433 | reverse complement strand
AGCACGGCCTTGTTGACCTCGTAGAGGTTCGTGGCCTGTTCCACGGCTTCGAGCGCGTCCTCGGCGTTCAGGGCCACGCCGGCAGCCCCTTCCTCGGTCAGCGACATGCGCTCGATGTAGTGGTTCGCGGCGGCCTTGGCCTGCTCCATCGTCATGTCCTGCGACTCAGCGATGGCGGTCTTGGTCCACAGCAGGTTCGACGGGACGATGTGGCTCCAGTCCTCGGCCTCGTAGGTGCGGCCGTCGCGGTCAAGCGCGTACAGGAACATGCCGCCGAGGCCGTTGTCACGCACATACGACGCGATGTCGTAGATGTGGCTGTCCGTATACGGCTCCGTGGCGTCATACCAACGGTTGTGGTCGCCTTCCTCGGGGAAGGCCAGGCCGGGCACGAACTTGTCGGCGCCGATGTACGGCGAGTAGTCCGCGACGGCGCCGGCGGTGCGGGTCGATGTGGAGCCGTACTGCTGGTAGGCCACGTAGTCGAAGCAGTCCGCCACGTTCGCGAACGGCTTGGTGTTGCTGCCGTTGGTGTCGTACAGGAACATCGTGCCATCCGGATCGTCCGACTTGGGGCCGATGTGCTTGGACAGGGCGCGGATCACGTTATCGGAAATCGCCACATCCGCGTCGGTCGGATAGGTCTCCATATCGATGTCCAGACCGTCCAGGCCGACCGAGGTCATGTACTCGTCGATGATCTCAAGCGCATAGGCATCATAGTCGGCCTCGGTGGCCTCATCGGCCGTCTTGCCCAGATCGGCCATGTAGTCGCGGAAGCCTTCGACGGTGACCTGTTCGTAGTTGATGCCGCGCACGAGCTTGATGCCACGCGAATGCAGATACGGGGCATACTCGGCCTTGAGCTTGTCATAGAACGGCTGGGCCGCCGCCTCCTGACCCGCCGGCACATAACTGAACACGTTCACCACATCCACGCCATACGGGATGTCGTACATCGAAATCCAGTTCTCATCCGGCAGATCGGTATTCACACCCTTCATCGTCACATCACGCCACGCACGGTAGTACACCATGAAATGACGGTTGTTCGGGTTCGTGACACTGCTGACGTCCGCGGCTGCGGGCTCGTCGGCATATGCCGTGGCGGGCGGCGCGACGACGCCGCCGAGAGCCATCGCCGCGGTGGCGATGCCCGCGGCGATGGCGGCGATACGACGTTTCACCGTCGTTCCGCCCTGGGGAAACACATGGCTTGCGCCCATTATGTTCCTTTCTCTATTCTTAAGAGAGTACGGGGCTTTCCCGTACCCAATCACCGCGGCGTCGTGCTCTGGTTTGCGATATAGGCATGGCGCCGCGTTTCCGCCGGAACCGATCCGGCGAAAGCATCCTTTCAATGGAATCGACGCCGGCGCGACATCCGCGCAGGCAGTCAACGAATCAAGACAAAAACCAACGATGTTGAAACGGAATGACGGCACTTCGTTGTCCGTCGACGTATGAGTTGTATGGTGCCGCCGCGGTGTGCGGCGGCACCGTGATGATCAGGCCTCGTCGAGGTCCTCGAACGAGGAGTCCGACACGGCAGTGTAGAACCGCGCCGGGTGCGGATCCGTGTCGCGGATCAGCTCGGTCACGCCGAGGGCGGCGAGACGTGCGGGATCGGTCGCCACATCGGAGGTGACGACGGTGGGACGCAGCCCCTCGCAGTGGGCCTTCATCCACAGGTCGCACACCGATCCGCCGGGGCCGCAGGCGCTGCGGTCCAGCGGGTTGCCGTCGGCGTCGACATCAACGACGATGGCCGTGGTGCGGGGTGCGGGCTTCGTATGGTCGCGATGCTCGCGGGCCAGATCGCCGAACATGCGGCCGATCGGCTTGAGTTCGCCATGCTCGTCGAACAGGCCGAGCGCATGCTCGAACTCGGGGAAGTCCGACATCGACGCCGCCACATCGTGCGAGCACCACCAGGTGACGCCCCACAGGTTCGGGCAGTCGAGCGCGTTGAGCACCGTGCGACGGCAGAACTCGGGGGTGTCCGCGGTCTCGAGCACGTTCTCGGGCGCGCCCACCTCCTGCAGCCAGACGGGGCGCTCCGGATCGCCGGAGAACGCCTTCGACAGCTCGGCCAGATACAGCGCGTACGCGGAGCATTCCTCGCTGGTCGCGCCGTATCCCTGCGCCGTGCCGTTGAACACCCAGGCGTGGATGGTGGTCATGTCGCCCTTGTTCCCGGACTGCACCGGGGTGAAGGGATGCCCGTCCAGGAACCAGACGCCGTCGTTGACGCTGTACAGGGCGTCGCCTCCGGCGGTTCCCGCCGCCTCGAGCGTGGCGTCAAGCCATGCGTCGATCTGCGCCGGGGTGGCGACCATCTTGGTCGGATGCGGACGGTCCGACAACTGGTTGACCTCGTTGCCGACCGTGATGCCCTTGAACGCCGGTTCCTGCGACAGTTCGCCGCCAAGGACCCGGATCAGCTCGCACTCGGCGGCCACCGCGTCCGGATCGGTGAACATGTTGCCGGTATGCCAGGTGACCAGCCAGCTGGGCAGGAAGTCGAAGCTCGACAGGTGCCCCTGGAACACGTCCACGTAGACGTCGAGTCCGTGTTCGCCGGCGATGTGCACCATGCGGCGCACATCCTCGATGCCCTTGCGGTTGATCCAGGTGCGGTTGGGCTGCAGATACGGCCACACCGGGAAGATGCGGACATGGTCCATGCCCAGTTCGGCGATCTGCTCAAGGTCGCGGTCCACGCTCTGCCAATCGGGATTCAGCCACGAATGGAACCAGCCGTTCGACGGTGTGTAGTTGACACCGAATCTCATTGTTGAGCCTTTCTGTTGCGGATCATCCCTTCAGGCCGCCGGCTTCCAGGCCGCGGAAGAAGTACCGCTGGAAGCAGCAGAAGAAGATGATGATCGGGATGAGCGAAACCAGCGCGCCGGCCGCGATCAGTCGCGGATCGGAGATGAACAGGCCCTTGAGTCGGTTCATGCCCAGCGTCAGCGTGTAGTTGTTCTCATCGGAGATGGTGATCAACGGCCACAGGAAGTCGTTCCACGCGCCGACGAAGGCGAAGATGCCGACGACGGTCATCGTGCCCTTGACCTGCGGGACGCAAATTCTGAAGAACCGCTGCCACAGGTTCGCGCCGTCGACCATGGCGGCCTCCTCAAGCTCCATCGGGATGGACTTGAAGGCGTTGGTCATCAGCAGGATGTTCATCGCCGTCACCAGGCCGGGCAGCGCCACGGACACCAGCGTGTTCTGCAGTCCCATGCCCTTGACGATCAGGAACTGGGAGATCATGACGCCTTCCAGCGGGATCACCATGGTGCCCATGAAGATCGCGAAGACCAGACCGCGGCCCTTCCACTTGAGACGGCCCAGCGCGTAGCCGGCCATCGTGGACAGGATGATGTTGCCCGCGATCGAGATGCAGGCCACGATCAGCGAGTTCAGCATGTAGTGGGCCACCGGAACCTGGCGGAACACGTCCACGTAGTTCTCCAGCGTCGGGGTCTTCGGGATGATGTACGGCGGAACGGCGTAGACGTTGTCGCCCGGGCCCTTGAGGGACAGCGACAGCTCCCAGACGAAGGGGCCGACCAGCACGACGAACATCAGGATCAGGATGAGGTACTGCACCACCTTGCCTACGGTGATGCGCTTACCGGCGATCTTCATCAGTCCTCACCCCTCTTCTGGATGATCTGCTGGATGATCAGCAGCGTGCCGACGATGACCAGCACGACCAGCGAGATGGCGCTCGCATAGCCGGTACGGGCCTGGATGCCGGTACCTTCGTTCTTGATGAGCATCGACATCGTCATGTCCATGCCGCCGGGTCCCGCCGTGCCGTTGGTGAGCACGTAGACCTCGTTGAAGACGCGGAACGCCGAGATGGTGGACAGCATCATGATGAGCACCATCGTCGAACGCACGCCGGGCATCGTCACCGAGACGAACTGGCGGACGGGGCCGGCGCCGTCCAGCGCCGCGGCCTCATACAGCGATTCGTCGATGTTGGCGAGCGCCGTCAGGTAGATGACCATGTAGTAGCCCAGACCCAGCCAGATGGTGACGAACATCGAGCTGAACAGGATGCCCCAGCGGTTGGTCAGGAACGGGATCGCCTCCTCGATGATGCCCGCGCCCTTGAGGATGGAGTTGATCAGGCCCTGCGAGTCGAGCAGGTTGGTCCAGATCATGCCGACGACGACGGCGGACATGACGACCGGCATGTAGAAGGCGGTGCGGAAGAATCCCATGATGCGCCCGTTGCCCTTGACCAGGTTGGCCAGGATCAGCGGGAGGATGACCATGAACGGCACGACGCACACCACGTACAGCGAGGAGTTGAGCAGGGCCGTCAGGAAGTATTCGTCCTGGAACAGGTCGATGAAGTTCTGGAATCCCACGAACTTGCCCGGCTTGAGCAGCGTGGAGTCGGTGAAGGCAAGCCTGAACGTGTTGAGTGCCGCGAGGACGACGAACACGAACACCACGATGAAGGCGGGGGCCACGAACAGGTACGGCGCGATGACCGTGCCGAAGCTGCGGTGCGGCTTATTGACTGCGGTGTGGTTCGTCGGTTCAGGCCGGTCGGAGGCCTTGGCGGCCTCCGACCTGGCAGCGGCGGATGCCACTGAGCTCATCGTGCGAGCCTCTCGTTGGAGTACTCGACGGTCTTGTCCAGCGCCTCCTGGGCGGTCTGCTCACCCTGCATGGCGAGGGCCACCTGCTGCTGGAGGTACTTGTAGCCGTTGGCATCGGTGAACTCGGCCGGACGCGAGGAGTAGCCGTTCTTCACCTGATCCAGCGTGATCTGCAGGGCCTGGCCCTCCAGGGTGCTGGTGTCGATGTCCTGGTAGTACTCGTCCTCAAGACCGCCCTGGGCCGACGGGAACACGGCGGCCTGCTTGGCGAACTCGACCTGGTTCTCGGCGTTGGTCACGAAGCGGGCGAAGTCGATGGCGACGTCCGGGTACTTGGACTGGGAGCTGATGCCCAGCAGCTCGTAGGACACCGAGGCGGACTTGCCGTCGTTGGTGATACGCGGGCCGACGGTCAGCTTCTCATACAGATCCGGGGAGTTCTGCTTGAAGCCGTCGGCGGAGTAGGCGGAGCCGGCCATGGCGACCAGCGAGCCGCGCTGGAAGAAGTCGGACTGCTGGCTCCAGGAGGAGTCCAGGGCCTCCGGCGGGATGCCGCCCTCGTTGTACAGATCGATGAAGTTCTGCAGCTGCTTGACGCCGGCCTCATCGTTGAACGTGTAGGCGCTGTGATCGTCGTTCATCCAGGTGGCGCCGGCGGTCACGTAGTCCTCGGTGTTGGAGCCCATCGTGGTCGCCAGATAGACGCCGTCGCAGTTCTCGGCGATGGTCTTGCCGGCGGCGAAGTACTCGTCCCAGGTGGTCGGCACGGCGTCCGGATCCAGGCCGCACTGCTTCATCAGCTCGGTGTTCCAGTAGGTCGGGCCGTCGTTGACGTACCACGGGAAGCCGTAGGCGCCCTCCTCGATGCCGTTGCCGGTCATCGTGGCACCGGCCCAGGCGCCCTCGTAGTAGTCGCCCTCGGCGTCCGGAACCTCGGCGGAGAGGTTCATCAGCGCGCCGGCCTTGGCCAGGCCGTACAGGATGGAGGCGCCGCCGTCGACGATATCCGGCAGCTCGCCCGAGGCGGCCTGGGTCGACAGCTTGTCCTCATAGCCGTCGGACGGCTGGTCGGCCCAATTGATCTTGACGTCCGGATGCTCCTCCTCGTACGCCTCGATCAGACCCTCGAAGTACGGGGTGTACTTGTCGTTCTTCAGGTTCCAGGTCTGGAACGTGATCTCCTTGACGCCGTCGCTTTCTCCGGCATCGTTGCCGCCGCAAGCGGCCACCGACAGCAGCATCGCTGCGGCACCAGTCAGGGCAAGTGCCTTCTTCATGGAAGATACCATGATGTTTCCTTTCCTTTTTCTATTTCCTTGTGTTGTGGTTTGTTCCCGATCCGGGGAGGGTCGGGCACATCTGGTTGTTCAGCGGCTCACGCGGAGCGTGGCCATCTGGAATGGCGCCAGCCGCAGCGTGGCGCCTTGGGCCGGGCCGTGTGCCAACGCGCGGGGCAGGTCGGTCGCCAGGCCGTCGCCCTCCAGCACGTCGACCTCGCGCACGGTGGCCTCGGCCAGTTCCGCGCACATGTCGAGGCTGGCCACCGCGCAACCGCCCGCCGCCTCGTACACGCGCAGAATCAGGTCGCCGGAACCATCGTCGGCGGTCTTCACCCAATCCAGCACCGGCACGCCTTCCGCCACGTCCAGCCGCGCCAGCGGCTCGAATGCGGGGATGCCCTCCAGTTCCGCGGTGTTCAGGCGCGTGGCCTCATCCAGCACGGCGGGCATCGAGGCGTCGGCCACCACGCTCCAGGCAAACTCGTGCGCGCCCTGATCGGTGCGCGGGTCGGGGTACAGCGGCGCCGACAGCAGCGACAGGCGAACCATCGCGCCGCGGGTCCCGTCGTCGCCGTGAATCGGGCTGACGTCGGAGCCGTAGGTCGAGGCGTTGACCACCGCAGCCGCGTAGGAGGCGTCGGCCACGCGCACGAAACGGTGCGTGCAGCTTTCGAACTTGGCCTCGTCGCTGCGCGAGTTCTTCTGGATCGGGCGCTCCACCATGCCGTACTGGCATTCGTACTGCGCATTGGTGGCCTGCACGCCAAGCGGGATGTCGACCTTGAGGAATTCCTCTTCGGTGCGCCAATCCACCTGGGCGGAGAAATCCAGCGTCCGGCGATCCGGGTGCAGGGTGATGCAGGTGACGATGGTCACATCGTCGTTGCGCGTGACCACCCGGACCACGCAGGCACCGTCAGCCGCCATGTCCACGGCGTCGATGCGGGACTCCCGCAGACCGTGGGCGGTCAGGAACGCGTCGCGCTGCACCTCCCACGCATCCCAGTGGAACGGTTCGTTGTCCAGCAGCTCGTAGCGGCCGAGTCGGGTTCCGCCCGGCACCAGTTCGCGGTCGCCGGACAGGTCGACGAGCGAGGACACCGTGCCGTCGGGCTCCACCGTCACGCGCAGCAGGCCGTTGTCCAGGATGATGCGTCCGCCGTCTCGTTCCACGGCCACCGGTTCGGCATCGTGCGAGGCCGCACGGTCGCGCACGGTCCACGCGCTGGCCGCATCGGCCGTATAGGACGGGATGGCGGCATGGGTCACGAGCATGTCGCCCGGCTCGGCGGCCGCAATGACGCGTCCGGCCTGCTCGGCGATCTGCTTCAGCCGTGCGATGTCGCGCTCGTATTCGGCGCGCGCCTGCCGGTGCACCCAGGCGATCGCGGAACCGGGCAGGATGTCGTGGAACTGGTTGAGCAGCAGGGTCTGCCAGATGGCGTCCAGCTCGTCCTTCGGATAGACGTAGGTGCCGTCCTTGAGCGCCGCGGCCGCGCACAGATACTCGGTCGCGCGCAGCATGGCCTCCTCGCGCCGGCAGCCGTGCTTCATGCCCTGCTGGGCGGTCAGCGTGCCGCGGTGCAGCTCCAGATACAGCTCGCCCTTGAACACCGGGGTCTCCCCCGCGGCGTCGTCGACGATGTCCTTGCGCACGCGGTCGAACAGTTCGTCCGGCGTGCCGAATTCGATCTTCGGGGCCCCGGCCAAGTCATGGTCGCGGCGGATGCGCGCGGTCATCTCGCGCGTGGGACCGCCGCCGCCATCGCCGAAGCCGTACAGCAGGATCGCGTTGCGCGACAGATCCTTGTCCAGATAGTTGCGCTGCGAATACATGAGCTCCTGCATCGACATGGACGAGCAGTAGGTGTCCGACGGCGGGAAGTGGGTCAGGATGCGCGAACCGTCGATGCCCTCCCACAGGAACGAGTGGTGAGGGAACTTGGTGGCGTCGTTCCAGGAGATCTTCTGTGTCAGGAACCAGTCGTAGCCGGCGCGACGCGCGATCTGCGGCCAGGCGCCCGAGTAGCCGAAGCTGTCCGGCAGCCAGATGCCGCGCGGCTCGACGCCCAGATGCTCCTTGAAGTATCGGCGGCCGAACGTGATCTGACGGACCAGCGATTCGCCGGTGGGGATCATGTTGTCGGATTCCACCCACATGCCGCCGACCGGGATGAACCGGCCTTCGGCGATGCGCTCCTTCATGCGGGCGAACAGGTCCGGATGCTCCTGCTCGAGCCAGGCGTACTGCTGGGCCGAGCTCATCGCGTACGTGAAGTCCGGGTCCTCGTCCATCAGCGCCAGCACGTTGGACACGGTGCGGGCCACCTTGCGGCGGGTCTCGCGCACCGGCCACAGCCATGCCGAGTCGATGTGCGCATGGCCGACGGCGATGTGGTTGATGGCGCTGGATGCGGCCGGTTCGGCCAGCACGCCGGCCAGCGCCTCACGCGCGGCGGCCACGGTGTCCGGATGCCGCTCGTCGTACCGGTTGAGCGAGCGCTGCAGCGCCTTGGCGAGCTGCCAGTAGCGCGGATCGTCGTCCTTGAGCTCCCGGATCAGCGAGGATACGGTCTCCAGGTCCATCCAGTAGTCGAACATCTCGGCGTTGAACGCGCACACGTCCATACGGCTCAGCGTGTACGGGAAGTCGGGGCGGCCCGTGGCCTCCTCGCCCAACTCGGTGGGCGAGTACGGCGTCGGCCCCTCCACGAACGGGTTGGCGGCGGCCTCGATGTACACGGTGAAGCGGCCGTCCGCATCCAGCTCGACGTTCGGCGTGCCGTCCGCGGCCATCAGCGGAATCCAGCAGTTGCGCGGGTTCGCGGATTTGATGGCGGTGCCGTCGGCGCGGTAGACCAGACCTTCGGCCTGGAATCCGGGACCGCGGTGGTGCAGCCAGCCCAGGTCGACGATCAGTTCGACCTTGCGGCCCGCCGCGGCGGCCTTGTCGATGCGACCGGAGACCTCGAACCAGGTGGTGCCCCAGGTGGTGCCCCACACGCCGGGCACGGCGAACGGTTCGAACGCCATCCGGCCGGAGCGGATCCGGGCGAACACCTCGTCGGAGGGCTCGGGCTCGCCGGGGTTGGCGCAGGCGCGGACCGTGCAGTGGTCAAGGACATCATGCACATGCGGTTCGACGCGCTGCTGCATGACGCGGTCCGCCCGCTGAAGCTGCTGATCGGGCAACAGGAACATGACTGAACTCCTTGCGATACGTCGTATAGGGCTGTGGTTCGGGTGAGGCTCACCGCGCGATACGCAGCGTGGCCATCTGGAACGGGTTGAGACTGATCGGCGCGCCCTCGGCCGTATGCGTGCCGCGGTCGGGCAGGCTCACCGGCAGGTCGGCGGCCAGGTCGTCGTGCTCGAGCACGTCGGTTTCGCGCACGCCCGCCCCGCGGAGGGGTTCGGCGACGTGCAGGACCGCTTCGGCGTGGCCGCCGGCCGCCTCGTACAGGCGCACGATGAGGTCGCCGGAACCGTCGTCGGCCAGCTTGATCCAGTCGATCACGGCGGTGCCCGAAACAGGCTCCAACGAGGCCAGCGGCGCGATCACGGGCATATCGGCCAGCTGCGGGGCGTTGAGCTCCGCCGCCCGGTCGAGCGTGCGTTCGAGCTCCGCATCAGCCAGCAGCGACCAGTCGAATTCATGCCCGCCCAGATCGGTGCGCGGATCGGGGTACACCGGCGCCGACAGCAGCGAGAGCCTGACCATCGTGCCCGCCCCGAGACCGCGCGCGGCGTCGCCGGCGATGGGGGCCACGTCGGAGCCGTAGATCGACCCGTTGACGACGGCGAGCGCATAGTCCGGTTCGGCGATGCGCACGAAACGGTTCGTGCAGCTTTCGAACTTGGCCTCGTCGCTGGCGGTGTTCTTGGCGATCGGCCGGCGGACAAGACCATACTGGGCGTCGTACTGGGCCTCGGTGGCCACGACGGCGACGGGCAGGTCGACCTTGAGGAAGCGTTCGCGCTCATGCCAGTCGATCTCGGCGTGGAAGTCGATGGATCGCGAACCGCGGCGCAGCGTGACCGTCGTGTCGATGGCGCTGGCGCCGAATTCGGTACGCACGGCCACGACGGCACGATCGCCGTCGCAGTCGGCCGAGACGATCCGCCCGCCTTCGATCGTGCGATGCATCAGCAGCGCGTCGCGTTCGATCTCCCAAGCGTCGTACACGGACGGTTCGTCCTTGAGCAGCTCATAGGCGCCCAGACGGGTGCCGGCGGGCACCAGCTCGCGGCCGCGAACCTCGTCGCGCACCGAGGCGATCGTGCCGTCGGGCTCGATGACGAACGTGACCAGACCGTTGCGCACCGTCGTCCGGCCCTCGTCGTCACGGTCCATCGTCACGGCCTCGCCTTCGGCGGTCCGCGAGACGGGCGTCCAGGACAGGCCATCCAGCCGGTACTGGCCGATCGTCGCCTGCGGCAGCAGATCGGCGTCCGGGTTCGCGCGGCGCAGCACGGCGCAGGCGTCCTCGGCGATCTCGGCGAGACGCTTCAGGTCGCGTTCATAGTCCTCACGGGCCTCGCGGTGCACCCAGGCGATGCCGGAGCCGGGCAGGATGTCGTGGAACTGGTTGAGCAGCAGCGTGGTCCAGATCCGGTCCATCTCGTCCGTGGGATACCCGTACGTCGGATCGGCGATCGACGCGGCGGCGCACAGGTACTCGACCGTACGCAGCAGCGACTCCTCACGACGGCAGCCGCGCTTCATGTCCTGCTGGGCGGTCAGCGTGCCGCGGTGCAGCTCCAGATACAGCTCGCCCTTGAACACCGGCATCTCCTCGCCGGCGTTGTCCTCCATCTGTCGGCGCGCCTCATCGAAGAAGGTGTCCGGCGGCTCGATGGTCAGGCGGCTGACGCCCTCCAGGTCGCGGAAGCGGTGGATGTGCTCCATCATCTCGCGCGTGGGGCCGCCACCGCCGTCGCCGAAGCCGAACAGCATCAGGGCCTTGTCGGAAAGGTCCTTGTCACGGAAGTTGCGCTCGCCGTACACGAGCTCCTTGGCGGTCATCCAGGCCGCATAGGTGTCGGTCGGCGGGAAGTGGGTGAAGATGCGCGAGCCGTCGATGCCCTCCCACAGGAACGAGTGATGCGGGTACTTGGTGGTGTCGCCCCAGGAGATCTTCTGGGTCAGGAACCATTCGTAGCCGGCGCGGCGGGCGATCTGCGGCCAGGAACCGGTATAGCCGAAGCTGTCCGGCAGCCAGATGCCCTTGGGCTCCACACCGAGCTTCTCCTTGAAATACCGCCTGCCGTAGCTGATCTGGCGGATCAGCGACTCGCCGCAGGGCAGCATGCCGTCGGATTCCACCCACATGCCGCCGACCGGGATGAACCGGCCCTCGGCGATGCGCTCCTTCATCCGCGCGAACAGGTCCGGATGGTCCTGCTCCAGCCAGGCGTACTGCTGGGCGGAGCTCATCGCGTACTTGAACTCGGGGTCGTCGTCCATCAGCGCGAGCGCGTTGGCCACGGTGCGGGCCACCTTGCGGCGGGTCTCACGCACCGGCCACAGCCATGCCGAGTCGATGTGCGCATGGCCGATGGCGCTGATGTCCATGGCGGAGGCGTTGGCGCGGCGGGACAGCACCCCGGCCAGCGCCTGGCGGGCCGCATCCACCGAATCCGGATTCTGCTCGTCGAACAGATTGAGCGAACGCTGCAGGGCCTTGGCCATCTGCCAATAGCGGGGCGAGTCCTTGTCGGTCTCGGCCATCACGGTGTCGACCACGTCCAGATCGGTCCAGTAGTGCTCGAACCGCTCGTCGTATTCGGTCAGATCGGCCGCGCGGAACGTGTACGGCTCCTCGGGCTTGCCGGTGGCGCATTCGCCCAGCTCGGTCTCGATGAACGGCGGCACGCCCAGCAGCAGCGGGTTCGACGCGGCCTCCAGATACACGGTGAAGCGGCCCTCGGCGTCCAGTTCGACCTGCGAGGTGCCGTCGGCGGCGATCAGCGGCACCCAGTGGTTGAGCGGATGCACGGCCTTGATGGCGGTGCCGTCCGCACGGTAGACGAGGCCTTCGATATGCCCGCCGCAGGAGTGGTCGTACCAGCCCAGGTCGATCCACAGTTCCAGCGGCCGCCCCTCGGGCTTGCCGGCCGGCACCTGTCCGGACAGCCGGAACCAGGTGGTGCCCCAGGTGGTGCCCCACTGCGAGCCGATCGAGAACGGCTCGAAGACGATCTCGCCGCGGGAAAGCCGCGCGAAGAATTCGTCGGTGGGCATCGGCTCGCCGGGGATGTCGAAGGCGTCGACGTCCAGATGGGCGAGAACGGGGTGGATGCGCGGCTTGACGCGCTGGCGGATGACACGCCGGCAACGCTCCAGCTGCTGGTCGATTTTCAAGAACATGCGCGCTCCTTTGCCTATCCCTGCCGGACGCTCGACGGCGAACGCCAGGTGTTCCGCCGCGCGGCACCCACACCGCACGACCTTCGATTCGTTGGTTCCTCATTCACGGCTTCTGACACCGTTTTACTAAATCGCTTTAGTTACATGATACATCATTTTTCGCGGCTGTCCACCCGGCCGCGCCCCGACACCCCAGATGGCTTGAAATACCGACGTTTCATCGGCGTGTTAACTTCGTTAACATAGGACCGGGCCCCTTGCGGAGATACCCTCACGGCACCTCACTCTACCCCGATGCAACTAAAGAGGTTTAGGTCGCCTGCGGCCCGCCGCTGGACCACAGGCGACCGACCGCGTCAGCGGCGGACGACGACCTCGCATTCGTCGGCCTCGCCGTGTTCGGGTACCCCGACCCACAGCCGCACGCGAATCGCGTCGTCGTTCGGATCGGTCACCGCCTCCGCCGGCACATCCATGCGCACCGTCCCCGACCATCCGCACGAATCGGGGACGCGCACGCTGTCCACCAGCTCGGCCAAACGAGGCACGCGAACACCTCCGATACGGCGCGCGAACAGGTTCACCGCGCCGGGGCAGTCCCCGACCCGCACCGTGACCTCGATATCCCCGGACGGCGTCACGCACGCACGCTCAATCGCCGCCGCACCCGTCACCCGATCGCCGTACCCGAACGGCAGCAGCACCGGTTCCTCGGCGTCGCGGTACACATGCACGGCGCTCTGCCTGTCGTTGTACCGCACCGGCACCGCCCCGGCGCGGGCCGGCAGCGTAACCGGCATGCGCCCGGGCATCGGCGCGGCGTCCGCCAACACCGAGACCACCGCATCAGGGCCGTACGGCCCGCCATAACCGGCCCACAGCGTCGCATCGGAGACCTCCAGCACATGGGTCAGCACATGTGCGCGGCCCGAGACCACCACCGTCACGATCGGCGCCGAGGTCAGTTCCCGCAACCGGTCGAGCAGCGCATCCTGGTTCCAGGGCAACGTCACGTCACACAGGTCCACGCCCTCGCCGCAGGTGGCGCCGCGGCCCTTCACGGAAGCGGCGGCGCCGTTGTCCGCGAACTCGCTGTCGTAGCTGCGTTCACTGGTGCCGCCGACCACCGCGACGACCACAGCGGCTTCCAGCCAGTCGGTTCCCTCCAGTCCGGTGCCGTCGGCGGCCAGCATCACACGATCGCCGAAGCGTTCGCGCAGCCGGCGGTAGACGCTGGTGTCCCGACCCTCGGGCAGCGGCGCCGTGTAGTCGCCCAGGAAGCAGGCGATGTCATCCGCGAACGGCCCGGCCACGATGATCGGGCCGGCCTGCTCATCGGCGATTGCCGCGCGGATGTCGGCCATCGCATCGCCGCCGTCCAGCAGCGTCATGCAGGAGGAGGCCAGCTCACGCGATTTCTCCTGCGCATCGGCCATGGCCGCCTCGATCGCCGGGGCGCTGGGCACGGCCACGCTCCCCCGCCCCACGGTGATGCGTTCGGCCGACCCGGCGGGACCGCGTCCGTCCCCGCCGCATCCGACGGGCAGCAGGCCGAACATGGCCTTGAGGTTCAGCACGCGGCGCAGCGAACGGTCGACGGCGGCGACCACCGACTCGTCGTCGGCGAAGCGTTCGAGCGAGGCGAAGCCCTGGTCCCACAGCGACACATCGACCCCGGCGAGCAGCGCGGCACGGCCGGCACCGGGGATGGAACCGGTCATGCCCTCGAGACGGTCGACGGCCAGACCGTCCGCCATCACGATGCCGTCGAAGCCGAGCCGGTCGCGCAGATAGTCCCGCAGCAGCCACGGATTGGCGCAGCAGGGCATCGAATCGATGTCGTTGTAGGCGGCCATGAACCCGAGCGCCCCGGCCTTGACGCCGGCGACCACCGGCGGCATGTGGATCTCGTGCAGGTCATGGCTGCCGATGATCGCGGACTGGCCGTTGCGGCCGCCGACGGCCTCGCCCTGGGCGGCCAGATGCTTGAGGACCACGGCCACGCCGCCGCGGCCGACCTTGCTGCGGTTCTCCCCCTGCATGCCGACGACGATCGACTCGCACATCCGGGCGGCCATCAGCGGGTCCTCGCCGAAGCACTCCTCGCACCGGCCCCATCGCGGGTCACGGGCCACGTCCAGTCCGGAGACGAGGGCGATATGCACGCCGCTGGCCGCCAGCTCGGCTGCGACGGCGGCCTCGGCCTCACGCACGGCCTGGGGGTCGAAGGTGGCGCCCAAGGCCAGGTTGGTCGGCAGAATCGTACCGCCCAGCGCCTGGTGGCCGTGGGGCGCCTCCTCGCTGAGCAACGCGCCGATGCCGTGGGCGCCGCGCGAGAGCACCTCCTCCTGGACCAGGCGGATGGCCTCGGGCCGTTCCTCGGGGCGGACGCCGTTGCCCCAGTGCCGCCCGGACCACGGGTCGGCGCGGAACAGGCCATACAGCACGCCCAGGCTTCCCCATCGGTCGATCTCGCGTTTGAGTTCGTCGGTGACGGCCAGTCTTCCCGACCCGTCGCGGGTCAGCGATTTCCAACCCAACAGACGCTGGTTGAGCTGACCGACCTTCTCGGTGAAGCTCATCGCATCGATGAGGGCGTCGATGGCATCGGTATCGGGGGTATGTGGGACAGGGTTCACGGTGCGCTCGCTTTCCTACAGGCCGTGATGACGGAACGGTGCGACGCCTCGGAAACGTCGTCGCCGGTGTCGGCCGTCATCCGAATGCGCCATGAGTTCACCACACCACGGCGTGTTAACTCAGTTAATATACGATAATACCAAATAAATTAACTTAGTTTACTGAAAGGGGCAACGGAGCACCATGCCATACGCCACCATCCCACCATCCGTCCAACGGTTCATGGATCGCATCACCGAGCTGTGCGGCACCGAACACGCCGGCTGGGCCGAGGATTTCAACGCGGCCTTCGCCAACACGCTGACCACCACGGTCAACCGGCACGATGACGGCACCACCTTCCTGCTGACCGGCGACATCCCCGCGATGTGGCTGCGCGATTCCACCGCACAGGTCCGCCCGTATCTGGTCATCGCCGCCGAGGACCCCGACCTGGCGTCGATGATCGAGGGCCTGGTGCGGCTGCAGTTCCGCTATATCGGCATCGACCCGTACGCCAACGCCTTCAACGAGGAGCCCAACGGCGCCACCTGGGACCCGGACGACCGCTCCGACTTCTCCAGCCCGTGGCTGTGGGAGCGCAAGTACGAGCTCGACTCGCTGTGCTACCCGATCCAGCTGGCCTGGCTGCTGTATGCCAACACCGGCCGCACGACCCAGTTCGACGCCACGTTCGTCGCCGGCGTGCGCCGCATCCTGGACGTGCTGGAGACCGAACTGGACCACGCCCGCTCGCCGTACTTCTTCATCCGCGACTGCGACATCCCCACCGAAAGCCTGAGCAGGGAGGGCAAGGGCTCCCCCGTGGCGCCGACCGGCATGACCTGGAGCGGCTTCCGCCCGAGCGACGACGCCTGCACGTACCACTACCTGGTGCCGGCGAACATGTTCGCGGTCGTCGTGATGGGGTATCTGGAGCGCATCTTCACCGAGATCCTGGACGACGCCGACATCGCCGCCCGCGCCCGCGCCCTGCGCACGTCCATTGACGAGGGCCTGCGAGCCCACGGCACGATGCGCAACGCCGCCGGCGAGACGATCTGGGCCTACGAGGTCGACGGCCTGGGCAACGCCCTGCTGATGGACGACAGCAACGTGCCCAGCCTGATGGCCGCCCCGTACCTGGGCTACTGCGACGCCGACGATCCGCTCTACCTCAGCACCCGCCGCACGCTGCTCAGCGACGAGAATCCGTTCTATTACGAGGGCGAGCACACCCGCGGCATCGGATCCCCGCACACCCCGCCGCGCTACGTGTGGCCCATCGCGCTGTCGGTGCAGGGCATGACCTCGCCCAGCCAAGAGGAGAAGGCCGCGATCCTGGACAACCTGGTCGCCATCGACGCGGGCACGCACCTGATGCACGAGGGCGTGTGCGTGGATGACCCGACGCAGTACACGCGCGAGTGGTTCTCCTGGTCGAACATGATGTTCTGCGAGCTGGTGATGGACTACTTCGGCATCCGCGTCAAGCGCTGACGGAGCCGGAGCAGGCGGACCGCCCGACAGCGGACCGCGCCGCGCATCGGCCTTGACACATCAACGAGGGTGGCCGCCGACGAGATGATTCGTCGGCGGCCACCCTCGTTGTCGTCGGGGCCGGAACGGTTCCAATCAGCCCTGCGCCAGCAGCGCGTGCAGCTGCTCGCGGTGCATCCGCTGTTCGCGCGGATCCGGCACCGGCAGCGATGCGAGCAGTTTGCGGGTGTACGGATCCTGCGGGCGTTGCATGATGTCCTCGGTGTCGCCGTGCTCCACGATGCTGCCCTTGTGCATGACCATCACGCGGTCGGCCAGCATATCCACCACGGCCAGGTCATGGGTGATGAACAGGCAGGCGAAGCCGATCTCGGCCTGCAGCCGTTTGAACAGCTCCAGCACCTTGGCCTGCACCGACACATCCAGCGCGGAGGTCGGCTCGTCGGCGATGAGCAGCGACGGCTTCAGAGCCAGGGCTCGCGCCAGCGAGGCGCGCTGACGCTGGCCGCCCGACAGCTCGTGCGGGAAACGGTTCATGTACACGCGCGGCAGCTGCACCATCTCCAGCAGGTCGCCCACATAGTCACGGGCCTCCGCCACATCACGGTATTTGCCGTGCACGATCAACGGCTCGGCCACGTTCTGGGCGATGGTCATCAGCGGGTTGAACGAGCTGCCCGGATCCTGGAACACGAAACCGATGTCGGCGCGCTTGGGCTTGAAGTCACGCTCCCTGACACCGTTCATCTCCACGCCGAGCACCTTGAGCGAACCGCCGGAGACCTTCTGCAGGCCCGCGATCGCACGGCCGGTGGTGGACTTGCCGGAACCGGACTCGCCCACCAGACCGAGCACCTCGGAACGCCGCAGCGTGAAGTCGATGCCGTTGACGGCCACGAAGTCAGGCTGCATGAGATGGCCCGGATAGGTGATCGTCAGCCCCTTGGCCTCGACGGCGATCGGCTGGTCGCGCCAGTCGCCGTCACGCTCGATGACGCGGCCGTCGAGGTCGCGCACGACCAGCTGCTGGCCGATGCGCGGCACCGAAGCGAGCAGACGCTTGGTGTACGGATGGTTCGGATGGTAGAAGACCTGCTCCACGTCGCCCTGCTCCACCACGTGTCCGCGGTACATCACCACCACCTGGTCGGCCAGGTCGGCGACGACGCCCATGTTGTGCGTGATGATGAGCACGCTGGCGCCGAATTCGTCCTTGGCCAGGCGCAGCAGGTCGAGGATCTCGGCCTGCACGGTCACGTCGAGCGCGGTGGTCGGCTCATCGGCCAGGATCAGGCCGGGGTTGAGCACCAGCGCCATCGCGATGACGATGCGCTGCTTCTGGCCGCCGGAGAACTGGTGCGGATAGTAGTCCACGCGCGTCTCGGCGTCGGGGATGCCCACCTTCTTCAGGATGTCGATGGCCTTGGCGCGCAGCTGCTTCTTGTCCTTCATGCCGTGGGCGCGCAGGCCCTCCTCGATCTGCCAGCCGATGGTGTACACCGGGTTGAGCACCGAGTTCGGCTCCTGGAACACCATGGCCGCCTCGCTGCCGCGCATGCGCCGCAGATCCTCGCCGCTCATCGACAGCACGTCGAGTTCCCCCGAACCGTCGCGCTTCGAAAGCATCACCGCGCCGGAGGTGGTGGCGGTCTCGGGCAGCAGTTTGATGATCGATCGGGCGGTCACCGACTTTCCGGAGCCGGATTCGCCCACGACTCCGACGACCGTGCCGCGCGGAATCGTGAAGCTCACGCCGTCCACCGCCTTGATCGATCCGGCGTCGGTCATGAAGGAGACGCCGAGGTCCTTGATCTCGGCCAGGTTCTCGGCCGTCGGGGCCGCGTTCACGTCACTCATCGTCGGCTTCCTTTCCGTTCGCCGCCCGCGTGCCGGGCTGTTCGGACATCAGGCTCATCGCGTATTCGTTGTCGGCGTTCGGTTCCACGTTCGGCTCCACCGAGGTGTCCTCGATCGAGCCGATGACCTCGCCGGCGGACTTGCGTGCGCGCAGACGCGGGTCGGCCAGGTCGTTGAGCGATTCGCCGACCAAGGTGATGCCCAGCACGATCAGCACGATCGCCAGGCCGGGGAACACGGCGGTCCACCAGATGCCGGCGGTCACGTCCGCCACCGAGCGGTTGAGGTCGTATCCCCATTCCGCGGCGGCCGTGGGCTCGATGCCGAAGCCGAGGAAGCCCAGACCGGCGAGCGTCAGGATGGCCTCCGAGGAGTTGAGCGTCAGGATGACCGGCAGCGTGCGCGTGGAATTGCGCAGCAGGTGCACGGTCATGATGCGCCAGGTGGAGGCGCCGACCACCTTGGCCGACTCCACATAGGCGGAGCTCTTGATGCGCATGACCTCGGCGCGGATCGTACGGAAATACTGCGGGATGTACACCACGGTGATCGAGATGCCCGAGGCCATGATGCCGCCCATCAGGCTGGACTGGCCGCCGGAGATCATGATGGCCATCAGGATGGCGAGCAGCAGCGAGGGGAACGAGTAGATCGCGTCGGCGATGACCACCAGCACACGGTCGATCCATCCGCCGAAATAGCCGGAGACCAAGCCGAGGAACACGCCGATGAAGATCGACAGCAGCACGGCCACGATGATGGCGATGACCGCGGTGCGGGCGCCCCAGACGGTGCGGCTGAACACGTCGAAGCCGCCGACGGTGGTGCCCCAGATGTGCTCGGCGCTGGGCGGCGCCTGCGTGGGGAACGCCACGCCCGCGTCGTCACGGATCTGCGAATATCCGTACGGCGCGATGAGCGGGGCGAAGATCGCCACGAGCACGAAGAACGCGGTGATGATCAGGCCCGCGACCAGCATGGCCTTCTGCCAGCCGACCGCCACGCGCAGCTCGCGCACGATCGGCAGCTTGGAGAACAGCGACGGCCCGGCGTTCACCTTGAGGTTCTCGAGGCGCTTGTCACCGGGCACGGTGACCTTGGATGCACTGCTTTCGGCCATGTCAGTACCTCACTCTCGGATCGATGAGGGCGCTGATCACGTCGACGATGAAGTTGGCCACCGAGACGATGATCGCGATCAGGATGACGATGCCCTGCACGGCCACGAAGTCGCGGGCCTTCAGGTAGTTCGACAGCATGAAGCCCAGACCCTTCCATTCGAAGGTGGTTTCGGTGAGCACCGCGCCGGCCAGCATGACGGCGATCTGCATGCCCATGACCGTGATGATCGGGATCAGCGCGGGACGCCAGGCGTGCTTGGACAGCAGCCGCTTCTCGCTGACGCCGCGCGACCGGGCCGCCTCCACGTATCCGGAGTTGTAGGTGGAGATGACGTTGGTGCGCACCAGGCGGATGAACACGCCGGCGGTGAGCAGGCCCAGTGCCAGGGCGGGCAGCACGGCGTGGCGCAGCACGTCGGCCAGCACGGTCATGTCGCCCAGCTGCAGCGCGTCGATGATGTAGAAGCCGGTGGGCTGGATCAGACGGTCGAACTGCGCCATGCTGGACAGGTCGGCACGGCCGGAGGACGGCAGCCATCCGAGCCACACGGCGAAGATGAGCTTGAGCATCAGGCCCAGGAAGAACACCGGCGTGGCGTAGCACAGGATGGCGAAGGTGCGGATGCCCGCGTCGGCGAGATGGTCGCGGTGGTGCGCGGCCACGCGGCCGAGCAGGATGCCGACGACCATGGCCACGATCAGGGCCAGGATGGCCAGCTCGAACGTGGCGGCGCCGTACCGGGTCAGGATGGAGATCACCGGCTGGTTGTCGGTGACGGTGGTGCCCAGGTCGCCGTGCAGCAGGTCGCCGAGATAGTCGACGTACTGCACGATGAGCGGCCTGTCGTAGCCGGCCTCGTGGATGCGCCGCTGCAGCTCCTCCGGGCTGAGACGGCCGCCCTGCGCCGCGGTGATCGGGTCGCCGGTGGCGCGCATGACGAAGAACACGACGGTGACGAGGATGAACACCGTGGGGATGATGAGCAGGAAACGGGTGATGACGAATCGGAAGAATCCCCCGGACAGCCTGTTCTTCCTGGCTTTGGCCGGTTGCTGCGCACCTTGCGGCGCGGGGGACTCCGTTCCGGCCTGCGTACTGCTGTTGGACACGCAAGAACTCCTTAACAGGCGGATGATGGATATCGGGAATGCGTCCGGTTCCGTGCGGGATGCGCCCGCCAGGATGCCGGATGATGAACGGTGACGCCGGCCCCGACACAGAGGACGGGACCGGCGGTCAGGGATGGTCAGGCTTGCCGCGACCGACTCAGGACTTGGTCACCGAGGAGTAGCGGAAGCGGAACGACGCGTCGAGCACGACACCGTCGATGTTGGTGCGGGTCACCGCGGTCTGGGCGCCCTGCAGCAGCGGGATGGTCGGCACTTCATCGGTCACGATGTCCTGGATCTGGCCGAGCATCTCCATGCGCTTGTCGTGATCCTGCTCGCCGGCCTGGTTGACGATCAGCGTGTTGACTTCCTCGTTCGAGTAGCCGTTCATGACGAAGTTGCCTTCACGGAAGAACGGGGACAGGTAGTTGTCCGGATCCGAATAGTCCGGGAACCAGCCGAGCTGGTAGGCCGGGTAGGAGCCGTCGGACTCGTCGGTGACCAGGCGCTGCTCGCTGTACTGGGTCCATTCGGTCTGCTGCAGGTCCACGGTGAACAGGCCGTCGGCCTCGAGCTGCGACTTGATGGCCGCGTACTCATCGGCGGAGCTGGAGCCGTAGTGGTCGCCGTTGTACTGCAGGTTCAGTTCGACCGGGGTCTCGACGCCGGCGTCGGCGAGGATCTGCGCGGCCTGGTCGGCGTCCGGGTTGCCCTCGCCGTCGCCATAGGCCTCCTTCAGGGTGTCCTCATGGCCGTCCAGACCATCCGGGATGTAGGAGTACATCGGGGTGTAGGTGCCCTTGTAGACGCGGTCGGACAGCTCCTGGCGGTCGATCAGCGCGGCCACGGCCTGGCGCACGGCCTTGGCCTTGTCCGCATCGGCGTCGGGCTGGGATTCGCCGTACGGCTGGATCTTGAAGTTGAAGGACAGGAAGCGCTCCTCGCCGCCGGGACCGTCGACGATCTTGACCTCGTCGTTCTTGGAGAGGTCCTCGATGTCGGTGGCGGTCAGCGAGCGGAACGCCACGTCGATCGTGCCCTGCTCGATGTCCATCTTGAGGTTGGAGGCGTCGGCGTAGTACTTGACCTGCACGGTGTCGTTCTCGGCCGGGGTCAGACCTTCATAGCTGTCGTTCTTGGCATAGGACACGTTCTCGTTGAGCGTGAAGGAGGTCAGCGTGTACGGGCCGGCGAAGGCGTTGCCATCGACGATGGTGGCGGGGTCGGTGAGCGAGTCCGCGCTGAACACGTCCTCGTCGACGATCGGGCCGGCGGGGCTGGAGAGCACCTGCTTGAGCGTCACGTCATTGGGCACCGCCGAGTTGAACACCACGGTGGTGTCGTCCGGGGTCTCGATGGACTCGATGTTGGCCAGCAGCGACACCGGGCCGTTCGGATCGTCGATCGTCTTGATGCGGTCGAACGAGAACTTGACGTCGGAGGAGGTCAGGTCGTTGCCGTTGGCGAACTTCAGGCCCTCCTTGAGCTTGACGGTGAACTGGGTGCCGTCCTCGCTCCAGGTGCCGTCGTCGGCGGCGATGTCCGGGCTCAGTTCGGAGGTGTTGTAGTCCTGGGCGTACAGGAACGGGAACACCTGGATCTGCACGGCGTAGGAGCCGTTGTCGTACGATCCGGCCGGATCGAGGCTGACGATCTTATCGGTGGTGCCGATGGTGATGGTATCCGCGCCGGCGGCCGGGGCGGCCTCATCCTTCACGCCGCAGGCCGCGAGCGATGCCACCGCGGCCACGGAAGCCACGACGGCCATGATCTTCTTGCGATTCACGATGAATCCTCTCTTCTTTTCGGCAATCGGCACCGGTGGCCTCCGCGCGCTTTTGGCGTGCGTCCAACGGTGCCCGTTAACCACAAAACCGTAAACGCCGCACGTTACCCCGGAGCGCCCCAATCCCCTCGTTTCCATGCCGCACGACCCGATCAGACCACGCAGGAACCGCCATTTTCCAACCTTTTGGCCCATCGAACGCCAATTTGAAAAAAGTCCGCATGATGAGACTCGATCCCATATCGGTCTCATCATGCGGACATCACGCCGGCGACGGCCGGCACCGAACGACAGCCTAGCGCAGCTTGCGGCCGGCGCACCACACCTCGCCGACGGTCCAGGTCGCCGGGTCGGTCAGCAGCAGGTCGGCGGCGTATCCCGGGGCCACCAGGCCCAGCGGCGCTCCCGTCACCGGATTGGGACGGTCATAGCCGAACGTCCGCGCCGGCGTCAGCGTCGCGGCCTCCACCGCATCCACCGCGGAGATGCCGAGCACGGTGACCGCGCGACGCACAGCCACCTCCAGCAGCAGCGTCGAGCCGGCGATCGCGCCGTTGGAGACCAGGCGGGCATGCCCGTCGACCACGTTCACGTCCAGCGCGCCGAGCTTGTACGGGCCGTCCGGGCAGTCGGTGGCGGCCATCGCGTCGGTGACGAACGCCGTGCGGTGCGGCGCGAAGCCGAAGCCCAGCCGGACCATCGGGTCCTGCACGTGGAAGCCGTCGTTGATGATCTCGATCGTCACGCGCGGGTCCTCGACCGCCGCCGGGATCGGGCCGGGCTCGCGGTGATGCAGGCCGTTCATCGCGTTGAACATGTGGGTCACGATGCCGGCGCCCGCGTCGAAGCCGCGCTTGGCCATGGCATAGTCGGCGTCGCAGTGGCCGACGGCGGGCACCACGCCCGCGGCGGCGAACTGTCTGATCGCGCCGATGCCGTGCGGCAGCTCCGGCGCGATGGTGATCTGGCGCAGGCTGCCGTCGGCGGCGTCCAGCAACTCGTCCACCAGCTCGGGCACCGGGTCCTTGAGGCACTCCGGATCGTGCGCGCCCTTGCGGGCGAGCGCGAGGAACGGCCCCTCCAGATGCGAGCCCAGCACGTCCGGACGGCGATCCATCGCGGCGCGCACATTGCGCAGGTTCTCGCACATCACGTCGATCGGGTTGGTGATCAGCGAGCACACCTGCCGGGTCGTGCCGTGCACCGCATGGCCGGCGCGGGCGATGTCGATGCCCTCGGGACCATCGTCGAACGAGCGCTCCCACGAACCGTGGGCGTGGATGTCGACGTATCCGGGGATGAGCAGACGGCCGTCGGCCTCGATGATCGAGGACTCGTCCGCGGGATCGATCGCGATGGTGCGGCAGGCGTGTTCGAACTCCTCATCACTGGTTCCGGTGGCGGTGATGACGCCGTTGGCCGACGTCACCCAGCAATGCTCCAGCACGCCGCGGGCGTCCACCTTGCGGGCGCCCCTGATGGCGATACGTTCCGGTTCGCCCGCGACGGCGTCCGTGACACGCCTGACGATATCCATTCTGTTCTGGTCCATATCCGCTCCTTCGGGAAATCCGGATCCGCGCCGATCCGCTCAGATGCCCTGCCACGCCGGCTTGTGGGCGTAGGCATACTCATAGTAGTCCTTATGCTCCAGCTTGGAGGCGGCCGCCTCGTCCACGATGATCGTGGCGTGCGGGTGCAGCTGCAGCGCGCTGGCCGGGCAGAACGCGGAGACACCGCCCTCGCAGGTCTGGCGGATCGCCTCGGCCTTGCCCTCGCCGAACGCCAGCAGCACCAGGTGACGGGCGCGCATGATCGTGCCGATGCCCTGCGTGATGCAGTGGGTGGGCACCTGATCGATGTCCCCGTCGAAGAACCGGGCGTTGTCCTCGCGGGTCCGCTGCACCAACGTCTTGACGCGGGTGCCGGACGCCAGCGACGAACCGGGCTCGTTGAATCCGACATGCCCGTCCGCGCCGATGCCGAGGATCTGCACGTCCACGCCGCCGGCGGCGGCGATCGCCTCGTCGTAGGCCTCACCGGCGCCGGCGATGCGCTCGCCGTCCTCCAGCGGGCAACCGTCCAGCGCGTCGCCGGGGACGTGCACCTTGGCGGGGTCAAGTCCCAGCGGAACGGTGACGGTGCGGTTGATGGTGGCGTGATAGGACTCCGGATGGTCCAGCGGCAGCCCCAGATACTCGTCGAGCGCGAACCCCTGCACCTGGCTGACGTCGATGCCCTCGGCTTCGATGACCTTGGCCAGCGCCTGGTAGGCGGCCAGCGGGCTGGAACCGGTGGCCAGGCCCAGCACCGCATTCGGCTTGGACTTGATGAGGTCCGCCACGCAACGCGCGTAGATGTCACCAGCTTCGGCTTCGTTCTTAACAATGATGATTTCCGGCATGTTTCCTTACCTTCTATCGGATTGCGACTTGACTGTTAAGCCAAATCGTTAACTTCCTTGTCATAAATCATGATACGCGTCCTCCACCCCGGACACGCCACGCGGGCATGGCGTCGCGACCCATGCCCGCGCATCCGGAAACAGAAGGGCCGCCCCGCCATCCGGCGGAGGCGGCCCTCGGGAGGTCACCGGCGCGCTCAGCCGCGCGGAGCGGCCAGCGCGGCGCCGATGGCGCCAATCGGCTGCTCGACCGGCGCCAGACGCAGGCGCTCGGGCAGGTGCAGCGAGGTGATGAAGTGGCTGGTCTCCTCACGGCGGCGCAGCTCCTCGACGATCATGTCGAGCAGCGGACGGCCGGTCTTGGCCATGCCTCCGCCCATGACGATCAGCTTGGGGTCATACGCCTGCCCGACCACCTGAACCGTGTCCGCCAGGCCATGCTGCACGATGGAGAACACCTCGATGGCGCGAGGGTCGCCGGCCTTCGCCTTCTCGATCAGATCGGGCAGCGGCGGCTGCCCCGGCCACAGCTTGGCCACGGAGCCGCCCGAGGTGACGGTCTCCAGGCAGCCGCGCTGGCCGCAGTTGCACAGGAACTTGTTCGGGTCGACCGGCAGATGGCCGATCTCGCCGTAGGAGCCGCTGTAGCCGCGCTCCACGTGGCCGTCGCGCACCACGCCGGCGGCCAGACCGGTGCCGAAATTCAGGAACACCACCGTGTCCCCCGCCGACACCTGGTCGTCGATCAACGCCACGGCGCCCAGCGCGGCGGCGTTGACATCGTTCTCAACCTGCACCGGCACGCCCAGGGCCTTGCCAGCCTCGCGCCCCAGCTCGAGCTTGACGATGTCCAGATTCACGATGTCGCGCACCACACCGGTGACGGAATCGACCTGGCCGGGCAGCCCCACGCCCACCGCCACCGGGTCGCCGCCGAGACGGCGCGTGATGCCGATGACGTCGTCCAACACGTTCTGCGCCCCCGGACGAGCCGGGATGCGGCAGGAGTTGAGCACGGTGTTGCGCTCGTCCACGAGGACGGCCTCGATCTTGGTACCGCCGATGTCGATGCCAACGTATTCATGCATAGTGGTTCCTCCCAATCAGATTTCCTTGCCGATGGTGTCTTCTTCCGCACGCACCGCCGTGAACCGTCATCGCCCGCACGGCATATGCGTCATTAGGCAGACTACCACCTGCGACGCCACATGGGCATATAAGGCATGGTCCGTCGTACAGTATTCCAGTATCCGACCGACCACCACCCATCAACCACCACAAGGACATGGCCATGCTCACCCCCTTGATCTCCCCCGCGCTGCATGAGTACGCGCATCGATGCCATCAGGACCGGATCACGGCGCTCGACGGACGGACGATCCCCGCCGACGCGATGCTGCCGGACCTCGACGCCGACCAGCGAGCCCTGATGGAGCTGATGATCGGCACCCTGCCGCTCACCGACATCCTGGACCGCAGCCCGGAAACGCTGCGGGGATACGCCGACCACGCGCTGATGCTGCGGCGCACGCGCCCCTGGACCGCCGCGCTGCCCGAAGACGTCTTCATCCACTACGTCTTCTGGCCACGCATCAACAACGAACGGCTGGAGCCCTGCCGCCCCGCGATCGCCGGCGAGCTGGACGCGCGCATCGCCGGGCTGGATATGGAACGGGCGGTTGTCGAAACCAACTACTGGTGCGCCGAACACGTCACCTACGCGCCCACCGACGGGCGCACGCTCAGCCCGATGGGCGCGCTGAACCGCGGCATCGGCCGCTGCGGCGAGGAGTCCACGCTGCTGGTGACCGCGCTGCGGGCCATCGGCGTGCCCGCGCGACAGGTCTACACGCCGCGCTGGGCCCACTGCGACGACAACCACGCCTGGGTCGAGGCGATGGTCGACGGCGTGTGGCGGTTCATGGGCGCCTGCGAGCCCGAGGAGCAGCTGGACCGCGGCTGGTTCGACCGCGCCTCGGCCCGCGCCATGCTCGTGCACGCCCGCGTGTTCTGCGACTACTCCACCGGCACCGTCGACGTCGGCGCCTCCGCCGGGGAGCAGGATGACGCGCTGCTGGAGAACCTCACCGACGCCTACGCCCCCGTCACCCGCCTGTCCGTCACGGTGACGCACCCCGACGGGACCCCCGCCGCGGACGCCGCGATCAGTTTCGAGCTGCTCAACATGGCGGAGTTCACGCCGATCGCCCGGCTGCGCACCGATGCGCAGGGGCGCGCCGAACTGCAGGTGGGCCGCGGCTCGCTGCTCGTCCACGCCTCGACGGCGGACCTGTTCGGGCAGACGCTGGTCGACACCGCCGCCACCGACCAGGCCACGGTCGTGCTGGGGGCCCCGCTCCACCCCGGGCAGGACCCCGATCCCCGCCTGCCGGAGGATTGGACGGCGTTGACCCTGCATGCGCCGGCGGCCGGGGAGTCGCGCAGCGCCGCGCTGAGCGACGAGGAACGCGCCACCGGCACGCAACGGGCGCTGCAGGCCGAGGCCATGAGGGTGGCACGGCTGGACGGCTTCGCCGCGCAGTCGGCGCGGGGTCACGCCGCCGTGGACGCGCTGCTGCGCCATGCCGGCGGCAACTGGCCGACCCTCGCCCGGTTCCTGGACCAGGACGACTACCCCGACCGTCTGACGCTGCTGCAGGCCCTGGCCGACAAGGACCTGTGCGATACCGGATACGACGTGCTGGAGGATACGCTGCAGGCGGCCGCCCGGATCCGCGACTACGCGATGTCCGGCCCGCTGGCGCGGCTCGACGGAGAGCGCGCCGCCGGCCTGTGGCGCGACTGCGTGTTGAACCCGCGTGTGCTCAACGAGGAGCTGACCGCCGACCACCGCCTCCTGCAGGACCTTGTGGGCGCGGACCTCACGGCCCGGTTCCGGCGGGATCCCGCGCAATTGTGGGCGCGGCTCAACAACGGCGTCCGTGACGTCGACGACGACGCCCCCTGCGCGAGCGCGAGCGCGCTGTGGATCAGCGGTCTGGGCGACGCCGCGCATCGCAGGATCGCGTTCGTCGCCATCTGCCGCGTGTTGGGCATCCCCGCGCGGCTGGATCCCGAGGGCTTCCGTCCGCAGTATTTCGATGGATCGCGTTTCGTCACCGTGCAGTCCGGCGCCGCGACCGACGTGCAGGCCCCGGTTGCCGCCATGGCGCCGTGCACCATCACGGCCGAGGGACGAGAGGACGTCCCCCGTTACCAGGTGGATTGGTCCCTCGGGCAGTTGCAGCGCACGCCGCGAGGCATGGATTACGTCTCCCTGGACCTGTCCGAGCTGCCATGGGACGGCGACGGGATGCGGGTCATGCTCGAGCCCGGCGACTACAGGGCGATCACCACCGTGCGCCTGCCGAACGGCAACCAGATGGCCGCGGTGCACGGCTTCACAGTCACGCCGGACGGTTGCGCGCTGCGGCTGCGCTGGCGCACGCCGGACGAGAGCGATCTGCTGGAGCGCCTGCCGCTGGAGAACCTGCCGTTCACCGCGCCCGACGGCACCGCCACGCCGCTGGATGCGATGGTGGGCGACCGGCGCGCGGTGCTGTTCATCCTCGACGCGAACGGTTCGGAACCCAGCATCCATGTGCTTGACGAACTTCGCGAGTTCCTGACGGAGCATGCGGACACCGAGGTCGAGCCGATCCTGGCGCTCAGCCCCGCGCAGACGCCCGCCAGCGACCCGATCATGCGGATGATGGACCGGCTGCCGCGACCGTTCGAGCTGTGGCGTTGCGACGAGGCCACCGCATCGCGTCTGGCGCGCATCACCTTCGTCGACCCGGACAAGATGCCGCTGATCATCGCCGTGCATCCCGCCGCCGACGGCGGGCCCACCACCGGCGTCTACGCGTGCAGCGGCTACAACGTGGGTTCGGTGGCGTTGGCGATGCGGCTGAACAGGCTGACGGGGAGCCGATCGTGATCCCCTCCATCCTGTCCGTCCCCGGTGCGCCCGGGCAGACGGCCAAAGCCGAACCGGCCGACGTGCGACGCAACAACCGCGCGTTGATCTTCGGCCTGCTGTTTCCCGACACCGAACTCTCCCGCGCGCAGATCGGGCGTCGCACCGGGCTCTCCCGCGTCGCCGTGTCCGATGTGGTCGGCGGCATGCTGGACGAGGGGCTGATCCGCGAGGGCGGGCTGGCGCACAACACCGGCAAGGGCAAGCGCGGCACGCTGCTCGGCGTGGACCCCGAGCGGCTGCACGTCATCAGCATCGACCTGTCGCAATCGCATTTCATCCAAGGTGCGATCACCAACCTGCTCGGCGTCATCGTGGAGCGGGCCGAACTCTCGTTGGGGGCGGCCAACGCCATCACCATCGAGGACATCGCCGAGCTGGCCGAACGGCTGATGGCGCGAGCCGACGGCGTCATCGGCGTCGGCGTGGCGGCCCCCGGCGTCGTGGCCGATGGCATCGTGCGCCGTTCGACCGTGCTGGGCTGGCAGGACGTGGACCTGCGCGGTCCGTTGGAACAACGGCTCGGCGTGCCGGTCAGCGTCGACAACGACGCGACCAGCGGCATGCTGGCCGAACGGTGCTTCGGCCAGGGAGGCCCCAACCTGCTGTTCGTCTGGATGCGCCGCGGCATCGGCACCGCCGTGCTGATCAACGACGTCCCCGTCATGGGCGAGAACAATGCGGGCGGCGAGATCGGACACATCTCCATCGACCCGCAGGGACCGGAGTGCCCCTGCGGCAAACGAGGCTGCCTGGAACGGCTCATCGCCGCGCCGACGCTCGGCGAACGGCTGCGGGAGCATCCCGAATCCCGCGGCCGGATCCTCGGACAGGCGGGACTCCATCTGGCAGAGGCGCTCGCCATGCCCGTGGGCATGCTCGACATCTCCGACGTCTGCGTCTACGGACCGCCGGACATCATCAACACCGACCTCATCGCCGCCGCGCAACGGCATCTGGACGAGACGACCATGTCGTCGTTCCGTACGCGCACCGGCATCCGGCGCTGCCAGCTCGGCGGCGACATCGCCCTGCGCGGGGAGACGATCGCCGTGCTGCGCGACCATCTGCACCGGGTCTGAAGGCCCCGCCGGACCGACAGGCGAGACGGCCCGGAACTACGACACGGCCGGGCCCGAACGGACCCGGCCGTTGCCATCGACACCGGATGACGCGTGGTCAACGCGCGGCCTGCACCGCCGCCCGGACGATCTGCCGGTCGGTGCGTTCCAGCGGTGCGGCGCCGCCGCCACCGGGGCCACCTGACGCGGGAACCAGGGTCTTGGCGGACAGGTGGATTGCATTGACCCCCGCGGCGCGGATCGCGCCGATGGATTCCGGGGTCACGCCGCCGCCGGCCTGGATCTCGATGCGCCCCGACGCATGGCGCACCAGGTCGCGCAGCCGATCCAGCCCCTGCGGCACCGTGGGCGCCCCGCCCGAAGTGAGCACGCGCGTGTATCCCAGTTCGATCAACGTGTCCAACGCGGCGAACTGGTCGGGCACCATATCGAACGCACGGTGGAAGGTCACCTGCACGTTTCGGTTGCAGCGCCGCCCCTCATCACGCGCGCATTCGATCAGATCGGTCGCGAACGGCACGTCAATCGTCCCGTCCTCGCGCAGCCCGCCCACGACCACGCCGCTCGCGCCGGCCAGGATCGCCGATCTCACGTCGCCCAGCTGCACCACCTTCTCCGATTCATCGAACACGAACGAACCGGCCCGCGGCCGGACAAGCACCTGCACGCCGTGCGGCAGCCCGACATGCGCACACGCCTGGATCAGCGCGAAACTCGGGGTCAGGCCCCCCGTGGCGCCCAATGCGACGCACAGTTCGATGCGATCGGCTCCCTCGTCCAACGCCACCCTGGCCCCGTCGATGTCCTGGACGGCAATCTCCACGGTCATGGTATCTCCTTTGACTCTCGTGACTGTCATGCGCCTACGGCACCACGCTACCATCCCCGAATGCGTACCACGCCGCCACCGCACCAGGAATCGACGTCCCACGCCGATACGCATGAGAAACGATTGACACACTGCATTAACCGTGTTAATATATAAACAACGTTGAAGCCGACGAAGGAAACGATGGACCCAAAGGAGGTGCCCATGCCCAGCCAAGCCACATCACAGGCCTCGGTATCGGAATCCAACCGCTCCCGCATCCTCCAGCACCTCTATCACCACGGCATCTGCTCGCGCGCGCAGATCGCCAAGGCGCTGTCCCTCACCCCCGCGGCCATCACCAAGATCACCGCAAGACTCATCGAAGCCGGCATCATCGAGGAAACCGGCGACATGGAGGGACGCAAGAACCGCCGCTCCATCGGCCTGCACCTCGACGGCTCCCGGTTCCACGTCATCGGCGTCAAATTCGCACGCACCCTGGTCCAGATCGGCGTGTTCGACCTCGCCGGCGCCACGCTGTCCCTCGAGGACCTGCCCACCGTCAGCGACGACACCATCGCCCAGACCATCCAGGCCATCCACGGCAAAATCCACGACCTGCTCGACGCCGACCCCGCAATCATCGCCGTCGGCATGGCCGTCCCCGGACCATATCTGCGCGAGGTCGGCTACACCGCCGTCGTCTCCTCGATGCAGGGCTGGCGCACCATCAACTTCCAGCAGGAATTCGCCGGCGCATTCCGGGTCCCGGTGTTCGTGGAGCAGGACGCCCGCGCCGGCGTGCTGGCGCAGCACCTGTTCTCCCCGGACGGGCAGAGCGAGAACCTCGCCTACTATCTGCTCGGCGAAGGCGTGGGCCTCGGCGTCATCGACCACGGCCGGCTCGTCAACGGCGCACAGGGCACCGCCACCGAACTCGGACACACCAGCGTGGACGTCAACGGACTGCCCTGCGACTGCGGCAACGTCGGCTGCCTGGAACGATACTGCTCCGCCGTCGCCATCCACGAACGCGTCAACGCGGCCGGCATCATCGCGGACAGCGCCGACATGACCCATCGCCAGGCCTGCAACGCGCTGTTCGCGCTCGCGGACAACGGCGACCGCCAGGCCCTGGCCATCGTGGACGAGGCCGGCCGGTACATCGGTTACGGCTGCGTGACCATCTGCAACATGGCCAATCCCTCCCGCGTCATCCTCGGCGACATCGTCGCCGGTGCGGGACAGCACCTGCTCGACGTCGTCAAGGACATCGTGCGACGCCGGGTCACCCCCGAAGTGGCCGAAGCCACCGACATCCGACTGTCGACGCTGCCGGCGGACGCGACCGTCACCGGCGCCGCGGCCGTGGCCATCACCCAGTTCCTGGACCACCCCTCGATGTTCTTCGACATCACCTGACCGGCGGCATCAGCATCTTCCACCCCATCAATCAATCAACCAACCAAGGAAAGGAACCATCCATGACCAAGCCCATCGTGCTCTCCCTCGGCGAACTGCTGTGGGATATGCTCCCCACCGGCAAGCGCGCCGGCGGCGCTCCGGTCAACTTCATCTACCACGCCTCCATGAACGGCGCCGAAGGCGTGGCCATCAGCGCGGTCGGCGAGGACGAGCTCGGCGACGAACTGCTCGCCGCCACCGAGGCCGCGGGCATCAACTCGATGGTCCAGCGCAACGCCTGGCCCACCGGAACCGTGGACGTGGCGCTCAAGAACGGCATCCCCGAATACACGATCGTCAAGAACGTGGCCTGGGACCACATCCTATACACGCGCCAGCTCATCGAGGTCGTCGAGAAGGCCGATGCCATCTGCTTCGGCACGCTGGGCCTGCGCTCCCCCGAATCGCATGACACGATCATCGAGCTGCTCAAGCACGCCAAGAAGGGCGCGATGAAGTTCTTCGACATCAACCTGCGCGGCGACCACTACTCCAAGGAGCTCATCGAGGAGCTGCTCGGACAGGCCACCGTGTTCAAGATCAACGACGACGAGCTGTTCCTGCTGCGCGACATGTTCGACATCCGCGGCACCTCCGACGACAACGCCTGCCGCTGGTTCCTCGACACGTTCGACCTCGATTACGTCATCCTGACCGGTGGCGCCTCGTTCAGCACCATCATGTCGAAGACCGGCGAGACCTCCACGATCAACACGCCGCGGGTCGAGGTGGCCGACACCGTGGGTGCCGGCGACTCCTTCTCCGGCACCTTCACCGGCAAGCTGCTCAACGGCGCCACCCTGAAGGAGGCGCACCGCGCGGCCGTCAACACCTCCGCATTCGTCTGCACGCAGGAGGGCGCATGGCCGGCCTATCCCGAGGAAGGCATCCCGGACTACTGCCAGATCATCAACGGCGAGTGATCGCCAGACGCGCCGCACGCCGCCTGCGGCCTCGCCGGCCATAGCCTGGGAGGCCGTAGCCCGGCCGGCCGCAGCGCATCTGGCCGCAGCCCAACTGGCCCTTCTGGTGCAGTAGCGCCAAGCCACTGCGTCAGAAGGGCCAGATCATGTGCTCCAACTGAACCTTCTGTCGCAGCAGCACCAAGCAGCTGCACCAAAAGGGCCAGATCGCATGCACCAACTGAACCTTCTGACGCAGCAGCACCAAGCAGCTGCACCAGAAGGGCCGGTTCACTGGGAGCGCATCGAGTTGCATTCCTCCGGCGACGGGGTTATTGTGGAAAGTCCGGCCATGAGCCGGCAAGGTTTGATAACTGAACAAGGGGCTGATCGGTTTCGACGGTGACCTGTTCGCTGCAGGGAAGCGTGCCGAGAATGCGGGGTCCGCTCGTGGATGTCCCCCGCGAAACAATAAGTGCTAAATCTAACCGCACTGAGTTCGCTCTCGCTGCCTGAGCTTCGCGCCAGGATTAATCCAGCGAGCAGTCGCTCCGTCCGCTCTTCTGCGTCTCCGGGAAGAGTTCGGGCGTCGTTAAGGAGACTTGCCTCGTTCGCCGAGCCACAGGGCGTCTGAGGGACTTGAACTGTAGATAGGCCTGCCACCGGTTGTCCGCGATATAGGTGGAGGCAGAACAATAGCCGCAAGGCCAGCGGACTACGCACGTAGAAGATTGTGGGTACGGTCACCGGACCGGGGTTCGATTCCCCGCAGCTCCACATATCCAACCCGGCATGTCGCTGACATGCCGGGTTTTTCGTTGATATACCAACCTTGCAGACCATAGCGCCAAGTTACCGGTTTCCGGTTTCACAGCCGATTTGAGGTGTTTTGGAATGGTCTTAAGGTGGCGGATATGAGTCGCACCAGATGCTTAACGGGGAACCCATGGTGGATAGGTGTATGCCGCCATACGCCCATGTACGCTCGTATACGTCCACCGCACCTCACACATCACCACCCCGGCGTGTCTTAAGCGCTTTAGTATTAACATGATTAACGCATTAACGCAGTTACCGTCGCTGTCGACGTTTCCACGGAAGGACCATCCACCGATGACCACCGCATACTCACTCGAATCCTATGTGTTCGGCTCCCCGGAGAACCATGACCTGCTTGAATCCGAAAGCAACGAGCTCCTGGCCTTCGGACATCGCTTCCCCGCCCCGAACGGCGGCTCGTACTGGCTGGACGAGCATGGCGAACCCGACCCCTCGCAGGGCATCCAGACCTGGATCACCTGCCGCATGGCGCACGTCTATTCCCTGGGCGCCATCCACGGCGAGCCCGGTGCCGAGGAGCTGGTGGACAAGGCCCTCGACGGCCTGCGCGGCCCGCTGCATGACGACGTGAACGGCGGCTGGCACCCGTCCGTCGCCGTCGACGGCACCCCCGAGCCGGGCAAGGTCTGCTACACGCACGCCTTCGTGATCCTCGCCGCCACCTCGGCCACCCTGATCGGCCGCCCCGGCGCCAAGGAGCTGCTCGCCGAGGCGCTCGACACCTACAACGCGCGCTTCTGGGATGAGGAGCACGGTCTGGCCGTGGACACCTGGAACACCGAGTTCACCGAACTGGACCCGTACCGCGGCATCAACGCCAACATGCACACGGTCGAGGCGTTCCTCGCCGTGGCCGACGTGACCGGAGACGAGACCTACCGCACCCGTGCCGGCCGCATTGTCGACCATGTCGTCGACTGGGCCTCGCATAACTCCTGGCGCATCCCCGAGCATTTCACCGCCGATTGGGCCCCGGACCTCGAATTCAACCGCAGCAAGCCCGACGACCAGTTCAAGCCGTACGGCGCCACCCCCGGCCACGGCATCGAGTGGGCCCGCCTGATCACCCAGTTCGCCACCAGCTGCGACCGCTCCGATGAGCAGAAGGCCGCGCTGATCGACGCCGCCGAGCATCTGTTCGCCCGCGCGCTCGAGGATGCGTGGAACACCGACGGCACGATCGGCCTGGCCTACACCACCGATTGGGAGGGCCGCCCGGTGGTCACCGACCGCATGCACTGGACCCTCGCCGAATCCGTGAACACCTCCGCCGTGCTGGCCACCGTGACCGGCAAGCAGGAGTACAAGGACTGGTACGCCACATTCTGGCAGTACATCGATGAGTATCTCATCGACCACGAGCACGGCTCATGGTTCCACCAGCTGGACAAGGACAACCACGTCATCGGCACCGTGTGGCCCGGCAAGTCCGATCTGTACCATGCGCTGCAGTGCACGTTCATCCCGCGTCTGACCCCGGCCGTCTCCGTGGCCCCCGCCCTGAAGCAGGCCGCCGAGACCCACTGATCCTCTTCTTCCTCCTTTCCTCCGATTACCGCAAACGCCCCGGTCACACGACCGGGGCGTTCGTTATGATGGGCCGATATGAGAATCGTGGTGCAACGGGTCAGTTCAGCCGGCGTGGATGTGATCGACGAGTCCACGGGGGCGCCGGATCCATCGTTCGAGCCGCAGACGATCGGCCGTGGGCTGGTATTGCTGGTGGCCGTCAGCGACGACGACGGCGATGCCCAGATCGACTGGGCGGCCCGCAAGGTCGCCAATATGCGGATTTTCGAGGATGACGAGGGCAGGATGAACCGGTCGATCCTGGACGTAGGCGGCGAGGTACTGTCCATCTCCCAGTTCACGTTGTTCGCCGACATCCGCAAGGGCAACCGCCCCAGTTTCGTCGGGGCCGGCCAGCCCGACCATGCGCGGGACGTCTGGCTGCGCTTCGACGAGGCGTTGCGCGGGCACGGCCTGACCGTCAGGGAGGGCCGGTTCGCCGCCCATATGCGGGTGTCGCTGACCAACGACGGCCCGGTGACCATCCCGATCGATACGGCGGTGATGACCCGGCCCCGATTCGCTACTTGATGATGGGGCGCAGCGGCGCGGAGACGTCCACCTGGTGCTTGTCGCCGATGACGTTGGGGTCGTTGATGATCTTGTCGACCACAGCCTTCTTCAGTTTCAGGTCCGAGGAGTCGCCCCAGATGATGGTGTAGTCGCCGCCGTCCAGCGCCGTGGTGATCGAATCCTGGGTCTGCGCGCTCACCGAGGAGATGCGCTGGCGCAGCCACTCGTCCAGACTGCCCAGCACCGTCAGCGTCTCCTGCACGGCCTTGGTCGACAGCGCCTCGTCCACGTCGTCCACGTCCACCACCGGGATGCCTTCCACGGACGCGCCCTGCACGGAGTTGAGCACCCGCCCCTGGCTGTCGACCGCGGTCATCGATTCGTCGGAGGTCCGCAGCATCGCCGCGGGCCGCTGCGCCTGCACCGTCACCTCCAGATGATTCGGGAACCGTTTGACGACCTTCGCCTCGGTCACGCCCGGAATGTCGTCCAGCCGGTCGATGACCTCGTCGCTGGACACCAGGAACAGCGACTTGCCGGCCTCGCCGCCCGCGATGCCCATGATCTGCTCGTCGCTGACCCATTCGTTGCCGCCCGACACGCTGATCGCCCCGGTTTCCAGCCGGAACACCGGTGAGAAGAACAGCAGCCACACCATCGCCACCAACGCGCACACCGCGGCGGCGGCCGCCGCGATACGCATCGCGATGACACGGACGTTCGCCTTGCGACGTTCCCGGAGGCGCGCGCGGAAATCAACGACCTTCGGCCGGGTCGCGATGCCCAGCGGCCCCTTGGTCTGCTCCAGCGTCCGGGCGACCACGTCCTCGCCGTCAAGCCGCCTGGCGTCGACGAACTGTCCCGGGTCGGAATGCCGTTGGCGTTCCGGGGACGATTCCGCCGAGCGCACCGTGCGTCCCTGCGCCACGGTCCGTGACGGCGGCTTCTCGTCGGCATGCGACGACCCCGAGACGACGCGCCGTCCCGTCATCGCGTCATACCGCCGTCGCGCGCCTCAAGCAGGCGCAGCAGCTCCGCATCCATCCGGTTGACGTCGCCGGCGCCCACCGTCAGCACCACGTCACCGGCCTGAGCCCGGCCGGCCAGCGCCGCCGCCCCCTCGCGCATGTCCTCGACCGCCTCGATGTGCGGGGTCCGCCCCGTTGCGCAGGCCTTCGCCGCCTCGACGATCGTCGCCGCCGACACCGTGGGAAAATCCTCCTGCCGTTCGCGCGCGGGGAAGATGCCGGAGACGATCACGTCATCGGCCTTGGACAGCGCCTCGGCGAACTGACGCGCGAAGAACTTGGTCCGGGAGAACAGGTGAGGCTGGAACAGCACATGGATCCGGGAGCGCGGGTACCGACGACGTGTGGCGTCCAGCAGCGCGGCGATCTCCGTGGGATGGTGCGCGTAGTCGTCGATGACGGTCACGCCGTCGACGGCGCCGCAGATCTGGAAACGCCTGGCGGCGCCCAGGAACGACGTCGCGGCATGCGCGGCGTCCTCATACGGCATGCCCAGCAGGCCGGCCGCGATGATCGCCGCGGCCGCGTTCCGCGCGTTATGCAGGCCGGGGATGGACAGCTCCACCGGCACGACGTTCTCCCGCTCGTCGGAGGCGAGCGAGGCGGGGATGCGCAGCACGAACCGCTCGTGGCCGTCGCCGGCGCTCTCCTGTTCCGATTCGATCCGCACGACGGCGGCGCCGTTCAGCTCGCCCAATGCAGTGGGGTCCTGCGTGGTGTACACGACCGTCCGCGCGGCGGTATCGGGATCCAGCGCGCGCAGCACCGTCAGGCAGCCTTCGTCGTCGGCGCACATGACGACCGAGCCGCGGGCGTGGCCGACATGGTCGACGAACGCCGCATGGTACCGCTCCCCCGTGCCGTAGTGGTCGAGGTGGTCCGGCTCCGCGTTGGTCACGATGGCGATGTCCGGATGGTATTTGCGGAAGCTGCCGTCGGATTCGTCGGCCTCCGCCACAAGCACCGAACCGCGGCCGGCATGGCCGCCGTCACGGTTCACGCCGTCCGCCGACTGGATCGACCCGCCGATGGCATAGCTCGGGTCGGCCAGTTCGCCGGTACCGCCCTGCACCAGGATATGGGCCAGCAGCGAGCTGGTGGTGGTCTTGCCGTGGGCGCCGGCCACGGTGACGGCGCGTTTGGCCGCCATCAGCAACGCCAGGATATCGCTGCGGTGCACGATGCGGGCACCGGCCGAGTGCGCGGCCACGATCTCCGGGTTGTCGGGCTTGATGGCGCTGGAGTACACGACCGTCGCGGCCCCGGCGACGTTCTCGGCCCGCTGCCCGAACTGCACCGGAATCCCGAGCGACTGCAGGCGTTCGGTTTTGGCGCTCGGCTCGCGATCGGAACCGTCGACGCTCACCCCCTGCTCGTGCAGCATCTCGGCCAGCACGCTCATGCCCGCCCCGCCGATGCCGATGAAATGCGTCCGTCCGAGCCGATCCACGCGATCGTCGGCATCGAACGCCGCGACCGTGGGGTCAAGCGTGATTGCGGTGGTTGCGATTGGTTCGGACACTGTCCGCTCCTTCCCTAACGTTTCCGGTATTCCCGTATCCCGGTTCAGTCGATCATCTCAAGCACGCGGGCCGCCATCGTCTCGGCGGCGTCACGGATGCCGTACCGCCATGCGGCCTCGGCGTACCCCTCCAGCGTCCCGTGGTCGGCGAGCAGGTCCGGGACATGGTCGACGACCCATTCCTTGGTGAATTCGCGGTCCGGGACCATCAGGCCGCCGCCGGAACGCACCACAGGCTCCGCGTTGAACCGCTGCTCGCCGTTGCCGATCGGCAGCGGCACATACACCGCGGGCACGCCCAGCGCCGTCAGTTCGCTGACCGTGCCGGCGCCGGACCGGCAGACCACCAGGTCGGCGCAGGCGAACGCCCAATCGATGCGCTCCAGATATTCGGCCACATGATAGTCGCCCGTGCCGAGGCTCTCCTCACCCAACCCGGCGACGGCCCCGTCCGAGGCGCTGACCGAAACCAGCTCGCGCACCTCGTCCGCCTTGCCCTTGCCCGTCAGATGGATGACCTGCGCGTGGGCGAGCAACGCCGACGCGGAGGCCGCCATCGCCCGGTTGACGTTGGCGGCGCCCAACGAACCGCCGGTCACCACCACGATCGGACGGCCGGGGTCGACCCCCAGACGCGCGGCGCCCTCCCGCCGGGCCGCGGCACGGTCGTGTTCCATGGCGCGGCACAGATCGGCGATCGCCGGACGCAGCGGCAGTCCCACCCGTTCGATGCGCGCGCCGCGGCGGGGCTTGAGCCCGGTCTCGTCATACGCGGTGCCGATGTAATCCGCCCACCGGGCCCCCAGCTTGTTGGCCATGCCGGCCCTGGCGTTCTGTTCATGGATGAGGATCGGGATGCCCAGCGCATGGGCCGACGCGTACACCGGCGCGGAGGTATAGCCGCCGAAGCCGACCACGGCCTGCGCCTGCCGGCGTTCCAAAATCTCCTTGGTCTTGCCCGTCTCGCGCTTCCATTGCGCGGGGAACCGCAGCGCGGCCATGCCGGGACGCCGGGGGAACGGCACCTTCTCGATGGTCTCCAGCTCGTATCCGGCCTGCGGCACAAGATCGTGCTCCAACCCCACCGCAGTGCCGACCACGCCGATTTCGGCATCCGGCAGGGCCTTCCTGATGGCATCGGCCACCGCCAGCAGCGGGTTGACATGACCGGCCGTGCCACCGCCGGCCAACACGATACGCGTGATTCCGTTACTCATAGCATATGAGCTTAGTCCACGGGGAAGTCCCACGCCGACATTCACGCCCCGATCCTGCCCCGCACACCGCCGGCCCGCCCGCAGGCTCAGACGGTGACGCGCTCGGCGCCGACCTGCGGGTTGTCGCGCATCATGCTCGCCGCGACTCCCGCCGCGCCCAGACACATGATCAATGACGAGCCTCCGGCGGAGACGAACGGCATCGGCACGCCCATCACCGGCAGCAGCCCCACCACGACGGCGATGTTGACCAACCCCTGTCCGACCAGCCAGCAGGCCACGCATACCAGCACCATCGACGCGTACCGGTTGCGGGACTGCAGCGCCATGGCCAGCAGGCACCATCCGATGACGACAAACAGCAGAATGACCAGCGCGCCGCCAATGAACCCGGTCTCCTCGCAGATGATCGCGAAGATGAAGTCGTTGTGGGCGGCGGGCAGATAGTTCCACTTCTCGCGGGAATTGCCGATGCCGACGCCCAGCAGGCCGCCAGATGCGATGGCGTAGCGCGCGTGGATGGACTGGTAGCACACGCCCTGCGTGTTGGTTCCGGAGCAGGCCGTGTAGGCGGCGAGCACACGGTTCAGACGGTTCGGGCTCGAGATGACGAACGCCGCCGCGGCCGCACCGATCACCCCCACGCCGAGGGCCATCCACTTGAGCGGGAACCCTCCGATGAGGAACGCGACGACGCCGATCGCCACGATGATCATGCCCGTACCCATGTCCTTGCCCAGCATCACCAACGCCAGACACGCCAGATAGACGAGGCCCGGCCCCAGATAGGCGAGCACGCCCCGCTCCTGCGACCGTTTGCGCGCCACGATCAGCGCGGAGGGCATCCAGATGCACAGCGCAAGCTTCATGACCTCCGCCGGCTGGAGGGTGAAGACGCCTTCGATGCCGATCCATCCGGTATTGCCGTACTGGGTGATGCCCAACGGCGTCAGGGTCAGCGCCTGCAGCAGCATCGCGACGCCGATGGCCGCCGGCCCCAGCTTCCGGTACAGACGGCAGGGCATGTGCATGGTCAGCAGCGCCAGTGCCAGGCCGATGACGCAATAGACGCCCTGGTTCAACGCCTGACGCCACGGGGACGCCCCCTGCGACACCATGTCCACGGAGGAGCTGGAGAACACCATAATCACGCCGAAGCAGGTGAGCACCAGCACCGCCACACGGAAACCGTGATAGCACCACAACGGGTTGAGCAGGCTCCGCCATCCGGTGTGCCGGTGGAAGTCCTCCGCCCCGTCATGCTTGGGCACCCGCACCGTCCGCGACTGGCCCGGACGAGTCGATTTTCCGGAACCCGCGGTGACGGTGGACCGCGTCTGCCTAGGCTTGGGCATGGGCAGCCACCCACAGCCGGGCCTGTTCGGCGAACCTGTCGCCGCGGTCGGCATAGGAGACGAACTGGTCCATCGACGCGCAGGCCGGCGCCATCAGCACCACGTCGCCGGGCCGGGCGAACGCGCCCGCCGCCTCGACGGCTCGAGCCATCACGGTTGCCTTGTCCGCCGGGTCGATGACGGTGAGCGGGATGTCGGGGGCGCTTGCGGCGAACGCCTCCAGCATCGGCTGCTGGTCGACGCCGATGACGACGGCCGCCTTGATCCGCTGGGCCTGATCGGCGATCAGCTGTTCGAACCGGCCTCCCTTGGCCAACCCACCGGCGATCCACACCACGCTCTTGGCCCCGAAGCTGCTCAGCGACGCCGCCGCCGCATGGGCGTTGGTCGCCTTGGAATCATCGACGAAACGGACGTCCCCCTGCGGACCGTGCAATACGGCCACGGTCTGGATGCGGTGCCCGCCCGGGGAGAACCGCTGCAGCGCATCCACCGCGGTCGCGCAGTCGACGCCCATGCCCAGCACCAACGCCAGCGCGGCCAGCGCGTCGGCCAGCAGATGCGGGTACACCGTGCCGTCCGGCTCGCACAGGTGCGGGAACTCCAGGATTGGGGCGATGCGCCGCGCCTGTCCGACCGGGTCGCCCGCCACGCCGCTCATGTCCACGATCCAGCCGTCACGCACGCCGATCTGTCCGGCGACGGGCTCATGCAACGTGAAACCGACCTTCCGGCACCCCTCCGCCGGTTCGGCGTGCTCCGCCAGATCGGTGACGCGGGCGTCGTCGGCGTTGTAGACCAGCGCGCGCGTGACCCCGTGGAACACCTTCGCCTTGTCGGCCGCGTACCGTTCCATGCCGCCATGCCAGTCCAGGTGGTCGGCGGCCAGGTTGGTGATCACCGCGCAGTCCAAGGCCAGGGAATCCGTGAAATGCAGCTGGAACGAGCTCAGTTCCACGCACAGCGCGTCATGCTCCGGCTCGACCGCGGCGTGGGAGACGGCCTTGCCGATGTTGCCGACCGCGGGGGCGTCCCAGCCGCAGGCCTGGAGCATGGCCGCGGTCATCTCCGTGGTCGAAGTCTTGCCGTTGGTGCCGGTGATGCCGATCCACGGCGCGGGACGGCCGGTGCGCGACGAGTCCGCACGCAGCAGCCATGCCAGCTCCACTTCGCTGATCACAGGGATGCCGCGGCGCTGCGCCTCAAGGATGAACGGGGTGTTCGGCGGGAACACCGGCGAGGTGACCATCAGGTCGACGGCATCCCAGTCCAGGTCGTCGAACGAGTGCAGGTCGGCCTCCGGCTTGTGCTCGTCCACGGCGATCACCCTGCCGGCGCGTCCGGTCAGTACCTCCACCACGCCGCGTCCGGACACGCCCAGTCCCGCCACGACCACGGTCTTCGTGGACCAATCCACCGTCTGATTCATATCTTGCATCCTCCGTTCATCCTCGATACCGGTCACACCAGGCCGGAACGGGCGACCCAGTCGCCGTAGAACACCACCAGGCCGATCAGCACGAAGATCAGTTCGACCATCCAGAAACGCACGACAACCTTGCTTTCGGTCCATCCCAGCATCTCGAAATGATGGTGGATGGGCGCCATCCTGAACACGCGTTTGCCGGTGAGCTTGAACGAACCGACCTGGATGACATCGGACATCGCCTCGATGACGTACAGGCCGCCGATGATGATGGCCAGGAACTCGGTGTGGGTGGCGATGGACATCGCCGCGAACAGTCCGCCGAGCGCCAGCGAGCCGGTGTCGCCCATGAAGATCGTGGCGGGGTTCGAGTTGAACCACAGGAAGCCGAAGCAGGCCACCGCCGCGCACAACGCGATGATGGTCAGATCCAGCGGGTCGGAGACCGCGTACTCGAATCCCTCATGGCCGGCGCCCTTGAGATGGTAGCTTTCCCAGAAGGCGATCAGCCCGTAGCCGGTGAACGCGATCATCGACGAACCGGTGCACAGGCCGTCGAGACCGTCGCTCAGGTTGACGGCGTTCGTCCACGCGGTCATCAGGAAGTTCACCCAGATAACGAACAGGATGATCGCCACCACCTTGCCCGCGAATTCGAAGCTGAAGAACGGCTCCTCGATGAAGCTCATGCCAGCCTGCGCGCTCGGGAAGCCCGAACGGGTGGGAATGATGAGCGCCAACACCGCATACAGCGTGGCGAAGATGAACTGTCCGATGAATTTGCCCATCACCGACAGGCCCTCGTTCTGCTTCTTGCGCACCTTGGCGAAATCGTCAATGAACCCGAGGATGCCCATCGAGACCATCGCGAACAGCACCAGCACCGCCGACATCGAGATCGGATGCCCGAACACGACAAGCCGGTAGATGGCGGAGGCCAGCCACCCCAGCACAATGGCCAGGTTGATGACCACGCCGCCCAACGTCGGCGTGCCACGCTTGACCTGATGGCTCTGGGGACCATCCTGCCGGATGTACTGCCCGTAGTGCAGCCTGTGCACCAGACGGATCAGCAGCGGCGTGCCCACGATCATGACCACCAGTGAAACCAAGATTCCGATAATGACTGCAATCACCTGCGATGCTCCATTCGCGTCGTGTACCTCATTCGTGCCTTCAGACCGTCCATCGTTCGGCCAATGCGCTCAACCCGGAGACATGCGATCCCTTCAGCAACACCACGGTGTCCGCATGATCGCGCGCCAAACGGGTGACCACCGCATCGGCCTGGTCGGTGTCATGCACCCAGTCTATCGAGACGCCATCCTGTCCGGACTCGGCAGCGGCCCGCTTTGCCCCGTCCGCGACCGCTTCGGCCAGCGCATCAACATGCGGATCCTGCGCGCGGCCGACCGCCACGACGGCGTCCACCCCGCTGCCGACGGCGTACTCACCCACGCCGCGATGCAGTTCGGTCTCGTTCTCGCCCAGCTCCAGCATCGCGCCCAGTACGGCGATGCGGAACGGACGCGTGTGCTCCCCGTCGCCCCAGGAGCGCAATCCGTCAAGGCCGGCGCGCATCGAATCCGGGTTGGCGTTGAACGAATCGTCGATCAGCGTGAACGCCGCCCCGCCGCGTTCGACGGTGGACACCGCCATGCGATGCGGGCTGATGCGGGTCAGCCCGCCCAGCACCGTACCAATCCGCTCGGGCGCCATGCCCAGTCGGTACGCCACCGAGGCCGCGGCCAACGCGTTCATCACGTTGTGCCGCCCGCAGATGCCCAGCCGCACCGGCGTGCGCGCTCCATCCGGGGTGACCAGCGTGAACCGGGGACGGTCGAAGCCGTCCACGTCGATGTTCTGGGCCGAGCAGCCACCGTCGCGTGCGGCCGCGGCGTCCACGCCGAACCACAGCACCTCGCCCGGGGCGATCGCGCCCATCGTGACCACATGCTCGTCGTCGGCGTTGAGAATCGTCAGACCGCCGGGCACAAGCCCGCGCACGATCTCGCTTTTGGCCTCGAGGATGCGCTCCACCGAGCCGAACTCGCCCAGATGGGCCACGCCCACCTTCAGCACGACGGCGATGTCCGGCGGCGCCACGGTGGTCAGCCGCGCGATCTCGCCGACGTGGTTGGCGCCCATCTCCGCCACCAGGAACCGGGTGCGCTCGCCGACCTTCAGCGCGGTCAGCGGCAGCCCGATCTCGTTGTTGAACGAGCCGACCGGCGCCACCGTCTGTCCCATGTCCCCCAGCAACGCGGACAGCATGTCCTTGGTCGTGGTCTTGCCCACCGAGCCGGTGATGCCGACGATCGTGAACGGATCGCCCGCAGCGCGCCGCAGTTCGATGTTGCGCCGCGCTAGGGCGCCCAGGGCGGCCACCGTGTCGTCGACGACGATCTGCGCCGTCGGGGCGTCCACCTCATGGTTCACCAGGGCCACGGCGGCACCCGCCTCGCCGGCGGTGCCCACGAAATCATGACCGTCCACACGCTCTCCGGCGATCGCTACGAACACCGCTCCGGGGCGGACCTGCCGCGAGTCGCTGACCGCGCAGGTCACCACCGTGTCGGCGTCGGCAGCCGCACCGGCCGATACCGTCAGACGTCCACCGACCGCATCAGCGACCTCCTGCACCGTCATCGGCATCATGGTCGATTCGGTTTCCATACCCGCTCCTCTCATACCGGTTCAGGACAATTCCCGGGACACGCGCAAGGCGCTCCTGATATTGGACCGGCGCACGCCCGCGGCCATCGCCATCGCGATGACCAGGGACAGCGTCTGCCACGACTCTCCGCCCTCGATGTCGGCCGCCTGCCGAGCGAAGGCGTCGGATTCCGCGGTGCGTCCAACCACCCGCCCGCGTTCGTCCATCACATATCCGTACATCCGGCGGGCGCGCTCATCCATCACGTCCCGCTCGGCATCGGTATCGGCCTCGATGCCCAGCACATCGATGTCGGCCGCGCACAACGCGCCGTGGCGCACCGTGTCGTCGTCCAACGCAATCACCATGGCGGAGGCCCCGTCCTCGAGACACACCGACAGTGTCCTGCGCACGTCCAGCACGCCCAACGGGAACCGCATATCGACGTACCGGTCCAGCGACTGCGTATCGGAGGCGCAGAGCACCCCCACCGGATTGCCCAGCATATGCAGGAACTCCCCCAGCTGCCGGGCGATGCGTTCGCTCGACGAGGCGTCGCGCCCCAGACAGGCGAACATCGCCAGCGCCTGCGCGGGCGCGCCCGTCAGCGCATCGGCCATGGCCGCCACCTGCCCATCCCGATAATCCCCCAGCAGCAGCGGAATCGACAGCCGCTCGCCGGCGCCGCGCAACGCGCGCGGCACCAACGCCGCGTAGGCGCCCCGCGCCACGGCACGCTCCAGACGCTCCATGTTCACCGCGCCCGACGGCACATACAGCGAACCGGGAATCACCGAATCCACGTCATCGGCCAGCGACGTCACCGTCACCCCCTGCGCGAACCGGGGCACCAATTCGAAGCCGTACCGCGACGCCAGATCCGCCAAGGTCATCCGGCACGCGCCCGAACCGCTCACCATGCTCATCGGCCCCGCCTCTCCTTACAGTGATCACCAATCCACCGGAATAGCATCGGTCCGCGGCTCGGAGGCCGGCACCTCGTATTTCTGCATAAGGAATTCACCAATCCTGGCGAACAGCGGGCCGGCCGTCAGACCGCCGAAACCACCCTTCTGCGGGTCCTTGATCACCACGGTGACCACGAAACGCGGGTTGTCGGCGGGAATGATGCCCGACCAGTCGCACACAATCGACGTCAATCGGCCGTCCGCGCCCGCCACCTCGGCGGTGCCGGTCTTCGACGCCACGCGATAGCCGTCCACCTTGGCGACGTTGTCGTATTCCTCGGCCACCGATTCCATGGCGTTGAGCACGTCCGCGGCCACCTGCTCATCGACCACGCGCACGGCCTCGCCCTTGTCCGGCGAGGTGCTGCGCCCCTGCCCGTCGGTGATCGACTTGATCAGCGACTGCTGGTGCCGCACGCCGCCGTTGGCGATCGTCGCCACGATGTTGGTCAGCTGCAGCGCGTTCACGGTGTAGCCCTGACCGAAGAGCACCGTGTCCCGGGTGCGGCCGTCCCATGAATCCGCCGAGGCCAGCATGCCGTTGGATTCGCCGGGCAGGTTCAGCCCGGTGGGCTGGCCGACGCCGAACTTGGTCAGGAACTCGTAGCGCTGCTCGTTGCTGTAGTTCTCGCTGGCCATGACCGTGCCGACGTTCGACGAGTTCTGCAGGATGCCGGCCAGCGTCCAATGCTCGTCGCCGTGCCCCGTGGCGTCATGGAACTCCTGGCCGTCCTTGGTGAAGCTGTACGGCACGATGAACTGGTCGGTGGCCTTGTGCAACCCCGTCTGCAACAGGCCGGCCATCGTGATGACCTTGCCGATCGAGCCGGGTTCGAACGTCTCGCCGACCGCCCGGGAACCGTTCAGCTTGGCGTCGTCGCTGCCCGCCTCGATCTGGTCGGTGTCCTCCAGCGCCACGATCTCATTGGTCTGCAGGTCCATCACCACGGCGATCGCCCATGAGGCGTCGAATTCCTCAACGCCGTCCATCAGCACCTTCTTGACGTACCAATCGACGTCCTGGTCGATGGTGAGCCTGACGTCGCTGCCGTCCACGGCCTCCTGCGAATCCGTCAGGGTGCCGGGGATCTCCTCGCCGCCGTTGCCGCGCTGGTACACCTCATAGCCGTCGGTGCCGGTCAGGCTCTCGTCCATCATCTGCTCGATGCCGTTGACGCCCACGCCGTCGTTGTCCACGCCGCCCAGCAGCGCCCCCAGCTGGGTGCCGGTCGAGTAGATGCGGTCGCTGCTCAGCTCGCAGTACACCACACCGGCCAGATGCAGGTCGTCGATCTTGCGCTTGACCTCCGGCGTCAGGTCACGCCGAAGCACCAGGTAGCGTCCCGTACCGTCCAGCTGGGCCCCCAGTTCCAGCGGATCGACGTCATCCAGCACCGTGGCGAGCAGGCGGGCGACGGCGGCGGCACCGGTGGCGCCCACCGGCTGTCCGTCGATCTGATGGCAGTAGCCGAGCGACTTCTCCTCCGCGGAGTCGCAGGCCACCGGCACGAACGTCGAAGCGGCCAGCGGGTCGCCGATCAGGTTGTAGCGTTCCACGCTCTGCGCCAGCACATTGCCGTTGGTGTCCAGGATCCGGCCGCGCTTCGCCCGGATCGGCACCGTGATGGTGCGGCTTTGCGTGGCCGCCTGCGCGGTGGCGCGACCCTCCAGCAGCTGCACGCCGATGAGCTTGCCCAGGCACAGCACGGCCATGAAGGCCAGCACCACACCGATGGCGATGCACCGGTTGGCGAATTGCCCCAGTCCGGATGCCCGGATACGTCCACGTTTCATTGCGTTCCGCCTTCACTGGTGTTGTAGCCGTTCAGATCGATCGTGATCGACCCCTCCTGCGGCACCATGCCCATCTCCTGGGCACGTTCCGGCAGGGAGGCCTTGAGCAGGTCAAGTTGGGTCTGCGCGTCCTCCACGTCCTGCGACAGTCGTTCGATGCGCGACTCGACCTGGCTGGACTCGAAGGCGATCTCCACCATCTGCGTGCGCAGGGCCAACGCCCCCAACAGCGTGCCCACCAGAAACACCACGGCGACGGTGATATGGAACAACGGCGTGGTGCGGGTACGCGTCCACTCCAGCAAACGGCGGAATCCGCGCACCGCCTTGCCCGCGGTGGCGCGGCCGCCACCGACGACGCGCAGCTGCGGGCGCGACGGGACGTCGGCGTGGCGTTCCGGCCGTCCGGCGGGCGCCGGCGACGAATGGACGCTGCGAACCTGTGCGGCCATGCTCATCTCCCCCTTCTGCGTCGTTGGGACGCGCCGCCGGACGAGAACCGGCGACGCCACCGTTCGGGAACCGGACGCGTCAGCTCGATGCCGCGCAGACGCACCGACGCCGACCGCGGATTGCGTGCCACCTCGGCCTCATCGGCCTTGACCGCCCCACGGGTCAGCTCGCGGAAGAACGGCTGCGCGTCCTCGGGAATCATCGGTAGCCCCGGCGGCACATCCGCCACCAGCCCCTGGGCCATGAACGACTTGACGGTTTTGTCCTCCAACGAGTGATACGACTCGACGACCAGGCGGCCGCCCACGTTGAGCCGGTTCGCGATCTGCGGAAGCGTGGCGGCCAGCTTCTCCAACTCGCCGTTCACCTCGATGCGCAGCGCCTGGAACACGCGCTTGGCGGGGTTGCCCGCGGGCCGGTGCGCCTGCGGGATCACCTCATCGACCAGACGGTTCAGCTGCGCGGACGTCGTAATCGGCTCCTGATCGCGCCTGCGGCAGATCTCCCGCGCGATCTGACGGGCGTAGCGCTCCTCCCCGTATGTGCGGAAGATACGGGCCAACGACTCGGCGTCGTACTGCGCCAGAACGCGTTCCGCCGTCAGCGGCTGGCTCGTGTCCATCCTCATGTCCAGCGGGGCGTCGTGGCTGTAGGAGAAGCCGCGCTCCGTCTCGTCGATCTGCAGGCTCGACAGTCCCAGATCCATGAACACCGCGTCCACGCCGTCGATGCCCTGCTCGTCCAGCACCGCGGTGAACGCGTCGAACGCCGCGTGCACCGGGATGAACCGGTCCGCCAGCCCCTCCCGCCGCACGCGTTCGGTGGCGAGCGCCAGGGCCTCGGCGTCACGGTCGATGCCGATCAGCCTCGCCTGGGGCGCAGCCTTCAGGAACGCGATGGTATGGCCCGCCAGACCCAGCGTGCAGTCCACCGCCACGGCGCCGGCATGGTCCAGCGCCGGGGCGACCAGGTCCACGCACTGCTCCAGCAGTACGGGTTGATGGATGGTTGCGTAATCGTTCATCAGAATTCCACCGCCGGTAATACGTCGTTCTCGATATCGGAGTACCCCTGTTCCTTCTCGCCCAGGTAGCGCTGCCATGCCGTCCTGTTCCAGATCTCCGCCCTGGTGCCCACGCCGATCACCACGATGTCCTCGCCCAGATCGGCGTAGTCGCGCAACAGCTGCGGGACCAGCACACGCCCCTGCTTGTCCGGAACCTCGTCGCACGCCCCGGACAGGAACACACGCAGATAGTCGCGGGTGGCCTTGTCCCCCACCGACGCGCGCTGGACCTGCATGGCCATGCGCCGGAACTCCCCGATCGGCAGCAGATAGACGCACCGCTCCTGACCCCGGGCCAGCACCACGCCCCGACCGAGCATGCCGCGGAATTTCGCGGGGAGCGCCATGCGCCCCTTGGCGTCGATCTTCGGGGTGAACGTGCCCAACAGCAACGGCGGCAGCCGCAGCTCGTCCAGTCCCTCCCCGTCCGCCGGGGGCTGGGGCTGCACTTGTGATTCGTTCATGCCAGCCCACCTCCTTACCGACAGACATGTGGATACACTTCGACCTGGGCCGCCCCACCACTTTACCCCACCATGCTCCACGAAACCCCACTTATCCACAAAACACTTACCCTTTTCCACCGATTTCCCCAACTTGTCCTCATCGCCGACGTCCCGTCGGGCGTCCGCGACCGGCCGGGAACGGTCTCGTAGCGGCCTTGCAGTACACTGGAGTGCCTGAGTTTTGGATGAAGGGACACCACGTATGTCGGGTTATGCCGAACAGCTGCAGGAGGAACAGCATGCCGTAGACCGCGCCTACGGCCGCCTGGACGATCTGCGCGCACAGGTCAGGGCGCGGCTCAACGCCGTGCGCGCCGCCGGATCGCACGGTTCACCCACCCAGCGCACCGAACGCGATTCGTTCGCCACCATGTATGAGGACCGACTGGCCCAGCTGCGCGCCGTGGAGGACCGGCTGATCTTCGGCCGGTTGGACAACACCGCCGGCGAGCGCCGGTACATCGGGCGCATCGGCCTGTCCAGCGAGGCGCACGAGCCGATCCTGACCGACTGGCGCGCCGAGGCGGCCCGCCCCTTCTATGAGGCGACCCCCTCCAACCATGGCGACATCGTGATGCGTCGCCATATCACGCTGAACTTCCGCGAGGTCGTCGGCGTCGAGGACGAGGTGCTCGACGTGCATTCCGAACAGGTGGGCAAGGCCTCGTCCGCCGGCACGCTGACCGGCGAAGGCGCGCTGCTGGCGTCGCTGAGCTCGCGCCGCACCGGCAAGATGACCGACATCGTGGCCACCATCCAGGCGGAGCAGGACCGCATCATCCGCTCGGAGCTCGGCCACGCCGTCGTGGTGCAGGGCGGCCCCGGCACCGGCAAGACGGCCGTGGCGCTGCACCGCGCCGCCTACCTGCTGTACACGCACCGCAGCATGTTGGACCGTTCGGGCGTACTGGTCGTGGGCCCCAGCCCGGCGTTCCTGCACTACATCGACCAGGTCCTGCCCTCGCTGGGCGAAACCGGCGTGGTCAGCCGCACCATCGCCGACCTGATCCCCGGCTTCAACGCCACCGCCACCGACTCCCCCCACGCCGCGCAGCTCAAGGGCGAATCGCGGATGGCCAAGGCCATCGCCAACGCCGTCGCCGCACGTGAACGCGTGCCGCGCGACCTGCCGACCATCCGCATCAACGGCTTCGCGGTCCCGATGCGCGCGGCCGACGTCGAGCAAGCCATCGCGGACGCCCGCCGCACGCGCCAGCCCCATAACAAGGCGCGGGAGACCTTCGTGCGCAGCATGCTGGAGGCCTTACGCACGCGGTACGTCGAACAGCTGGACTACACCCCCGAGCAGCCGGAGCTCAACGACGTCATGCAGCAGCTGCGGATGAACGACGTCATCCGCCGCACGCTCAATCTGGCGTGGCTGCCGATGACCGGGCCGTGGCTGATCGACCAGTTGTTCTCCAAGCCCCTGCAGCTGCGCCGCTTCGCCCCGTGGCTGACCGACGAGGACATCGATGCGCTGACCCGGGACAAGGACTCCGCGTTGACGCAGTCCGACATCCCACTGCTGGACGAGGCCATGGAACTGCTGGGACCCGACCCGCGGCAGGCCGCACGGCAGGCCGCGCTCGACGCCCAGCGCGCCGAGGAGGAGCAGTACGCCAGGGATACGCTCGCCCAGGCCGGCATCGGTTCGGGCATTGTGACCTCGCAGATGCTCGTGGACCAGATCAACGGCATGGACGCCGAGCTCACCGCACAGCGCGCGGCCGCCGACCGCGAATGGACCTACGGGCATATCGTGGTCGACGAGGCCCAGGAACTCACCGCCATGGACTGGCGCATGCTGATCCGCCGCTGCCCCTCGCGCTCGTTCACGATCGTTGGCGACGTGGCCCAGACCTCGGCGCTGGGCGGCACCCATCACTGGGAACGGACGATGAACAGCCTGTTCGGCGAAGGCAACTGGGACCTCAACGAGCTGACGATCAACTACCGCAATCCGCAGGAGGTCTCGGATCTGGCATCGCGCTTCGCCGAGGCCGAAGGACTGTACATCTCCACCGTGCACGCCGTACGCACGATGCCCGAATCGGTCGAACGGGTGTGCGTCGAGAACGAGGCCGCGTTGCATGACGCACTGGCCCGGCAGGTGGCCGACCTGGTCCGGCGGTTCGTCTCCTCCGACGGAACCGGCCGCGTGGCGGTGATCGCGCCGCAACGCCAGCTGGACGGCTTCCGGCAGACCGTACGGCTGGCGTTGCGGGATACGCTCAGCACGCAGGAGTTCGCACGACTCGACTCGCAGAACGTGTGGGACGAACAGGTCGGCGTGTGCACCACTCAGGACGTCAAGGGCCTGGAATACGACGCGGTGGTGGTCGTCCAGCCCGCCGCGATCGACCAGGAGGCGCCCTCGCGCCTGACGGCCGCGGCGGACCTGTACGTGGCGATGACCCGCCCGACGCAGCGCCTGCTTATACTGCGGACAAACGAGGACGAATCGGAGCTGCCGCTATAGCATGGGGATATGCCTCAAGCACTGTTATTGGAGAATATTCACCCGTTTGCGGCCGAATCGCTGCGCAAACGCGGCTTCGACGTCATGACGATGAAGGGCGCGTTGAATGAGGATGAGCTCATCGACGCGCTCGACGGCGTCGACCTACTCGGCATCCGGTCGAAGACCATGGTGACGCCCCGCGTCATCGACGCCCGCCCCGGTCTGTCGGCGATCGGCTGCTACTGCATCGGCACCAACCAGGTCGACCTGGACTATGCCGGCGCTCACGGCGTGGCCGTGTTCAACGCGCCGTATTCCAACACCCGGTCCGTGGTGGAACTGGTGATCTGCGACATCATCTGCCTGATGCGGCGCGTGCCCGCCCACACGCATCATCTCAAGCATGGCCTGTGGGACAAGTCGGCCTCCGGGTCGCACGAGGTGCGCGGCAAGACGCTCGGTATCGTGGGCTATGGCAATATCGGCTCGCAGCTGTCGGTACTGGCCGAGGCGCTGGGCATGCGCGTGCTGTTCTACGACATCGACGAGAAACTGGCCCTGGGCAACGCCCACCGCTGCGACACCCTTGACGAGCTGCTGGAGGCCTCCGACGCCGTGACGCTCCACGTGGACGGGCGCAAGTCCAACACCGGGTTCTTCGGCGAGAACCAGTTCGCCGCCATGAAGCAGGACGCCATCTTCATCAACTGCTCACGCGGGTTCGTGGCCGATCTGGATGCATTGAAGCGTCATCTGGATTCCGGGCACCTGTCCGGCGCGGCCGTGGACGTCTGGCCGGTTGAGCCCAAGAAGACCGGCGACCCGTTCATAACGCCGCTGGCCGATATGGACAACATGGTGCTGACGCCGCATATCGGCGGCTCGACGCTTGAGGCCCAGGAGTCCATCGGCCATTTTGTCACGCAGCGGCTGGAGGACTACTGGTTCAGAGGGTCCACGTCGCTGTCGGTGAATTTCCCCCAGCTGGCGCTGGGCGATTGCGCGGGCGCCGCGCGCGTCATCCATCTGCACGCCAATCTGCCCGGCGTGCTGGCCGATATGAACAACGTGCTGGGCGACGCCAACATCAACATCTCCGCGCAGTCGCTGGGCACCCAGGGCTCGCTCGGCTACGTGGTCACCGACGTCTCCCAGGTACCGGACGACGCCACGATGGACGCGATCGCCGCCATCCAAGGCACAATCCGTACCCGCGTGATTCGCTGAATCCCCCGTGGAACGAGAGAACCGCCGTCCCCGGCACCAACCCGGGAACGGCGGTTCCGCATATCCGGCCTTCGGCAGGCCCGTATAACGTCATGGTTCGGCAAACCGTTGCGGTTCAAGCCCGCGTACGGCCACGGTTCAGGCCTGCGTATCCACGTCTTTGAGCCCGTCGATGGCGTTCTGGAAATCCTCGAGGCTCTCAAAGTTCTGGTATACGCTGGCGAATCGCAGGTATGCCACGACGTCCAGCTCGCGCAACGGTTCGAGAATGGCCTTGCCCACGTCCTCGGATTTGACCTGGGCCAATCCCCTCGCGCGCAGGTCCTCCTCCACACGCTGCCCCAGCGCCTTGAGATCCTCCTCCCTGATCGGCCTGCCCTGGCAGGCCTTTCGCACGCCGGAGATCACCTTGTTGCGGTCGAACGGTTCGATGTTGCCCGATGTCTTCATCACCAACAGCATCGTCGATTCCACGGTGGTGAACCGCTTTCCGCATTGGGTACATTCACGGCGACGCCGAATCGAATGGCCGTCATCGCTGATGCGGGTATCGATGACCCTGGTATCGGGGTTCTGGCAAAACGGGCAATGCATGGCCCCAGAATACCCCGTACCTCTAGATTCTGGCGTGTCGCTACCACACCGGGACGATCAGGCGCTGACCGACAGTCAACTCGGAGGACGGCAGATCGTTCAACTCCTCCAGAACGGCCACCGTCTCCCACACATCGCCATCCGCCGGAGTGATACGGGCGGCGTACGACCACAAGGTATCCCCCGGACGGACCGTGTACGAGCTGACTGCGGTGGCACCCATATCGGAACGGGCTTCACAGGTGCCCACCAACCCGAAGCACGCCCACGCCAGCAGCGCCGAAAGCACGGCCACCACGACGCGCCCGCGGACGGTCAGGCGCGTCCTGCCGCGCCGCCGCGCGACCCCGGCCGCCGTGCGGCCACCGGCAGCGACGCCTCGCCGTGCCACGGCTTCACTGCCCATCGTCCGAACGCCCGTCTGCATCGCGACCACCATTCCTTTCGAACACATGTTCTATCGAACATCTGTTCTGATTCTCGCACAGATGTTCGACATGCGCAACCCGACACTCGAACAGATGTTTGATTTCATATGGTTTTCACGTTATGCTGAATGCAACGTCACTGAAAGGAGCAGCCGTGAGCACCGTCCCCTTCCCCCCGAAGACCACGGACACCCAGTCCGACGCCTCGGCGCTGACCGACCGCCAGCGCAAGGTGCTGGACGCCATCAGGGACCACGTCTCGAAACACGGCTTCGCCCCCTCCTTCCGCGAGATCGGGGAGGCTTCCGGGCTGAAAAGCCCCTCATCGGTCAAACATCAGCTGCAGGCATTGGCGGATAAGGGCCTCATCCGCATGAACGCCAACAAGGGGCGGGCAATCGAGCTGGTGGAGGAGGATCCCCCCTCTCCCCAGGCGGCAACCGTCCTTCCCTTCCCGGCGAAGCAGGGCGACAGCGCCTCGATCATCGAATCGCGCGACGTCCCGCTGGTCGGCCGCATCGCCGCGGGCGTGCCCATCACCGCCGAGCAGCACGTCGATGACGTCATGCGTCTGCCGGAACGGCTCACCGGTACCGGAAACCTGTTCATGCTTGAAGTGCACGGGGATTCGATGATCGACGCGGCGATCTGCGACGGCGACTTCGTGGTCATCCGGGAACAGCACACGGCGCAGAACGGGGATATCGTCGCCGCGCTGCTGGATGACGAGGCCACGGTCAAGACCTTCCGCAAGGAGAACGGACACGTCTGGCTCATCCCGCACAACCCCGCCTACTCCCCCATCGACGGCACCCACGCCGAGATCATGGGCAAGGTCGTCACCGTACTGCGCAAGCTGTAAGCGCCGGCAACCGCACGGCTGCCATTGGCGAGGTAGGCATCATCACGCCGGCGCCGGTGCAAACCGCAAACGCCGGCGATCACACGGATGCCGCGCAATCGCACAGGACATCCGCGGCGCGGAGCGCACGGTCACCGGGCCGATCTACTCATGCATCTGCACGGAGCTCGGGGAATCATACCCCTCCGGCTCCAGCTGGAAGGTCGTATGCCCGATCGACACCGGGAAATGCTCGCGCAGGCAATCCTGCATCCGCTCCAGCACCTCCCCGGCCTGTTGCATGGTCACATCACGCTCCACCACCACATGCGCCGACAGGACCGGCATACCGGTCGCCACGGTGCTGGCATGCAGGTCATGCACGGCCACCACACGGGGAACCTCCTCCAGATGACGACGCACCTCGCCCAGATCCAACCCCTCGGGCGTCTCCTCCAGCAGCACACGCCCGGCCGAAACCAGCAACCGCACGGCACGGGGAATCATCAGCAGCGCGATCACCCCACCGGCCACCGCATCGAACCCGGACCAGCCGGTCGCCATCATCACCACGGCGGACACCACCACGGCAATGGAGCCCAGCGCATCGTTGACCACTTCCAGAAACGCCGCCTTCATGTTCATGTTGTCCTCACGGTTCGACGCCAGAACCACCATCGATCCGCAATTCGCCGCCAACCCCAGAACGCCGAAGCACAGCAGCAGACGCACATCGCGCACGTCGTCGCCATGCCCGCCGAACAGGCGCATGCCAGCCTCCACCAACGCGTACACGCCCACGAACAGCAGCACCGTGGCCCCCTCCGCCGCCGTGATGACCTCCAGCCTGGACCAGCCCCACGTGCGCACGTCATTCGGCCGGCGGCGCATCAGCACCGCGGTGATCGCCGATGCCGCCAGCACGGACATATCGGTGAGCATATGGCCGGCGTCCACCAGCAGCGCCAACGACCCCGTGACGATCGCCCCGACCACCTCCGCCACAAACACCGATCCCGTCAACGCCAGCGTCGCCATCAGGCGCCGCTGGTGTCCCTCCCCCGCGGCCGAGGACCCATGCACATGTGCCATTCAAAACTCCTTTCCAATCTGCCACCACCGTAGACCACTTTATTGAGAATCACAATTTATCGATAATGAATTTCGTTGACATACAGCCAATTCAACATGCTTCTCATTCTCAATAAGCAGGCCGCGAGACGAAACGCGCTTCGCTCCCACAGCGAGTCGTCACCACCCCGCGACAACACGCACACTAAGCCAGCACCCCCACGGCGAGTTGTCGCCACCACGCGACAACACGCACACCAAACCAGAACCCCAACGGCGAGTTGTCGCCCTCCCGCGACAACACGCCCATCAAGGCCGCAGGCCTCGCGGACGGACCGCCGCGCAACAGGGACCGGTGGCGTACAACCCGAACCTCGTCCCGACACATGCCCGTCCCAACGCAGGAAGCCCCGACATATCGTCGGGGCTTCCTGCACAACGGCTGACGGACGGCCTATCAGAAACCGAACTTGGCGGCGGTCTCCTTCAGCGTCTCGGCGGAGCGCTTCAGCGCGGCGAGCTCGCGGTCGGACACCGGGGTGTTGATGCGCGAGTTCACGCCCTGACGGTTGATCAGGGTCGGCACGGACATGCACACGCCGGAGATGCCGTGGAAGTCGTCCAGCATCGAGCTGACCGGCAGGATGCGGTTCGCATCGTGCAGCACGGCCTCGATGATGTCCACACCGGACATGGCGATGGCGTAGTTGGTCGCGCCCTTGCCCTGGATGATGCGGTAGGCCGCGTTCTTGACCTCCTGATGGATCTCCTCGCGCTTGTCGGCATCGAGCGGCTCGTGGCCGGGCAGCGGGCTCCAGTCGCACATCGGAACGCCGCCGATGGTGGCGGAGGCCCACAGCGGGACCTCGGAATCGCCGTGTTCGCCGGCGATGTAGGCATGCACGTTCTTGACGTTGACGCCGGTCTGCTGCGCGATCAGGAAGCGCAGGCGGGCCGAGTCCAGGTTGGTGCCGGAACCGAACATCTGGTTCGCCGGCAGGCCGGACAGCTTGAGCGAGACATGGGTGACGACGTCCACCGGGTTGGTGATGAGCATGTAGATGGCGTTCGGCGCCACGTTCACCACGCTCGGAATGATGGACTTCATGATGTTGATGGTCGCGCCGGCGAGATCGAGACGGGTCTGGCCGGGCTTCTGACGGGCGCCTGCGGTGATGACGACCATGTCGGCGTCGCGGCAGATCTCGACGTCGTCGGAACCCTGCAGGGAGACGGTCGGGAAGAAGCTGGAGCCGTGCTGCATGTCGAGCACCTCGGCCTCGACGCGATCCTTGGCGATGTCCTCGAGGACGATCTCACGGGCCACACCGCGCTGGGCGGCGGCGAAGGCGAGCGTGGAGCCGACGGCACCGGCACCGATGATGGCGAGCTTTGTGGGCTTAATGGGGGAATCCACCATGTTGTTGACCTCTCTTAGCGGAATGTAAACCCCCGGGATGCGCCCGGGTTCTTTTACGCAACACCTCAGATTTTATCCGCACTACGTGACGTTTGGCGACCGACGCACGATACCACGGATTGTGATATTGCTCACGTTTTCGGCATAATCGGCCCGGTTCGGCGCATGATTCGCACACGGCCGCATCCGTCCCCGACAACGGGGCCGGCGGACTCAGCCAATCGACTCATCCACGATGCGCGCGGCGAGCACGCCGTCGACCTGGGCCTCGAGCATGATGCCATCCTCACGGTATTCGATGCCGTCGATCCTGCCGTATTCGCGCACACGCGAAATCAACGAGCCCGACGAGTACGGCAGCAACGCCGAAACATGCACGTTCGGCGTCGGCAGCATCGACTCGACCTGGGCGCGCAGCGCATCGACGCCCTCGCCCGTGGCGGCGGAGACGATATGGGCCTCGGGCGCGAGCGCCCCGATGCGCTCACGCGCGGCCTCGTCCATCATGTCGGCCTTGTTGAAGGCGATGACGACGGGGATGTTCCCCACCCCCTCGATGTCGGAAAGCACCTCGTTGACCGCGTCGATCTGCGAGAACGGATCGGGATGCGATCCGTCGACGACGTGGAGGATCAGATCGGCCTCGCCCACCTCCTCCAACGTGGATTTGAACGCCTCGATGAGCTGCGTGGGCAGGCGGCGGACGAATCCGACCGTGTCAACATACGCGTACAGCCGTCCGTCCTTGGCCCGAGCCCGGCGCACGGCCGTGTCCAGCGTGGCGAACAGCGCGTTCTCGACGAGTTCGGCGGAACCGGTCAGCCGGTTGGTCAGAGAGGATTTGCCGGCGTTCGTGTACCCGACCACGGCCACCGTGGGCAGTCCATACCGGCGGCGAGCGCCACGCTTGACGTCGCGGGCCGGCGCCATCTGGGCGATCTGCTTGCGCAGACGGGCGATGCGGTTGCGGATCACGCGGCGGTCCATCTCGATCTTCGTCTCACCCGGACCACGCGATCCGATGCCGCCGTCGGCGCCTGCGGCGCGACCGCCGGCCTGCCGCGACAGCGAGGCGCCCCAGCCGCGCAGTCGAGGCAGCATGTACTGCAGTTGGGCGAGTTCCACCTGCGCCTTGCCCTCCCGACTGGTGGCATGCTGCGCGAAGATGTCGAGGATCACGGCCGTGCGGTCCACGACCTTGACCTTGGTGGCGTCCTCCAACGCACGACGCTGGCTCGGCGGCAGATCGTCGTCCACGATGATCGTGTCGGCCTCCTCTCGCGCCACGATGCCCGCGATTTCCTTGGCCTTGCCGGAACCGACGTATGTGGCCGCGTCGGGACGGTAGCGGTGCTGCAGCAGACCGTCGCAGACCTCGGCGCCCGCGGTTTCGGCGAGTGCCGCAAGCTCGCGCAACGATTCCTCCGCCTGCGCCTGCGTGGTCACCGCGCTCGACCAGACGCCGACCAGCACGACGCGCTCCAGACGCACCTTGCGGTATTCGACCTCGGTGACGTCCTGCATCTCGCCCAGGCCGACGACATGACGCAGCGCGTTGCGCCCCTCGCGTTCCTCCCACAGCTCGTCGGAATCGGCGGCGAACCCCGCGCCCCGCTGCGTATCGTCGAGCAGCACCTCCGACTGTTCAGACAGCACGTCACGCCGTTCGTCGGAGTGTTCGCCGCGCGTCGTTTCCGCACCGGTCCCCGACGTCCGGACGTCCTGCACCGGCACGGCGTCGGAAGTCACGGGTTCCGACCCGTTCCCGGCTGTCAGTTCGTTGTATTCTGTCAAATTCCACCTATCGTCTTCGAACCATGGTCCAAATCAACGTCTCATTATCCGTAACCACACCGACAACGCCCGGCGCACCCCAGCTCCCGCGTCCGCCACCCGCCCTATGACCGACTATCCCGGCATCGGCTCCTTGATACACCGCCGCAGTACGTACACCTCACGCACCCGCCTACCGGGAACGCACGCGGAAGGGGTGCGGCGTACAATCGTGTGGACAAACGCGACGAGATGGGGCCTCCGGAAGACGGCCTGCATCCACCGCATGAGCCAATCAGATGAGGATGAGCACCATGAGCGAACAGTATTTCTCGGCAACGCCCGCCTCGCAGGATGTGCGCCGTACGCTGCACGTGACGCTGCGTGGATTCGAGGCCGACGTGGAGACCTCGAACGGGGTGTTCTCCGGCTCCCGGCTTGATCTGGGGACCTCGGTGCTGCTGCGCCACGCGCCTGAACTGCCGGAACACGGCACGTTCCTGGATCTGGGCTGCGGTTGGGGCCCCGTGGCGTTGGCGATGGCGATGGAATCGCCCGAAGCCGACGTGTGGGCGGTGGACGTGAACGAGCGGGCGCTGGAGCTGACGGCCGGCAACGCGAAGCGCAACGGCTGCGACCGCATCCGCATCGCGCAGACCGACGAACAGGGCGCGCCTCTGGCCGAACAGCATGTGTCCGGCGCCGAACCGATGCCGGCCGAGCCGAAGTTCAACGTAATCTGGTCGAACCCGCCGATCCGCATCGGTAAGGAGGCGCTGCACACGCTACTGATGGCTTGGCTGCCACGGCTCAACGCCGGCGGCGCCGCGTATCTGGTGGTGCAGCGGAATCTGGGGGCCGATTCGCTGATTCCGTGGCTGGCCGAAGCGTTGGGCAACGGGTTCGCGGTGAGCAAATACGCCAGCTCCAAGGGCTTCCGTATCATTGAGATTCTGCGGGAAGGATGAGGCCGGCCGCCGGCGGCGAGAATCCGGCACGAGGTAATAGGCGACACGAGGAATGGGGTTTATGAGGTTCGAGTATCCGAAGGAGCTGCCGGTCAGCGCGGCCAGGGACCAGATCGCGCAGGCGGTGCGCACCTCGCAGGTCGTCATCGTCTCCGGACAGACGGGTTCCGGCAAGACCACGCAGCTGCCGAAGATCCTGCTCGAACTCGGCCGCGGTTCGCACGGCCACCAGATCGTGCACACGCAGCCCCGCCGCTTGGCCGCACGCACCGTCGCCGAACGCATCGCCGCGGAGATGGACGTCAGGCTCGGCGACGAGGTCGGCTACCAGGTGCGCTTCACCGACGAAAGCTCCCCGAACACCCGTCTGCGCGTGGTCACCGACGGCATCCTGCTCGCGCAGATCCAACGCGATCCGCAGCTGAGCCGCTACGACACGATCATCATCGACGAGGCGCACGAACGCAGCCTCAACATCGACTTCCTGCTCGGCTATCTGACGGCGCTGCTCCCCCGGCGCCGCGACCTGAAACTCGTCATCACCTCCGCCACCATCGATTCGGTCAAGTTCCAGGAGCATTTCGAACGCGCCCTGCACGCGCCGGTGCCGGTCATCGAGGTGTCCGGACGCACCTATCCGGTGCAGATCGTCTACGAGCCGCTGGGCACCGCCCCCGCGCTGATGCGTTCCGTGCCCGGGTTCGAAACCGGCGCGATGCCCGGAGAGCAGGCATACGCGGAGCTCTCGGCCGCACCGAGCCCCTCCGAACGTGAGGGCCGCGGCCGCGAGCGCGACACCCCGATCGACATGCCGACCGCCGTGGCCCGCGCCTGCGCCGAGCTGGTGATCCACTCCAGCCATGTGACCGGCCCGCGCGACATCCTGGTCTTCGCCTCCGGCGAACGCGACATCCACGAGTTCGAGGCCGCGTTGCGCCACCATTACGGCCCGCGAGCCTCCGACATGCGCAGGCCGGACGCCATCGAGATCGTGCCGCTGTTCGCGCGCCTGTCCGCCAAGGAGCAGCATCGGGTGTTCGAGGCGCACACGCATCAGCGCATCATCATCGCCACGAACGTGGCAGAGACCTCGCTGACGGTGCCGGGCATCCGCTACGTGGTCGACCCGGGCACGGCCCGCATCTCCCGGTATTCGAAAACCGCCAAGGTGCAGCGGCTGCCGATCGAGCCGATCAGCCAGGCGAGCGCCGACCAGCGTTCCGGCCGATGCGGCCGTGTGGCCGACGGCATCGCCATCCGCCTGTACAGCCGCGAGGACTACGAGACGCGGCCGCGGTTCACCGAGCCGGAGATCCTGCGTACCTCGCTGGGCGCGGTGGTGCTGCACATGCTCAGCGTAGGCGTGGCCCGCACCGCCGAGGACGTGACCACGTTCGGATTCATCGACCCGCCGGATATGAAGGCCGTCTCCGACGGTTTCAACGAGCTGGTGGAACTCAAGGCGATCGCGCGCCGTCAGGGCGGCGTGACGCTGACCCATATCGGCAGGCAGCTGGCCCGCATCCCGATCGACGTGCGCCTGGGGCGCATGGTGATTGAGGCGGCGCGCTCGACCACGCCGAACACGTTGGCCGCGGTGCTGGTGGTGGTGGCGTTCCTGAGCCTGCAGGACCCCCGCGAACGCCCCGAGGAGAACCGCGAGGAGGCCGACCGCATCCACAACCGCTACGCCGACCCGTCCAGCGACTTCCTGACCGCGCTGAACATCTGGGACCGCGTGTTCCAGGCGGACGGCAATCCCAGCAACTCGGCGTTGCGCCGCATCTGCAAAACCGAGTATTTCAGCTGGCTGCGCATGCGCCAGTGGAAGGATCTGGTCACGCAGCTGACCGAGATGTGTCGCGAGTTCAAATTCAAGGTGGGCGAGCCGATTCCGATCTCCCGCCCGGACCTCAAAATCCGCCAGCTGCCGATCAACCAGCAGGCGGCGCACGCATTGTGCTGCTCCTGGGACGCGCAGGGCATCCACACCTCCATGCTGGCCGGCCTGCTCTCGATGATGGGCATGCAGGTGCTGCGCGAACCGAAGGCCTCGGATTTCGCCGGCCTCAAGGGCGCGGCGAAGGCGCGGGCGATGAAGCGCGCCCAGAAGATGGCGAAGAACGACTATCAGGGCGCGCGCGGCACGCGGTTCGCGCTGTTCCCCGCCTCCAGCGTGGCCAAGTCCACGCCGCCGTGGGTCATGAGCACCGAACTGGTGGAGACCAGCCGCCTGTGGGCGCGGTATTCGGCCTCGATCGATCCGGCGTGGGCCGAGCCGTTGGCGGGCAGCCTGACCCGCACCACCTACGCGGAGCCGCACTGGTCCGGCTCGCGCGGTTCGGCTGTGGCCAGCGCGAAGGTGCTGCTGTACGGCCTGCCGATCGTGCAGGACCGCACCGTGCAGTGGGGACGGATCAATCCGCCCGAGGCGCGCGACTTCCTGATCCGACAGGGCCTGGTCGAGGGCGACATCCAGCAGCGGTTCCAGCATGATGCGTTCGTGCAGCGCAATCTGGAGGTGCTTGAGGAGGCCGCGGAGGATGCGAGCCGTACGCGTCAGCTGGCCGGCACGGTGAGCGACGAGGACCTGTTCGACTTCTATAACGCGCGTATCCCCAACGATGTGACGTCGGTGGCCGATCTGGGCAAGTGGTGGAAGACCGCGTATGACGACGACCCGCACCTCCTGGACTTCGACCCGGAGAAGGTGGAGCGTCTGGCCGACACGGAGTCGGTGAGTCTGGCCGACTACCCGGACCAGTGGCATACGCTCGGCACCGATGGCATGCCGATCGACCTGAGACTGAGCTACGTGTACGACCCGCAGGCGCAGGATGATGGCGTGACCGTGCACATCCCGTTGAAGGCGCTCTCGCGTCTGACGCCCGAGCAGTTCACCTGGAGCGTGCCCGGCCTGCTGGACGAGCTGATCGTGGGGCTGATCAAGGCGCTGCCGAAGGCGCTGCGCGTGCAGTTCGTGCCCGCGCCGTATACGGCGCGCAAGATTCGCCTGTGGATCGACGATCACTACCCGGACCTGCCTGGTTCGGGTGACCGGCAGAAGCCGAATCTGCCGCCCGAGGATGCGCCGGTGGAGGTCGTCTCCGGTACCCAGGGCGCGGCCTGGCCGGATTTCGCGCATGTGTTCACCCAGGCGGCCATCCACACGGTCGGCGCGCAGATCCATCCCGAAGTGCTGGGGACGGAACTCTGGAACAAACTCACCCCGTATCTGCGGATGACGTACGCCGTGGAGCAGCCGCTGCCCCCGGTCAGAACCCCGCGCGGCCCGCGCCGCCATCGCGGAGGGGTCAAGGTGCTGGGCACCGGCAAGGACCTGGTGGCCTTGCAGCGCCGGTTCGCGCAGGAGGCCGAGGCCTCGGCCCGTCAGATGGTGCGGCGCAGGGCGGAAGCGGCCGGCGACCAAGGCAAGCTGGTCGAACGGGCGAACCTGTTGCAGAAGGCCGGGGCGACCACCGAATCACGTGAGACCATGCTGTGGCGCGGCGCGTTGGACGCCCTCCGGATGCCCTCCGAACGGGTCTCCTCGCGTTGGCTGGGCGCGGAGGCCCTGATGCTGGCCTCCGCGCCATACAAATCCACCAAGGATCTGGTCGAGGATCTGCAGTTGGCTGCGGTCAAACGCCTGCTGCCGCATATCGACCAGCTGCCGGACGATGCCGCGCTGGCGGAAGCCGTGGCGGAGGTGTCCCAGGTGTTCGAGGACACGGTGTATGCGGTGGCCCATGACGTGATCACGATGCTCAAACGCTACGCCGAGATCGATAAGGCGGTCTCCGGACCGGCCGATCTGCCGATGCTCTCGGTGCTGCAGTCGATCCGGGAACATATCGCCACGCTGGTATACCCAGGTTTCATCGGCGCCACGCCCCCGGCGTCGCTGCCGCGCCTGGCCGCATATCTGCAGGCCGACATGCTGCGCCTGAACAAGGCCAAAGCCGATAAGAACCGTGATGTGCGCTGGGCGTGGGAGGCCGACGAAGCCCGGCAGCTCGTGGACGCGGCGACGGCCCGCGCCAAGGCCGAACCGGCCGGGCCCCGGCACGAATCACTGACCAAGCAGGCGGACACCGCCCGTTGGATGCTCGAGGAGTTCTACGTCTCGCTCTGGGCGCAGGAGCTCGGCACCGCCGGCCCCGTGAGCCTGCAACGTATCCGCAAGGCGCTTCAGTAGGGGATGTTCATGTTCAGTTGGAAACCTGCTCCGATCATAGACATGACATGTCTCCGATACCATGCGATTCGACGCGCCTTGACCGTCCACGGTTCCCAACTGAACGCCAAATTCCCCTACTGAATACCGTCCTGGAGCACGATGACCACACGCAAACCCTCCCGCACACGTTCCAAGACGTCAGCTCGACGAACCAAGCGCCGCACGCTCACCCGTACGTGGCTGCGCGCATGGAAACGCGCGAGGTTCAGGCAACGGCTGACCATGATCGCCGTGCCTCTGGTGACTCTGATCTGCATCATCGGGGTGGTTGCCGGGCTCACGATGTTCATCCGGTGGCGCGCGGAGGTGTCGGCCGCCACCGCCGCGCAGGATGAGACCGCGCAGCGCTACGGGTTCAACCCGGGCAACATCATCTCCGACAGCCAGTTCTTCAACGCCGATGCCATGAGCCAGGCCGAGGTCCAGGCGTTCCTCGACCAGCAGGGCGGCGCGCTCGCCTCGATGGCCTTCGACACCGCAACGCAGCCCGCCGACGAATTGTGCGAGGTCTACGAAGGCGCCACCGGCGAGAGCGCGTCCGCCATCATCGACAAATCGGCCCGGGCCTGCGGCATCAGCCAGAAGGTGCTGCTGACGATGCTGCAGAAGGAGCAGCATCTGGTCACGGCCGCGGACCCCACCGACTTCCAGATCCGCGCCGCCATGGGACTGAGCTGCCCCGACGACGCGAACTGCGATCCCGCCTACGCCGGATTCTTCAATCAGGTCTACGGCGCCGCCCACCGCTACCGCTACTATCTGGCCCACTTCGACGACTACAACTACCACGCCGGCAGGTTCAACTATGTGCAGTACAACCCGGTTCCGGCCTGCGGCGGCAGCGATGTCTACATCGAGAACAACGCGACCGCACTGCTGTACATCTACACGCCCTACCAGCCGAATCGGGCCGCCCTGGAGGCCGGCTCCGGCGAAGGCGACGCATGCTCCTCATACGGCAACCGCAACTTCTCCCTGATCTACTCCGACTGGTTCGGCGATCCGCGCCAGTGAGTGGTTCCCGCGTCCTTCCCGTACAATTGGGAGTGTATCCGCCCGGCGATGAGGGAGGGCAGCACCCATGGGTCTGTTCGGCAAGCGCAACACCGATGACTATATCTCCCCGTTTGATGTGGATCAGGCACCGGACTATATCGATCCCAGTACCGTGGTCGACCGTGAATCGAAGATCGACGCCAAACAACACCAACGCGAGGAACGCCAGCGCAAGGCGGAGAAACGGGCCGAACGCCGCAGGCAGGAGCGCATCGAGCAGGCCTACTACCACGCGAGCCAACCGTCCACGAGCCAACCGTCCAAAGCATCGTCGGCACCGGCAGCGGTTCCGACATCCAAGCCCTCGGCCAGCACCACGCCTCCCCCATCGGCATATCCGAAGCCGAACATCCCACCGTCGCAGCCGGCAGGTTCCACACGTCCCACCACCAATCCGGTGGTGAACGCGGCGAATCGCGCCGACCAGCCAACCAAGAAACCGTTGGCCGCACAACTGGGCTTCGTGCTCTTCCTGCTGGCCATCGCCTCGCTCCTCGGCAACTCGCTCGGCGTCCTGATCGTCATCGGCGCGGTCGTCTATCTCATTCACGCCATCCGCACCCGACAATCACGGACCGCCAACGGCGCAGGCCGTCCCACGTCTCCGGCATCGCGCCCGCCAGCCGCGACGGCGGCACGGTCGTCCACGTCCAATCGTGCCGCCGCCGTGATCGTCACCGTTACGGTCACCGCCATCATCGTCGTGGCGGCCGCTGTCATCGGCGTCGTTATGGCGCAACGCAACACCGTCTCCGATACCTCGCGGGGATCGTTCTCCTGGTCCGCGGACGACGAGGACGACTACGACTACACCGAAAAGGAACCGGAGACGTTCGAACGGACCGGCACGCTGATCGATGAATACGACGACGAACGCATGTCGTTCACGATCGCCCGGGCCTACGCGGGCATCCATGACGACTTCGACGCCCGTACCGTCATCGTCGAGGTCGAAGCCTCCAATGAGGGATCGGCCACCACGTCACTCGGTTCGATCGGTGAGCTCGAGGTGTTCCAGAACGGTGTGGCGCTCCGGGATTCCTTCCTGTATGTCGGCGATGACGCCAGCCTGCTGCCCGGTTACGACCCCGTGTCATCAATCAACGATATCCCGCCGGGAGGCCGATCGACGATCACCGTGGCCTATGCGCTGCGCGACACCACCACGCCATTGGATGTGCGCATCACCGACTATAGCGACACCGCCACGATCAGGTCGGCCTTCGCCATCGGCGAGGATACACCCACCTCACCGTTCGAACAGATTGATTCCTCCGAACTGCCGCAGATCCCCACGCCCACCGACACCGAGGGGATGAGCACGATCCGCGACTGGGATGACACCGCCCTCGCCGAGGTACGCATCGACGATATCCAGCGTGGCACGCCAACCTATGAGGGCATCGACACGGTCATCGTCACCTTTCGGTGGATCAATCGTTCCGATGAGATCCGGTCGCTGTCCCAGCTCGGCGACATCCAGGCGTTCCTTGACGGCACCGAACTCGAGGACGCCTACCTGAGCGAGCCGGTGGAGGGGTATGAGGAGAGCTCCGAATACCTCGCGCTGCTCCCCGGGGCGCAGACCACCGCCACGCTCGCCTACGAGCTGCCGCGCACCACGGGAACGGTGAACGCGCGCATCGTCGACTACGACGACACCGCGCTGGTGGAGCGTTCGTATGAACTCGAATGATGCCGGTGCGCTGGCGTTCGGCGTCGAATGCCGGCGCGTCCCCGTCGGAAAACTCCGGCGGGGACGCGGCAATGGTCCATCGACGACACGCTACAGGCGCGGCAGGTAGGTCTTGAGCTCGTACGGGGTGACCTGATGGCTGTACTCGTTCCACTCCTGGCGCTTGTTGCGCAGGAAGTATTCGAACGCGTGCTCGCCGATCACGCCGGCCACGAAGTCGGACTTCTCCATGATCTTCAACGCCTCGTCCAGCGACTCGGGCAGCGGCTGGATGCCCATCGCACGCCGTTCGGCATCAGTCAGCTCCCAGACGTCGTCACTGGTCGGCTCGCCGAGCGGCAGCTGCCGTTCGATGCCGTCCAGACCGGCGGCCAGCAGCACCGAGTACGCCAGGTACGGGTTGGCCACCGGGTCGAGCGCGCGGAACTCCATGCGCGCCGAATTGCCCTTGCCTGGCTTGTACTGCGGGATACGCAGCAGCGCGGAACGGTTGTTGTGCCCCCAGCAGATGTAGCTCGGCGCCTCGTTGCCGCCCCACAGGCGCTTGTACGAGTTGACGTACTGGTCGGTGATCGCGCAGATCTCCGCCGCATGGTACAGGATGCCGGCCGCGAACTGGCGGGCCGTCAGCGACATGTTGAACTCCTGGCCGGCCTCGTAGAAGGCGTTCGCGTCGCCCTCGAACAGGCTCAGGTGCGTGTGCATGCCGGAGCCGGGCTGGTCGGCCAGCGGCTTGGGCATGAAGCTGGCGTAGATGCCGCGTTCCAGCGAGATCTCCTTGACCACGGTGCGGAAGGTCATGATGTTGTCCGCCGCGGTGAGCGCGTCGGCGTAGCGCAGGTCGATCTCGTTCTGGCCGGGGCCGCCCTCGTGGTGCGAATATTCCACGGAGATGCCCATCTGTTCGAGCATGTTCACGGTGGCGCGGCGGAAATCCATGCCGGAGCTGCGCGGCACGTGGTCGAAGTATCCGCCCGAATCGATCGGGGTCGGCGGCTTGGACCAGTCCTCCTGGTTCTCGAACAGGTAGAACTCGATCTCGGGATGCACGTAGAACGTGAACCCCTTCTCCTTGGCCTTGGCCAGCGACTGCTTGAGCACATGGCGCGGGTCGCCGAGCGAGGGCTCGCCGTCCGGGGTCAGCACGTCGCAGAACATGCGGGCGGTGCCCTGCGGGCCGCCGCGCCACGGCAGGATCTGGAACGTGGACGGATCCGGTTTGACGATCATATCGTCCTCGGAGACGCGGGTCATGCCTTCGATGGCCGAACCGTCGAATCCGATGCCCTCCTCGAACGCTGCCTCCAGCTCGGCGGGTGCGATCGCCACCGATTTCAGCGTGCCCAGCACATCGGTGAACCACAGGCGGATGAAACGCACATCGCGCTCCTCGACGGTGCGCAGCGCAAACTCTTGCTGTCTATCCATATGCATCATCTTCCCACGAGTTTGTGTCACATCGTGTTAACACGCGCCGATGGCGTCCACCCCGTCAGTCGGCGGCGACGGCCAATGCCTCCTGAAGCGTGAAGGCGCGCGAATACAGGGATTTGCCGAGAATCGCGGAATCCACGCCAAGCGGCGCCAACGTCCTGATCGCCTTCAGATCGTCGAGCGAGGAGATGCCGCCGGATGCCGTGACCTTGGCGTCGGTGCGTTCGGCGACCTCGCGCAGCAGGTCGATGTTCGGTCCGCTCATCATGCCGTCACGGGCCACATCGGTGACCACATACCGCGAGCAGCCGACCGAATCGAGGAACGCCATCGTCTCGAACAGGTCGCCGCCCTCCTTGACCCATCCACGGGCGGCCAGCGTATGGCCGCGCACATCCAGGCCGACGGCCACGCGGTCGCCATAGCGGCGGATCACGTCGGCGGTCCACTCCGGATTCTCCAATGCGGCGGTGCCGATGTTCACGCGGGCGGCACCGGCCTCCAGCGCCGCCTCAAGGCTGGCATCGTCACGTACGCCACCGCTCATCTCGATGTGCACGCGCTCGCCCAGCTCCGCGACGATCGCCCTGAGCTGGGCGCGGTTGTCACCGGTGCCGAACGCGGCATCCAGATCGACCAGATGAATCCATTCGGCGCCGCATTCCACCCACGTGCGGGCGGCCTCCAACGGCGAGCCGTAGTCGGTTTCGGAACCGGAGGCGCCCTGGCGCAGGCGCACGGCCTTGCCGTCACGCACATCGACGGCGGGAAGCAGTGTCAAAGCCATGATGGTGTTCCTTTCGTTATGTGGAGCGGGCGAAGCCGCTTACAGCACGCCCACCCAGTTGCGCAGCAGGCGCGAGCCGGCTTCGGCGGATTTCTCGGGGTGGAACTGCGTAGCGAACAGCGGGCCGCGCTCGTAGGCGGCGACGAAGCGGCTGCGCCCGTAGGTGCACCAACTCACCCGCTGCCCCATCCCGCGCATCGCGGCCGGCGCGACATCATCCGCGACGGGCGTCGCCTCCATCGCCGCATACGAATGCACGTAGTAGAACCGTTCGCCTTCCAGACCGGCAAACAGCGTGCTGCCTTCGGCGACCTCGACGGTGTCCCAGCCCATATGCGGCACCACGTCGGCGTCCAGTGCCCCCACGACGCCGCCGATCAGGCCGAGTCCCTCGGCGGGGATGCCGTGTTCGCTGCCCTGATCGAACAGCACCTGTTCGCCGACGCACACGCCCAGCACGGGCCGGCCGTCCTCCAGACGGTCACGGATCACCCTGTCGCCACGTACCTGGCGCAGCCCCTCCATGCATGCGGCGAACGCGCCGACTCCCGGCACCACCAGACCGTCCGCCTCCACCGATTGGCGGTAGTCCGAGGTGAGCGTCACGTCCAGGTCAAGATCGGCCAGCGCCCGCACCATCGAGCGTACATTGCCGAACCCGTAGTCGAACACCACCACCGAGGTCATGCCGTCTCCTTTCCACGTCGTATGCCCGCGGCCGAGATGGCCGCCTGTCGTCACTGAATCCGGGAACCGCCCCGTCCGAAACGCGTGTGTTCCGCGATCACCTGCAACGCGGTCTCCCTGTCCAGGCTGCCCGAATCCACGGCCTTCACCCCCTGGGCGACCACGTCGTCCACTGTGGCGATGCCCAGCATCAGATCCTCCACGAACGGCGGCGTTTCGGTGAACAGGAGCGGAGGCGCGAATCCCTGCCCGGCCTGTCCCTTGAGATACAGCGTCGCCTCGAGTTTGTCCGCGCGATTGACGGCCAGGACCACAGGCATCCCGGAGACCACCGTGGTCAGGTCGCGGGCGGCCGCTTCGGGGCCGTCACCGTTGAGATTGCGCAACACGGCGACCGCGCCCTGCGCATGGTTCAGGCAGGTGGCGGAGACGTCCGAAAGCTGGCAGAACGCGGCGAGCAGATCCGCGGAGGCCAGCTGGGTGACGATGATGGCCGATTTGGCCTTGTTGCCCAGCAGTCCCTGCAGCTCGTCGTCGAAGGAATCGGTCAGCTCCGAGGCGTCGTCGGGGACCACGATGCCGTCGGACGGCACGCCGGCGTCCGTGGCCGCATCGCCGCCGTCTGCGGTTACGCCCGATTCGGCGTCCGCGATGTCTGAAGCATCCGTATCATTGCGGAACTCCGCCTCGAACCCGGCGAGCGCGGCCTCCAGCTCCTCGTCGCTGAACGACGGCCCGTCATTCGGGAAACCGTCGTTGTTGAGGCCGTCGGCGTTCCCCCCGCTCATCACAGCGCCCCCTTGGTGCTGGGGATGCCGTCCACACGAGGATCGGGCTCGATGGCGAAACGCAGGGCGCGGGCCACGGCCTTGAACTCCGCTTCCGCGATGTGGTGCGGGTCACGGCCCGCCAACAGTTGCAGATGCAGGCAGATGCCGGCGTGCAGCGCGATCGATTCCATGACGTGTCGCACCAGCGAACCGGTGAAATGCCCGCCGATCATCGCATACTCGAATCCTTCGGGCTCGCCCGAGCACACCACGTACGGGCGTCCGGAGATGTCGACCACGGCCTTGGCGAGCGCCTCATCCAACGGCACGGTGGCGTCGGCGAAGCGGCGGATGCCGCGCTTGTCGCCGAGGGCCTGACGCAGCGCCTCGCCGAATACGATGGCCGTGTCCTCCACGGTGTGGTGCACATCGATGTCGGTGTCGCCGGTTGCGCGGATGGTCAAATCGATCAGCGAATGCTTGCCGAGCGCGGTCATCATATGGTCGTAGAACGGCACGGAGGTGTTGATATCCGTCTTGCCTGTGCCATCCAGGTTCAGCGTCAGTTCGATGCGCGACTCGCTGGTTTCGCGCACGATCGTTGCGGTACGTGCCATCGTTGCTCCTTATGCATTGCGCCGTTCAAGCGGACCGGTCCCGATACGGACCGGCCACCGCTCATGCTTCCACTATACGGAGGACTTCGGCGAGCGCCTCGCGGAAACGGGCCATTTCCTCATCCGTGCCCATGCACACGCGCATCCATCCGTCGGGACCGACCACGCGGATCAGCACGCCGCGGTCGAGCAGTTCGCGGAAGACGCGGTCGCGATCGTCGAAATGGCCGCCGAACATCAGGAAGTTCGAGGCCGATTCGGCCACGTCGAGCGGCTGCCCCTTGTAGGTCTGGGTCTTGAGCCAGGCCGCGGTCCGCTCGCGGGTCTCGCGCAGATGATCGACACGGCTCAGCTGTTCGTCGGTATGCTCGAACGCGGCGAGTGCGGCTGCCTGGGTGACGGCCGACAGATGGTAGGGCATGCGCACGATGCGCAGGCAGTCGATGATCCCCTTGCTCGCGGCCATGTAGCCGACTCGCGCGCCGGCGAAGGCGAAGGCCTTGCTCATCGTGCGGCTGACGGCCAGGTTCGAGTGTTCGGCGATCAGCGTGGCGGCCGAGGGGGTGCCGGGGTTGCGGAATTCGATGTACGCCTCGTCCACCACCACGACCGGGTGCACGCCCTCGCCGGCGCCCGCCACGGGCATGGTTGCGCAGACGTCGAGAATCCGCTTGAGGTCGCCCATGTCCAGCGGGGTGCCGGTCGGATTGTTCGGGCTGGTCAGCAGGACGATCGACGGGTGCAATTCCCCGATTGCGGCGATGGTGCGTTCGACGTTCAGCGTGAAGTCCTCGTTGCGGTGCGCGACCTGCCAGGTCGTGAACGTGTCGCGCGCGTACTCGGGGTACATCGAATACGTCGGGTCGCAACCCAGCGCGATGCGGCCGGGACCGCCGAACGCCTGGAAGACCTGCAGCATGATCTCATTGGAACCGTTCGCACCCCACAGCTGGTCGACGCTCAGCTCCACACCGGATTCACGCTTGAGATACGCGGCGAACGCCTGACGCAGTGCGACGTGTTCACGGTCCGGATACCGGTTCAGCGTGGGGGCGATTTCGCGCACCCGTGCGGCGATCGAATCGCAGACGGCCGGGTCGGGCGCGTACGGGTTCTCGTTGACGTTGAGGCACACCGGCACGTCGAGCTGCGGGGCGCCGTACGGTTCCTCGCCGATCAGATCGTTGCGCAGCGGCAGGCTTGCGGGGATCGACTCGCTCATTTGAGGCCCGCCTCGATTTCCTGCTGGTCCAGCGTCGCCTTGTCGTACGGGTCGGCGACGAAACGGGTGAGCACGCACTCGCCGTGGCCGGGCAGATCCTCGGAGACGGCGAAGGTGTTGATACGTGCGGCGAGCGCCTTGAGGCCCTCCTCGTCATATTCGATGACCTCCACCGGCTTCATGAACGTGTGCACGCCGAGGCCCGCGGCGAAACGCGCGGTGCCGGAAGTGGGCAGCACGTGGTTGGAGCCGGACATGTAGTCGCCCAGCGGCACCGGCGAATACGGGCCGCGGAAGATGGCGCCCGCGTTGCGGATGCGCTTGACGACGGCGTCCGCGTCGGCGGTCTGGATCTCCAGGTGTTCGGCGGCGTATGCGTTGGCCGCGTCGATCGACTGGTCGAGTCCGTCGGTCAGGATGATGCCGGACTGGCGGCCGGTCAGCGAGGTGGCGACGCGTTCGGCGTGCTTGGTGCGCGGCACGCGGCGGTTCAGGCTCTCCTGGGTCTTGGTGGCGATCTCCTCGCTGTCGGTGATCAGGACGGAGCCGGCGAGTTCGTCATGCTCGGCCTGGCCGATCAGGTCGGCGGCCAGGTATTCGGGGTTCGCGCCGGCGTCGGCGATGATGGCGATCTCGGTGGGGCCGGCGACCGCGTCGATGCCGACGATGCCGGAGACCATGCGCTTGGCGGTGGCCACGAAGATGTTGCCGGGGCCGGTGATCTTATCGACCGGCTCGCACAGCACCTCGCCGTCCTGCGGCTCGGTGCCCCTGGCGCCGTAGGCGAACATGGCGATGGCCTGGGCGCCGCCGACCGCGTACACCTCATCCACGCCGAGGATGGCGCAGGTGGCCAGGATGGTCTTGTCCGGCAGGCCGTCCGCCGTCTTCGGCGGGGTGGCGATGGCCAGGGATTCGACGCCGGCGGCCTGGGCGGGCACGGCGTTCATGATGACCGAGCTCGGGTACACGGCCTTGCCGCCCGGCACGTACAGGCCGACGCGCTGCACGGGGATCCAGCGTTCGGCCACACGGGCGCCGGGGGCCAGATCGGTGTGAAAATCCTCGGGGACCTGCGATGCGGCGACGGCGCGCGAACGGCGCACGGACTCCTCAATGGAGGCGCGCACGGCCGGGTCGAGCTCCTCAAGCGCGGCGGTCATCGCCTCGGCGGGCACGCGCAGATGCTCGGGGCGCACATGGTCGAACTTCTCCTCGAAGTCGCGCAGCGCCGCGGCGCCGCGGGCCTTGACGTCATCGAGGATCGGCTGGACCAGTTCGGTGGCCTCGTCGGTGCCCATCTCGGCACGCGGCATGGCAGCCAGCATCTCGGCACGGGTGAGGCGCTTGCCTCGCAGATCAATGATTCGCATCGTAGGGGTATTCATAGTTGCCTATCGTAACAACCGCGCCGTTTTTGGGATTATGCCAGCCGAATCGTGAGATGGGGCGGACCGGGGCCAGGCCACCGGCAGCCCTCCCCGGGCCCAACACGCGACACGCCGGCGCGGTGGCAAACCTACCCCGGAAGTTTGCCGACTTTGGCCAGATTCCGCCAAAGTCGGCAAACTTTTGGGGGTGCTTTGCCACCACACCGGCGTGTCGGATATGAGACCGGGGCGTCTGGAATACCCGGACGCCCCGGTTTCAGACGGGAGCTCGTCTCTCAGCGCTTGGCTCGCCTGACGAACACCAGCGTGACGCCGGCGGCGATCAGCACCACCGCGGCCGCGGCCGGGGCGATCATGGCCGCCCCCGTCTTGGCGATCGTCTTCGGCTGGTCGGAGGCCGAGGATTCCTCGGCCGACTCCGGGGATTCAGGGGAGCCTTCGCCACCGGCCTGGTTCTGGCTCTGATCGCCGGTCTGCGTATCACCGCCCTGCTGCTGGTCCTCCGACGCACCGGCATCGACCGCGATGGTCGGGTCCTCGTCCGTCGGGACACGCTTCTCCTCCAAGCCCAGGCAGCTCTTCAGCTCGGTCTCCTTGTACCAGGTGGAGCCTTCGGCCACCGGCGTGCAGGAGGCATTGAACGGAACCTCGGCTTCGTTGTAGAGCATGCGGACCAGCGGGGTGTAGGCCTTGCCGGTCTGCGGATCGATGCCGTCCCGGGTGGCCACGTCCCACTGGATGTTGGCCGCCATCGGGGTCACGGACTCACCGCGCCATTCGTTGTTCTGATAGTTGTACACGTCGGCGTCGGACTGCGGATCGACGACGGCCGGGGCCTGCTGCGTGGAGCCCGGCGCGCCGATCAGCGCGGCGAACGGCATGATGGTTTCGGCGTGCGCGAAACGGAAGGTCGCGGCGGTCGCGCCACCGGCCACGCGCTCGTCGATCGAATCGAAGAAGTCGTCGAGCAGCGGTTGGGCGATGCGGTAGGTCTCGTTCTGTCCGGCGTAGCTCGGGCCCTTCTCGTAGAAGTCCTCCATGTCGAGAATCCAGGCGAAGACGTCGCCCTCCTCGGGGCTGATGTTCGTGAAGTACTGATCGAAGTCGAAAGCGTGCTCGTCAGTGTTTTCTTCCTGCATGTCGGCGGCGATGATGTACAGGTTGTACAGGTCCATCGCGGCGTCCACCACGGAGGTGATGTGCTTGCCGGTCTCGCCGCAGATGTCCTCGCCGTACTGGGCCATCAGCTCGTCCGGATCACCCGCGATGGCGCAGTTGCGGATGTCCTCGCCCGTCACGTCGTCGCGGCCGTCCTCGTCCGCGTCCTCCGCTCCGGTGGTGGTGTTGTACCAGGAGTAGGTGCCGTCGTCGACCTTCTTCAGGAAGTCCTCGGTGAAGATCTGGGAGAGCAGGTCGTAGGAGACCGTGACCGATGCGTCGACGTCCTCGATGTAGTCCTCGGCGTTGGCGATCGTCTCGTCGTTCTCGACGAACGTCTCATACCGGGACGCGATATCGGCCGCCTCGCCGGTCTTCTCGGAACCGTCGGGGTTTTCGGTCTTGTGGAAGTACAGGGTGTCCGGGGACTTCTGGAAGGGGGCCGCATCGCCGTCACCGGCGGGGGCGGTCGGAGTTTCGTAGGAGTCCGTCAGTGCGCTGCCGGAGGCCTGATCGAATCCCTTCTTGAAGTTCTCGCCGGATTCGGTGGCGCGGGACTCGCCGGAGGATTCGTATTCGATCTTCCCGCCGTCGGCGGCGGCCTGATCGAACAGCTGCTTGTTGCGCTGGTAGGCGCGTGAGCCGATGCCCTGGTGCTGGGTGGCGCCCTGGCCGGTCAGCATGCCGTAGCCGTTCTCCACGTTGGCATCGATGATGGCCTGCACGTTCGCCATGAACGCCTGTTCGGCCTCCTCGCTGACGAAGCCGTCCACTTCGGAGGCGGTCTGACCCATCAGCTTCAGCAGCGCGTCGTACTTGTAGCTGGACAGGCCGCGGGAACCGTGGCGGGCGAGCATCTCGGTGTAGGTGATCGTGTAGCCCTCCGGCGCGGCGGAGTAGCTCATGTCAAGTGCCTGCTGGGGAGCGATGTACGGCTGCTTGCTGCTGTAGTAGGTGCCGTTCGCGGCATAGGCCGTGCCCGTCGCCAACATCGCCAGGGCGGCCACACCGGCCACGCCCGAGCCCAACGCCCGACGCATCTTCGACTGCTTGTTCACAATGGTCTCCTTGTGTCCCTCTTTCCGGGCGCACATCGCGCCCGCACCCGTCGGATCATCGAATCGAACCGCGGCCCCTGTCGGCTGGGCCGCGCAACGGACAACCCAGTTCTATCAGCGAACCGGTTCGAGGAACGCAGGACAACGGTTACCGGACCGTGAACAATCGATGATTTTCTCGGTTCTCAACGTTCTCCCAGAAACCATTCAGCGAACTACTCCCGAATCCCCCGCTAACGGCTGAGTTCCGGACAGGCGCCTTCCACCGGACGGACGCAACCTGTTCATAGGCGCAACGCTGCCCCGTACCAACCAACCGTTTCGACACACCGAGGATCGAACATGTTCATACTCCGCAACGCATGGCGTTCCATCCTGCGCAACAAGGTGCGCAACATCCTCATCGCCGTCATCGTGGCCGTCATCGCCGCGGCGGCCACCATCGCGCTCTCCATCAGGGACGCGGCGCAGACCGCCCGGGACGAGGGGCTCGCCTCCACCACGGTGACCGCCACCATCGGCGTGGACCGCGATTCGCTGATCCAGAACATGGACACCGAGGACATGGCGGACGGCACGATGTCGGGAACGCCCGACTTCGACGAACTGCGCGACGCGATCGCCGTGGACTCGCTGACGCTGGAACAATACGACCACTACGCCGATATCGCCAGCGTCCCCGTCTCCACCTACTACACCGAACAGGCTTCGCTGAACGGCTCCGACGAGCTGCAGCCCGTGGAAACGTCATCCTCGGAACAGTCCGAATCGTCCGACGATTCGGGCACCGAGTCAGCCGACGCCGCAAGCGGCACGCCCGGATTCCCCGGAGGCATGGGCGGCATGGGCGGTGATTTCTCGTTCCAATCCGGCGACTTCCTGCTGACCGGGTTCTCCTCCGACACCGCCGTGGCGAACGCGGCGAACGGATCGTTCACGATGCAGGACGGCCAGGTCTTCGGCTATGACGAAGCCGACGCCGGCGACGCGATCATCACCACGGCGCTCGCCAGCTTCAACGGCCTTGAGGTGGGCGACGAGATCACGCTCACCGACCCAGACGACGAATCCACCACCTACACATTGACAATCGTCGGCATCTACGACAACACCGCCACGCAGAACAACGGCATGGGCAGCATGATGGGCGCCGGCATGGATCCGGACAACGCCATCTACACGTCCGTCGCCACCCTCGAGGCGCTGGGATTGGCCTCCTCGGACGGCTCCGACGCGGCGGGCTCGCAACTGTCCTACACCTATGTGCTGTCCAGCGCCGAGGATTACGAAACCTTCGCCGACGAGGTGCAGCGGGAGGGGCTCGACGATGGGTACGTCGTGTCCTCGACGGACGTCGAGCAGTACGAGTCCAGCCTGGTGCCGCTGGAGAACCTGTCCTCGTTCGCGCTGACGATGCTGCTGATCATCCTGGCCGTGGGCGCGGCCGTGCTGATCGTGATCAACCTGTTCAACATCCGCGAGCGCCGGTATGAGGTGGGCGTGCTGCTCGCCATCGGCATCCGCAAGGCCAAGGTCGCCGCGCAGTTCGTACTCGAGCTGCTCATCGTGACGATGATCGGCATCGCGCTGGGCGTAGCCGCCGGCGCGGCCGCATCGGTGCCCGTCACCAACCAGCTGCTCGCCGATCAGGTCTCGCAGCAGCAGTCGCAGAGCGAGAGCGTGCAATCGCAGTTCGGACGCGAGGCCGACATTCCGGGACTGCCGGATATGGGGGACCTGAACATGGAGGACTTCGCCGGCGTGGAGGCGCCGCCCACCGGTGGCTTCGGCGGAGGGTTCCAGCAGGCCGTCGACTACATCGACGAGATCAACGCCACGGTGAACCCGACCGTCATCGGCCAGCTCGTGCTGATCGGACTGGCGCTGACGCTGCTGTCGTCGCTGGCCGGCCTCACCTCCATCGTCCGATACGAACCGTTGCGCATCCTCGCCGACCGCTCATAGCCCATCCGTTGGAACACAGAATCGGACCACAGAAGGAGTCTTTCATGAACGCCCCCACCATCCAATCACCGGCCACCGCGAACTCCCCCGCCGCTTCGCCACGGACTGACGAACGCACGACTGCGGAACCCAGCGTCCCCATCCTGACCATGGACCATGTCCACTACGCCTACGCCAAGGGCGGGCGACCGATCATCCGTGATCTGAGCCGGGAATTCCACGAGTGCACGGTCACTGCGATCGTCGGACCGTCCGGCAGCGGCAAGACCACCACATTGTCACTGCTGTCCGGACTGACGACCCCCACAACGGGTCGTATCCTGTACCGAGGCGCAGATCTGGCCAAACTCGACCGCTACCGGTACCGCAGCCATGACGTCGGCGTGATCTTCCAGAGTTTCAATCTGCTGCCGGCGTTGACCGTGGCGGAGAACATCACGCTGTCGATGGAGGCCAGCGGCGTACGCTTCGATCAGCCGAAGCGCGACATCGTCGCACGGCTGCTGGAACGGGTGCGTCTGCCCAAGGAGTATATGAACGAACGCATCCTGCACCTGTCCGGCGGCGAGCAGCAGCGCGTGGCGATTGCCCGGGCACTGAGCTACAACCCGGGGATCATCCTCGCCGACGAGCCGACCGGTAACCTCGACATGGCCACGCAGAACGACATCATGGCGATCTTCCGTTCGCTGGCGCACGACGAGGGCAAATGTGTCATCATCGTGACCCACAGCCCGCAGGTCGCCGAACAGTCCGACGAGGTCTTCACCCTGCCGAAACGGCGGTGACCGGGCGGTCGTACGCTTCACAGACACGCATTACATACGCGTAAGGGGGCGGCGCTGCATATGCGGCGCCGACCTCCTTTGCGATGAGAGATTGTCGTCACTCCCCCATGCGGATGTTGGCCACGGTACGGTGTTCGATCGACAGGTGCTCGTAGCGGCGTTCGCCGCCCTTGCCGGTCGGCGCCTGCGCCAGCAGACCGACCTTGGCCACCCTGCCGGCGTCGAGCGTGAAGAAGCGCATCATGTAGAAATGCTCGCCGTCCAGCGCATAGTGGAAGGCGAAGGCGTCACCCTTGCGGCACATCTGCAGCCAGACCGCATCGGCGTCCACGTTGGGGCCATTGGCGTCGTCGGAGACGTCCTTGGTCACCACGCTAACCATGGCGCGGGTGCCGAAGTCGGTCAGTTCGAAGCATGCCTTGGCCCAGTGGGTCAGGTCCTTGAACACCATGATCGAACAGGAGTCATAGGTCTGCTTGAAATCGTGCGACACCTTGACGCGCAGCACGAAATCGCCTTCGACCTCGGTGTAGTAGAACGGCGCGTTGCACAGCGAGTCGGGCACCGCGTCGCCCTCCTCCGCCTCCGCACCGCTGTTGCAGAAGAAATCGGTGTGCTCCGGGGCAAAGATGCTGATCACACCGTCCTGCTCGGTCACCGTTGACTCATTGATCCACTGGAATTCCATGTCGGCTCCTTTCGTATGGCTGCACCATGCCATCATCCGCGACGGCGATGCATATCTAATACATGTTAGATAATATCGCCGGCGATGAACCGACACGCCATCGCCTCGGCCCTGCGAGCGCTCGGGTCGGAACGCCGGGGCGCCGGACCGCACGCGTTCGACGCCCCGTCAGCGTATGCCGTCAGGCTGCAGGCAAACAGCTGGGGCCGAAGAGGATCTTGATCTCGGCGAACAGCGAGGTGTCGCGCTTGACACGGAACCGGTCGCCGAAGGTCAGCACCTGCGCGTTGCCCTTGTCGTCCACGATGGCGAGCTTGACCTCGCAGTAGCCGGGGTGGTTGGTCAGGATCTGCCCCAGCTGCATGACGTGGACGCGGTTGAGCGCCACCTGCGGCAGCGTGATGACGAGCGGACGTTCGTCCACCGCCTCCAACGTCGGCACGTCCATCTCGGTGGCGCGCAGGCTCACACTCTCGTCACGCACCTCCACCATGCCGCGGATGCGCACCACGGTGTCAATGGCCAGATCGGCGGCCGCCGCCTCGTACACCTTGCCGAAGAACATGCACTGGATCGAGCTTTCCATGTCCTCGATCGTGACGATGGCCCACGCGTTGCCCTTCTTGGACACGCGCCGGTCCACGCCGGTCACGAGGCCCGCGATGGTGACCTGCATGCGGTCGGGCATGGTCTTAGCGCGGTCGATCAGATGCGCGATCGACATCTCCCGCAGACTGGCAAGCACGGCCTGCATGCCGCTCAGGGGATGGTCGGACACATACAGGCCCAGCATCTCGCGCTCGAAGTTGAGCTTGGTCTTCTTGTCCCACTCCTCCACGTCCGGCACGGTGACACCGGCATCACCCATGTCCTCGGCATCGCCACCGTCGACATCGGAGAACAGGTCGAACTGACCCTCCGCCTGCTTGCGCTTGAGCCCGACCACCGAGTCGATGGCCGCCTCATGAATCTGGTACAGCGCCCTGCGGTTCGGGTCGATGGAGTCGAAGGCGCCGGCCTTGATCAGGGATTCGACCAGACGCCGGTTCAACGCGCTCAACGGTACGCGACGGATGAAGTCCATGAAGTTGACGAACTTGCCCCGCGGGCCGCTGCGTTCGGCGATGATGTCGGCCACCGGCTGATCGCCGACGTTGCGGATCGCGCCCAGACCGAAACGGACGACGTCGCCGACGGCGGAGTACTCCAGCACCGATTCGTTGACGTCGGGCGGCAGCACCTGGATGCCCATACGCCGCGCCTCACCGAGGTACAGCGCCGTCTTGTCCTTGTTGGTGCGTTCGTTCTGCAGCAGGGCCGCCATGAACTCCACCGGATAGTGGGTTTTCAGATACGCGGTCCAATAGGAGATCAGACCGTAGGCGGCCGAGTGCGACTTGTTGAACGCGTAGCCAGCGAACGGCACGAAGATGTCCCAGACGGCCTGGGCCGCCTCCTCGGAATAGCCGTGCTCCTTCATGCCCGCGAAGAACGGCACCTGCTCCTTGGCCAGCACCTCGGGCTTCTTCTTGCCCATCGCTCGACGCAGCACGTCGGCTCGGCCGAGCGAATAGCCGGCCAGGATACGCGCGGATGACTGCACCTGCTCCTGATACACGATCAGGCCATAGGTTTCGTCGAGCACCGGTGCCAGAGCCTCGGCCACTTCCGGATGAATCGGCGTGATCTTCTGCAGGCCGTTCTTGCGCTTGGCGTAGTTGTTGTGCGAATCGACATCCATCGGGCCCGGTCGGTATAGGGCGATCAGTGCCGAGATGTCATTGAAGTTATCCGGCTTGAGGCTCTTGAGCAGCGAGCGCATGCCGTCGGAATCGAGCTGGAAGACGCCGAGCGTATCGCCGCGCGACAGCAGCTGGTAGGTCTCCTTGTCGTCCAGCGGGATCTCTCGGTAGTCGATGGCCGGCTTGCCGTTGCGTTCGATGTTGCGCAGCGTATCCCGGATGACCGTGAGGTTGGACAGGCCCAGGAAGTCCATCTTGACCAGGCCCAGCGTTTCACAGGTGTGGTATTCGAAGGTGGTGGTGACCGTGCCGTCGGTGCGTTCCAGCAACGGTGACGTGTCGGTGATCGGTTCGGAGCCCATGATGGTGGCGCAGGCATGCACACCGGTCTGACGAATCAGCCCTTCGATGCCCTTGGCCTCATCGATGATGCGATGCGCATCCGTTTCGGACTCGTACATCTCGCGGAACTCGCGGGCCTCCGCGTACCGCTTCGATGTCGGGTCGAAGATCTCCTTGAGGCTGGCGTCCTTGCCGTTCTTGCTCGGCGGGAGCGCCTTGGTCACATGCTCGCCGACGGAGAACTCGTACCCCATGATGCGGGCCGAGTCCTTCAGCGCCTGCTTGGTTTTGATGGTGCCGTAGATCACGCACTGGGCCACCTTGTCATGACCGTACTTGTCGGCCACGTAGTCCAGCACCCGCATGCGGCCTTCCGGATCGAAATCGGTGTCGATATCCGGCAGGGACACACGTTCGGGGTTCAGGAAGCGTTCGAAGATCAGACCATGCTGCAACGGGTCGAGTTCGGTGATACCCATCGCATAGGCCACCATCGAACCTGCGGCGGAGCCACGGCCGGGGCCGACCATCACGCCGTTGTTCTTGGCCCAGTTGATGTAATCCGCCACGACCAGGAAGTAGCCGCAGAACTGCATCTGACAAATCACGCCGCATTCGTAGTCGGCTTGCTTCAACACGTCCAGCGGCACATTGCCCTTATATCGCGTCTCCAGGCCTTCCTCGACCTGCTTGAGGAACAGGGAGGTCTCATCCCATCCCTCGGGGCAGGGGAACTGCGGCATGAAGGCGCCGTCCTCGCCATCGTCGAACATGATATTGCAGCGTTCCGCCACTTCAAGGGTGTTGTCGCAGGCCTCGGGCAGGTCCTTGAACAACGCGCGCATCTCCTCGGCGGATTTCAGATAGTAGCCGGATCCGTCGAATTTGAAACGGTCCGGATCGTCCAGCCGAGAACCGGAGTTGATGCACAGCATGGCGTCCTGTGCGCCACGATCCTCCTCCAGCACGTAGTGGGAGTCGTTCGTGGCCAGCAGCGGCGCGTTGAGCTTCTTGGCGATCTCCAGCAACTCATTGGTCACCTGGGTCTCGATCTTCAGGCCGTGGTCCATCAACTCGATGTAGAAGCTGTCGCGGCCGTAGATGTCCTGCAGCTCACCGGCGTATCGCAAGGCCTCGTCGAACTGGCCCAGGCGCAGACGGGTCTGGATGATGCCCGACGGGCAGCCGGAGCCGCAGATCACGCCCTTGGAGTACGTGGAGAGCACGTCGGAGTCCATACGCGGATAGCGCATCACGCGGCCTTCCAGGTTGGCCACGGACGATGCCTTCATCAGGTTCTTAAGACCCTCATCGGTTTCCGCCCACAACGTCAGATGGGCGATCAGACCGCCACCGGAGACGTCATCGGAACGCTGCGCCTCGGTGCCCCAGTGCACGCGGGATTTGTCCTGACGCGCCGTCTCCGGCGTGGTGTAGGCCTCGATGCCGATGATCGGCTTGACGCCGACCTTGACGGCTTCGCTCCACATCTCATACGCACCGTGCATGTTGCCATGGTCAGCGATGCCGACAGCCGTCATACCCAGTTCCTTGGTACGCCGCACCAGATCGGGAATCTTGGACGCACCATCCAGCAACGAGTAATGCGTATGGTTGTGCAGTTGCACGAAGTCACTACCTGATCCAGCCATAGGTTCCACCTTACCTCAGTAGGTCCACGTTGGGTGTTTCTCCAGTCTCCACCCGACACGCACCGATGGTAGATATGTACCGATTCCGCGTGTGTGAGCCAACAATAGTGCGCACCATACAGCGCCACGACCGCAGGCATGCGGCAGAACGGAAAGGAGTTGGTCACGATGACGACGGCACCTATGAATCAGCACAGGAGCGCCCCTGCTCCCCATCCATGGTCGCCCATGGATCCGGAGACGCATCTGAACAAGAACGCGACGTTCG
>NZ_JDUI01000012.1 GCF_000771405.1 Bifidobacterium pullorum DSM 20433 | reverse complement strand
TGTGTGACAGAAATTCCCGCAGGGAATTTCACAAGTCATTGCGCGCGAGGCGGCGTAAAGAAAGCCCTGCGGGCTTTCGGGCCGCCGGAGCCAGCCTAATATGACATGAGTGGGGCCGCCAGCCGCAAGACTGGCGGCCCCACTCGTATTTGGCATCATCGAAAGGGCCTTCTATGGAATTGTCCATCACCCGCGACGGGCTGCGCCTGCACGCCCTGCTCGAACGCCCCAGCCATAACCGGCCGTGCCCCATCGTGATCATGTGCCACGGGTTCGGCGGCAGCATGGACGCCTATCCAGGCAGCCTGTACCAGCGGATCGCCAAGCGGCTCGTAGCCCGCGGTATGGCCGTGCTCCGCTTCGACTTCAACGGTCATGGGCGTAGTGACGGCAAATTCTCCCACATGGACGTGCTCAACGAGATCGAAGACCTCATCGCCGTGCTTCGGTACGTGCACTCCCGCACCGACGTGACCGCCATCCGTCTGCTCGGCCACTCCCAGGGCGGCGTGGTGGCCGGCATGGTCGCGGGCCTCTACCACGACGTCATCGACCGGCTGGCGCTTCTGGCGCCCGCGGCCACGCTCAAGGACGATGCGCTCGCCGGCACCTGCATGGGGCGGCGGTACGACCCCGACCACATCCCCGACGTCGTCAAGGTGCCCGGTGCCGGCGAAGTCGGCGGCCACTACTTCCGCATCGCCCAGGTGTTGCCGATCTATGAGACGACGGCCCGATTCACCGGGCCTGCGTTGGCCATCCACGGGCTTGCCGATGACATCGTGGATTCCAAGGCTTCGCGCCGCTATGGCGAGATGATGCCCAACTGCGCGGTCAGCCTGTATCCGCGGCTGGACCACGGCATCAACGGCGCGGATGGCGACAAGGCGGTTGATGAGGTCATTGACTTCTTAAGTGTCTGAATAGGGGTTCGCACTACCTCAAGGATTAATTTCAGACCCCTTGGAAAAAGCACCCTGTGATTTTCAACGTCGAGGTAGTGCGAACCTACTTTTCCGTGCCGTGCGGTCAGTGCCGCCATAATCCGGAGGAATAGCGGTCGAATCGAAGGCACGGCGGTACACTGGCAGTCGATTGCAAGGAACGAGGGGCTCATGAGGAATATCAACGTGCGGGTTACGGTGACGTTATTGGTCGTCGGTGTGGTTTCCGGCTTGTTGTCCGGATTGTTCGGCATCGGCGGCGGCACGGTGATCGTGCCCGCGCTGGTGCTGGTCGGTCTGACGCAGCGGCAGGCCGCGGCCACATCGCTGGCGGCCATTGTGCCCACATCGATCTCCGGCGTGATCTCCTATGCGACCGCCGGCGATGTGGATTGGATCGCCGCGTTGCTGCTGGCCTGCGGTATGGTGGCGGGTTCGCAGATCGGCAGCTGGCTGCTGTCGCGTCTGCCCGAGGTGTTCCTGCGTTGGTTCTATGCGGTGTTCCTGGTGTTCGTGATCGTCTCGCAGCTCGTGTTCACGCCGTTGCGTGATTCGACTATTCATCTGCATGTGGTGACGGGCATCCTGCTGGTGGCGTTGGGCGTGGTGATCGGCGTCCTGTCCGGTCTGCTGGGCATTGGCGGCGGGGCCGTGGCCGTGCCTTCGCTGTCGCTGTTGTTCGGGGCTTCCGACCTGATTGCTCGTGGTACGTCGTTGTTGGCGATGTTCCCGAGCGCGATCGCTGGTACGGTGGCGAATTGGAGGCGTGGCCTGGTATATCTCAGGCATGGTCTGATCATCGGTGTGGCAGCTGCCGTGACGGCGCCGTTGGGCACAATGCTCGCCGGCATGATTACGCCGCGCATGGGCGCGAACCTGTTCGTGGCGTATCTGGCCGTGCTGTTCGTGCGCAGCGTATGGTCGGCGTTGAAGGTGACACCCGGGGTCAATATCCCGAAGTTGCATGATAGGTGAACCTGGGCAGGATTGCGGAGAACGCCATGCTGCCGGAATCATATGATGGCACTGATGGCATCTGACGGCGAAGGGGCTGATGGCCGGATGTTGTGTGGCAATCAGCCGCGGTCCGTCGGCACACCGGTGGTGCCGCGCAGCACGGGCGTGGTCGGCACGATGATATGCGGCTCGGCCACGGGCTTGCCCTGCAGCAGGTCCAGGGCGAGGCGTGACGCCTCGCGCCCCAGCATCACCGGATCCTGATGGATGGTGGTCATGTCCTGAATCTGGGCGAGCTGATTGTCGTCGAAGCCGATGAGCGACATCTGTTCGGGCACGCGCACGTGCTGCCGGCGCAGCTCGTTGAGGATGTGCGCGGCCATCTCGTCGGTCTGCACACAGACGCCGGTTGGCCGCTGCGGGGCGGCCAGCAGCGCGGCCACGTTGCGCCGGGCGATCTCGGGCGTCGGCCGGAACTGGTTGGCCTCCTCCGGCGGCGAGATGTAGAGGTTCCCCTCGTCGTATCCGAGTTCCAGCGCGGTTTTGTGGAATCCTTCGCCGCGCAGATCGGTGCTGTAGTCCAGGTCGGGCGGGATGAGGTTGCCGATGTAGGCCAGCCGCTCGTGCCCCAGCGAGTGCAGGAGCTGGACGGCTTGGCGCATGCCTTCGAGGTCGTCGATGCGCACGGAGGCGTTCAGGCCGTCGATATCCGGGTTGTTGATGCCGACCAGCGGCATGTCCAGCGAGGCGAGCGCGGCGCGGAATGCGGCGTCGAGCGTGAACGAGGTGACGATGATGGCATCGACGTCGCGGTTACTGGGCAGCGTCTCGATGAGTTGGGAGAGTTCGGCGCGGTTGGTGACGAACGAGGGGACGATGTCGTACCCCTCGGGGGAGAGGATCTCGATGGCTCCCTGCAGGACCGACGAGTTGAACCAGTTGTTGAGTCCGCCGGAGACGAGCAGCAGGATACGATGCGTTTTGCCGGAGGCGAGCGATGACGCGCTCTTCGAGAGGGTGAACCGCAGTTCGGCCGCCGCGGCCTCCACGCGTTCCCTGGTGGCGGGCGCCACGTTGGTCAGCCCGCGCAGGGCTCGGGAGACGGTGGCCTCGGAGACCCCCGCGAGCTTGGCGACGTCCTGGATGGTGGAGCGTGCCATCGGTGTACCTCCTTGCTGCGGTAGTGATTGTCCCTTCCATGATATCGGTGGGGCGCTGAGAAATGTCAGCGTTTACATATTATACGACAAAACCCGGTATTCGTGTGGTTGGTGGCCGGGTTTGACATGATGCGACACGCCGTTTGACTCTGCTTGTATGCAAGCGCTATCATCGAAGTCACCACAATTCGCCATCCGGTTTCAAGGCTGAAAATGGCGGATTGTCGAAGACAAAGCTGATAACTCAAGACATCGGTCGTTATGGATATGTCGAGATTTGCATAGTGATGTGCATGTGCCTTGCAAAGAATGCAAGCGCTCTCACATAACAGGCGACACCGCAGAAACAGGAAAGGAGAGGCAGCGATGGCCAACGTGACCGACACCGTGCGGGCGACCGGCGAGACGCGCCCCGACCGGTCCGAGCTGGACTGGTGGCAGCAGGCCGTGGTCTACCAGATCTACCCGCGTTCGTTCAAGGATTCCACCGGCTCCGGCCTGGGTGACCTGAACGGCGTGACCGAGAAGATCGACTACCTGGCCGAACTCGGCGTGGACGCGATCTGGCTCAGCCCCTTCTACCCCAGCCAGCTGGCCGACGGCGGCTATGACGTGGACGACTACCGCAACGTGGACCCGCGTCTGGGCACGATGGACGACTTCGACCGACTTGCCGAAGCCGCGCACGCCCACGGCATCAAGATCGTCGTGGACATCGTCCCCAACCACTCCTCGAATCTGCACGAATGGTTCCAGGCCGCGCTCAAGGCTGGCCCCGGCTCGCCCGAACGCGACCGTTACATCTTCCGCGACGGTCGCGGCGAGCACGGCGAACTGCCGCCCACCAACTGGACCGCCAGCTTCGGCGGCCCCGCCTGGACGCGCGTGGAGGACGGCCAGTGGTACCTGCACCTGTTCACGGTCGAACAGCCCGACTGGAACTGGAACAATCCGGACGTGCGCGAAGATTTCCTCAAGACCATCCGCTTCTGGTCCGACCACGGTGCCGACGGCTTCCGTGTGGATGTGGCGCACGGCCTGGCCAAGGATCTCGACCGCGGCGATCTGGACGACTACCCCATCCAGGCCCCGTTCCTGCCTGACGACGGCAGCTATCCGATCTACGATCGCGACGAGGTCCACGAGATCTACCGCGAATGGCGCCAGGTCTTCAACGAATATGACCCGCCGCGCTTCGCCGTGGCCGAGGCCTGGGTCAACCCCAAGCGGCAGTACCTGTATGCCAGCCCGGACGAACTCGGCCAGGTGTTCAACTTCGAGTACGCCAAGAAGAACTGGATCCGTGACGAGATCCACGAGGCCATCGAAGAGGGGCTGGCGGCCGCCGAGGCGTCCGGCTCCACCGCCACATGGGTGATGAGCAACCATGACATCCCGCGTCATGCCAGCCGCTACGGCCTGCCGCAGGTGCCGGCCCGCGTGCACCACCAGATCGCCATCGATTGGCTGCTGCGCGACGGTGCCTCCTACCGTGAGGACCGCGAGCTGGGCACCAAGCGTGCGCGTGCCGCCATCCTGCTGGAACTCGGTCTGCCCGGTTCCGCCTACATCTACCAGGGCGAGGAACTGGGTCTGTTCGAGGCCGCCGACATCCCGTGGGACCAGCTTGAGGACCCGACCGCGTTCCACACCGTCCGCGCCGGCGCGCAGAAGGGACGCGACGGTTGCCGTGTGCCGCTGCCGTGGGTCGCCGACGACTGCCGGGACACCGGCGACGGCAATTACGAGCACACCGGTTCGTTTGGGTTCTCGCCCGCCGTCAAATCGGCGGGAGCCGGCGTGGACGCCGGCGAGGCGGGTCAGTCCGCCGAGGCGCCGCACCTGCCGCAGCCGCGTTGGTACGCGCAGTACGCGGTCGACGCGGAGGAGAACGACCCGCACTCGATGCTCAACCTGTACCGCGCCGCCCTGCGGCTGCGCCATCGCGTCATGCCGAACGACACGGAACTGGTCTGGCTGGAACAGGACGCCGCATCCGACGCGCCGGATGGCGCCGACGGCAACCGCGGCGGCATCATCGCCTACCGCCGTTCCAACGGCTGGGCGGTACTGACGAATTTCGGGGCGGAGCCGGTGGCCCTGCCCGAAGGAGAGGTGCTGCTGGCCTCCGGCGAGCTGACCGGGGACGGTCGGCTGCCGCAGGACACCAGCGTCTGGATGATGCTCGACTGAATCGGGCATCCCGCCGGGTCCCGGGGGCACCGGGATCCGGCCGACACCATCATCCGGTCCGGGCGGCGCAGCCCGACCGGGCCTCAATGAAGAGAAAGCGAGAGAACGATGATCAGTATGGTCGGCAAGTCCATACGGCGATGGTGGGCGCTCTTCGCGCTGCCGACGTGCGCGGCGTTCGCCATCGGCTTCGTGGCGCCGTTCATCATCGGCATCTATCTGAGTTTCACCGACTTCACCACCGTGACCGACGCCGAATGGGTGGGTTTTGAGAACTACGCGGGCGTATTCAGCGACCCGGAGTTCCTGCACGCGCTATGGCTGACGGTGCTGTTCACGATCGTGACAACGATCCTGATCAACGTCGCCGCGTTCTTTGTGGCCTACATGTTCACCAAGGCCATGAAAGGCGCGAACCTGTTCCGTTCGGTGTTCTTCATGCCGAACCTCATCGGCGGCATTGTGCTGGGCTACATCTGGCAGCTGCTGCTCAACGGCGTGCTGGCCCACTGGGGGCGCTCGCTGACCTACTCGGCCACCTACGGCTTCTGGGGCATGGTCATCCTGGTGTGCTGGCAGCAGATCGGCTACATGATGGTCATCTACATCGCCGGCCTGCAGGCCCTGCCCACCGACGTCATGGAGGCCGCCGCCGTGGACGGCGCCAACTCGCGCCAGACCCTGTTCAAAGTCACCCTGCCGCTGATGATGCCCAGCATCACCGTCTGCTCGTTCCTGACCGTGACCAACGGCTTCAAGCTCTTCGACCAGAACCTGGCCCTGACCAACGGTGCACCGAGCAACATGAGCGAGATGCTGGCGCTGAACATCTACCGCACGTTCTACGGACGCATCGGCTTCGAGGGCGTCGGCCAGGCCAAGGCCGTGGTGTTCTTCATCATCGTGGCCGTGATCGCCGTCATCCAGAACAAGCTGACCACCCGCAAGGAGGTGACCGCATGAACAAGAAGATGAAGCACGGGGGTCTGTGGACCGCGATCTTCACCGTGGTCTCGCTGGCATGGATCTTCCCGATCGTGCTGGTCGTCATCAACTCGTTCAAGTCCAAGGCCTACATCAGCTCCGACACGTTCAGCATCCCCACAGGGGACATGTTCGTCGGCTTGGAGAACTACGCGCGCGGCATCGACCGTACCGATCTGATCGCCAGCTTCGGGTGGACGGTGGTCGTCACCGTCGGCTCGGTGGCGCTGATCCTGCTGTGCACCTCGATGTGCGCCTGGTGGATCGTCCGTGTGAACAACGTGTTCGCCAAGGCCATCTACCTGCTGTTCCTGTTCAACATGATCGTGCCGTTCCAGATGGTCATGTTCCCGCTGTCCAAGATCGCCGACAGCCTGGGGCTGAACACCCCGTGGGGCCTGTGGATCGTCTACCTCGGCTTCGGCGCGGGTCTGGCGGTGTTCATCTTCACCGGCGTCATCAAATCGCTGCCGGCCGAGATCGAGGAGGCCGCGATGATCGACGGCGCCTCCGTGCCGCGCACGTTCTTCACCATCGTGGTGCCGATGATGAAGCCGAGCATGGTCTCGGTCGCCATCCTGCAGACCATGTGGATCTGGAACGACTTCCTCCTGCCGTACCTGACCCTGGACATGCGCAAGTACAAGACGATGTCCATCGCCATCCAATACCTCAAGGGCGGTTACGGCTCGGTCGACATGGGCGCGATGATGGGTTGCCTCGTGCTCGCCATCATCCCGATCATCGTCTTCTACCTGTTCTGCCAGAAGTACATCATCGCCGGCGTCACCGCAGGCGCGGTGAAGGGCTGAGCGTGATTCCGGCCCAACACAATCGTCATCTGATAACCGAAAACCAACAAACAATCAAGGAGAAACAATGGTAACCATGAAGAGAGGCGCCGCCGCAGTCGCCGCCATCGCACTCGGTCTGACCGGTCTCGCCGCATGCGGTACGGATTCGGCCGACGACCAGGGGCATGTGTATTTCCTCAACAGCAAATCCGAAATCGTCGACCAGCTGGATCAGCTGGCCTCGATGTACACCGAGGAGACCGGGGTCGAGGTCGAGGTCCAGACGGCGACCTCCGGCACCTTCGACTCCACGCTGACCTCGGAACTGGCCAAATCCAACGCTCCCACGATGTTCAACATCGCTGGTTACGACCAGTTCGCCAAGTACATGGATTATCTGGAGCCCCTGACCGACACCGACGTGTATGATCTGCTCACCGAAGACGGCAAGGCGTATTCGTACGCGGTGGACGGCGAGTCGTATACGCTGCCGTATGCCGCCGAATGGTATGGCATCATCTACAACAAGGCGATCCTCGAGGATTACTGCTCCAAGAGCTATGCCGTGATCGACAGCGTCGATGACATCACCGACTATGACACGTTCAAGTCCGTCGTCGAAAGCATCCAGGAGAACAAGGACGACCTCGGCCTGACCGGAGCCATCACGTCGCCCGGCCTCGATGCCTCCGACGCATACCGTTTCGTCGCGCACATGTCCCGTATCCCGCTGTTCTTCGAATACCGTGATAACGACACCACCTTCATGCCGGAGATCAAGGGCACATACCTCGACAACTATAAGGATCTGTTCGATCTTGAACTGGAGAGCAGCCCCACCGAGCCCGGTCTACTGAGCTCCAAGACCTATGACGACTGCACCGCCGAATTTGCCCTCGGCCAGGTGGCTTTCTACCCGAACGGCGTGTGGGCCTACTCGGGCATCAAGGACAACGAGGTCGCCGATGAGGACCTCGGCATGCTGCCGTACTACATGGGCATCGAAGGCGAGGAGGAGTACGGCCCCGCCGGCGTGTACGACGCCTCGTGGGCGGTGAACAAGAACTCCGACGAGAAGGACAAGCAGGCCACCCTCGACTTCATCGAATGGATGGTCACCGACGACGAGGCCAAGCAGATCCTCGCCAAGGATTGCGATCTCGCCGTGCCGTTCACCACGTTCGGCGACGACGATCAGCCCGACAATCCGCTGACGGCTGCCGCCAAGGCCCAGTTCGATGCGGGCAAGATCGAACTGCGCAGCTTCACGGTCCCGAACCAGCAGTGGCAGGATAACATCACCAACGCGCTGGTCGAATACGCGCAGGGCACCGGCGAATGGTCCGCCGTCAAGGACGCGTACGTCAACGGCTGGGCCACCGAATGGGCCAACAACGAGGAGTCGCTCGGCATGCTCCCGCAGGCCGACAAGTTCTCCGCCGAAGGCTGAGATCCAGCCTTCCTGACATAAGGAGCGCACCATGACCACGCTGTTCTCCCAGGATTCCGCCCTGATGCGGGGCATGTCCTACCTCACCGACGCGGTGTGGCTGACCATCCTGACCGTGGTGGCTTGCCTGCCGGTGGTCACGATCGGCGCGGCATGGTGCGCCTCCTATGAAACGGCCCGCACGCTCGGCTCGGGCGAAGGGCACATGACCCGCCGGTTCGCCGACGCGTTCCGCTCCAACCTCGTCAAGGCCACGGGCCTCTGGCTGGTCATGGGCGTGACCGGCGCCGCGATCGCCGCCTCCTGGGTGTTCATCCAGATCACCCCGCTGCTGGTCGTCAAATTCGCCGCCACCATCCTCTGGCTCATCATGGCCGTGTGGGTGTGGCCGCTGCAGGCGCGGTTCGAGAACCCGGTGGGCCGCACCCTGCGCAACGCCCTGCTCATCGGTATCTCCCAGATTGTGCGCACGATTGCGGTCGTGCTGGTCTGGGCGACGTTCGGAGTGCTGTTGGCGGCCTCGCTGATGCTGTTCCAGCAGGGACTGTTCCTGCTGGTTCTGCTGGGGCCGGGGCTGGTCTCATTGGCGCACGAGGCGATCCTCCGTCCGGTGATCGCCGCCTACTCGGCCGGTCCTTCCGCTGCAGCGCGCTCGTAACCTCATGCCATAAAGACTCGCGACCGCTGTTCTCAGGGTCCCTTTGACACATGGCTTCCATGCCCGTGCGCCAAAGGGACTTCATCATCCGTCTTAGAGGCCCTTTGAACGCAGGGCGCCACAAAACACGCACGATCGCCAACACGCCCGGCCTGCACGGACTCTGACACATCGTGACTCTGATACAATCTCGAAATCGTTGGAATTTCAACGTTTTACACTTGTGTCACGGTCACAAAAGTGTCAGAGTCCGTAAAGGCCGGGCGTGTCGAGGCGAACAGACGGAACGTGCCGTCGGCGTGCTCCGCCCGATCAGCCGATCTCCGGGCGCAGCAGCACGTTGAACGTGAAGCGCTCCTCATCCAGCCGGTACTTGGTCTGCAGCTCGGGGCCGCAGCTGTTCGATCCGATGCCGCTCTGCATGGCGTCCACGCACACCACGGTCGAACTGCACGGCTCCAGCTCGTGGTTATGCGCCTTGGCGGTCATCTCCTCGGCCGTGTACGGCAAGGCCTGGAAGTCGAAGGGCTGCGTCCCGTACACGCCGAGTGCGATCCCGTCGCCGGCCACGCGCGCCCAGTCGCAATCGTGGTGGTTGCCGTTCTCCTGCGGCTTGATATACGGCTCGAACAGCGTCTGCGGGGTGCCGGAGAACACGCCATGCCAGCTGGCGCGGCGCTTGTCCACGTAGCTCTCCAACGGGCCCAGACCGCAGTAGCTCACCCGGTCCATCGTCCGCGGCAGCAGCATCCGCAGGCCGAACCGCGGCAGGAACGGCATGCGCGTATCGCGCTCCACGGTCATGCGCAGATCCACCGAACCGTCCGAGGCGATCGCCCACACGGCCTTGACCGTGGCGATCCGCTGCACCACCGGCGCCACCACGCCCATCGTCACGGAGACGCGCGCCACACCGCCCTCAGCACTCGCCGACACATCGTACGCGCGCACGGTTGCGCGATCGTAGCGCGCCGCGAACCATTGGGCCTTGACGTACTGGTCGTTGTCGGTCGGTGCGCGCCAGATGTCGATCTGCATCGGACGGTCGAGCAGGTTGTGGTCGCCGACCGTCATCGTGTCGAACAGGCCGGTACACCGGTCGAACACGTAACGGAACCGCGCGTTCCCGATCACCAGCATCGCGCCCCGCTCCGCAACCGTCGGCTGCGGGTCGTTGGCCTTGCCCGCCGCGTTCGCCGCCCGGACCACCGTCTGGTTGCGCGGGTCGGACGTCTCAACCGGCACCTCGTCGAATCCGAGGTCGAACCCGGCCGGCAGCAGCTCGTCCGCCGCCTTCAGCGAATAGCGCACCACCAGCGTGGCCTTGCCCTCGTCCGGAATCGCGTCGGCCAGACGCGGCACCACCACGTCGGCCTCGCCATGCGGCGGGATCGACGGCACGTGCGGCGTGGACATCCAGATCGGCTCGCCGTCGCACATCAGTTCCACATGCATCGTCATGTATCGGGCCAGATCCGTGAAATCCATATAATTGCGCAGCGTCAGCGTGCCGGTCTTCTGGTCGAAGGCGGTCACGCGCGCCGGACGGTACACGTTCTTGAACTCCTTCAGCCCCGTGTGCGGCGTGCGGTCCGGGTACACCAAACCGTCCATGCAGAAGTTGCCGTCATGCGGGTACTCGCCCGAGTCGCCGCCGTACGCGTACACGCGGCGGCCGTCGGGCGCGGTGCCGCGGTCGATCGCATGGTCGCACCACTCCCAGATGAACCCGCCGGCCAGCCCGTCATACCGCTGGATCAGCTCGAAATAATCCTCCAAATCGCCCGGGCCGTTGCCCATCGCATGGCAGAACTCGCACAGCACATACGGTTTGGTGCCGTTGGCGCCGTCGTCACCGTTCGCGCCGTCGCCCTGCGGACCCTCGTCGGAGAAATACTGTTCAATCGACTCCAACGTGGGGTACATGCGGCTGTGCACGTCCAGGTTCGAGAAATCGTAGGTCTTGCCGTCGGCCACGTAGCGCGCCGACTCGTAGTGGGTCGGCCGCGAGGGGTCGAAGCGCTTCGTCCACGCCAGCGCCGCCTCGAACGTGCAGCCGTACGCGCACTCGTTGCCCATCGACCACATGATGATCGACGGCCGGTTCTTGTCCCGCTCCACGCAGCGGCGCACACGGTCCACGGTGGCGTCCGTGAACTCCGGATTGTCGGAGATCATCCGGTTCCAGCGTTCGAGCGCGGCCCGCTCCGACATGTCCGGCGCGACCACGCACGTCGCGCCATGGCTCTCGTCATCCGCCTCACCGACCACGTAGAAGCCCAGCCGGTCGTACAGATCGTAGAAATGCGGCGCGTTCGGATAATGGCTGGTACGGATCGCGTTGACGTTATGCTCCTTCATCAGCCGCAGATCGCGCATGATCTGCTCCTGCGAGATCACCGGCCCGGTCACCGGATCCGAGTCATGCCGGTTCACGCCATGCAGCGTGACCCGCTGCCGGTTCACCCGCAGCACGCCGCCCTCGGTCGAGATCTCGCGGATGCCGATATGGTCCACAATCGCCTCGCCGGCCGTCTCAATCACGACCGTGTACAGGTACGGGGTCTCCGCGCTCCACAGGTGCGGGTCGTCGACGATGAACGTGGCGGTCGCACGCGCAACGAAATCGGAACCCGCATAGTCGGTGCCGTCGCCGCTCACGGTCGGCTGCACGGGAATCGGGGTTTCCGCCGCATCCGTCGGCTCGGCCTGGACCTTGGCCAGCGTCTCGTTGTACTCGTTGAGCAGCGTCACCGTCACCGGCGTGGTCGCGCCGTCCAGGAAGTCGAACGCGATGCGCACCGTCGCATGGCCGGCCTCCGGCACCCCGGCATCCTGCGTCGTCTCGCGCCAATCGATCTCGGTGCTTACCGCATAGTCGCGGATCGCGGCGGCGGGGCGGTCCAGCAAGTAGACATCGCGGAAGATGCCGCTCATGCGGAACTTGTCCTGATCCTCCAGGTAGCTACCGTCGCACCACTTGAGCACCAGCACGGCCAGGGTATTCGCACCGTCGGCCAGAATGCCGGTCACATCGAATTCGCTGGTCGCATGCGAAACCTGCGAATAGCCGACGAACGTGCCGTTCAGCCACACGTAGAAACAGGAATCCACACCCTCGAATGTCAGGAACGTGTGCGGCGCCGCGTCGTTGATGCGATGTTCGAACGCATACAGATACACGCCGCACGGGTTGTCCTGTGGCACGTACGGCGGGTCAAGGGGGAACGGGTAATTGATATTCGTGTACTGGTGGCGGTCGACGCCGTGGTTCTGCCAGACGGACGGCACCGGAATCGTCGTATAACCGGCGGCGCGCAGTTCGTCGGGACGCGGCTCGTCGGAGATGCCGAGCGAATCGATGAATCCACGGTCGTAGAACGCCGGCAGGCCGGCCTGATGCCGACGCGAGACCTCCGCGTCCAGATCGTAGATGCTGGCGTAATAGCGGAACATCCAATCCCCGTTCAGCAGCGTGAACCGGTCGGAATCCGCGCGGCGCTCGCCGACGGTGTCGGTGCGCGTGGAGGCGGGGATGAAATAGGCCCGGTTCGGCATGGTGCCGACATGCAGGGTGTGGGGGTCCTCGTAGTGGCGGGGGATGAACATGCGTGTCTCCTTTGAACGGCCGTGTTCGGCACAACCGCGGTTGGTGCGACTGTGGCCGGCGCGACTGCAGTTGGCACAACCGCGTGATTGTGGTGTGGCGGATGTTTTCGTTACCATCCATTATCCGCATGCCATGGCGTTCGGCGCGCGCGATGTGAGGTTGCCGGGGTTACGGATTTGTGATTGTTGGGTATAAGGCGGTGGGCTCGTGGATGGCACCGGTTGACGCGGGGTTGTCAACGGTTTACAACGTTGAGATAATGGCGGGGAGTGCGACGAAACGGAGGCGATATGGGTGTCGGCGAGATCGTGTTGGAGGCTGTGATCATCGTGCTATGCGCCGGGGCAGGGGCGATGACGTTGCTCAAGCCCGACTGGATCTGGAGGTTGGGCGTCCGGCTGTCGCTGTGCAAGGGCGAGCAGCCGGACCGGACCTATAAGTCGGTGATCTGGATTGTGGGCGTGGTGCTGGTGGCCATCGCCGCGGTGCATCTGGTGACCACCATGATGCGGCTGGCGATGTAGCCGGCTGCATCGCCGGTGTTTGTGGTACAGAACCGTTCAGGCGTGTGGTTGATGGTTCCGTACCACATTGGCGTGGTGAGGAGCCCCTAGCGGCGCCGCTGCGTGAGCTGGTAGGCCACCAGCAGCACGGCCAGCCAGATCACGCCCGCCACCACGGCGATCCGGTAGCTGGCGGAGAAGCACATCAGCACCACGATCATGGCCAGGAACGCCAGCACCACCCACGGGGTCACGCGGGCCGCCGGCAGCTTGAACGCGATCGCGTCCAGCGCCTCCCGGCCGCTCTTGCCGGCCAGCGCCGAATCGTGCGGCGAACCGCCGGCGGCCACCACGCGGCGGAACTTCATCTCGGTGACCATGATCATCGACCAGTTGATGATTGCCGAGATGGTGGCGATGCTCATCAGATAGTTGAAGGCGAACTCCGGCCACACGAACACCACCACCACGGCGATTACGGTGATCGCCGCCGAGGTCAGCACAGCCGCCACCGGTACGCCGTGGAAGTTGAGCCGGCCTAGGTAGGCGGGCGCGTTGCCCTGGCGTGCCAGCGAATACAGCATGCGCGAGTTGGCGTACAGGCCCGAGTTGTACACGCTCATCACGGCGGTCAGGCACACGAAGTTGAGGATCCCGGCGGCCACATGCACGCCGATCGAATCGAAGATCTGCACGAACGGGCTGGACGCACCGTCGATCATGTTCCACGGCACCACGGCCATGATCACGCCGAGCGCCACGATGTAGAAGACCAGGATGCGCCAGATCACGCCGTTGGTGGCCTTCGGGATGGTGGTGCGCGGGTCCTCGGTCTCGCCGGCGGTCACGCCGATCAGCTCGGTGCCGCCGAAACTGAACATGACCACCACCAGCGCCATGAGCAGACCGGTCCAGGTGCCGTCGGCGTTGCGCTGCATGACGCCGTTGGGCAGGAAGCCGCCGTCCAAGGCGAACCAGTTCGCGAAGCTGGCGCGGATGCCGGAATCGGTGGGCAGGTTGAACGCGATGACGGCCAGTCCGCCGACGATCATGGCGAGCACGGCCACGATCTTGATGATGGCAAACCAGAACTCGATCTCGCCGAATTTGCTGACGCCGAGCAGGTTCGCGGCGGTGATGACCACCAGGAAGAACGCGGCCGACGCCCACTGCGGAATGTTCGGGAACCAGTAGTTGACGAACGAGCCGACCACGGACAGCTCCACCATCGAGACGAGGATGTAGTTGAACCAGTAGTTCCAGCCGGAGACGAACCCCGCGCGCTTGGACCAGTAGCGGGTGGCGTAGTAGCTGAACGCGCCCGCCTTCGGGTCCTCCACCGACATCTCGCTCAGCGCGCGCACGATCATGAAGATGGCGATGCCGCCGATCAGGTAGGCGAGCAGGATGGCCGGGCCGGCCAGCGAGATCGACTCGCTGGAGCCGTAGAACAGGCCCGTGCCGATGGCGCCGCCGAGCGCGATGAGCTGGATGTGTCGGTTCTTCAGCGACTTGCGCAGCGACGGCGGTTCCTGGATAGTGACGTCGCTGGCGGAGCCGGCTGGAGCGCTGGCGTGGTTGGTGTTGGTCATGGGTGGCTCCCCTCTCTGCCGGCCGAATGCCGGTTGAACGGCATTGTAAGCAGCGGGAGGCGACGCGAACCCCCGTGCGTCCGCTGGATGGGCGGATGGCGAGCGTCAGCGGGCGGGCAGGGCCATCGTGGTGATGATTCGGGCCACGGTTTCGGGGGAGACGGTCGGTTCGGCGGCCAGCCAATGCTGGAGCAGGCCGATGCTGCCGGAGACGGCGAAGTGCATGCGCATCTCGGCCTCCTGCGGGTCGGTGCCCTGCAGCTGTGTGGCCAGGTCGATGCGCCCGTAGATCAGGCCGAGCAGCTGCTGTTGGAATCTCAGGTCGGCCTGCGGGCTCATCAGCACACGCAGATGGCTGCGATTGTCGGCGATGTACCGGCAGACGTGTTCGATGACGCGGCCGACGCTGTCGGGATCCGGCCGTTCGAGCAGTTGCTGGAGCGTGCCGTTGACCCAGTCGATCGTGTCCTCCTCGATGTCGCGCAACAGACTGTCGAGATCCGGATAGTGGGCGTAGAACGTGGATCGGTTCACGTCGGCCCGCTCGCACAGCTCGCGCACGGTGATTCGTGCGAGCGGCTTGTCCGCCAGCAGTTCGATGAGTGCATCGCGCAACGCCCGCCGCGTGTACTGCGTGCGGCGGCTCTCGACCAGCTCCCTTGCCATGGCGTCTCCCTCGCCGCTAATCCGACAACTCGCAACCCGACTGTCGGTTGCCAAACCGACACTGTGTTGGTTTACTGGATAGTATAGCAGTTCCAAGCATGGTCCGGGAGGTGCGCGATGGCATACATCGAATTTGACAAGGTGGTCAAGGAATACCCCTCCGGTGGCAGCGTGATTCGCGCGCTCGACGAGGCCAGCTTCACGGCCGACGAAGGCCGTCTGACCGTGATTCTCGGCCAGTCCGGCGCCGGTAAGACCACCGCTCTGAACATCCTGGGCGGCATGGACACCGCCACCTCCGGCCGTGTGGTGGTGGGCGGCCGGGACATCACCGGCCTTAGGCCCAAGGAGCTGGTCGGCTACCGCCGCAACGACATCGGCTTCGTCTTCCAGTTCTATAACCTCGTGCCGAACTTGACCGCGCTTGAGAACGTGGAGCTCGCCTCCCAGATCTGCGCCGACCATTTTGACCCGGCCGAAACCCTCGGCAAGGTGGGGCTTGCCGACCGGCTCGACAACTTCCCCGCGCAGCTGTCCGGCGGCGAGCAGCAGCGCGTCTCGATCGCCCGCGCCATCGCCAAGAAACCCAAACTGCTGCTGTGCGACGAACCGACCGGCGCCCTGGATTACGAGACCGGCAAGGAGGTGCTGCAGCTGCTGCAGGACATCTGCCGCGACGAGGGCATGACCGTGATGATCATCACCCACAACTCCGCGCTCGCGCCGATGGCCCACAAGGTGATCCGGTTCCGTTCCGGCAAGGTGACCGGTGAGGAGGTCAACCCCGATCCGACGCCGATCGCCGACATCGAATGGTAGGTGGTGGTCGCGATGGGTGTGAAACGTCTTGTGAAACACTCTCGCCATAGTGTGAAACATGCCGTGAAACGGAATGTGGTCGCGGCCGACCTCACCGATTTCACTGCATCGCCCCAAGGGCGGGGTCGCCGCCCACACGGCGGCGCCATCGCCCTGGCCTACGGCAAGGACACGCTGCGCTCCTGGCTGCACAGCTGGAAACGGTTCCTCTCCATTGCCGTGATCTGCCTGCTCGGCGTATCCGTGCTCACCGGCATCTACGCCGGTTGCCGCGACATGTTCATGGCCGCCGACCGGTTCTACGACGACCAAGGACTGCACGACATTCAGGTCCTGTCCACCTACGGCCTGACCGACGACGACGTGATGGCGCTGCGCCGCATCGACGGCGTCGACGTGGTCCAGCCCGAACGCACCCAAAGCGCCACCACCGACGTCGGCGGCACCGACAAAAGCGTGACGATGACCGAAATCGGCGTCGCGGGACTCGACCAGCCCTACCTGCAGGAAGGCAGGATGCCCACCAAGGCCGGCGAGGTCGCCGTCACCGAGAAATTCCTCATCGACTCCGGCCACGACATCGGCGACACCATCACCATCACCCCCGCCGAAACCACAACCACCTTCGGCGTCGATCTGTCCGAATCGGAGGATTCGGACGAAAGCGCCGCCCAGACTGACGCCGAAACGAACGAATCGGAGGATTCGGACGACGCGGATGCCGACACGGATGCCGAAACCTCACCCGAATTCCCGACCGAACTGACCATCACCGCCCGGGTCCTCGACCCCAAGGACCTGACCAACCCCACCGGATACGCCACCTCCGCACTCCGCAGCCCCACCACCGCCGACTACGTGTTCTTCGCCCCCAGCGACGGCGTCACCGGCAACGTCTACACCGCCATCAGCCTGAGCGTCGAGGGCGCCGCCGAACAGGACACCTTCGGCGACGACTACGACCGCATCGTCGGCGAAGTCGTCGACCGCATCGAATGCACCGTACAGGACGACCGCCAGCAGGCACGCCGCCAAAGCATCGTCGACGAAGCCCAACGCCAACTCAACGACGCCAAAACCGACGCCTACGCCCAGCTCGACGACGCCCAACAGCAAATCAACGACCAGCGCGCCACCCTCGACGAGAACCGCCAGACCCTGGCCGACACCCGCAGCCAACTCGAAGCCGCGCAAACCGAAATCACCGACGGGGAGACGCAGATCGCCTCGGCGCGCTCGCAGATCGCCGCAGGCAGACTGCAGATCACCCAAGGCCGCCAGCAACTTAACGAGGCCCGCACCCAGCTGAACGCCGGCAAACAGCAGCTCGCCGACGGTCGCGCGCAGCTCGATGCCGCACAGCAGGAGCTCGACTCCGGGCGCGCGCAGGCCGAAAGCGGCATGGCCCAGGTCGAACAGATGCTGACGCTGGCCCAGCAGGCGCAGACGCTGGTGAACGGCATCCCCGACCCCGGGCAGATCGACGAGGAGACCTGGAACCAAATCGTGGAAGCGTTGGCCGCCGCCGGCATTCCCGTGGATTCGACCGTGCAGCCGGGAGACGGTCTGGCATCGATCAAGACGCAGTTGGCCGACGCCATCACGCAGCTCGAGGATCAGCGGCAGCAGGCCCAGGACGCCCTGGACCAGATCGACGCCGGCCAGGCCGAACTCGACGCGCAGAACGCCACACTCACCCAGAAGGAGCAGGAGGCGGCCGCCGGCGAAGCCGAACTCAACGCGCAGGCCTCCACGCTGGAGGCCAACGCCACCGCACTCGAACAACAGGCCTCCCAGTTGGAGACCCAGGCGGCCACGCTCGCCACGAACAAGCAGCAGGTGGAAGATGGCTTAAAACAGGTGGAGGACGGCGAGGCGCAGCTGGCCGACGGCGAACAGCAGCTTGAAGCCGCGCAGGCCGAACTCGACGACCAGCGCGCCAAAGCCGACGAGGAATTCGCCAAACAGCAGCAGACCATCGACGACATCGCCGACGCCCGCTGGTACGTGCAGGACCGCTCGTCGATCGGCGGCTACTCGTCGCTCGACTCCGACGTCTCCTCGATCGAGACGCTCGGTTTCGCCTTCCCCGTGGTGTTCCTGCTCGTGGCCGTGCTGATGAGCCTGACCTCCATGACCCGCATGGTGGAGGAGGAGCGCGGCCTGATCGGCACCTATACCGGACTCGGCTACGGCAGCCTGACCATCGCCTCGCGGTACCTGCTGTTCGCCGCGCTCGCCTGCCTGATCGGCGGCGGCATCGGCCTGCTGGTCGGATTCCTAGGCATCCCCGCCTTCCTGCTGGCGGTGCTGGAGAACATGTACGTCATCCCCGGAATCGTCCTCGAATACGACTGGCTGTACGGCAGCCTGGGCATCGCGCTGTTCGTCGTCGCCGTATTGGTGGCCACGGGCGCGGCCTGCCTGGGCGAACTGCGGCAGACGCCGGCCCAGCTCATGCGCCCGAAGGCGCCGAAGGCCGGTTCGCGCGTGCTGCTCGAACGCATCAGGCCGGTGTGGAGGCGGCTGAGCTTCCTCAACAAGGTGACCGTGCGCAACATCTTCCGGTTCAAGAGCCGCCTGATCATGACCGTCGGCGGCGTGGCCGGATGCACCGCGCTCATCGTCTGCGGATTCGCGATCAACGATTCGGTCGATACGCTCGGACCCAAGCAGTATGAGGACCTGTACCGGTACGACCTGCTTGTGGTGGCCAACGACGACAACGCCGACGCGATGGCCGACCTGGTGACCGGCGATGCCGACGTGACCGACACGATGCGCGTGCGGTTGGAAAGCGGCGAGATCGCCACCGACGAGGGCAGCGCCACGATCCAGCTGATGGTGATTCCGGACGGCGGGGGCGACGACCTCGCCGGCATGGTCGATCTGCAGGATGTGGAGCACGGCCGGCGCGAGCTCACACTCGAGGACGATGCGGTCATCGTCTCGAAATCGGCGGCGAACGCGCTCGGCGTGAAGTCCGGCGACACCGTATCGCTGACCGACGGGAACATGCGGCACGGCGAGGTGACGGTGACGGCCGTGAACCGCAGTGTGATCGGCTCCGACGTGTACATCGGCGAAAGCGCGTACCGTCAGGCGTTCGACGACGACGCCCCGATGACCTGGAACGCGGTGTACGCGCACTACGAGGGCAGCGGCGACGAGCAGGTGGAATATGCGGAGGAACTGCAGGACGACCCGGTGGTGCTGACCGCGATTAGCTGCGAGGACATGCGCCGCAGCTTCCGGTTCGAACTGATGGCCGCCGTGGTGGCGCTGATCATCGGCCTGGCGGGTGGCCTGGCGCTGGTGGTGCTGTTCACGCTCGCCAACACGAACGTGTCCGAACGCGTGCGCGAGATGGCCACGCTCAAGGTGCTGGGCTTCACCGACCGTGAGGTGCACACCTACGTGAACAAGGAGATGATGATCCTCACCGGCGTGGGCATCGTGGCCGGCCTGCCGCTTGGACGGTTCATCGGCGGCCTGCTGACCGCGGCCCTGAACATGCCGAGTATCTACTTCGAGGTCGAGGTGCACTGGTGGAGCTACCTGATCGCCGCGGCGATCACGCTGGTGTTCGCGCTGCTGGTGCAGCTGGTCACCAACCCGATTCTCGACCGCATCGACCCGGTCAGCTCGCTCAAATCCGTGGAGTAGCGGCCTGCCGTTTGCGGATGCGGCCGGTGACGCCGGCGATCAGCGGCATCAGGAACACGGAGACCGCGCCCGCCGCCACCAGCGTGGAGGCGGTGTCCTCCTGCATCGTGCCGGCGCCGACCGCCACCGACGTGACCGCCACGATGACCGGCAGCGCCGTGGTGCAGTAGGCGGCGACCGTGAGCCGGTCCATCAGGTCGAGCGGGCTCTTCTTCGCGTCGAGCGTGGTGGCCACGAAGACGGGCACCGCGCGCACCAGAATCAGCATGATGATGAACACGACGAGCAGCAGCGGGTTGCCCGCCACGGCGTGGACGTCGATCGAGGCACCCGAGACCACGAAGAACACGGGGATCAGGAACCCGTAGGCCACGCCCTCGAGCTTGGTCTCCAACGTTTCCACTCCCTTGGGCATCACGATGCGCAGAATGAACCCGGCTGCGAACGCGCCGAGCACCGCGTCCAGGTCGAACAGGCGGGAAATGGTGATCAGCGCGATGAGCAGCAGCACGGTCAGCCGCATCAGCGTCTGCGACGAGGTGTTGGCGTTCGCCGTGAAGAAACGGTACAGCCAGCCTCCCGCCCGCCGCGCGATATGCGGGGCCAGCGCCGCCGCAATGCAGATCGTGGTGAACAACCCCAACACCAGCATCGTCTGCCAGCCGGAACGGGTCGACAGCAGTACCGCCATCGCCAGCACCGGCCCCAGCTCACCCCACGTGCCGTAGGAGATGATCGCATCGCCCACCGGCGTATCCTCCAACGCACGCTCCTTGAGAATCGGCATCAGCGTGCCCAACGCCGTCGTCGTCAGCGTGATCACCGCCGCCGCGCCGTTCATATCGTGATGCGCGAAGAACGGCACGAGGAATACCAGCAGCCAGGCGATTGCCAGCGTGACCGCCCAGGTCAGCAGGCCGACGCGTCCCTGATGGCCGCCGAGCTGCTTCGGCTCGATCTCATATCCGGCGAGCAGGAACAGGAACGCCAACCCCAGTTCGGAGAGCAGATCGGTGGCGTCGGTCAGCCATATCCTGTTCAGTACGTGCGGGCCGAGGATCGCGCCGAACGCGAGCAGCAGCACGGTCTGTGGGATCGGCTTGCCGGGGATACGCTCGGCGATGACGGGGCAGATCACGGCCACCGCCATGATGATGGTCAATGAGATCAGGTCATGGGTCATGGCTCTTAGTATCGCGCAGGGGGGTGTACTCGGGACCGCTCCGCGACGGTATGCGGACGGGGAGGCTGCGCTGTTACACGGGCGGGGTAAACTGCCACGGTATGGCAGAGAAGAGCGAACAGCAGACCCATGGATTGACATCGGTGGAGTCGTTGGACTCCGACAACGAGATGGAACGCGGACTGTCCAACCGTCACGTCCAGTTCATCGCGATCGGCGGCACGATCGGCACCGGCCTGTTCCTGGGATCCGGCAAGTCGATCAGCCTGACCGGCCCGAGCATCGTGTTCGTGTACATCCTGGTCGGCGTGGTCATGTTCCTGCTGATGCGCGCCATCGGCGAGATGATGTACCGCGACCCGAGCCAGCATACATTCATCAATTTCGTGGAACGCTACCTGGGGCATGGCTGGGGCAAGTTTGCCGGGTGGTCGTACTGGGTGGCGCTCGTGCTGCTCGGCATGACCGAGATCACGGCCGTCTCCACGTATTTCGTGACCTTCTTCGAGACCTTCGGCATCGATGTGAGCGCGTGGAAATGGCTGATCGAGGCCTGTTTCCTGGTGGCGCTCGTGGGCATCAACCTGATTGCCGTCAAGGTGTTCGGTGAGGTGGAGTTCTGGTTCTCGATGATCAAGATCACGTTGATCGTGGCGATGATCGCCACTGCCGTGGTCATGATCGTCATCGGCTACCACTATCCGTCCGTGCAGATCCATGGTGCCGACGCGCCCACGCCGGCCGGTCACGCCGGGTTCGACAATATCCTGGATGGGTTCTCGATCGCCCCGAACGGCTGGCTCGCGTTCCTGATGAGCTTCCAGATGGTGTTCTTCGCCTACGAGATGATCGAGTTCGTGGGAGTGACCGTCTCCGAGACCAAGAACCCGCGTCAGGTGCTGCCCAAGGCCATCAACCAGATCATCGTGCGTATCCTGATCTTCTACGTGGGCGCGCTGGTGGCGATCATGGCCATCGTGCCGTGGCGCAACTTCACCGCCAACGAGGACGGCTCGTTCGCCTCCCCGTTCATCATGGTGTTCCAGTACGCGGGTCTCAACTGGGCGTCCGCGCTCGTGTTCTTCGTGGTCATCACGGCCGCCAGCTCGGCGCTGAACTCGCTGCTGTACTCGGCCGGCCGCCACCTGTACCAGATCGCCTCCGAGTCGCATTCGCCCACGCTGCAGAAGGTCGGCGTCGTCTCCTCGCACAAGGTGCCGGCGCGCGCGATCCTGGTCTCCGCGGCGCTGATCATGCTCTCGCCGGTCATCAACGCGTTCCCGCAGGTCTCCAGCGCGTTCGTGCTGTTCTCGTCCGCGTCCAGCGCCGTGTTCCTGTTCATCTACATCCTGACGATGGTGGCGCACCGCAAGTACCGCCAGTCCCCGGACTTCGCCGCCGACGGGTTCGTCATGCCCGCATGGCGGGTCACGAACACCATCGCCATCGTGTTCTTCGTGTTCGTGTACGCCACCCTGTTCCTGGCCGACGACACGCGCGGCTCAGGCATTGCGGGCTTGATCTGGCTGGTGCTGTTCGGCGGCTACTGCTTGCTGCACGAGCACTTCCAGAACCGCGACCTCAAGGGTGCCCTGGGTCGCTGACAGCCTGGATGATGCGGGAATGCATCTTGCGCCGGGCCTATGCGCGACGGCGCAGCCGGTGCACCTGCGGGGGGCTACTCGCCTTGGGCCGATGCCCCGAAGGCCTCGTCGATCTGCTCCTGGGTGGGACGGGCACCGTCCGGGCCGCATAGCGATAGGTAGGTGGCGAATTCGTTCATTCGGTCCACGAGTTGACGGGTGTGCTCCTCGCCCATCTGGGAGAATACCCAGCAGACGGTGGAGCAGAGCACCTCGAAGTTGCGTTGGTCCGCGGCCCGACCCGCCTCGGTCATGTTGACCAGCGTGACGCGGCGATCGTTCGGATCGGTTGTGCGGGTGATGAACCCCTTCTTCTCCAGGGACGCGAGCACCGCGGAGATGCGGCCTGATGTGGTGTCGGCGGCGGCGGCCAACTGTGAGGGCGTGCGTGTGCCGTGCACGGCCAATTCGTGGAGGACCAGCGGCTCGCCCTTGGTGCTGTGCGTGAGCCGTTCCTGCATGGCGGCTCCACGGCCGCGCATGTGCTCGATCAGCTCGTCGAGCGCTTCCTGTTCGAATCCCATGATGTGACGCCTCCCTGCCGGATATCTACCCATGGTACCGTGTCTTGCGGCACCGCTCCGGGCGTTTATGCGCGTCTGCGCAGGCGATGGGCCTGCTTGGGCTGAGGGCAGGTTGGGGTGTGTTGGGGCGTCATCCGGTGAACAGCGTGCCGGGGAAATGCCGGCTGCGGGTGGCGACGCGATCGGTGCGGATCGTGACGCAAGCGAAATCGAAGTGTTGGGCGAGCCGTTCCGGGTCGGTGAGGAACAACGCCGTGGCCAGACCATCCGCCAGTGCCGTAGGGAAATATCCGCCGTCAGGGCGAGTCGAACTGCGGCCCGGTTCGCTGGAGTGCGCGTCCACGACCGCCCAGGTGGCGGCCATATCGGCGACCGGCAGGCCATCCACCGCGTTGAGCAGGTGATGCACCTGTTCGCCGCCTGCCGTCCGCCAATGGCGACGGCTCGGCGCCGAAGCGGCGATGGCGGCGTGATCGATATGCGCGATGCCGACGGCCCGGCTGGTATCGTGCGGGTCCTCCAGCGCCACGGTGATCGGGGGCGATGTGTGCGCCAGGATGTCGCCGCCGGCATCGATGACGAAATCCGGTGCGTATCCCGGTCGTACGGTCGTCTGCTGTGTCAGCATGGCTGCGATGAGGTCGACGAGATACCCCTTGCCGCAGGCACCGAAATCGAGATGGACGGGTCTTGCGGTGACCAGTGTGGTGCCGTGGCGTTCGACGTCATGGCGCCAGGTCGGATGGGCGACCCAAATCCGTTGGGAATCCGACGTTCCGGTTTCGAAGGCGAGATCGGGGCCGTAGCCCAAGCGTGCCAAGGCGGCGCCGACGCAGGGGTCGATCGCGTCATCCGTTGCCTCGCACAGCCGGTCGTAGAGGTCGAACAGCGGTTCGCACCAGTCCGGAAAGTCGAAACTGCCGCCATGCGCGGCGCCGGCCATCGCGGCGAGTATCGAGTCGGATCGGAACCGTGACAGCGTGCGTTCGTACTCGTCGACGAACGCACGTATCGATGTGTCGTCCATGGGAGCCGTCGATTGGACGACAAGGCCGGTGCCCAGCGTGTCGGGCAGAATCAACGAGTGGGGAAACGCCATGTCGGCCATCATAGAATCGCCCGGACGGACGCGCCAGATGTCCATAATATGAGACAAATAACAGCGTATTATGGGCTCGCATTACCTCGCAGCGAACCAAAAGTCAAGTCTTTTCATTTCGGACAACACCCCATAGGTTGAATCACATCGATCCGCAACAACCTGAAGGGGCCCGACATGACCAGAACCGTGACCCGAATCGGTGCCGCACTGCTCGGCCTGATACTGACGGCCGCCGCCGCGCTGTCGCTCATGATTCCCGCAGTCGCGGACGAGCCGGCCGACGCCGAATCATGGACGCAGATCGCCCAGACGATCGTCGCGGACCTCGACGAAGGCGTCGCCGAATACGTTGACGGCGACCACGCGGGTGCGGCCTCCGCGTTCAACGTCGCATACAACACCGACTACGTGGCCTCCAACTTCGCCAAGGTCGTCAACGACACCATCGGCGCGGACCGATACCAGAACCAGCGCCGGCAATTCCAGGATCTGCAGCGCCTCGTCTACCAGCAGAATCGCCGGACCGACATCGAGACCCTGCGCGACGCGCTCGCTGACGATGTCAGGGAATGCGGCGCCACGTTGGATGGGAACGGTGAACTGAGCGATCCGCGCGACTACGCGCGGATGCGCGAGGAACAGACCGCCAAGGAACGCGAGGCGTTGGATGCCGCCAAGGTGCACAAGAACGAGGGCATCGGCACCCGCTCCTGGTCGGATGTGGCCACGGAAATGGTGGCCGTGCTCGACGATTCGCTGGCCGCCAGCGAATCCGGAGACGGGGAGCGAGGCGCGGAACTCGTCAATGAGGCCTACTACCAGTACTACGAAAAGCTGGGGTTCGAGAAGAACGTGATGAACGCCATCGGCGGCAGCCGCGTCTCCAAGGTGGAAAGCACGTTCAAGGAAAGCCGTAAGGCCATGGTCGCCGGAGATGCCGCGGATGCGAAAGCCCATGTCGACGAGTTGAAGACGATGCTCGTCGAGGACGCCGCAGCGCTGGACGGCGGTGCCGGCAGCGAGGTCGGCGGGTTCACGCGCCTGATCACCAGCTCGTTCGGTCAGGCGTTCCTGATCCTGATCCGCGAGGGACTGGAGGCCCTGCTCGTCGTCGCGGCGATCATCGCCTATCTGGTCAAATCCGGTAACCGCCGTCTGGTGCGGTGGATCTACCTGGGCGTCGTGGCCGGCCTGGCCGCATCGGGGGCCATCGCCGCGGTGTTCATGGCGTTGTTCGGTGGCAGCGGACCGCAGCAGGAGATCATGGAAGGCGTGTGCGCGCTCGTGGCGATGGGCATGCTGCTGTACACCAGCAACTGGATGCTCAACAAATCCAGCGTCGACGCGTGGAACCGGTACATCCGGGCCAAAACCGAAGCCGCCGTCGCACGCATCGGCGGCACGGCGGGCACCGACCCCACACCGGAACGTCTGGGAGCGGCCGGCATCATCTCGCTCGCCCTGCTGAGCTTCCTGGCGGTCTTCCGCGAAGGTGCCGAAACGGTGATCTTCTACCAGTCGATCTACTCGATGACACAGGACGCCAGCGGCATGTGGATCGGCGGCATCACCGCGGCGGTTGTGCTGATCGGCGTCTTCCTGCTCATCCGGTTCACATCGGTGCGCATCCCGATCAGACCGTTCTTCATCGTCACTTCGGTGCTGCTGGCCGTGCTCGTTGTGATCTTCGCGGGCGGCGGCGTGCACTCGCTGATCGAAGGTGATGCGCTGGGCGGCATCTACCTGGAAGGCTTCCCGACGAACGACTGGCTCGGCCTGTACCCCTATGTCGAAACGCTGGCCGCGCAAGGCATTGCGTTGGTTGCCGTGCTCGCGCTGTTCGCCATCGGTGCGGCCAGGCAGGCGAAGACCCGCCGCCGCGCCGAACGGACGGCGTAGGTAACCATACCCCTATCCAAACAACCAACCAGAAAGAGAGAACACCATGACCACCAAGAAAACGCTGGCAACCCTGCTGGGCCTGTTGCTCGCCGGATCGCTGAGCATGGCGACCGCGGCGTGCGGCGACACCGGTGCCGCAAACACCGACTCGGGTACCGACGCCGCGTCGCAGACCGAGGGCGCCGCCGACGCCGCGGATACCGGTGCCGGCTTCGAGGAGATTCCGATCGGCACCGATGTGGAGCTGGAGGGCGAGATTAACGCCGCCGCGGTCTATTTCCAGCCGATTGATATGGAACCCGCCGGCATGGGCTTGAGCGCCGCGGAGTCGAACCTGCATCTGGAAGCCGACATCACCGCGCTGGAAGGCAACGACCTGGGATACGGTGCCGGCGATTTCGTGCCCGGCCTGACCGTGGACTACGTCATCACCGACAAGAACGACCCGTCCAATACGCAGGAGGGCACGTTCATGGAGATGGTCGCCTCCGACGGTCCGCATTACGGCGGCAACATCGCCTTGGACAAGGATGGTGAATACACGCTGACGTTCAAGATCCACTCCCCGGCCGAGAACGGCTGGATGCTGCACACCGACCCGGAGACCGGCGTGACCGGCCACTGGTGGAACGAGCCGCTGGAAGCCACCTTCGACTGGGACTACACCGTCCACCAGTGGTGACCGGTCCGCCCGCTGAGGGCGGGATGCGGCCACTGGCCGCACTTGAGAGAAGACGAATGAAAGGAAGATCATGCTCGGGCAATTCAACCAGGCGCTTTCCGGCACCATCGGCCCATGCCTGCTGGTGATGAGCCTGAGCGTGCTACTCACCGTAGGGGAAGGCCGTAACCGGCCGGCCAGTCGCCGGTGGCGCGCGATCGGCGTCGCCATCGGCCTGGCCGCGGCCGTGGTCTTCGCCATACTGCGCGGCACCGCCATCCTCAATCGACGGTCCACCGTGAACCTGCCGACGCTGATCCTCGGTGTGATCCTCGATATCGCACTGATCGCGGTAATCGTTCGCTCCCAGGGCATCGTCGAACGGTGGCGTCGGACATCCGCAAGCCGCGTTTCCGCAGACGGGAAGGAGGATGCGTCGGTTCGTCGCGCCCGCCTGTGGATGGCCGTGGCGAATGGCGTCGCCGCGGCGGATATCGCGGTCACAATATTCTTCGCGATGCCGGACGTGATCCTGCAGCTGACGAATTTCGTCGACACCGGCGACTCGCCGTTCACCTCCGATATGTTGTTGCGCGCGTTGGGCTTCCTGCTGGGCATCGGCATGGCATTGATCGTGGCGGCGGTGTTCCACACCCTGCGCACCCCCGACATCCGCCGCGCCTTCACCGCCGCCGCGCTGATCGTCGCCATCCTGCAGTTGGCCATGCACGCCACGGAACTGTTCTCGCTGCTGATGAACATGATGATCCTGGTGTTGCACGGGCCGGCCTTCCGTGTGCTCATCCTGCTGCACAACCACGAACTGTGGATGACCTATGCACAGGCGCTGGCCTTCCTCATCCCCGCCGTCGCCTCAATCATCATCGGCCTGCGCACCACGCCGAACGGATGCCGCCTGCCGGAAGACGCCGCAACCCCGCCGTTGAACGAGGCGGGGGTTCGCGCACGCATCGCCTTCCGCCGTCGAGCCGTGGCCGCCGGCGCGTGGAGCATGGCGGCCGCCATCGCGCTGACAGCGCTGCTCGCATGGGGAACCTACGAACTGAACAAACAGCCGGTCATCTCCGAACCGGAGGAATACTCGCTTGTGGACGGCGTGGCCACCATCCCCTTCTCCCAAGTGGAGGACGGGCATCTGCATCGCTTCGCATACACGGCGGCCGACGGCACCGAGATGCGGTTCATCATCATCCTCAAGAACGGCGGCGCGTACGGCGTCGGCCTGGACGCCTGCGAAACCTGCGGCGACGCCGGCTACTACGAACAGGACGGCAAAATCATCTGCAAACGCTGCGACGTGGCGATCAACCTGGCCACCATCGGGTTCAAAGGCGGCTGCAACCCCATACCGTTCCCCTACCAGGTCGACGACGGTGCCATCACCATCCACACCACCGACCTTGATGCGCTGTCCGCGCACTTCCAATAACGAAAGGAGGTTCCGGTGTTCATCCTGCGCATGATCTTCCGCTCGTTCAGCCGACAGTTCCGGCGACGGCTGCTCGTCGCCATCACCATCTGCCTATCCTCGGCGGTGGCGACGGCCATGCTCGGCGTCGTCTTCGACGTAGGGGACAAACTCAACGAAGAACTCTCGGCCTACGGCTCCAACATCGTCATCGAACCCAAATCGGACGCGGTGGTCGCCGACCTGTACGAGACGGTGGACGGCAGCGACACCGAACCGACCTCCTTCCTCAAGGAAAGCGATATTCAGAAGATCAAAACGATCTTCTGGGCATACAACATCACCAACTTCGCTCCGAAACTCAACCTGCACGCGGACATCACCGCCGGCACCGGCGGCGATGCCGCAACCGTGCCCGTCGTCGGCACCTGGTTCAACACCACACTGCATCTGGCCACCGGGGAAACTTCGGTCGTCGGCGTACAAGGCATGCGCTCGTGGTGGACCGTCAACGGGCGCTGGGCGCAGGACGATGCCGGCGAGGCGATGATTGGCGCGGATCTCGCCGACCAACTGCACATCGACGCCCCGGGCGTGACCATCACCCTATCCCGGGGGAATGCGGCGGCCACCGTCACCGTCGTCGGCATCTACGATTCGGGCGACGAGGAAAACGGCGCCGTCTATGTTCCCTCGGCGACGTTGCAGGAACTGAGCGGTCTGACCGACTGTGTCGACGAGGTGGAGGTCAAAGCGCTGACCACACCGGAAAACGACCTGGCGCGCAAAGTATCCCGCAATCCCGCGGCCGTCACCCAGGAGGAATGGGAAACCTGGTATTGCACCGCCTACGCCTCGTCGATCGCCTACCAGATCGAGGAGGTGCTCCCCGACGCCGTGGCCAAACAGATCCGCCAGATCTCCGAACTGCAAGGCGATGTACTCAACAAGACTCGCGCGGTCATGATCGTCATGACCGGCCTGAGCCTGCTCGCCGCAGCCATTGCCGTGGCGAACCTGATGGCCGCCTCGATCACGGAACGGTCCTCCGAACTCGCGCTGCTCAAGGCGATCGGAGCGACCGACGGCGCGGTGTCGCGGCTCATGCTGTTGGAAACCGCGGTGATCGCACTGATCGGCGCGCTCGCGGGTGCCGGATTGGGTGTCGGCGCGGCGCAGCTGATCGGACAGGTCGTGTTCGCCTCGTCGATCACGCTACGGCCGATGGTGTTCATCCTGGTGGCCGTGCTGATCGCCGCGACCGTGCTGGCCGCCTCCTGCTCATCCATCCGTTCGATCCTGGGAGTACGTCCCGCGGAGGTGCTTCATGGCCGCTGACAGCAATGCCGGACGTCGTATGACGAACCGGCGCATGTTCCTCACCATGGTGTTCGGGGCGGTATTCCGCCGCCGTTCGCGTGCCATCATGGCCGTGGTCGCCTCGATGGTCGGCACCGTCACACTGTTCGGGCTGGCCGCGATCTGCCTGACCGTGCCGCAACAGATGGGCGACGAGATGCGGGCGTACGGCGCGAATCTCATCGTCACCGGCCCGCAAGGAGGCATGGACGACGACGTCGTCCGTACTGTCGAAACGCAGGTGCGGGCCGCGGCGGAGGCGGACGCGGCGACCTACCGGTATGAAACCGTACGCGTCAACGCGGCATCGTATGTGTTGGCCGGCATCGACGTCTACGCGACGCGCGCGCTCAACCGGCATTGGGTCGTCGACGGCGACTGGCCGAGCGATGGGCAGGTATTGGTCGGTTCGGATGCGGCCGAAGCGATGAGCCTGCAGATCGGCGACACCGTGACCATCGGATACCGCGCGGACAATGCGGGCGCTCCCGGCGACGCCGGCGGCGGAACCTCGTCAGAGGATTCCTCGGGCAGCGTCGCGGGGCAGATGCGGGACGGCCGTGTGTCCACCGACATCCTGGAAACCGACGGCGTCGGGTATCGCGTGGCCGGAATCCTGGAAACCGGCGGCAACGAGGACGGCATCATCTACGCGACCGTGGACGACGTTGTCGCGTTGGCGGGCGACCGTGGGCCGGACGTCATCGAATTCGCCTCACAGGCTGATGACGGGCATCTCGAAGCCCTCGCCGATGCGATCAACGACGGCGAACTGGGCGTGAGCGCACAGCGCGTATCCCGGATGACCTCGTCGAACCGCCGCATCATCGCCATGCTGCAGACGCTGTTCTGGTTCGTTTCGGCGGTGGTGCTCGCGCTGACGCTCGTGGGCGTATCGACCACCATGTCATCGATCGTCTCCCAGAGGCGCAACGAGATCGGCCTGCGCAGGGCGCTCGGAGCCACGACGCGTTCCGTGGTGGCCGAGTTTGCCGCCGAATCGGCGTTGTATGGCATGGCCGGCGGCCTGTGTGGTGTCGGTTTGGGGTATGCGCTGGCGCGTGCGCTGTGCCGGATGGTGTTCGACCGAACATTGGATTTCAGCGTGGCGTTGGGTGCCGCATCGGTGGCGCTGAGCATGGCGGTGGCGGTGGCGGCGTCGACTCCGCCGATTCGGAACGCCACGCGCATCGACCCGGCCGTGGTGCTGCGGGAGGAATGACAGGCCATGACAGGTTTTCCGGCCGGACCGCGGGGCGACGAGTCATTCGATCGGACTGCGATCTCGTTCATTCATTCACGATAGGGAAAGGACAAGGCATGTTACTGGAACTCGACCATATCTCCAAGATTTACGGCGAGCTCAACGCCGTTGACGATCTGAACCTGACCGTGCCGGAAGGACAGTGGCTGGCGATCGTCGGCTCGTCCGGTTCCGGCAAAACCACGCTGATGAACATCATCGGGTGTTTGGATTCGCCCAGCCGTGGTTCGGTGACGTTGGAAGGGCGGCGACTGGAGGACTTGAACGCCGCGCAGCTGGCCGACGTGCGCAAGAACGTGATCGGTCTGGTGTTCCAGAAGTTCCATCTGGTGCCGCATCTGACGGCGGTGGAGAACGTGATGGTCGCTCAGTATTATCATTCGGTGGTTGATGAGGCGCAGGCGATGGCCGCGCTGGAACGGGTCGGGTTGAAGGAACGTGCCCACCATCTGCCCGCCCAGCTGTCCGGTGGCGAGCAGCAGCGTGTGTGCATCGCGCGGGCGTTGATCAACTGCCCGAAACTGGTGTTGGCCGACGAACCGACCGGCAATCTCGACGAACGCAACGAGCGCATTGTGCTCGACCTGTTCCGGCAGCTGCATGAGCAGGGCACCACCATCATCGTGGTGACGCATGACGCGCTGGTCGCCTCCTGCGCGCAACGAGAGATCATGCTCAACCACGGCGTGCTGGTGGGGGAGCGGTGGAACGACGAAACGGCCCGGCTCGCGTATGAGGCGGCGGGCGGGCGACCGGCATCCACCGGGGCGCAGGTGGAGGGCGCACAGACCGGGGAGACGGCAATGGCGTTCGCCGACCCGACCAAGGCCGCGAAAACCGGGGCGTGAGTACAGGTGGAATAGGTGCGGCAGCCGGGGACGGAGAGACTGAACCACGCCGGAGGGCCGCGTCGGTTTGTCGGTTCGACAGTAACGGTGCGACTGCGAACGGAAAGGATATGCGATATGGAACGGAACGCAGTGGCGTTCAGCGGCCGTGCAATCGGCATGACGGTGTCCGGTCTGGCGGTGACCGCCGCCCTGCTGGGTGGGTGCGGTGAACCCAAAGCCGTGCCGATGGACGACGAGTTCGCCGGGAATTCCGGGCAGTCGGCGGATTCGGGGACGACGGGAACGGGCACCGCCGAGGATGCGGGCAATGATGAGGCGCCGGACGGTTCTGATGGCGGGAATGGCGGAGCCCGGCAGGATACCGGCGTCTACGCCGACGGCACCTATGCGATCAAGGGCCAGTATGGGCCGGTCGGCGAGGACACCATCGACGTGTATCTGACCATTGCGGACGGTGCTGTCACCGATGTTGATGTCGTCGGACACCCGTTCACCACCATCTCCAAGCACCATCAGGAGGCGTTCGCCGAAGCCGTGCCCGGCGTGGTGGTGGGCAAACCGCTCAAAGGGTTGAAGGTGGACAAGGTGGCCGGTGCCAGCTGGACGTCGGACGCGTTCAACGCCGCCCTTGACGTGGCGAGGCAGGAAGCCTCCGTCGTCCAATAGCGCGCGGGTCGGTCGCAGCTCATCCGATGAGCTTGGTGCGTTCCAGCTGCTCGCCGAACCGGCGGTTCAGCCCGACCAGCGGCTTGCGCAGCAGCAGGCCGAGTAGCAGCAGCGGCGGCACGAACAGCAGCAGCCTGCCCAGTTCCATCCAATAATCGTTCTGGTAGACGCCGGCGATCGCGGCGCGCATCGCGTTGATCGCGTGCGTGATCGGCAGGAACGGGCTCAGCCGTTGCATGAACCCCGGCAGCACCTGCAGCGGGTACGAGCCGGCCGAACCGGACACCTGGAACACCAGCATCAGCATGCCGATCGCCTTGCCGATGTTGCCGAAACTGACCACCATCGTGTAGATGAAGAACGCGAACACCAGTCCGCCCACCCAGCCCGAGAGCATGAACAGCAGCGGGTGCACGGCCTGCACGCGCAGGAACAGCAGGCTGCCCGCGCAGCTGACCGTGCTCTGCAGCAGCGAAATCAGCGCGAACACGCCGAAGCGTCCCAGGAACACCTGATGCGGCCGCAGCCGGCGGAACCGCCGCCGCTGCTCGTCCGCCAGCGAGGTCCTGACCGCCAGGGCGATGAGGATCGACGCGGTCCACAACGGAATGAACGTGTAATACGGCGCCATGCCCGAACCGAAATTCGTCACCGGGAACACGGCCTTGCGATCCAGTTCGACCGGCGCGGCCAGCGCGGAGGCCAACGAGGACGCGTCCCCGGCGAGCAGCGAACGGACGGCGTCGGCGTCGCCGCTCGTCAATGCGTCGGACAGATCGTCATGGAAGGTGGTCAGCCCGGCGCCGGCCTCGCGCAGGTGCGCGGCGGTGTCGTCCAGCATCGTGCGGATGTCCGCCACCGTGGCGCCGGCGTCCGCAGCGGCGTCATCCAGCGTGGAGACCGTGGAATCCAACCGTTGCGTGTCCTGATCCAGCACGGAGGAGGCGTCCCGCACGGCGGCGGTGAGCTGGTCGACCTGCGGGGCGATGTCGGCCGCGAACCCGTCCGAGACGTCGGTGACGGATGCGACGGCCTGGTCGATGAGCGTGCGGATCTGCTCCTGCTGTCCGAGCGCGGCGTCGGCGTCCCGCGTCACCGTGTCGGCGGCCGTGGTCAACGCCGTGGCCAGCGTGTCCAGCTGGTCGGCGGTGCGCTGCAACGCGTCCGCCGCGGCCGTCAGGTCGGGGTTGTCGGCCGCGCCCGGCAGCCCCAGCAGCGTATCGTGCAGCTGCCGGTAGAGCGTCGCCTGGTCGGCCACCGCGGAGGACTGCTGGCGCAGCGCATCGGCGGTGGCCGCGGCGTTGTCCTGCGCGTCGTCGAACAACGTGTCGAGATCGTCGCGCACGCCGGTGAACCCGTCGGCGCTGGCGGACAACGCGTCCGTCACCGTGCCCGCGGCCGCCGAGAGCGCGTCGGCCGTGTCACGGACCGTCTGACGGGCGTCGCCCAACGGTTCGGCGTCGTCGTCGATGGCCGTGGCGGTCTGCCCGACCAGCGCCGACGAGCTTTCCAGCAGCGACTGCGCCGTGTCGGTCAGCGCGCGGTAGGTGGCGAGGGAGTCGGCGGTGTCGTTCAACTGGGCGGCGAAGTCGGCGATGTTGGCCTGGAAATCGTCCATCGCGTTCCGGGCCTCGGGGCGGTCGAGCTGCCGGACCAGCGCCGCGGCGATGTCCAACGCGGTGCCCGTCAGCGTTTCGGCGAACATCTCGTTGACCTGCGCGGCCACCTCGTCGGCGCCGGCGCCCGTCAGGTTCGGGGCGACCGCGTTCTTCTTCTCGTTGCTGTAGTACTCGATGACGGCGTGGCGCGCGTCCTCGGTGAAGAACGTCATCATCGTGGCGCTGAAATCCTTCGGGATCACCAGCGCGGCATAGTATTCCCCGGACTTCGTGCCCTCGATTGCATCCTGTCGCGTGGTGAACGTCCAATCCAGCCGCGAGTCGGCGCGCAGCTCGTCCACCACCTCGGCGCCGATCGACACGCGGACCGGGATCAGGTCGGACTGGTAGCCCTCATCGTCGTTCGCCACCGCGAACCGCATCGCGCCCATGTTGCCGAACGGATCCCAACTGGCGGCGATGTTGAACCAGGCGAACAGGCTGGGAATCGCCACCAGGCCGATCACGATGATCACGGAGACCACGTTGCCGGTGAGCCGGCGCACATCATCCACGAACAGATGCCAGATATCCCTCATGCCCGGTGCCTCCCCTTGGAATCATGCAACCCGATCAGATCGGTTTCGACGACCTGGCGCGCGGCCTCCCGCGTGCGGTCCGCGCGGCGTGCGCGCCTACGCCGCCGTGCGCGGCGGGCGCGCGTACGGTCCAGATCGCGCAACGCCAGCTGCACGCGGATCTCCTCGTCGTCCAGATTGCCGAGCTCGACCTGTCGACGCAGATGGTCGCGCATCAGTTCGATGCCCATCAGGAACGCGATGATCAGCAGCACCCATACGGTCCATGCGCCCAGCATCGCCAGCTTGGCGTCCGTGGTCAGCGAGAACGTGACCGCCAGTATGATCGGCACCACGAACCCGGCAATCGTCGCGCCGCGTCGTAGCCGCGGATACAGGTCCTCGAACGCGGCCGCCCGTTGGACGATCGCCTCCCGATACTCCGTACGATCGCCCAACACGCGCAGGATCTGGCCAATCGGATACTCATGGCCGCGCAGCGTCACCGGCTCGCCGTTGAGGATTCCGGCCTGGGCTATCTGCCGGGCGAACAGCCGGTTCACGTTCGTCAGCCGCGGCCGGACGCCGATGCCGACGGCGAACGCGACGGCGGCGAACACCAGCAGATGCGCCATGCTGGTCCACCAGACATTGCCGTAGAACCCGCCGATCGTCTCACGCAGGGCGTCGATCGCGTAGGTGAACGGGAAGAACGGGTGCAGGGCGCGGAAGAACCCGGGCATCATCTCGATCGGATACATGCCGCCCGCCCCCGGAATCTGCACGATGATCATCACCATGATCAGGGCCTTGCCCACATGCAGCAGCGTGGTGGCCAGCATGTACGCGACCGCGCTGTACGTCACCGAGGCGATCACCCCTGTGGCCACGAACGCGACGGGGCTGACCGTCTGCACGCCGATCACCAGATCGCCGACGGTCACGACCAGCCCCTGGGCGGCGGCCATGACGGCCAACAGCAGCCAACGGCCCAGATACGCCTGGGTGGCGGTCAGGTCCTCGACGCCCTCGCCGTCGGTTTCCAGCTTCATCAGCGCCACCAGCATGAACACGCCAGCCCACATCGCCAGATTCGTGAACAGCGGGGCCATGCCGGAACCGTACGAGTTGACCGGATACACGACATGCTCGTCCAGTACGGTGGGGGAGAGCATGAAATCCGCGATCTTGCGTTCGTCGAGCGTGCCGTCCCCGCCGAACAGGGCGTCCAGCGTGCCGGCGGAGGACAATGCGCCCAAATCCGTGCGCAGCGTGCCCAGCCTGGTCTGCACGCGCGCCAGGGCGGCGTCGGTGTCGGACAGGGCGGTCTTCGTCTGCTGGAGCGCCTGGTCGAGCTGATCCACGATCAGCGACGCCTGGTCGATCAGCGTGCCCTGCGCCGACAGCTGGCCGCCGAGCGTGCCGCTCGCCGTGGACAGAGCCCCCAGCCCGTTGCCGAGCGCGGGCCATGCGTCGGCGTTCAGGGTGGACCGGGCCTGCGCGGAGGCGTCCAACGCCTGTTGCGTGGCCGTGCCCAGATCGTCCGCCAGGGCGCCGGTGTCCGTGGCGGTGGTGGCGATGGTGCCGTTCAGCGCCGTTAGGCTTTCGACGGTGCCGTCCAGCGTCGTGTTCGCCTGCTGCAGCTGCTCGATGGCCTGCGCGATGGTGCCTGCCGAATCCGGCAGGGCTTCGGACAGGGCCTTCAGATCGTTCAGGAGCGTGGCGTTGCGGTCGGTGATGTCCTGCAGCGTGGCCAGACCGCCGGAGACCTGGCCGTTGGCCGCGGTGATTGCCCCCGATGCCGAGGCCAGAGCGCCCGTGGCCTTGGCGTTGGCTTGGGAGAGCAGGGAGTTGCCGGTGTCGAACGCCGTGGAGGCGGTGTCGACGGTCTGTCCGAGCGTGGTCCGCGTGGTGCCGAGCAGGTCGGAGAGGCCGTCCAGCCCGCTGGCGGCGTCGGTGCCGAGCCGGCGGACATCGTCGAGCGTGGCGCGCACGCCCGTCAGATCCATCGGGTCGTCGGCATCGGTGACGTCGGCGATGGCGGAGCGGATCGAGGCGACGGCATCCTGCGCGTCCGCCAGCGCCCGGTCGGCCTTGGCACGGGCGGCGTCCGCGGAATCCGACGCCTGGGCCTCGGCCTGGTTGACGGCCTGTGCCACCACCTCGCTGACGGTGGAGACGAACGTGGCGTTGACCTGACGGTCGACCGTGTTCGCGGCGGTATCCGTGACCTTCGGCGCGATGGGACTGGCCTTCTCATTGACGTAGTACTCGAGCGCCGGCCGCTTGTCGTCGCCGGCGATGAGGCCCGCGAGCCGGTCGCTGAAATCCTCGGGGATGACGATCGCCGCATAGGAACGGCCGGACCTGACGTCCCGCATGGCGGCGTCCTCGTCGACGAACGCCCAGCCGATGTCATGGTTGTCCCCGAGCGAATCGACGATCCGGTCGCCGAGATCGACGCCGGCGATCGGCGCCGACTCGGTGCCGCGGTCCCGGTTGACCACCGACACCCGCACATTGGCGGTATTGCCGTACGGATTCCAGAACCCGATGATGTTCACCCACGCGTAGAACGCAGGCAACACAGCCAACCCCAGCACGATCACCCACGCCGCCGGCACGCGCAGCAGCCGGCGGACATCGCGGACGAACACGGACAACACATTGCGCACGGCACGCTCCCTGATCCCGGGCGTCGAACCGAACACGGCGCCACATATGTTTCGGCCAGCATACCGAGCCGCACGGCCCCCAGCCGCGGCCGTTCACCCAAGGTGGGGGTGGCTTGGGCATGTCGACGCCCGATGCCCGATAACACCCCCGCGCAACAGCACCGCGCCGCCGCCCGTCTGCTACCGTGGTGCCAATGGAAACCACGACGCGCGACGACCACACCCGGCAACCACGCCTGCCCGGCGACACCAACGGCGACGGCCGCGTGGACATCGACGACCGCCGCCTGCCCCTCATCGCCCGCATCTACGGCGTCCTCGTCCTGATCAGCGGCATCGTCACCATCCCCGGACTGACATTCATCGCCATCCGCGGCATCGTGGAAGTCCTGACCGGCGCCACCGGCATCGACGTGCTCGACCTGACCTTCATCCTGACCTGCATCCAGGTCGCCGTCATGCTCGTCTCATCCGCCTGCATGGTGGTTTTCGGCATATTCCTGCTGTGCAACCGCCGCAAACACGCGGCCCGCTGGGCCTACGCCATCATCCCGATGAGCATCGCCGAAGGCATGCTCTCCCTCGCGCTCGCCGGCGTCGGATGGAACCTGATCCCGCCGATCGCGCAGCTGGCCATCCTCACCACCCTGTCCATCGTGCTCGACCCCGCCCTGCTGGAGGAACGCCGACTGCAGCGCACCCTCAAACGCATGGACGAACGCAGCGACTACGAGGAGGCGCTCGCCAAAGGCATGCTCGGCCGCGATCCCAGCGGCAAGGGATACATCGAACTCGAATTCTTCAACATCTTCTGGCTGTTCATGATCGGCTGCGTGTTCGGCCTGGTGGTCGAAACCCTCTACCACCGTGTGGTATGGGGCGAATGGCAGGACCGCGCCGGACTGCTGTGGGGCCCGTTCTCGCCGATCTACGGCTGCGGCGCGGTGGTGCTGACCGCCTGCCTGAACCGGCTGTGGCGCTCGCATCCGATGCTGATCTTCTGCATGAGCGCGGTGATCGGCGGCGCGTTCGAATACTTCGTCAGCTGGTTCATGGAGGTGGCGTTCGGCATCACCGCGTGGGACTACACCGGCAAATGGCTGTCGATCGACGGGCGCACCTCCGGCAAGTACATGGTGTTCTGGGGGTTCCTGGGCGTGGTGTGGGTCAAGTTCCTGCTGCCGCGGATCCTGAAACTGATCAACCGGATCCCGTGGAAGGTGAGGTATTCGCTGACCGCGGCGGTGTTCGCGTTCATGCTCGTCAACGCCGCGATGACGCTGATGGCCTTCGACTGCTGGTACGGGCGCGTGTCCGGTCTGGAACCGGATTCGCCGGTCACGCGGTTCTTCGCCGAACACTTCGGCGATGCCTACATGGAGGGCCGTTTCCAGACCATGACGATCGACCCCTCGCGTTCCGGGCGTCTGTAGGCAGATGCGGTGGCTTGTCCGCGTAGCGTACACCGTGGGCCGCTCCCGGCCCGCGTTCCCTATAATGGGCGGCGACAGCGTTCTCGGGCGGCGAAGGAGGAACCATGACCAATGCGATCGTGCTCATCGATGTGGAAAGCGGCAAGGCCAACGAGGCGGCCCGGGCCGTGGCCGAGATCCGCGGCGTGCGCGAGGTGTATTCCGTGGCCGGCGACATCGATCTGGTCGCCGTCATCAACGCGGACGACATCGACCAGCTGACCGAAATCATCCCCGGAGGCATCGCCAAGGTCGACGGCGTGACCCGCACCCGCACGCTGATGGCCTTCAAAACCTACAGCAGCAAGGACGAAGCCGCCGCCTACGACCTCGGTCTCGACTGACGGGCGGACTCAGATCCAGCGGTCGGACATGGCGAACGAGTTGCGCATCAGGTTGCTGGACGTGTAGAGCACGTCCGCCAGCAGCCTGGCGGTGCGCGTCCGCAGATATTGCGCCATGGCCTCGTTGGCTGCGGTGAGTGTGGCGGTCACCTCATCCGGATCCGTCTTGTACATGGCCTCGTCCGTCGTGAACACGTGCCGATGCCCGAAGCTGCGCACGTCCTCCGCATACTGCTCGATGGCGTTCGAACATTCGATGTAATGCGGGTCCGCCATCGCGGCGATCATGCGGATCGACCAATAATACGAGTCGGTCGACGGCTCCGCGGGGGTGTCGCGCAGATAGGCGGGCGTGTCCGTCACATTCGCGTAGAACGGCGCCACGGCGTTGAACGGGCCCGAACCGAACGACACCCACATCACCGAACGGTGAACATCGGGCACATCGCCGCGGATCTGCATCGCCACCATGTGTCCGGTGCGGTTGATGCCGATCGGGCGATAGCGATGGCGCGTTTCCGGCGTGCCAAGCGTGCCGTACGGGTCGTACGGCGTGCCTTCGAAGTGCGAGCTCATGAGGAAGTCCACGTCTTCGATGCTCACCTTGCGCTCCGGGCGCCGGCACCAGGGGATGTCGTCCGAGGTCGGCGTGAACCGCGCGTTCGGGGAATCCCAATCCTCGCCGGGGTTCAGGTGCCGTTGCATGTACCAGGCGCGCGGCGTGTTGTAGATATGGTCCTTCGGCGTGGACGTGCCGAATGCGGCGCGCGGGTTGAACCGGTGCCGTGGCCACAGGCTGGCTGCCGTCGCCTTGCCGTCGCCCGCGCGGGTGCCGAAGGAGGCTGTGGCCGGACGCATCGTCATATCCAGATGATGCCGCTCCATGAAGTCGGACAGGTCCGCGCTGCACAGGTGGTTGCGCTGCTCGCCGAACGCGTCGTCGATGTCGAACGCGTCGATGCCCAGTTGGTTGGGGATGGTGGCGTAGCAGTCGTCGGGCACGCGGCGTGCGATCCAATGGTGGCCGCCGATCGTTTCGACGTACCAGATCTCGTTGGCGTCGCTGATGGCAACGCCGTTCGCCTCATAGGTGCCGTACCGCTCCAACAGCTCCCCGAGCCGCCGCACTCCCTCGCGCGCGGTGGTGACGTATGGCAGCACCAGCGTGATGATGTCCTCCTCGCCGATGCCGCCGGGCTGTTCCGGCTGGTAGTCGGCGCTGCCCGGCTGCCCCTGCGCGGGCCGGAGCTCGACCAGCGGGTCGGCGGCGAGTACACGTTCGTTGACCGCGATCGTTTCGGTGGCGCTCATCGCCACGTTGTGCACGTTGACGCCGGCCTCCGCCAGGATGCCGCGGTTCGGCAGCACGTTCGGCGCAATCGTGTACCGGCACGGGTTCTCCGGCAGATCGATCTCGACGTGGCTGAGTACGGAACGGTAGTGGCGGGGCTGGTCCTCAGGCCGGACCACGACGAATCGCTTCGGGTCGTACCTGCCCGAGCCGGAGTCGTCGTCGCGCGCGATGATCGTCGACCCGTCGTAGCTGGCCGCTTTCCCGATGAGAATGGTGGTGCAAGACATAAGACGCCACTGTAGCCCAATTCCTACCCGGGTGGCGGATGGCGGGCGGTGCGCGCCCGGTGCCGACCATCCCGGAGTCAATTCCCGCCTCCTGCGGCAGGTGATGCGCCCGAGTGAGGTACAACGATAAATCGCCATAGGTGCGCGATTTGCTAAAACGTTTAGCCGTGCTTAATATGTTCCGTGTCCACATGACACAGCGGAATGGCGATGACGCCTCATTTCGTACGCATTTCGCGGCGTTGCGCGGGAATGACCATCCTCCGACGCCGCCGGAACGGATCGGGACATCGGGTCGAGGACGACTCCTGACGACCGACCGCCGTCGCTTCCACTGCGCCACCAACCCTATGTATCGCAAAGGGGTGAATCAATGTCTGAGGCAGACAAGAAGCCCGCCGGAAACAAGGGTCTGCAACGAAGCCTGAAACTGGTGTTCGTGTATACCGTTGCCACCGGCTCGATCTTCACCTATGTCAGCTACTGGGATTCCGTGTTCTTCGGATACTGCGGATCCGGCACGTTCCTGGCGTTCGCGCTGATGACGGTCGCGATCCTGCCGACCGCTCTGGTCTACAGCGAGATCTCGTCGATGTTCAAGACCGCAGGCGGCGAACTAATCTACAACACGGTCGGATTCAACAAACACGTCGGATTCCTGGCCTCGTGGCTGATCATGGCCGCTTGGATCTCCGTGCCGCCGGCCGTGGTCATGGCCGTCGCCACGTTCATCAGCAAGCTGTTCGGGCTGAACCTGAGCTTCGGCACCACGATGATCATCGCCGTGGTATTCCTCGTGCTCGTGTTCATCATGAGCATGCAGGACATCCAATTCCTCGTCAAGGCGCAGGCCACCTGTCTGTTCGCCAACATCATCACCACGCTCATCACCGCGGTGCTGATTCTGACCTGCGGCCACTGGAGCTTCTCGAACATCGTGGAATCGTTCGGTTTCACGAGCATCGACGCCTCCCTGGGCATCCCCGGCTGGATCATCGGCATGGCGCTGCTGATCACCCCGTACTTCGGCTTCGAGACTGTGCCCCAGATGGTCGAGGAGGGCGACTTCCCGACCTCGAACGCGAAGAAGGCGATTTGTGGCTCGGTCATCACCTGCGGCGCGATCTACGCGATCTTCTTCTTCTGCGTGGCCGGCCTGGCCCCCGCCGACGAACTGCTCGCGGGTGACGCGGCCAACGGCTTCATGACCATCACCGCCATGCAGAACATCCTCGGCTGGCGCTTCTGGCCGGTCGTCTACGGCCTGGTCTCCATCCTGATGGGCATGACCGCCTCCATCCTGGGCTTCTGGATGTCCACCGTGCGCATGCTGTACTCGATGGGCAAGAAGAACTTCCTGCCGGAGGTGTTCACCAAGGTGAACAAGCACCAGCAGCCGATCCTGCCGAACGTCTTCCTGCTGGTCATCAGCCTGGTCTTCATTCTGCTGCAGAACGCGGGCACGTTCATGAACGACTTCTTCAACCTCATGTCGTTCGGCTGCGCCTGCGCCTACGCGATCACGATGGTGTCCGCCGTGCGCATGCGCCACAAGCACCCCGAGTGGTACAAGGACAACAAGAACGTGGTCAAGGGCGGCGACTTCTTCCGCATCCTGGCCATGGTCATCATGATCGCCATCGCGTTCTTCTGCACGCTCGGCCAGGGCATCGGCTCGTGGATCTCGTTCGGCGTCTACCTGGGCGTCGGCGTGCTGATCTGGCTGTGGATGGTCGTCGTGCAGTGGAAGAAGACGTCGGTCGTCATCGAAACGCCGGACGGCGAACAGGAATTCTGATCATGGCGGCCTCGTGTACGGGGCGTGACACGGTCCCGCACACGAGTCGCTGACGAAAGACAACCAACCAATCAACAAAGGAGTTATCACTATGGTTCAGGGCAAGCTCGAAGGCAAGGTCGCCATCATCACCGGCGCGGCCGCCGGCCTCGGCGAGGGCATCGCGGAGACGTACGCCAAGTACGGCGCGAAGATCTGCATGGTCGACCTCGACCCGAACGTCGACAAGACCGCCGATCGCATCCGTGGCATGTATCCGGACGCCGAGATCATCACCGTGGTGGCCAACGTGGCCGACAAGCAGCAGATGATCGACGCCGCCGCCAAGACCAAGGAGGCCTTCGGTTCCCTCGACGTGGCCTGCTGCAACGCCGGCGTCTGCCGTCTGGCCCCGTTCGAGGAGATGACCGACGAGATCCGCGACTTCCACATCGACGTGAACATCAAGGGCGTGTGGAACACCTGCCAGGCCGCCATCCCGTACATGCTGGAGGAGGGCAAGGGCGCCATCGTCATCGCCTCCTCGGTGACCGGCGACATCGTGGCCGACGCGGGTGAGGCCGCCTACGCCATGACCAAGGCCGCGCTCGTCGGCCTGACCCGCTGCCTGGCGGTCGAGTACGCGGACCGCCACATTCGCGTCAACTGCTCGCAGCTCGGCTACGCGCGCACCCCGATGGTCGAGAAGATGGCCGTCGAATCGAACCCGGAGGATCCGGAGTCGGCGATCAACGACATCGCGGTCGGCGTGCCGATGAAGCGTCTGGCCAAGCCCACCGAGGTCGGCGAGCTGTTCGCGTTCCTCGGCTCCGATGAGGCCAGCTACCTCACCGGTTCGCAGGTGGTCATCGACGGCGGCAGCACCCTGCCCGAGACGATGAGCATCGGCACCAACTGAGCGGCGCGCTCTGGTGTCAGCTGATCGGCCCGCACCGGTATCGGCGCATCGGCGTCAGCTGATCGGTGTGCATCGGTCCCTTTGAGGCAGGAGGCTTGTTCCCCTGCGTCAAAGGGACCATTTTATGCTCGCCCCATGGCCCTTCTGTCGCATGGGCTTCGTGCTCATGCAACAGAAGGGCCTCCTGACATGCCCGAACTGGTCCTTCCGACGCATGAGCACGGTGCCTATGCGACGGAAGGGCCTTTTGGCTGCGGCTGGGGCGAAGACTTTGTGGTTCTTCCGGCGTTCGTGTGTGGCGGGTCATGGTTGTGGGATTCGTTCCCGTACGGTTTGTTTGACTCCTCCGGCGTGCAGGGAGAGCGGTGACGAAGGACGTCATGCGGCGCCGACGCGGATCAATCGTCCGGACCGTCGTCGTTGTCGTCGTCCGGACCATCGTCGTTGTCGTCGTCGAGATCATCCCGGTCATCGTCGTTGTCGTCGTCGAGATCATCCCGGTCGTCGTTGTCGTCGGCGTCGTCATCGCCTGGACCGTCGTCCATGTCGTCATTGACGTCGTCATTGCGGTCGTCGGCATCGTCATTGCGGTCGTCGGCGTCGTCATCGCCTGGACCGTCGTCCATGTCGTCATTGACGTCGTCATTGCGGTCGTCGGCATCGTCATTGCGGTCGTCGGCGTCGTCATCGCCTGGACCGTCGTCCATGTCGTCATTGACGTCGTCATTGCGGTCGTCGGCATCGTCATTGCGGTCGTCGGCGTCGTCATCGCCTGGACCGTCGTCCATGTCGTCATTGACGTCGTCATTGCGGTCGTCGGCATCGTCATTGCGGTCGTCGGCGTCGTCGTCGCGATTGTTCGCGCCGCCGTTTTCCGAGGTGTTCTGCTGCGGGACAATATCGTCGTCTACGTCCGGTGCGTCGCAGGAAGACAGCCCGAACAAAAGGGCAATGGCTGCCAAGGCTACGGTGGTTTTATGGCGAATCGAGGATTGCGCGCTCATTGTACACTCCATTGGGTAGGCGGTCGATCCGAAGGCTGCGGTTGCAGTCGGATATCGGCGGTGCCGAGTGGCTTCACCATAAGGAACGACGGTTACGCGCGGGTGAACAGAAGGTGTATTTCAGGTGGGCGACGTGTGGAGATTAGGTCGGAGAAAGATTGCGTGGGACGACATCACCCCTGAAGTATGCGGAGAGTCCGCCGTTTCCGACGGACTCTCCGATGATGGTACCCCCCGTGGGATTCGAACCCACAACCCACGACTTAAAAGGACGCTGCTCTAACCGTTGAGCTAGAGGGGCAACAAACTCACAGTATACAACGCTATTGGCCAAGCGCGCAACCGCTGGCGTGGTACGGGTGGCGGACGTCGTCCGTCGTCGGATCAGTTGAATCCGACGACCAGGTTCGCCACATGGTAGCCGACGCGGATCATCCAGCGTCCGACCGGGCCCCGCAGGTTCAGCGCCCGCGAGATCAGCTTGCGCCGCACATCGTGGTAGATCGTCGGCGAGGTGCGGCGGATGTTCTCCCACAGCTCATCCTTGATCTTGTAGCTCTCCGGCTTGCGGGACAGGATCAGGAACACGCTGGTCACCGAGCTCTCGATGGCCAGGAAGTGAATCATGTACCGGTACAGGCCATCCGGCACGGTGCCGCGTTCCGGCGTGGCCGCCAGCATGCAGCGGTTGACCAGCTGCAGCTGATCGACGCGGCGGATCATCACGTCGGTCTGCACGCTCTGCCCCTCACGGCCGATGAAGTAGTGGTAGAACGGCACGTCAAGGTACATCAGCGTCTTGACCCACGGGAACGGATGGTACGAGTAGATGAAGTCCACGTAGAACGTGTGCTCCGGCAGCTGCATGCCGGAGGCGCGCACGACCTCGGTGCGGAAGGTCAGCGTGTGCATGATCATGTACTGCGCCACGCCGAAGCGGCCGAGATCATCCCAGGTCAGCACACGGTTCGGCTTCATCACATGCTTGAAATCGACCACATGCTTGACTCGTTTGCCGACCTTGTCGTACACGTAGTCGGTGACGAGCAGATCGATCGGCGCGCCGCCGGCCACCTGCGTGCGCAGCGTCTCCATCACCCGTTCGAGCGCCTCCGCGCCGATCCAGTCGTCGGAGTCCACCACCTTGACGTACACGCCGCTCGCCTCGGCCACGCCGGTGTTCACCGCGCCGCCGTGCCCCTTGTTCTCCTGGTGGATGGCGCGCACGATGCCGGGATATCGCTGCTCATACGTGTCGGCGATCTGCGGGGTGTTGTCGGAGGACCCGTCGTCCACGATCAGGACCTCGATGTCGTCGTTGCGCTGCGGTGTGACCAGCGACTCGATGCACCGGCCGAGGTAGGTCTCCATGTTGTACGCAGGCACTACGAAAGTGATGGTTTTGGCGGTCTTCTGCTCCATAATGCTCGGTGTTCCTTGGTCGGTTGGCCCACAAGGCCCTTCGGTTCTCTGCTGTATTCCAACGTAGCACTTCGCCTGCCGATATGCTCGTCCGGACAAGGAATCCACACCTGAATCGACGGCGGGAAGACCCGGGTTGTTCCCCTAGGGGATGGCGGCGACGTCTGTGCCGGGCGTTACCGCGTAGCCGCGGCCGTCGCCCCGTCGGGCCCCGCCGCGATGTCCGGCTCCGTGTCGTCGGCCGTCGCGCCCGCTTCGGACGGAATGTCATCCGCCGCCGTGACGGTGATGACGGTGTGCGCCGCCGGCAATGCCGCGGCCGAGGAATGGGCGCGCTTGGCCTTGGCCCCCTCGAACAGCAGCGTCGGCTTGGCTTCCAACCGCGACAGGCCGTGCCAGGCCAGGTTGACGATGTGCGCGGCCAGCTGCTCCTTGCCCACCTTGCGCTGGTCCGCCCAGTACTGCCCGGTGAACACGGTCATGCCCACGAGCATCTGCGCATAGTACGGCACGCCCTTGGTCGGCAGTTTCCGCTGTTTGAACGAGACGGCGAGCAATTCCTCGACCTTCATGCTGACCTCGCCCAGCAGCGAACTGAACGAGCCGGCGGGGTCGGTGGAGGGCGAATCCCGCACCAGCACCTGGAATCCTTCGGCGTTCTCCTCGATGTAGGTGAGCAGCGCCAACGCCGTGCGCTCCACAATCTGCCGCGGATGGTCGGAGGGTCCGGTCAGCGCGGACGACAACGCTTCGGTCAGCGCCCGCATCTCACGGTCGACCACCACCGCGTACAGGCCTTCCTTGCCTCCGAAATGCTCGTAGACGATCGGTTTGGACACCTTGGCGCTTGCCGCGATCTCCTCCACGCTGACCGCCTCGAACCCCTTGGTCGCGAACAGCGACCGTCCGATGCGGATGAGTTGCTCGCGCCGCTGCAGCGACGTCATACGAGAGGTGTTGGCCATAGGCACCAGTGTAGGCGGACGTCTGCCGAGGGGCGGGGCGCGGCCGATGCGAGGCGCGATGCGAATCCGCCCTGTCCGTTGCGGTTTTTAGGCTTGATGGCATGGAACCGAATGTGATTATCGGCATTGTCGCCGCCGTTGTCGTCATCGCGATCATCGCGATCGTGTGGTATCTGCATTCCCGCAAATCCGCGGACCGGCCGTCGCCGCAGGAACAGGCATCGACCGTGGCCGCCTCCGCCGGCGGGCAGCCGTCGACCGGTCATGAACAGGCCTCATCCGAAACCGCGGAACCGGAAGTCGTCGCACGCGCCGGAACCGCTGCACCTGCGGACTCCGCCGTGTCGGTCGCGACCGCCGCCGCGGTGCCGGCCGCCCCCGCCAAGCCCGCGCTCGACAAGCCCGAGGGCGCACGCTCCCGCATCGAGCGTCTGCGCGCCAAACTCGCCAAATCCTCCAACCCCTTCGGCAAGGCCCTGTTCAACATCCTGGCCAAGGACAACCTGTCCGAAGCCGATTGGGAGGATGTGGAGGATACGCTGCTGCTGGCCGACGTCGGCGCCGAGGCCTCCGCGCAGCTGGTGGACGAGCTGCGCACCGACTCGCGCATCACCGGCACCTCCGATCCGGCGCAGGTGCGCGAGGCCCTGCGCTCCAAGCTGCTCGACCTGGTCGGCCCGGGCATGGACCGCCGTCTCAACGCGAACAAGGAGGACGCGAGCACGCCGTCCGTCATCATCATGGTCGGCGTGAACGGCACGGGCAAGACCACGACCGCCGGCAAGCTCGCCCGCCTGTTCGTGGCCGACGGCAAGCAGGTGGTGATGGGCGCGGCCGACACGTTCCGCGCCGCCGCCGCCGATCAGCTGGAGACGTGGGGCGCCAAGGTCGGCGTGCCCGTGGTCCGCTCGGACAAGGACGGCGCCGATCCGGCCTCGGTGGCCTTCGAGGCCTCCGCCCGCGCGAAGGAGGAGAACGCCGACGTGCTCATCATCGATACCGCCGGCCGACTGCAGAACAAGGCCAACCTGATGGATGAGCTGGGCAAGATCCGCCGCGTGACGGAGAAGAACCTGCCCGTCGACGAGGTGCTGCTTGTGCTCGACGCCACCACCGGCCAGAACGGCATGACCCAGGCCAAGGTGTTCGCCGAGGCGATCGGCATCACCGGCGTGGTGCTTTCCAAGCTCGACGGTTCGGCCAAGGGCGGCATCGTCGTGTCCGTGCAGAAGGAGCTCGGCGTCCCGGTCAAACTGGTCGGTCTGGGAGAAGGCCCCGACGATCTGGCCCCCTTCGATCCGGAGGGCTTCGTCGACGGCATCCTCGCCTGACACCCACGTCGCCGGAGTCGTCCCGCAACGTTCCCGTCGCCCGCCGCAACCCGTCATATGTCCGCATCGCGGACGTGGCGTGGGATGCGGCGGGCGACGTCGTCACATAGTCGCAACAATCGCCGCAAACGGCGGCATGCCGCGTCATCCTCCCCCGTCTTGGCCCTGAACGCGCCCGTTCCGGGCACCTTCCTCCCCTCCGATGCGTAACCGTACGGAAATACGGCGTAACGCATTGCACATCGAACGGACGTTTGATACCGGACGTCGGCGTTCCCCGTGAACAACCGACGGAAACGGCCCGCGCCGGACGGCGCTTGGGCAGTCGAACGAAACCAAGAGAGGGAGGTAGGCAAATGGACACCGGAGCTGCCGCATGGCTGTTGACTTCCGCGGCCCTTGTTTTCCTCATGACGCCGGGTGTGGCGTTGTTCTATGGCGGCATGGTGCGAGCCAAGGCCGTGTTGAATATGTTGATGTTGTCCGCCGCCGCGCTGGCGGTCACCATGGTGGTCTGGGTCCTGTGGGGCTGGTCGATCTCATACGCGGGCAATGACGTCGCCGGCATCTTCGGCGACCCGATCGCCGGATTCCTGCTGGGCGACTCGATGACGGCCCAGGACGGCGTGTTCACCGCCGTCGACACGTCCGGCACGTATCCGGGCAGCATCGACGTGGCGTTCCAGGCCGCGTTCGCCATGATCACCGTGGCGCTGATCTCCGGCGCGCTGGCCGAACGCATCAAGTACAGCACCTGGATGATCTTCGTGGCGCTGTGGATCACGCTGTGCTACTGCCCGATGGCCCACATGGTGTGGAACGGCGGCCTGCTGTCCCCGGATGGCGCGATCTCCCAGGCGTTGGGCGCCGCCGCCCATGATTTCGCCGGCGGCACGGTCGTGCATATCAACGCCGCCACCGCCGCGCTGGTTGTGGTGCTGATCATCGGCCGTCGTAAAGGCTTCGGCACGCAGCCGATGCGTCCGCACAACGTGCCGATGGTGATGCTGGGTGCGTTCCTGCTGTGGTTCGGCTGGTTCGGGTTCAACGCCGGTTCGGCGTTCACCGCGAACGGCGTCGCCGGCTATGCCTGGGTGAGCACGGCCGCCGCCGCTGCCGCCGCCATGCTGGCCTGGGGATTCACCGAGAAGATCCGTTCCGGCCACTACACCGCGATGGGTGCCGCTTCGGGCATCGTCGCCGGTCTGGTGGCGATCACCCCCGCCGCCGATGTGGTCTCCCCGCTGTGGGCGATGGTCATTGGTGCCGTCGCCGGCATTGTCTGCTGCTTCGCCTGCGGCCTCAAGTTCAAGTTCGGTTATGACGATTCGCTCGACGTGGTCGGCGTCCACGGCGTCGGCGGCCTGATCGGCACCCTGCTGATCGGCCTGTTCGGCGAGGGCACCGGCCTGCTCGCCGGTGGCGACTGGCGTCAGCTGGCCGTCCAGCTGCTGGTGGCATTGGTGGCCATCGTGTTCTCCGCGGTGGTGACGGCGGTCATCGCGTTCGCGCTGGAGAAGACGATCGGCTGGCGTGTTACCGAGGCCCAGGAGATCGGCGGCATCGATCTGGCCGATCAGGGCGAGCGCGCCTACGATTTCGCTGGCACCGCCAGCTCCGTTCTCAAGGAGGTGAAGTGAGATGAAGCTCATCACAGCCATCATCCAGCCCCATAAGCTCGACGACGTGAAGTCCGCTCTGGCCGCCGCAGGCGTGCACGGCATGACGGTGTCCGAGGCGAACGGCTACGGTCGCCAGCGCGGACACACCGAGATCTATCGCGGCGCCGAATACACGGTGGACCTCATGCCGAAGATCCGCCTGGAGGTGCTCGCCGACGACGCCGACGTGCAGGCGTTGGTCGACACGGTCGTCAGGGCCGCGGCCACCGGCACGATCGGCGACGGCAAGGTGTGGGTCACGCCGTTGGACTCGGTGACGCGCGTTCGCACCGGCGAAACCGGTTCCGCCGCCATCTGACGTGGTCCGTTCGGAAGCGTTCCATTGCGGGTCCCCTCACGCCGACGGTGTGCGGGGACCCGCTGTCTATGGCGTATCGCGATCCGCGTGCGGCGCGGGTCGTGCGCAGCGTGGGGAGACTGGCCACGTCTCGATCGGTTCCGGGCCGTGCGCCCCTTCCGGTCGGTGTTGGTGACGGGGAGCGATGAGGAGTTTGATATGAGCGCCGTGGATGGTTTGAAGACCCGTTTGCTGGCATTGAGCGCCCCGGACGGGGACGGCGTCTACCGTGACGGAGCGGACAAGCGGCACGCCCGCACCGTGTTGGCTGTGGACTGCTTGCGCGGATTGTGGGATGAGGCGTGCGGGGCGACGTCGTTCGTGGTGCCGGACCGCGGCGTGGGATTGGCCGCCACCGGGTCCCTGTCCCGCGGGCAGATCGGTCCGTGTTCGGACCTGGACCTGGTGCTCATCCACGACGGGCATACGCTGGATTCGCGCCAGATCGCCGAACTGGCGGACCTGCTGTGGTATCCGCTGTGGGACAGCGGTCTGGACCTCGATCATGCCGTGCGCTCCCGCACCCAGTGCGAGGCGGTGACGGACCACGATCTGCCGGCGGCCGTCGGCTGGCTGGAGGTCCGGCCGATCGCGGGCGATACGGAACTGATAGAGGACGCGGCCTCGTCGATTATCGAACGCTGGCGCAAGGCGGCGCGCCGGAGACTGCCCGAACTGCTCGACTCGGCGCAGGCGCGACTGGCGGAGTCCGGCCGCATGTCCTATCTCAACCAGCCGAATATCAAGGAGGCGCACGGCGGACTGCGCGATACGGTGCTCGTGTCGGCCCTGGCCGCGTCCTGGCTGGCCGACCGTCCGCATGGCCGGTACGACGATGCCGTCGAACGGCTGCTTGACGTCCGCGACTGCATCCATCTGGCGTCCGGGCGGGATACGAACCTGCTGCTGACCGCCTACCAGCCCAGGGTCGCCGCGATGCTCGGCCTGGCGGATCCCACGTTGCCTGAAGACGAGCGCGCCGCCGCCTCCATCGACGACCTGATGACGATGATCGCCCGATTGGGGCGCACGGTGTCGTTCGCCTATCTGGATACCGCGTCGCGTGCGCGGCGCTCGCTGGTCCACGACCGGACGCGGTTTGCGTTCTTCCAGATGCTCCAGCCGCGTGCGGCCGGACGTCGCGAAGCGCCGAAGTTCGACGCGGTGGCGCCCGGCGTGGTCCGGCATGAGGGGGAGATCGCGCTGGCTCCCGGCGTGGATCTCTCGGCGGATACGACCTTGCCGTTGCGCGTGGCGGTGGCCTCCGGCGAGTCGGGACTGCCGATCAACCCCGTGACGTTGACGAATCTGACGCGTTGCCCGCTCGGTGATTCCGGCTGGGACGGGGAATCCCGTGCACTGCTCATCCGGCTGCTGTCCTGCGGCGCGGCTTTGCCGGAGGTGTGGGAGCGGCTGGACTATGTCGGCATTCCGGGGCGGTGGATGCCCGAATGGCTGGGTGTCCGCAACCGTCCAAGCGCTTCGGCCGCGCACCGGTACACCATCGACCAGCATATGATCCAGGTCGTCGCGCGCCTGGGACGTGGCGGCGGGCGTCCCGACGGCCGTGGCGGCCTCCGTGGCGTCGGCACGGGTTCCGGCATCACGGCCCCGATCGGTATGGTCCCGTCGGATGTATCGGCGCCGGGGTTGTCGGAACAATACGACGACGAGCATTACACCGCGCTGCTGTTGGCGGGATTGCTGCATGACATCGGCAAGCGCCCCGGTGTGCGCGATCATGCGGCCGAAGGCGCGCGCCATGTGCCGGTGATCCTGCGCCGTATGGGATTCGACGGGCACGTGGTCGGCATGGCCGCGCTGCTGGTGCGCGAGCATCTGACGCTGTCGGAGTTCGCCACGGGTCGAGACCCGAACGACCCGGCCACCGGTGCCGAACTGGCGGAACGGGTGGGATGCGACCCGGTGATGCTGGACATGCTGTTCGACCTGACCCGCGCCGATGGCTCGTCGTTGGGCGCGACCTCCGACGAGACGATCACGAAGCGGTACGGATGGTCGCCGTGGCGGGAATCCACCGCCCGCATCATGCTTGCCGCCGCCCGCCGTTTCCTGATGTGACCGTGACATATCGTGACCGTGACACATCGTGACTCTGATCTATCGTGACCGTGACACATTATGGGGAATGGCGATATTCCAAGCTTTTTTGTGAGGCGATAAAGCCTCGATAGATCATGGTCACGTTGTATCAGAGTCACGTTGTGTCAGAGTCCGTGGAAACCGGGTGTGTTAGCGCATCCAGCGGTCGGTGCAGATGCGTGCGCCGTTGAAGATGGCGCGCACGCCGACGAAGAGCAGGTTGATGACGGCCCAGAGCACCGCCATCCGCATCGCATCACTGGGGAGCAACGTGTCATTGACGCAGCGGATCGCCCACAGAACCGGCAGGTATACCGCCGCCGTGACGATGCATCCGACCGCCAGATACCGGTAGTCGCCCGCGCCGATCAGGATGCCGTCGATCGCCCACATCCATCCGCCCAGCGGCAGGAACACCGCCAACACCACCATGCCCACCGTGATGAGCCGCTGCACGTCGGGCGTCGGGGAGAACAGCGGTGCGGCGGCGAAGCCGGCCACGATCAGGGCCGCTCCGATCGCCGCGCCGCCCATCAGCCCTGCATGGCCGGCGGCGCGCGTCATCCGTTGCGCGCGATCGCGGTGTCCTGCGCCGAGTTCGGTGGCCACCAGCGCCTGGCCGGCGATGCCGATGGCGTCCAACATGTTGATGACGAAATTCCAGCACGAATTCACCGACTGATAGGCGGCCAGCACCTGCGTACCCATCGACGTGGCCAGCATGACGGTGGCCACCATGCACACGCGCAGGGCCAGCGTGCGCACGAAAAGTACGGCACCGTCGCCCGCACTGCCGAGGATACCGTGCAGGCGCGGCCGCCAGTCCGCACCGTCCGCCCGTGCCCACAGCAGTGCCGGCACCACCAGGAACACGCCCATGAACCACTGGGCGACCAGGGTGGCCACACCGGATCCCGCCACGCCCCAGCCGAATCCGAACACGAACAGCACATCGAGCACCGTGTTGACCACCGCACCGCACACCGCCGCCATCAATGTGACGCGAACCTTCTGCAGGCCGCGGAAGATGCCGTTCGCCGCGTACACCAGCAGCATTCCGGGCATACCGAACACCACGGCGCGCAGGTAGGCCGTGGCGTTGTCCAGCACGGCGTCGCGCGCGCCCACGGCCCAGCACAGCGGTTCGGCGGTCAGGAACAGAACGAGGGACGCCGCAACGCCGATGATCAGTGCCAGCCACAGGCCGTCGATGCCGGCTTCGAGACCTTCGCGCCGCCGCCCCGCGCCGATCAGATGCCCGACCTGGCTGGTGGTGCTGTAGGCCAGGAATATGCACAGGCCGACCACGGTGAGCAGGATGGTGGAACCGATCGAGAGCCCCGCCAGCGCCGTGTCGCCGATGTGGCCGACGATGGCCGTGTCGATGAGCACGAACGCGGGCTCGGCGATGAGCTGGCCGAAGGTGGGGATGGCGAGGGTCAGGATCTGGCGGTTGATGGCGCGGGCGTCGGCGGGATTCGTTCGTGGCACGAGGTGATTCTACCTACCGGACTGACCGGATGGTGCGGAACGGTGGGGATGGTGCGGGACGGTGGGACGGGCCGGGTGATGCGGAATGGCGAGTGCGGTGCGGAAAGGTATGACTGGTATGCGGGTGTTGGGCCGATGGCCTGGGTGTGGGCCGCGGTTTTGGCTCGGCTTGCCGAAACGAACGTGGTGACGTGTGCGAATGATGATGCGCGAATGGCGCGAACGAGGCGGTTGCTTGCATTTACCACGGTTGCTTCGATTAGGCAAATCGAGGTCTCATGTCTGTGGGGTTATCCCCGAGTTATCCCCAAGTTATGCACATAGTTATCCCCATATTGTGGATAACTCATATCTCTATCCACAGAGTTATCCCCAAAATGTGGATAACTCGGGTTTTTCTATCCACATTGCAGAGTCCGAGCGTGTCGCACTGCCGAACGTTCCCTGAACGCAATGTGAACGGTAACGTACAAGAACGGGCGGCGCTGATACATTGCCGGAGGTCGTGCGGGCCGCCACACGAGGCTGTTGGTCGGGCTGCCGGTGAACTCCGAACGGGTGTCCGAAGGCGGCGACGTCGGAGGCTTGGCTTCGGGCGGTTCGGAGCGCATGGGTATTGTCGGGAGGCCGATGCGATCATCGGTTGTTACGTGTTCTTGAGCGATTGTGACATCGGCGGTGTCGTGTGTGGCTTCGGAGGCTTATGATACGGAAGGAAGCCTGAGTTGCGGGGGAAGCGTGACGCACGCCGGCGACCGATGTGACCGACACGGTCGCCGCGGCATGGCGCGACAAAGGGAAGGGAAGCCATGTTGGTGGCGATTGTGGATGACGATCAGCTGCAGGCCGAGGAATTGGCCCGGATGGTTCGGAGCTCGCCATCGCTGGGCCGGGTTTTGTCGCGATCGTCAAACCATGTATCCGCTGCCCATGCGTCAAGCGGATGTTCTGACGCGTTGCCCGTCGCCGAAAAAGCCGGTAGCGACATGTCATCGGACGGCGTGGACGTTTGCTGTTTCGGCTCCGTGGAGACCTTCGAACGGTTCTGTCGTGACGGGGAGTGCTGCGTCGACATCGTGTTCATGGACATTCGCTTCGGCGGGTCCGCTGCGGCGGAGGGTATCGAGGCGGTGGCCCGATTGTTTCCGCGGGGCAGTACGACGCAGGTCATCTACGTCACCGGATACGGCGACTACCACTCCAAGGTGTATACGACCCAGCATGTCGGTTTCCTGATGAAACCGGTCGGGCAGAAAGCCGTGGATGAGGCGGTGGCGGAGGCGCTTCAGCGACGTGCCGAGTCGGCTGAGCGCCCGGTGCTCGTCGCGTCCGGCGGCGATGTGCGTGTCGTGCTGCCGCGCAACGTGATGTGGGCGGAGAGCCACCGCCGATTGTTGTGTATCCACACCCGCTACGGTGATGTGGAAACATACCTCAAACTCGCCCGGTTCGCCGAGATGCTCCCCGATCGCTTTGTCCACTGTCACCAAAGCTTCCTGGTGAATCTTGATTATGTGACGGCATGGAACAACGACCGGTTCGTACTCGCCGATGGCAGGGCGATTCCAATCAGTCAGCGTCGTCGGGCCGTGGCGAAGGCGGCGGTGTTGGCGTACGCGCGCACGGTGCGATGACTGCGGGAGCAATGTTGGAGGCCTATGTCGCCGGGCCGATGGTCGGTGACGTGGCGGCCGTACTGGTTGCCGTCGCGCGTTTCCATGTGCAGAACCATGCGATGCGTTCCCGCGCGCCGGTCGCATTGATGTGCGGGCAGTCGGTCCTGTTGCTCGTGATGATGCTCATGCGCCCCGAAACCGGACTTGTCGAAGACGGCGTGGCGGTTCGCGTTCTGCGCTTGGTGGTCTTGCCTGTCGTGATATACGTCGTACTGCCTTTTGCCCTCTATACGGGCGGTGTCGTGGAACGCATGCTTGCCGTATGCGCCACGACGCTGGCGTTCTGCACGACGGCGTTCGCCGCGGTCGGTCTGGCATCGTTGCGGGCACATCTGTTGGGGGCGCCGCCGCTCGTCTTGACGACTGTGCCGTTGGCCGAGGTTCTGTCGGGCGTCAGCGTGTTGCCGGGTTCGATGCGTACGGTGCGGGCCTATGCGATAGGTGCCATGGTCGTTGAGATTGGCCTGACGTTGTTGCTCGAATTGATGGTGTCGGAACGGGCGCGTCGGTATTATGCGCATGCGGACTTCCTGCGCAACGACCGGTTCCTGTTGTTCTCCTTGTTTCAGTTCGCGATTCTTGGCGTGTCCCTGACGATGGCCGTGTCGGTGTTTGCGGACGGGCGGCAGTATCTGTTTGGTGCGGCCGCCCTGGGGGTGGTTTGCCTGTTCGTGGACGTTGTGTTGTTTCGGTCAATGGAGCGCGAATATCGGGCACGTCTGGATCGGGAAGCCTCGCAATTGCTGCAACGGGAACTGGACGCGTGCCTGCGGCAGTATGGCGAAGTCGCAGGGTACGTGGAGTCGGTGGCGCGACGGAATCATGATATCCGCAATCAGTTGGCCGTTGTGTCCGCGTTGGCGCGGCGTGGCGAGTTCGATGCGGCGACTCGGCATCTGGAGTCGGTGGCGGCACTTGGCCGGCAGATGCATGATGACGATCGCGCGACCTCAGGGCGGCGGCGATGACGACCGCCGTTATGATTGCCGCCGCCGTTGCTGACGGCCTTGCATTCGCGTTGCTGCTGTTGTCGTCGGTACGTCTGATTGGCGGTCTGGAAGGCGCGACGGTCGGTAGGCGTGCCGTGAACATGCTGTATCCGTTGAGTCAGATGGCGTTCATCGGATACAACATGGTCTCGCTTCATCTGGGCGGTGATGTCCGGTACCGGGTGCCCTACGCGTTGCTGCTGGCCGCACTCGCCGTGTTGTGCGCGATGGGGGATGTCGCGCTGTTCCGCAACTTGGCGGAGGCTGAGAAGGCGTTGCTGTACCGGGAGCGGCGGGCGCGACTTGAACGGCAGCTGTACGCCCAGCGTCGGCATCTGCGGACGCTGCATCGCGAGCTGGACAAGGCGATGGCCGTGGACGAGGTGATCGAGACGCGTCTGGCCGAAGCGCGTACCGCTCTGGCACGCCGGGATGCGAACGCTGTGCACGCATGGTGCGCGGATCTGTCGGTGCGGTTGCCGCGGTGTCGTGCGTTCTGCCGCCACAAGGCTGTCGACGCGCTGTGCGCGACAATCATACCGGCGTTGCGCCGCGACGGTGTCGCATGCGACCTCGATATCGATCTGGACGATGACTGTCCGCTGCCGAGCGCTGAGCTGTGTGCGTTGTTCGCGAATCTACTCGACAATGCCGGTACGGCGTGCCTCGCATTACCGCGCGGTCGGCGGTGGATGACATTGCGCGCGCATGTCGTGCTCGATTGTCTGGTCATTGAGACCAGCAACGCCGCGGCCTCGTCTCCGCCTCGAAGCTTCCGCGGCGTCGCCGCGCATGGTCGCCGGTTCGCCTCGCACGGATGGGGCCTGTCGATCATCCGCGGCGTCGCCGAACGCCACGGCGGCACGTTCGATGTATCGTATGTTGCCGCGTCCGGCGGTGGGCCGCAATTCGTCGCGAAGGTGGTCGTGCCTTGCCCGGCGCAATCGGTTATGACGTGAACGTCATGCGTTGTGACGGGGGTGGCCTGTCCTCGGGGCTTTGCCGATACATTCCACCGTGTATGGCATTGCTGATCCGTAAGGGAGAGGAAGTATGGGAAGGAAGCACGTATTCGGCATAGGCGTAGTGGCCGCCGCCATGATGCTTGGGGGACTGGTCATCGCTCCTGTTGCCGTTGCCGATGAGGTCGCGACGCCGGACGTCGTGGCGTCGGAGGCCGCTGCGCAGGCTGAAGATGATGAATTGCGCCTGGATTTCTTCACGCCGGATGTGGATCCGCAGGCAATACTGCCTGGGATGGTGGTCTGGATGACCGCGCATGTCAATCCGATTTCGGCTTCGGAAGGGGATTGGGGTGTTTACCTATATCCGAAGGCCGGCGGCCCGTGGCGGCGGTTGGCTTCGGTGACGTTCGACTCGAATGGCGACTGGGCAAAGGAAATGGGTAGTAGCGTCATCATTCCTACCGATTTGGCCCCGGGCGAGTATGTGCTGCAGCTGGCGATTCCGAATACCGGGGGCTACTCGGATGGCAATCAGGAGATCACCGTGCTGGAGCCGCCCGCCCCGCTTATGGGGGTTTATGCGCGTTTGGACACAACTCCCTTCGTTATGGCAGGTAATCTCATCCCGAATGGTTTCTACACGCTGCAGTGGCTTGATGCGAATCATGATGTTGTAGCCTCGGAACAGCACGTTCAGGCCAGCAACGATGGTCTGATTATGCGTGACTTCACGCCGCTTGCCGGACGTACGGGAATGTACGCCTTCGTGGTATACCGTGAAGGTTTCGACGTTCCTACGGGTTCCCTTCCATTCAGACTCGTGAATGGTGTTCCGCAGATGCCGAGTATCGAGGGCGTGGGGGAATCCGCCGGTGATGCCTCCGGTGAAGGGGCTCCGACTGCAGCGCAGGGCGATGAGTTTACCATTACGGGTAAGGGGGCCGAGCCGAACACCACGTACTGGCTGTCGCTGGACCCGGGGCCCGTGCTGTTGGGATCTGTGACGACCGATGCCAGCGGCGCGTTCAATACCACGGTGAAGATTCCGGCTGATACCACACTTGGTAATCACCACATCAGTTTGACGGTCGATGAGGAGGGGTGCATCTCCGTCGCCGAATTTGATCTCGAGGTGACTCCGGCTGAGAGCGGGGACACCTCAGGTCAGCCGGAGACCGAACCTTCCGACCAGCCGGAGACCGAGCCTTCCGACCAGCCGGAGACCGAGCCTTCCGATCAGTATGGGGATACCTCCGATCAGCCGGAGACCAAACCTTCTGACCAAAGTGGGGACGCTCAAACTCAGTCGGAGGCCAAGCCTTCCGATGACAAGAAGAAGCCTCTGCCCAATACCGGTGTCGGTATCGTCGTGGTCTTGGGTGTGTTGGTTGCGTCTGCCATGATCGGTGTCGTGTTTCGGTTGGGCCGTCGCATGGTCCGATGATAGTGGAATAGGTCATACGGCATTACAGTACAATCGGCGGCCTCGGTTCTTGTCGGGGCCGCCTTGATTGCTGTTTGGCCATTGGTGGAGCGGACGTTTTCGGGAAAGCGCGGTTCAGCGTCTGTGACGTCAGCTTATCGTTCGACGCCTCGCGCGTAGAGTGTGAGACATTGTTGTTTCGAAAAATATAAAATATAAATCATATTATGACATATATTATAAATAATGTAAAATATATTCTATGTTTAAAAGCGCGTTGACGTATCCCCGGCCCCGACTGCTGGAATCGTTGATCGCACACATGGGCACCGACGAGGTCAAGGTGCTGACAGGTGTCCGTCGGTGCGGCAAATCGACGTTGCTGCGCATGTTCGCCGACCGTCTGAGGGCAGACGGCATCGCCGAATCCAACCTGTTCTTCAAACAGCTCGATGCCGCGGACCTGCCCTTCGACTACGCCGCGCGAGACCTGTATGAGGAACTGTCTGCGGCGTACCGTGCCGCGGACAAGAACGGTACGTTCGCCATCCTGCTGGACGAGGTGCAGGAGGTGCCGGGATGGGAGAAGGTCGTCCGTCGTTTCCAGACGCAGCCGGATACCGACATCTATCTGACCGGATCGAACGCGATGCTGCTGTCCGGCGAACTGGCCACCTACATCGCCGGCCGGTATGTGGAGATACCGGTCTACCCGTTCTCATTCGAGGAATACGTATCATGTCGTGCCATGCAGGACGAATCGTCGGATTCGTCCGACGTGCTGCTGGCCGACTACATGCGATACGGCGGCATGCCGGCGCTGCTCGCCCTGGGGGCGGCGGACGAGGCGCGTGCCACGGAGGTTCTGGACGCCATATTCAACACCATCGTCGTCAAGGACGTGGCGAGCCGGTACGGTATCCGCGACCTCGCGACGTTCGACAAGATCGCTCGGTACCTGTTCGCGACGTCCGGGAATCTGTTCTCGGTGCGCAGAATCGTCAACACGTTGAAATCCTCCGGCGTCGTCATCAGCCCGCAGACGTTGGATGAGCAGATCAGGATGCTGGAACAGGCGTTCGTGATCTATGCGGCGGAGCAGGCCGGGTTGAGGGGCAAGCAGATCCTCCGCCCCCGGCGCAAGTATTATCCGGTCGACAATGGGTTCAGAAACTATGCCCTGGGCTTTGCCGGTGTGGACTCCGGATTCCAGTTGGAAGGCATCGTATGCATGGAACTGCTGCGCCGCGGGTGGACGGTTCATGTTGGCGCATTGTCCACGGGCGAGGTCGATTTCGTCGCGAAGCGCGGGTCGGCGACGCAGTACGTCCAGGTCGCCGCGTCGATGGCCGACGAGGCCACGCGCGAGCATGAACTGGCGCCGCTGCGCGCGGTCGGCGACTCCTTCCCGAAATCCGTCGTCACGCTCGAGCCCTACGGCATCGGCACCACGCGGGATGGCATCGGCGTCGTCCGGGCCGTCGATTGGTTGTTGGACGTCGATGGGGACATGGGTGACCGGTAGATATCTACCGGCTTTCACCCCTGCACCTATACTCGAACGTATGGTTGATGGAAACAGTTGGGACGAGTCCCGTCCGGGCGGAAACGGCCGCGGTTCGCGCGGCGCGGACGGTTACGCCGGTGACGCGTCGTATACGTCCGGCGCCTCCGGCACGTCGTCGCGTGACGTGATCTTCGACCGCGTGCCCCCGCACGATGATGACGCCGAGATGGCCGTGCTCGGCGGCATGCTGATGAGCAAGGACGCCATCGGCGAGGTCTCGCAGATGATCGACGTTTCCGATTTCTACCAGCCCAAGCACCAGACCATCTATGAGGCCATCATCACGCTGTTCTCCGGGTCCCAGCCGGTGGACGTGGTGCTGGTGGCCAACGAGCTGCTGAAATCCGGCGACCTGGAGAAGGTCGGCGGCGCCGATTATCTGCACAGTCTGGTGGCCTCGGTGCCGACCGCCGCGAACGCCACGTTCTACGCCGAAATCGTGCATCAGCGCGCCATCCTGCGCAATGTCATCGCCACCGGCACCAAGATCGCCCAGCTCGGGTATTCGGCGGAGGGCTCCCAGGCCGAGGACGTGGTGAACCTGGCCCAATCCGAGGTCTACGAGATGAGCGTGGGCCGCGTGCGGCAGGATTACGCGCCGCTCGGAGACGCCGTCAAGGACACGTTGGAGATGCTGGACAACCTCCAGCAGGGTAACGTCGAGCGCGGTGTGCCCACCGGCTTCCGCGACATCGATGACGTGACGCAGGGCCTGCAGCCCGGCCAGATGATCGTGGTGGCCGGCCGTCCGGCCATGGGCAAGTCCACGCTCGGCATCGACTTCGCCCGCGCCGCCTCTCTGCACCACGGCCTGACCTCCATCGTGTTCAGCCTCGAGATGAGCAAGACGGAACTGGCCCAGCGCATCATCTCCGCCGAAACGGACATCCCGCTGGTGGCGTTGCGCCGCGCCGACGACATCACCCCGGAACGGTGGAACACGCTGAACAAGTTCTGGAACCGCATGCAGAACGCCCCGTTGTTCATCGACGACAGCCCGAACATGAGCCTGATGGAGATCCGGGCCAAATGCCGGCGTCTCAAGCAGACCAACGACCTGAAACTTGTGGTCATCGACTACCTGCAGCTGATGACCTCGGGCAAACGCGTGGAAAGCCGTCAGCAGGAGGTTTCCGAGTTCTCCCGTGCGCTGAAGCTGCTGGCCAAGGAGCTCGAGGTGCCGGTCGTGGCGCTCTCGCAGCTCAACCGTGGTCCCGAGATGCGCAACGACAAGAAGCCGCAGCTGTCGGATCTGCGTGAATCCGGCTCGATCGAGCAGGACGCCGACGTGGTGTTCCTGGTACACCGTCCCGACTTCTACGACAAGGAGGACCGTCCGGGCGAGGCCGATATCATCATGGCCAAACACCGCAACGGCCCCACCGATACCTTCAATCTGGCGTTCCTGGGCGCGACGTCGAAGTTCAAGGACATGCCGCAGCAGGACTACAACAATCAGGGGGTGTGATGATGACCGCACATAACGCAACCTCGCAGACCTCGACCGCCGTACGGACTCCGTCCGGGCAGGCGGCGTCACGGCGCCCGTGGTCCTTCGCCACCCCGTTGATCGGCAAGGCCGTACGTAAAGCCGCACGGCTCGCTCATTTCGGCGGCAGCGCCTTCCCCGGCAAGATCGCCGAAAGCATCGATCCGGGGTTCCTGGCGCGCACGTTGGGCCAGCTGCCGCTCGGCGTGGTGCTCGTCTCCGGCACCAACGGCAAAACCACCACCACGCGTATGGTGGCCTCCGTGCTGGAGAACCTGGGGCTGAAGGTGTTCACCAACCCCACCGGCTCGAACTTCACCCGTGGCGTGGTCTCCGCATTGCTTGACCAGGTCACGCTCGGCGGTCGGCTCGACGCCGACATCGCCGTACTCGAGCTTGACGAGGCCTACGCCGTACATTTCGTGCGTCAGGTCAAACCACGGTACTGTCTGCTGCTCAACGTCATGCGCGACCAGCTCGACCGGTTCGGCGAGATCGACAATACCGCCCGGCTGCTGAGCAACGTGGCCGAGGCCACCACGGGCACCGTGGTGCTCAACCGGGAGGATCCGCGCATCGCCGCGCTCACCGACGTGGCGGCGGCCGCGCAATCCGTCCGCTACTTCGGTCTGGATGCCTCGCTGCGTTCGTTCTTCCCGTCCGATGACGACATGGCCACCACGGTGAGCCTGCCGGGCGTCGCGCAAGGGGTCGCCTCCAGCAAGGCGTCGGATGCCGAATCCGCCGCGAACGCCGCGTCTCCCGTCGACGCCGCGCTCGCCGCTGAAGCTGTACACTCGCCGTCCGGTGGCGCCGACTCCGGGCTGGAGTCCGCCGTTTCCGGCGAATTGCCCGCCGACGTCACACTGATGGCGGTCGGCGACCACCAGGCTACGTTCCGCATCGATGGCGCCGACCTGACCACGCCGGTCCGGCTCGAAGGCGTCTACAACCTGTACAACGCGGCGGCCGCGCTCGCCGTGGTCCGCGCCGTGCTGGCGGACATCCGCCGCGATGTGGCTGACATGAGTGGAACACGCGGTGCCGCCGCACCGACGGGCCCTGATGCATCCGCTGCACGGGTGACGGACGTGTCACAGTCCGATACCGATGCGCTGCTGGAGGCGCTGTCCACGGTCACGCCGGCCTTCGGCCGCGGCGAGTCGATCGACGTGAACGGGTCCAAGGTCGAACTGCTGCTGGTCAAGAACCCGATGGGCTTCCGACTGTCGCTCGCGTCGTTCCCGCCCGAGGGCCATGACACGATGATCTGCATCAACGACGAATATGCCGACGGCCGCGACATGAGCTGGCTGTGGGACGTGGACTTCACCAGCCTGCGCGGCACCGGCGTGGCGATGGTCTCCGGCGTGCGCGCCTGGGACATGGCGTTGCGCCTCGAATACGACCAGGTACCGGTCGCCGAGACCGACACCGAGCTCGACAAGGCCGTCGAACGGTTCGTGACCGCCAATCCAGGCGTGCCGAAGCACATCTACTGCACATACACCGCCATGCTCGCCGTGCGTGCGCGGCTCGGCCACATGACCGAGGTCGCCGATGCCGGCGTGGGACGTTAAGGAGTGACGATGAGCGAAACCAACGAGACCAACGGGACTGCCGGCATCATCGACGTCGTCTCCCTGTACCCCAAGGACATGAACATCTACGGCGATTCCGGCAACGTGCTCACCATCGCCCGCCGGCTCGCGCTGTACGGCTACGCGCCGTGCATCCACGAGATCAACCAGGGCGATCCGTGGCCGGCACACGTCGACATGATCCTCGGCGGCGGCGGCCAGGATACCGGACAGAAGAAGATCATCGACGACCTGTTCGCCCGCGCCGACGACCTGCGCGCATTCGCCGCGGACGGTGTGCCGATGCTGATGATCTGCGGACTGTACCAGCTGTTCGGCCACTACTTCGAGACCATCGACGGCACGCGCCTGGACGGCATCGGCATCATCCGCGCCCACACCGTCGGCCGTGACGTGCGCATGATCGGCAACCTCGTCGAACACTCCGCACGGTTCGGCGACATCATCGGCTACGAGAACCACTCCGGGCAGACCTTCCTCGATCCTGGCGTGGAGCCGCTGGGCCGCGTCGACCACGAGGGCACCGGCAACAACGGCGAGGACCACACCGAAGGCGCTCGGGTCAACAATGTGATCGGCACCTACATGCACGGTTCGCTGCTGCCGAAGAACCCGGCTATCTCGGACTTCCTCATCCGTTCGGCCACTGAACGCCGCTACGGCTCATTCGAACCGCGGCAGACCAAGGAATGGGCCGCCGAACTCAAACGCATCGACGCCATCGCAGCCAAGGCCCGGGCCGTGGCCGCCAACAGGCCGCGCTGACGGCCTAGTGGGCGCCTTCCAAATACAATAACGGTCGTTCCACGGCAAGGCGGAACGACCGTTGCTGTACCCATGGCGCTTCCGTTTATGCGGAAGCGGGTGATGTCACTGCTCGGAGGCGGTCAGCACGAAGCGGTGCACGAGGGCGGCCAGGGCGCCGCCGACCAGCGGGGCCAGGATGAAGACCCACACCTGGGCCAGAGCCTCGCCGCCGGCCAGCAGGGCCGGGCCGAAGGAACGGGCCGGGTTGACCGAGGTGCCGGTGAACGGCAGGCCGAGGATCACGATGGCGGCCAGGGCCAGGCCGATGACGATGCCGGCGATGTTCGCGAACTCCGGCTTGGAGGTCACGCCGAGAATCAGCAGCACGAAGAAGAACGTGAGCACGACCTCGATGAGGAACGCGATGTCCGCGCCGGTGCCGCAGCCGATGGTCACGAGCATGATGGTGCCGATGAACTCGGCGATGTACTTGCGAATATTCATAGTGCTATCTCTCTTGTCGATGAACCTGCGCCGATGGGGGCGCAGAACCTCAGTCAGCCTACGGCATCGGCGGGGGCATGATGCCGGAGAGAGAGGCATTCCATGCTTTTTTCGTGGTACGGCCTTCGGCGGGCATGCCCCTGACGGGCACATCGTTATGCGCGGAATCCGTATCGTTCGGATTGCGGTACATGATATGAGACGGGTACGGCCGGTGCGATTGCGGAATCCTCAGCAGTGTGAGCCGCGATATGCGGTAGAGTGGAACCACATCCGTTCTAAGGAGGACAAGATGGCTGATTTCGATTTCGGCGAAGGCCTGCGCAAGGTGTTCCTGGCGGGCGTCGGCGCCCTGGCCACCACGGTGGAGAAGGGCCAGGAGATCGTCGACGATCTGGTCAAGAAGGGCGAGCTGACGGTCGAGCAGGGCAAGGCCCTGAACACCGAGCTCAAGCGCAAGGCCGAGGAAGTCAAGGAAGAGCACGAAGCCAAGGCCGAGTGACCACACTCGACCGCAATCCAAGCGTCCGGTACCGTGTAGGCGTACCGGACGCTTGTCAATATCATCATGCATGACGAATCCCGGCAGCCGGCGGCATCCCAGCCGAGCCAGCGAACGACGGACGCAACGGACGCGTCCGCCGCGGCTTCCGCATACTCGTCGTACGGCAACCGATACGCGCCCGGCAGCGCCGACGCGGAAGTGGCCGAACTCATCGGCCTGTTCGGATCCCGCCGCAACAACGCGTTCGCCGAACGGTACCATCTGACCCGTCGCAACAAGATCAAACGTCTGTGGCAGATCGCGCGCATCGCCAACCAGTTCGACGTCGTCCACGGCCTGACCCCGGTCAAGATGCGTCTCATGCTCGAGGCGCTCGGCCCCACCTTCGTCAAGGTCGGGCAGATCCTGTCGATGCGCTCCGAGATGCTGCCGCAGGCGTTCTGCGACGAACTGGCCAAACTGCGTGCCGACGCGGACCCCATGCCCTACCAGACGGTGGTCGAAACGCTGTCCAGGGAATACGGGCGCCCGATCGGCGAGGTCTTCGCCAGCATCGACCCCACGCCGCTGGGCTCCGCATCGCTCGCCCAAGTGCACCGCGCCACTCTCGTCACCGGAGAGGACGTGGCCATCAAGGTGCAGCGTCCGGGCGTGCGCGAAACCATGGCGCAGGACGTGTCCATCATGCGTTCGATCGCGCGGCTCGCCACCCGCGTCATGCCCAACGCCCAGGTGGTGGACCTCGGCGGCGTGGTCGAGGAGCTCTGGGACACGTTCGAATCCGAAACGGACTTCCTGGTCGAGGCCCGCAACCTCGCTGAATTCAAGCGGTTCTGCCAGCCCTACGCCTACATGGACTGTCCGCAGCCCTACATGGACCTGTGCACCGAGCACGTGGTCGTCATGGACTACGTCGACGGCATCTCGGTCTCCCACCCCGAACAGCTGATCGCCGCCGGCTACGACCTGAAGGAGATCGGCACCAAGCTCGTCGACAACTACGCCACCCAGGTGCTCGACGACGGTTTCTTCCATGCCGACCCGCATCCGGGCAACATCATCATCGACGGCGGGCAGATCGTCTTGATCGACCTGGGCATGACCGGACGGCTCAACGCCAAGACGCGGTCGGTGCTCAAACAGATGATCTTCGCCGTCGCCAAGCAGGACTCCCCGGCGCTCGCCGACGGGCTGCTCCGCTTCGCCGGCACGGAGGCCGACGCCGCCGACTATCCGGCGCTGCTGGCCGACCTGGACACCATCGTCGCCGAATACGGCACCGTCGAGCTCAAGGAACTCGATCTGGCGGCCTTCGTGACTGCGCTGACCCAGCTGGCGCAGCGCCACGGCATCGAGGTGCCGAGCACCGTCACCACGGTGGCCCGCGCCCTGGTCACGCTCGAGGGGCTGCTCGACGAGTTCATCCCCGACGTGAACATGATCGAGATCATCTCGGAGCACATCGCCACGTCGAAATCCCTCGACCGGGCGGCAGCGGACGAGGCCAAGTCGCTGACCATCGAGGCGCATGAGGCCCTGCACGGCCTGCTGGGCGCAATGTCGGAAACCAAGGTGGCCGCACGCATGCTCACGCGCGGCCAGCTGCGCGTGAACCTGGAGTTGGCCGGCGCCGAGGAGCCGATGCGTAAACTGTCCGACATGGTCAACCGCCTGACGATGGCGCTGATCGTCGTCGGCCTGTACGTCGGCTCGTCGATTGTCTACTTCGCGGGTGTGCCGCCGATCGTGTTCGGCATCCCCGTGGTTGGGTTCATGGGATATTTGGTGGCGTTCATCCTGTCCGTGTGGATCGTCTTCGACATCAACTTCAAGGGTCGGAAACCCAAGAGGCGGTAAGGACGCTACGTTCCAGCTCGTCTGCCGAATCGCATACGGCCATGCGGATGCCGTATGGAGGAAACAGCCGTCCGGGTATTGGCGGTGGCGCGCCGTGGTTCATATGCTGACAGCAACGGAACATCGTGTCTGCGCGGATACCCAGGAAAGGAACGATCATGACCGATATGCAGTATGCCCCGTTGGGCTGGTCCAACATTCAGGTTTCGAAGGTCTGCCTGGGAGGCATGAGCTCCGGCAAGGCCTCGCCGGAGTTCCACCAGTGGACGATCGATGCGGACGCCACGCAGGCGGTGATCGCCCGCGCCTGGGAACTCGGCGTGAACTTCATCGACACTGCGAACTGCTACGCGTTCGGTACCAGCGAGGAATACATCGGCCGCGCGATCCGTAACCTCGGCATTCCTCGCGACCAGGTGGTGCTGGCCAGCAAGGTGTATTTCAACGAGGGCAACCTCTCCGCCGAGGCCATCGCGCGAGAGATCGACGGCACGCTGCGCCGTCTCGGCACGGATTATCTGGACCTGTACATCATCCACCGCTTCGACTACGCCACCCCGATCGAGGAGACCATGCAGGCCCTCGACGCACTGGTCAAGGCCGGTAAGGTGCGTGCCCTCGGCGCCAGCGCCATGTACGCCTACCAGTTCCACAACATGCAGGCCGCGGCCGAGGCGAACGGCTGGACCAAGTTCACCAGCATGCAATGCCATTACAACCTGCTTTACCGCGAGGACGAACGCGAGATGATCCCCGTCTGCCGCCAGTACGACGTGGCGCTGACACCGTATTCCCCGATGGCGTCCGGCCATCTGGCGCGTCCGGTGTGGGAATCCTCATCCACTCGCGGCGCCACAGACGGCACGATGCGTGACAAGTACGACCGCGCCCGCGAGCAGGATATGCCGATCATCCGTCGCGTGGCCGAGGTTGCGGAGCGGCTTGGCGTGCCGATGGCCCGCGTGGCGCTCGCCTGGCATTGGGCCAAGGGCGTGACCGCGCCGCTTGTCGGCTGCTCGAGGCCTGAGCGTGTGGACGATGCGGTGGCGGCGTTGGACGTGCGTCTGACAGACGAGGACATCGCCTATCTGGAGGAACCATACACTGCGCATGAACTGGTCGGTCCGCTGGGACGGCCGGGGGAGAAGGCGCTCGCCGGCACCCACGCGCCCACGCTGACCGAAAGTGGAAGCCGTCCGGTTTGATGGCAAAGACGGGGCGTGCGGCTAGTCTCGGTAGCAGTGGACCATCCGACCCGAGGGAGGATCATCATGGCGAAACGTGGGATGTTCGGTAAGGTGCTGCTGGCTGGCGCGGCCGCGGCGGGCGCTGCGGCGTGGGCGATCGCCCCGCGCAGTTTCTCCGACAAGCGCGACAACTTCGTCCCCTCGATTCCGGATGCGTGGTACGCTCATCGCGGCTTGCACGACGCCGGTTCCGGCCTGACCGCACAGTATGCGGCCGAAAGCGGCGAGTATGTGGCCCTAGCCCGTCGCATGGCGATGAAGGCCGGCTACGGCACGCCCGATTGTGTCGGCCCGATCGCCCCCGAGAACTCTCTGGCCGCGTTCGCCGCCGCCTGCGAGGCCGGTTTCGGCATCGAACTCGACATCCAACTGACCATGGACGGCCAGGTGGTGGTGCTGCATGACGCCGACTTGATGCGTGTGGCCGGCGACCCCCGTCGCGTGGCGGATCTGACCTATGACGAGCTGTGCCGTATCCCGTTGTACCCGGCCCCGTCGCGCCCCGGCTGCGCCATCGCCGAGCCGGTGCCGAACGCGGTCGACGCCCCGGCGCTGGTGGTGACTCCGGCCAAGCCGCCGGTGGGGTATTACCAGCATGTGCCGTTGTTCTCCGACGTGCTCAAGTTGGTCGGCGGGCGTGTGCCGCTGATTGTGGAGTACAAGTTCGACGGCAATGACTGGACGCCGCGCTGCGAGGAGCTGATGGAGAAGGGCGACGCGCTGCTGCAGGCCTATGCGGGACCGTATGTGGTCGAATCGTTCCATCCGATGGCGATGCGGTGGTACAAGGAACACCGTCCGGAGACGTGCCGCGGCCAACTGATCGAACCGCTGCCGTTCGGACAGACCGACATGACGTATTGGGCGGCGGGGCGTCTGCTGTTCAACTGGCTGTCCCGCCCGGATTTCGTGGCGTGCGATTGGCGCAGCGGCGGCTCCCCGCAGGTGCGCCTGGCGCGTGCGATGGGTGCCGTCCCGGTGTCGTGGACCGTGCGCAATCGCGATGAGGTGGCCGAATGCGGCGAGTGGTTCGACCACCACGTCTTCGAGTCGTTCATTCCCGACGAGCGCTGAGACACGCCCGGCCTGTGCGGACTCTGACACTTTTGTGACTCTGACACTTTCAGAGATTGGCGTTATTTCGCCGTTTCCTGGAATGTGTCACAGTCACGATGTGTCAGAGTCCGCACAAGCCGGGCGTGTTGCGAGTGCATGGTGGGGATCCGGTCCATGGGGGCGGTGACCGGTATCCCCCGTCAGCGCAAGGGGAGCGTGGAGGCGCGCTGGACCACGCGGCAGGGCACGTATTCGATGCCGTGATGGGGATGTCCCTGGATGGCGTCGAGCAGATTTCGCGCCGCGATATGTCCGACTTCTTCGATCTGGTTGGCGATACTGGTCAGCGGGGGTACGGAGTCCAAAGTAAGGACCTGCCAGTCGTCGTGACCGATGACGGCCACGTCGTGGGGGATGGAAAGTCCTTCCTCGCGCAGGACGGTCAGGCATCCGCGGGCGATTTGATCGTTCTGACAGATTACCCCGTCGAAGTCCACGTGCTGGTCGAGCAGCAGCCGTGTGGCCGCGCGTCCCCAGGATTCCGACCATTCGTTGAACCGCACCGGGCCGGCCGGCTCCAGATTGGCCTGGTGCAGTGCCTCCAGCGCGCCACGCAGACGGTCGACCGCCGCGCTGAACGTGTCGCTGCCGCCGATGATGGCGATCTTGCGTTTGCCGCACGACAGCAGGTGCTCGACGGCCAGACGTCCGGCCTGCACGTTGTCGCAGGTGACCGAGCAGTCCTGCGGATCCTCGCTGGGGGCGTAGGCGTAGACGAGCGGCACATTCGCCGTGGTGCGCAGCGGAGGACGGGGGTTGGTCTCCTGCCCAGCGATGAGGATGCCGTCGACGTTGCGTGAGATGAGGAAATCCAGGCTGTTGCGTTCCAGCAATGTGTCGCCTCGGGCGTTGCTGAGCAGTACGGTGTTCGACGAGTTGCCCAGCTCGTCCTCGGCGCCGATGAGGACGGGGATGCTCCAGCGGCCGACCAGGTCGGAGGTGATGACGCCGATGGAGTTGGTTTTCCCCGTGGCCAGGGACTGTGCGAAGGTGTTCGGCGCGTAATCCAGCCTTCTGGCGACGTCGATGACCTTAGCGCGGGTGGCTTCGCTGACGCGGGGCTGGTTGTTCAGCGCCTTGGATGCCGTGGCGAGCGATACGCCCGCCTCCGACGCTACGTCGGCCAGGGTGATTTTCCGATGAGTGCGTACGCCCCCGGATGATTCGTCCTGCATCGTTGAAGTCCTTCTCATTTGCAGCTTTTCTCTACAGTATAACGCAAATCGAACCGGTTGGGAAAATGTTTTCGCATCGCCGGGTCCGTTGAGGGGATGGGTGGAATCGGGGCGAGAGGATGGGGCAGGTGCGTAAAAATGTGAAACGGGAACAGAAAAGTGAATGCCAAGTAGAGGAAAAATCGCGAAAATATGCTGTGGTGAATGGCGGGGGGTATTGTCCCAATAGGGGCATTATGCGTCGACTTGGCGGTATATGGGGCAACACGCCGTTTTGCATTTTTTGCGAAAGCGATTTTGCAAAGTTGAGAAAAACATCGTACTATGAGAAAAGGCTTTCGCGATACTTGGGAAAACGCATAGCGGCGCAAATGTCGGGAAGCCGTGGGGCGGATAGACCGCCGCCGTCTCTCACATTGATGTTGGGCGGTAACTACAAGAGAAAGAAGCGAATATGGTGTCTTTCAATAAGGTAACGAGAACGCTTGCCGGCATCGCGGCCGCCGCGCTCCTGGTTCCGCTGGCCGCCTGCGGCGGCAATGGCGGTGGCTCCACCGCCTCGGCCGACATCCCGGCCGAGGGCACGGACGACGGCACCGAGATCACGCTGTGGACTCGCTCCCCGCTGGAGCGTCAGGCCCAGGCCGTGGTCGAGGCGTACAACGCCTCCCACGAGAACCAGGTGAAGCTGGAGATCATCCCGAACGATGATATGGAAGGCCGCGTCGGCGGCGCCTCGCAGACCGACTCGCTGCCGGACATCCTGGCCGGCGATGTCGTGCGCATCCCGTACTGGGCATCCGAGGGCATCTTCGCCGATATCACCGAGCAGATCGATGGCCTGGACAACTTGGACGACATCCAGCAGGGCCACATCGAGGCCGGCACCGTGGACGGCGCCAAGCACACGCTGCCGTTCATCACCGACGTCTCCGTGTGGGTGTGGAACAAGGACCTGTACGAGCAGGCCGGTCTCGACCCGGAGCAGGGCCCGACCGACATTGAGTCCTTCACCGAGCAGGCCAAGGCCGTGGCCGCCCTCGATAAGGACGGCGTGGCCGGCTCCTACCTGGCCGGACAGTCCGGTGGCGCGCTGGTGTTCAAGCTGTTCCCGTCCGTGTGGGCCGACGGAGAGACCGTGATGAACGAGGATGGCACCGAGGCCACGCTGACCAACGACTCCTTCAAGGCCGTGCTGGACTCCTACCGTGAGCTCGCCAACACCGACAACGGCCTGGGTGCGGGCTCCAAGGAGGAGACCGGCGCCACCTGGACCGCGCCGTTCGCCAACGGCAACATCGGTGTCATGCCCTACCCGAACACCTCGCTCAACGACATCTTCGACGCTGAGGCTTCGGGCGGCTTCGAGGTCGGTGTGACCCCGATCGCCGGCACCTCGGGCAACACCTCCACCTTCCTCGGTGGCGACGCGATGGGCATCTCCAAGGACTGCAAGAACGTGGCCCAGGCCTGGAACTTCCTGCACTGGCTGATGCAGTCCGACACGCAGGCCGAGGTCTTCGCCGCCAACGGCTACACCGCCTCCAACATCGAGACGCTGAAGACCGCGTACGAGGATGCCGATCCGCGCATCCAGACCATCAACTCCACGATCATCGACGGCAACGGACAGACCCCGAAGTCGTCCGCGTTCAACGAGGCGTTCAACGCCGCCGGCTCGCCGTACCAGCTGCTGATCCAGAACTACGTGTGGGGCTCCGGCGACAGCCTTGAGGCCGACAACCAGGCCATCACCGATGTGCTGGCCCAGTGAACGCGCCATCGCATGACCGCTGAGTGATGAGTACCGGGTGGCGTCCGGTTCGCCGGGCGCCACCCACCCTTTCGCCCTGAGATGCGTCATAGGCGTCGGACCGCCGATGGTCCGGAGCCGATGAGGGATTTCATCGGTGAATCCCAATCAACCATTAGATGAGGAGAGAATATGACAAGCGTCTCCAAACAACCCTCAACGGGGCAGATGCGCAAGTCCAAGGCCAAAGCCGACGCGACGCGGCGCGGTCTGCTGTATGCGCTTCCCGACTGGGTGATGATCGTCGCGCTGTTCTTCGTTCCGATCGTGCTGCTGGTCGTCATGGCCTGCTCCCGTTGGAGCCTGATGGGCGGCAACCGTGGGTGGAACTTCCCGGAGAACTTCATCGAGGTGTTCAGTCATCCGCTGTTGGGGCAGTCGATTCTGTTCACCTTGGAATATACGGTGATCGTCACGATTTTCCTGCTGGTGCTCGGTCTGGGATTGGCCTTGATCGTCCAGGAGAGCTCCAAGTGGAACAACGTGCTGCGCACCTGTTTCCTGCTGCCGAGCGCGACGGGCCTGGCCTCCGCCTCACTGCTGTTCTATGCGCTGTATTCCCCGCAGGTGGGGCCGGTGACCAAGATCCTGAGCTTCTTCGGTCTCATGGAGGACGGCGGTTCGGTGCTCGCCACCGGCCAGTCCGCGCTGTGGGCCACGATCATCGTCATCGTCTGGCGTTTCTCCGGCTACTACATGCTGCTCATGATGATCGGCCTGCAGTCCATTCCGGGTGAACTGTATGAGGCGGCCCGCATGGACGGCGCCAGCACCTGGCGCATCTTCCGCTCGATCACGCTGCCATTGATGAAGCCGACCATCGTGATGTGCCTGGTCTACTGCGTCACCGGCTCGATCCTGGCTTTCGACCAGTTCTTCATCCTGACCAAGGGTGGTCCGAACAACGCCACGATGACGGTGGTGGAGCTCATCTACAACTTCGCCTTCGATTCCAAGAAGGACCTCGGCATGGCGGCGGCGCTCTCGCTGCTGGTGCTGGTGGCCCTGGTCATCATCAACTCCATCCAGATGCGCGGCATGCGCGACAACACCAAGTAAGGAGGGACCATCATGACTACTCCGTTGTGGAAGCGCGTCATCGGCCGCATCCTGCAGGCCATCCTCGCCCTCGTCTTCATCGCGCCGCTGGTCTGGGTCATCGTCAGCTCGTTCAGTCCGCAGCCGGGTTCGGCGCAGACCGACGGGTGGGGCGTCAACAACTACGTCACGCTGTTTAACTACCAGGCCGGCCTGCCCGCCTACCTGTTCAATTCGGTGGTCATCTCGCTGATCACCATCGTGCTGTCCGTGGTGATCTGCACGATGGCCGGCTACTCGTTCTCCCGATTCGAGTATCCGGGCCGTGACCTGGGATTCATGGTCACGCTGTCCATCCTGATGGTGCCGTACGCCTCGCTGCTGATCCCGCTGATGGTGTGGTACAGCCAGATCGGCCTGAACAACACGCTGGTTGGCATCGGCCTGGTCATCACGCTGTTCCAGCTGCCGATGTCCACGTTCATCATGCGCAACGCGTTCGACGCCATCCCCAGGGAGCTCGAGGAGGCGGCCATGGTGGACGGCTGCAACTCGCTGCAGGCGCTGATCCGTGTGCTGGTCCCGGTCGTCAAGCCCTCGATGGTCACCGTCGGCCTGCTGGCCTTCCTGGAGGCCTGGAACAACTTCATGATCCCGCTGTACCTCGCCGGCTCGGACAACACCCCGCTGCCGTTGGCCATGGTCAACATGCGCCAGCAGACGATGGGCGTCATCGACTACGGCGCCACCGAAGCGGGCGTCGTCGTGCTGATGATCCCGGCCGCGATCCTGTTCCTGGCCCTGCAGAAGTACTACGTCAAGGGCTTCACCGCCGGCGCGGTCAAGGGCTGACCGGCCGCATCGGTAACTGACAGAACAAACTTCCTTCCCTCCTTTCCTCCCAACAACACGTGGCCGGCCGTGCATGTTCGTGCGTCAGGACGTGGGCGGCCGGCCACGTGCATTCCTTACGCAAGCGCTGCGGAGCGGGAGGTCGGGGGCGAAGGCCCAACGAAAGAAAGCCATCCATGGGAGCAACAACAGCATTTCCGGGAGCCGCCGGCACCGAGGCCCGGCTTCCCGACGTCGAGATCACCTCGGCGTTCTGGACCCGTTACATCAATCTGGTCATCGACAAGGTGCTGCCGTACCAGTGGGCCGTGCTCAACGGCGAGCAGGAGGTCGACCTGCCGCCGGATCCGGGCGGCAATCCGGTAGACAGCTACGACAAGCTCAACCACTCCATCCGCAACCTGAAAGTGGCCGCCGGCGAACAGGATGCGCCGTTCCACGGCATGCCGTTCCAGGATTCCGACGTCTACAAGTGGTTGGAGGCCGTGGCGTACGCGCTGCATCATCGGGACGATCCGCAGCTGCGCCGTCTCGCCGACGATGTGGTCGATCTGATCGCCCGCGCGCAGCGCGAGGACGGCTATCTGGACACGTTCTTCCAGATCCAGTGGAAGGACCGTGTCTTCAAACGCATCCAGCAGTCGCACGAGCTGTACTCGATGGGCCATTACATCGAGGCCGCCGTGGCCTACTGGCAGGCGACCGGCAACGAGAAGGCGCTGGAGATCGCCAAGCGCATGGCCGCGTGCATCGAGGCGAACTTCGGGGACGGCGAGACCCAGGTCCACGGTGCGGACGGCCATCCCGAGATCGAGCTGGCACTCGCGCGCCTGGCCGAGGCCACTGGCGAGGAGCGGTACGCGATGATGGGTCGCTGGTTCCTGAACATCCGTGGTCAGGACCCCGACTTCTATGACAACCAGAACCGCGCCGACGGGTGGGACCGTGACTTCTTCTCGATGATCCGCGACTTCCCGCGCACCTACTACCAGGCGGCCGAGCCGATCGCCGACCAGCGGGACGCGCAGGGCCATGCGGTGCGTGTGGCCTACCTGTGCACGGGACTGGCGCACATCGCCCGACTGACGGGGGACGCCTCGCTCGCCGAGTCCGCCGAGCGCCTGTGGAACAGCATCGTGCGCCGCCGCATGTACATCACGGGACAGATCGGCTCCACCCATGTGGGCGAGTCGTTCACGTACGACTATGACCTGCCGAATGACACGATGTACGGCGAGACCTGCGCCTCCGTGGGTATGAGCTTCTTCGCCCGTCAGATGCTGGCGTTGCGGGCCAAGGGCGAATACGGCGACGTGCTGGAGAAGGAGCTGTTCAACGGTGCGTTGGCCGGCATGTCCCTGGATGGCACGCATTTCTACTACGTCAACCCGCTTGAGGCCGATCCGGCCGCCTCCGCCGGTACCCCGGACAAGGGCCACGTGCTTACCCACCGCGCCGGATGGTTCGCCTGCGCCTGCTGCCCGTCCAATCTGGCACGTCTGATCACGTCGATCGACCGCTACATTTACACGGTCATGGCCGACGGCACGATTCTGGCCCACCAGTTCATCGCCTCGAAGGCCACGTTCGCCAACGGCGTGCGCATCGAGCAGACCGGCGACTACCCGTGGGACGGCGAGATTTCCTGGAGCGTGTCGAACCCAAACGAGACGCCCGTGCGTTTCGGCGTGCGTGTGCCGGCATGGTCGGCCGGCCAATACACGTTGACCGTGGAGGGCGAGCAGGTGACCGATGGCGTGGAGGACGGCTTCGTCTACATCGAGGTGCCGGCCGGTGCTGACAGGTTCGCCGTGGTGTTGGGGCTGAACATGGGCGTCAGGCTGGTGCGTGCCTCCAACCGGGTGCGCGAGGATGCGGGCAAGGTGGCCGTCATGCGCGGCCCGCTTGTGTACTGCGCCGAGGAGTGCGACAACGAGGGGCCGCTGTGGCTGTATTCGATCAGCGGGGCGACTCCGACCGAGGCCGGCTACCGGTATGACCCCGACCTGCTGGGTGGCGTCGGCGTGGTGACCAAGGCCGCCGTACGCGCCCAGGAGGACCCGTGTGATGGGCCGTTGTATCTCAGCGCGGAGGAGCGCGGCATCTCCGAGCTGGCCGAGCTCAGGATGGTGCCCTATTACACCTGGGCCAATCGCGCCGACGGCCAGATGACGGTCTGGCTGAACCGGTCGTGACATAAGGCAAGCTTGCCCGACGCCGCGGGAGATATCCGCGTTGCCGGGCGGGATGGTCGGTCGGCCTGAGTCTGGAGTTGGCCGACCGGTCATGAAATGAGAGATGCAGCCGCCCCTTCCATAAGAAGGGGCGGCTGTTTGCAGGCGTCCAATGCCGACATGGGGAAACTTGCGTAAAGGCTTTCGCAAGGGTATTCTTGTAAAAACAATGCGAATATTCTGTTCTCCAGACGGTGTTTCGCGTTTTTTCTCTCATTTCGTCAGGGTGGTCGCGACGCGGACGTCGCCGTGGCCACTGCAATGAAGCAGAGCAGGCGGAAGCCTGAGAGGAGTTCAATCCATGAGTTCACAGATGAGGCCGGGAGGAAGGTCATACTTCCGTACCGTGCTCACGCGATCGGGAACGGCGCTGATCGCCGGTCTGGTCGCCGCTTCGATGCTGGTTCCGGCGTCGACGGCGCTCGCGGCCGACGATGCCGTGATCGAGAACCCGAATTCGGCGATGGGATATCCCCATTTCTACGGGTCCGACGATCCCACGTATCTTGGCTATCTTGAAGAGAACGGGCTGACCTACGATCCGTCGACCAGCTACCTCAAGACCATCTTCGACAAGGACGTGGCCAACGGCGCCGGCACCGACACCGATCACGACTTCTACATCGACAAGATCCTGACCCGCACCGGCAACGAGCCCAACGGCACGGGCGAGAACGAGGCGGGCGAGTACTACTATGAGGGCGCCGACGGCAACAGCTACCTGTTCACCCGTGGCCGTGCGATGTACATGTACACGCACACCCCGGGCTCGCTGGGCTTCGTAGGCGACGCCGCGTACTGGGATTCCACCGGCAAGAACGGCTTCACCATCGGCGTGAGCCTGGACGGCGTGGAGCAGCGCATGCGTGAGGATGCATCCCAGCGCAAGCAGACCCCGAGCTACTTCACCACCGTGTTCAGCAACGCGGACGGCACCGTCACCATCACCGAAACCAAGTACATCACCTACAACAACGTGATGGTGGCCAACCTCGAGGTGTCCAGCACCACGGGCGGCGAGGTCACCCTCACCGCCGAGTCGCCGTTCGCCGACACCGGCGAGAACGGCGCCACGGAGCTGACCGGACGCACCAACGCCAAGAACGACCTGACCACGCTGTACCCGCGGTTCTCGGGCAACGGCTTCACCGTGCAGGACGGCGCGCTCGTCTCCACGATGACGCTGGACGCCAACGTCCCGCAGACCACCAAGGTCCAGCTCGGCATGATCACCGAGGAGCTGCCCGGTTCCACCACCGAGTACGAGGCGCGCTACACCGGCGACCTGGTCGATCCGGCCGCCTCCTACAAGGATTCGGTGACCACCTACAACCAGTGGTGGGTCGACAACATCCCCTACATCGAAACCCCCGAGCACAACATCGACAAGACCGTGGTCTACCGCTGGTGGCTCGCCCGGTTCAACTCGCTCGACGCGAACATGCCCGGCAACACGTTCCAGTACCCGACCTCCATCGAGGGTGTGCTGGGCTACAACAACCAGATCGTGCTGACCTCCGGCATGTTCATCAACGACACCAAGTGGCTGCGTAATCCGGACCTGGCCTACGGCACCTGGGTGTCGGCCGGCCAGACCGCCAAGAAGGGTCAGTCGGGGTACTACTATTACCACGACAACCCGGGCGATCCCGCCAACTGGAACCACAGCTACACGCAGTACATCACCAAGGCCGGCTGGGATTCGTATAAGGTCCACGGCGGTCCGTCGTCCCTCGCCGAGGCGCTGGGCGATTACGGCTCCGATGACGTCAACGGCCTGCTGAACTCCGAGAGCGAACCGGACGACAACGACAACCAGAACGACAACGAGAACTACCTGATCGACTGGTCCTGGTGGTCGATGACCGGCAACGACGCGGACGCGGTGTCCTTCTCCGAGCCCGGACGCAGCGGCCAGCGCATGGACCGCGCGGACGGCTCCGCCAACATGTGGGCGAACGCCAACGCCGCCGCCCAGGCCTACTACGCCGCCGCCGAGGCGGAGACCGACGAGGCCAAGAAGGCCGAGTTGCAGGAGAAGGCCGACACGATGCAGGAGACCGCCGACAACATCAAGGACGACGTCCTGACCGAGCTGTGGAACCCGGAGACCAAGCTCATCCAGCACAAGTGGCTGAGCGACGGCGCCTTCGCGAAGTACAAGGAGAACAACAACTACTACCCGTACTCGGTGGGTCTGATCCCCTCCGAGGGCGAGGAAGGATACCAGGCCGAGTACGAGGAGGCGCTGCGCCTGTTCGCCGACGCCGACGAGTTCCCGATCTTCCCGTTCTTCACCGCGAACCAGGCGGACAAGGAGGAACTGGGCTTCCCGGGCTCCAACAACTTCTCGATCATCAACGCCACGCCGCTGCTGCAGATCTACTCCGCGGGCATCCGCGACTACAACGCGGACGACAACGGCTACATCACGTCCGAGACGTTCAAGAAGCTGCTGTACTGGGTGGCGTTCGCGCACTACCAGGGCGGCAACAACAACTATCCCGACCAGAACGAGTTCTGGAACATGGATAACGACAACGTCGGCGACCTGAACGGCGACGGCGTGGTCAACAACGTCGACAAGAACCTGGACTCCACACAGAACGGCGGCAAGATCACCTACCGCTCTTGGATCCATCACACCCAGCTGGGCACCACCAACTGGACGATCATCGAGGACGTGGCCGGCATGGTGCCGCGCGAGGACAACAAGATCGAGCTCAACCCGATCGCCCTGCCGGACTGGGAGCACTTCACGGTGAACAACCTGAGCTACCACGGCCAGGACCTGTCCATCGTGTGGAACAACGACGGCACGTACAACGCGCCGAAGGGCTACACCCTGTATCTGGACGGCAAGGCCGTGTTCACCTCCGACAAGCTGGCGCATCTGGTCTATGACCCGACCACCGGCACGGTCGAGGTGATGGACGACTCCGGCGCCCAGGTGACCGGTGCGACCACCGCGAACCTGCCCGCCGCCAACCAGGTGACCTATGACGCCGATGACCGCGTGACCGAGATCTTCGCCACCTCCGGCCAGAACATCGACTCCGCCTCCGACAGCCAGATCGACGTGGCTCGCGGCGCCGACGTCGAGGCCACCTACGAGGCCGACGGCTATCCGGCCACCAACGCCGTGGACGGCAAGAACGTCATGGAGTCGTTCTGGGGCACCAAGGGCTCGTCGAACGATACGGACACGATCGCCGTGACCTTCAAGGACGGCGCCCAGACCATCGACGACGTGCGTCTGTACTTCTACCAGACCTCGTCCAGCCAGACGATCACCGGCTACAAGGAGCCTTCGGTCTACACGCTGGAGTATCTGGACGAATCCGGTGAATGGAAGACGCTGCCGAACCAGGTGCGCACCCCCACCTACGCGGGCGCGAACTACAACCGCGTCCAGTTCGACCCGGTGACGACCACCGCCATCCGCGCCACCTTCACGCCGCAGGCCGGCCAGGCCATCGGTCTGAAGTCGATCCAGGCGTACAACACCGGCATCGAGCCGACCGCCGAACCGACCAACCAGGCCCCGAGCATCGACGCCTATGTGGACAGCAGCACCTCGTCCGGCGCCGAACTCGTCGGCGTGGTCAAGGACGACGGTCTGCCCGGCGGTGAGCTCGACGTGACCTGGGAACAGGTCTCCGGCCCCGAGGGCGGCGTCGCCTCCTTCATGGACGACAAGGCCGCCAGCACGACCGTGACCTTCAACATCGAAGGCGACTACGTGCTGCGTCTGACCGCCTCCGACGGCGAGAAGTCCGCCTCGGTCGACGTGACCGTGCACGGCGTGCCCTCCGACGGCACCGTGAACATCGCCTCCCAGGCGACCGCCACGGCCAGCTCCCGGAACAGCTACGCCATCGGCGACGTGGACATCCTCAACGACGGCATCGTCGACCTTGAAGGCTCTGACACGATGAAGTCGTGGAACAACTGGGGCCAGCAGTGGGACAAGACCCCGACCGTCACCTACGAGTGGGATGCCGAAGTGCCGCTGAGCAAGGTCCAGGCCTACTTCTGGACCGACAACGGCGGCGTGCTTCTGCCGGCCGACTGGAAGGTGCAGTACTGGGATGCGGCCGTCGAGGATTGGGCGGACGTGACCCTCAAGGAGGGCCAGTCCTACACGGTCAACCGCGCCCAGGGCAACGAGGTCTCCTTCGAACAGGTGTGGACCAGCAAGATGCGCATCGTGCTGACCAAGCGCGCCGACGACGGCAACGGCGTCGGTCTGAGCGAGCTGGAGGCCTACGTGGCCGACCCGCTCGGCGTGGACAATGTGCACCGCATGGTGCAGGCCGGCACCAAGGCCGAGGAACTCGATCTGCCGGATACCGTCAGCGCCTACTACGCCGACGGCAGCCGTCATGACCTGAAGGTCAGCTGGTCCTCCGTGTCCGACGACCAGCTCGTCGACGGTGCGGTGATCACCCTCAACGGCACCGTGACCGGCGCGCTGAGCGGCGCGCAGGCCATCCTCAACGTCAAGTCCGACGCGGACAACCAGAACTCCGGCACCGCGCAGCCGATCGAGCAGAGCGTCTACCGTGGCGCCGAGTCGATCACGCTGCCGACCACCGTGCCGGTCCAGTTCCCCAACGGCGCCCAGGACGACCGTGCGGTCACTTGGGATGAGGCCACCGTGGCGGCCGTCGATCTGAACACGGTCGGCGACTACGTGGTGACCGGCACCGCCGACGGTGCCAGCGGACAGGCACGTCTGACGATTCACGTGCTCGTGAACCCGAACGACGTGCAGGAGCCGGAACCCGGCCCGGAGCCCGAACCGGAACCGCTCGAAGGCTGGATCGAAGGCCAGGCCGCGAGCCTGCAGGCCAGCGCCGAGGCCAGCTGGTCCCCGGCCGCGGGCAAGCTCAACGACGGCGTGGTGATCGACGACACTTGGCCGTCCACCGATGAAGCCGATGTGAACGCCATGGTCTGGGGTACCTGGGGTGTGGCCGACGACGGCATCTACGCCGAGTACACCTGGGACGCCGCCGCGACCATCGACTCCTCGCGCGTCCAGTTCTGGGCAAACTGCAGCGAGGCTCAGGATGACGACCCCGGTCTGGAGATCCCGGATGCCTGGCAGATCCAGTACAAGGACGCCGAAGGCAACTGGCAGCCCGTCACCCCGACGGCGAACGGTGCCTACACCGTGGTCCGCAACGACCCGACCCATCGCGGCGAGGCCGAGGATGGCGGCTGGAGCACCGTGACCTTCGAGCCGGTTGAAACTACCGGTCTTCGTCTGGTGCTGACCCCGCGCGCCACCGTCGAAGGTGCCTCGATCCCGTATTACGGCACCGCCGTCGCCGAATGGGGCGTGCACGCCGTCGAGAACGAGGAGCCGGAGCCCGAGCCGGAGCCTGAACCGGTCGACAAGACCGCGCTGAAGGCCACGATCGACGCCGCCGGCGCCCTGGACCAGAACCGCTTCACGCCGGCCTCCTGGCAGGTGCTGGCTGACGCGCTCGCGAACGCCCAGGCCGTGTACGACAACGCTGAGGCCACCGAGGCCGATGTCGCCGACGCGACCGCGAAGCTCGAGGACGCGCAGAAGAACCTCGTCGCCAAGGCGGACAAGTCGGCGCTGCAGATCGCCATCGACGCGGCCGACCGTCTCGACCAGTCGGCGTACACCGAGGAAAGCTGGGCCGCCGTGGCGGACGCGCTGGAATCGGCGAACGCGGTCATGCAGGACGAGAATGCCACGCAGCAGGCCGTGGACGACGCCGCCCAGGCGTTGAACGATGCGGTTGGCAAGCTTGAAGCCAAGCCGGTCGAGCCGGTGGAGGCCGACAAGACCGCGCTGAAGGCGGCCGTGGATAAGGCGGATGCGCTGCGTGAGGCGGACTACACGCCGGAGACGTGGTCCGTGTTCTCGCAGGCTCTTGCGGACGCGAAGGCCGTGCTGATGGCCGATGATGCGACGCAGGAGCAGGTGGACGCCGCCGCCCAGACGCTGCAGGATGCCGTGCTCGGTCTGAAGCCCGCCGAAACGACCGATCCGGATGATCCGGACGAGCCGGGCGACACAGTGGACACGAGCAAGCTGGCTGCGACGATCGCTAAGGGCCAGGCCGTCGACCGCAACGCCTACACGGCCGAGTCGCTCAAGGCGCTCGACCAGGCGCTCTCCGACGCGCAGCAGGTCATGTCCGACAAGGACGCGACGCAGGAAGAGGTGGATGCCGCCATCCAGGCCATCGAGGATGCCCTCAACGGCCTGCAGAAGGCGCCGACCACCGGCGGCCAGACCAAGCCCGGTGATCAGACCACCAAGCCCGGTGGCGATCTGTCCGCCACCGGTGCCGCGGTCATCGGCGTCGCCGCCGTGACGCTGCTGGCCCTGGCCGGTGCCGTCGCCATCGCGGCCCGTCGCTACATGACCGGCAAGTGATCTGAACCCATACGGTTCCCTCGGGGCTCTCCGGAGTCCTGAGGGACCTGACCAGGCCGGAACCGCCGCCATGTGCGGCGCGGTTCCGGCCTTTTCCATACGGACTCCAAGACATGAGAAGGAACTCAGCGATGAGCATATCCCTGCGTGCGCCGGCCGCAATCGCGACGCTGCTGATGGTCGGCGCGCTGATGCCGGTGCCGGCGATGGCGTCGACACCAGCCGAACAGGCGCCGAGCGTCGCCGGATACGCATACGACGCGCTGCCGTATGCCAACCCCACCGTAGAGGTTGCGCAGATCGACAACAGCGCCAAACCGGCGGCCCTGCGCAACCCGATCGGGCAGGACGAAGGCGTCGACACCCCCGACGATCTGGATGCCAACTACTATTCCGCCGATGCGGCGGCACTGTCCTACGATGGCAAACTCTTCGTTTTCACCGGTCACGACGAGGCCGCCCCCACCTACGGCAGCTTCGACATGCACGATTGGGGCGTCTACGTGACCGACGACCCGACCAGCGGCCGCTGGACCCATTACAAGAACATCCTGCAGGCCGACTTGTTCGACTGGGCTACCGGCGACGGTGCCTACGCCGGTCATGTGGTGGTCGACGACGGCGGCACCGAAAACGACCCCTCCGACGATTGGTTCTACTACTACATCCCGGTCAAGGACCGCAACGCGCCGGCCGGTGCCGACCCGTTCTCCATCGGCGTGGCGCGATCCCGCAGCCCGCTCGGCCCATGGGAGGACGCCATCGGCGAACCGCTGCTGACCACCACGCAAACCGGCATCGAGACCATCGATCCGGCGTTCTTCACGGACGATGACGGAACCGGATATCTGTACTTCGGCACGTTCAACAGCCAGCTCGCCGTACGCATGGCCACCGATTCCGAGACGGGCCGCACCTCCTACACGCAGCTGGAAACCACGGACGGCACCGCGGACGGCGAACCGAAGATCTTCACCATGCGCGACGCCGACGCGTTGGCTGGCATCCCCGATTACGACCCGGAACAGGACACATTGGGCAGCGCCTACGCGGCCGGCGTGAACGCCGGACTCGACACCTCGGCCAACGGCGGCGCCTACGCGAATGGCCCCAAGGGGTTCTTCGAGGCGGCATGGGTGTTCGAAAAGGACGGCGTCTACTACAACGTGTATGACGGCGGCAAGCCCGGCTCCGGCATCGCGTCCTGCGTGGAATCCAACTACCAGGCGTGCGTGCAGTACTCGACCTCGTCCAGCCCGCTCGGGCCGTGGACCTACCGCGGCGTCCTCCTGGAATCGGGCTCATCCACCACCATGCACCCCTCCGTACTGCCGTTCGGAGACACCTGGTGGGTGACCTACCACACCGGCGACAAGACCGGCGGCACCGATTTCCGTCGCGCCGTATGCATCGACGAGGTCACATGGTCCGGTGGGACGATGAGCGCCGTGGCGCACCCGACCAAGGCGGAACGCATCACGCCCTCCTCCAATGTGGCACCCTACGCGTCCGTTTCCGCCACCTATACGGAAACCGCGTCCTGGAAGGGTGCCGTCAATGACGGCCGCGTGCTCCAGACAGCGGTCGTGCCGCCCAACCATTGGACGAACTATCGCAGCATGCCACAGGAACGGGCCACGGACGCACTCATCTACCAATGGGACGGCGCCGTTCGCATCGACTCCGCCACCGTCTGGTTCGACACGGATTCCAACGCGCTGCGCGCCCCGGCATCCTGGAAGCTGCGATACCTCGACGAGGCGGGGCAATGGCATGACGTGCCCGACGCCAGCGGCTACCCGACGGCCACAGGTGTTGACAACCCCAATGTCGTGACCTTCTCCCCGGTGACCGCGGTCGCGCTGGAACTCGACATGGCGGCCCAGTCCGTCGACGGCGGCTACGCCTCCCTGGGCGTGGCCGAATGGCAGGTGCACGCCGTCGACGACGCCCCGGACATCACCGCACCGCAGCCCGTGACCACGGCCACCGGCACCGCGCCCACATTGCCGACCACCGTATCGGTGGCCTATGGCGCGGAAAGCGTCAATGTCCCCGTGATCTGGCGGCCGGTGGATCCCGCGGCATACGCCCAGGTCGGTTCCTTCACCGTGCAGGGCGTCGTCGCCGGTGTGGCCGAGACATCCGACTCCAACGGCGGCCTCGACGGTAACGTGACGATCGCCGTCGACGTGGTGGACGGCTACCAGCCGTCCGGCGAAACACAACGGCCAAGTGTACGCGTGGCGCTCGCCGGCGTCAGAGGCAATGAGGGGTGGCTGGTGACCAGCCCGGTCGCCATTGTCTCGGGCAGTGATCCCAGCGGCGGCGTCAACGCGAAACTGGAACTCAAAGTCGGTGCCGGATCCTGGCAGACCGTGGCGGTTGACGCCAACCTGGCCGCCGTGCCCGTGGACGGGCAGGGGTTGGTCAGGGTGCACGCCAAGGCCACCAACGCCGATGGACGGGTGTCGGTACCGGAAAGCGCCGAGGTATGGGTGGACACCATGGCACCGACGGTCAGTGCGAACGTGGATGCGGGCGCGCGCACGATGACGCTGTCGGCTTCCGATGGGGACGGTTCCGGAGTGGCCGGCATCGAATACCGTATTGGAGATGGTGAGTGGGCGGAATACGCCGAGGGCGACGTCATCACCGCGTCCTCGTCCGCGCGTGAGACCGTGACCTTCCGGGCCGTTGATGTGGCCGGCAATGTGTCGGTGCCGGCGTCGGCGGACATCCCCTCTGACGTGTCGGTGCCGCTGACCGGGTATATCGAAGGCGACGCCGCGGTCAACGATCCGAGCGGTGCCGAATCCGGATGGACCAAGGGCGCGGCCGCGCTGAACGACGGGGTGACCATCCCCGGCGGATGCACCGTGGAGAACGAGTGCATCTGGGGCACTTGGCCGAATGTCGGTGAAATGGCGCTGGAATACTCTTGGGACCGTGAGGTCGTCATTGATTCCAGCCGTGTGCAGTTCACGTCGGATCAGACCGATCCGAATGTCGGCGCTGGGCTGCAGATACCGCGCTCGTGGAAGCTGCAGTATTGGGATGCCGCGGCGCAGGACGGTACCGGCGGCTGGGCGGATATCCCCGATGCCACCTACACGATCGAGCGTAATGCGCCCGGACATTGGGCGGTTTCCAACGATGGGTGGAGCGAGGCATTGTGGCCGGAACCGGTAACCACCAGCCGATTGCGGCTGGTGATGCAGTCGTTCGGCGATCAGCCGCAGGCCGGCAGCACGGCCGTGGCCGAATGGCAGGTCCATGCGGTCGCCCCCGAGCCCGATCCCGAACCGGAGCCGGAACCGGAACCTGAACCAGAGCCCGAGCCTGAACCGGAGCCCGAACCTGAGCCTGAACCCGATCCGGCTCCAGATCCTGAACCTGATCCCGAGCCTGAACCGGAACCGGATCCCGAGCCGGAGCCGGATTCTGATCCTGAACCGGAACCGGGAAGCGAATCCGGTCAAGATCCCGAAAATTCCGGAGAAGGCAACACTTCCGGACAGGAACAGATGCCGGCGACGGGTAGCGCCATCATCGGCATGGGGACTGCGGTGTTGGTCTCCTTGATCGGTGCGGCCGCCATCGCGCTGCGTCGTCGTGACCGGTCATTGCAGGGAAGACGTTAGGCTTCCGCGAAGTCTGCGTATGGGCTTCCTTCCCGCTTCCGGGTCAAGGGCTCCGGCCACTCCGGAGCCCGGCCCCTTCTCCGGCGCTGTTCCCGCCCCGCCCATTCCGGACTCTGACACATTGTGACCGTGATGCATCGTGACCCTGATCTATTGCCGGGAATGGCGGTATTCCGCCGTTTCTTGGATTGGATCACGGTCACGATGCATCAGAGTCCGGAATGGGCCGGGCGTGTTGCGGGCGCATAGCAGAACATCCCGGCCCACCGGAAGATCGGTGGGCCGGGATGTTCTGTGTATACGGAGCGGGAGCCAGGGCTCAGTCGATCACGCCGTAGAGGCGGTCGCCGGCGTCGCCCAGACCGGGGACGATGTAGGCCTTGTCGTTGAGGCCCTCATCAACCGCGCACACGACCACCTTGAAGTCGATGGCCGGGTCGATGTGCTGCTTGACGAACTCGATGCCCTCCGGAGCGGCGATGATGCACACCGCGGTCACGTCCTTGGCGCCGCGCTCGGCCAGATAATGCGTGGCGGCCACCAACGTGCCGCCGGTGGCGAGCATCGGGTCGATCAGGAAGCACTGACGTCCGGTCAGATCCTCCGGCAGACGGTTCGCATAGGTGATCTGCTGCGTGGGATGCTCTTCGTCGCGCTTCATGCCGAGGAAGCCGACCTCAGCGGTCGGCAGCATGCGGGTCATACCGTCCAGCATGCCCAGACCGGCGCGCAGCACCGGCACGATGATCGGGCGCGGATGGTCGGAGAGCTTCCTGCCGACCATCGGGCAGATCGGGGTTTCGATCGGGGCGTCCACAACGTCGATGTCGCGGGTCGCCTCATAGGTCTCGAGCATGACCAGCTCGGAGACGAGTTCGCGGAACGTGGCGGACGAGGTGTTCTTGTCTCGCAGGACGGTGAGCTTGTGCTCCACCAGCGGATGATCCAAAACATGAATTTCCATACTTACTAGGGTAAGCCCTTGCAGCCTGTTCGGTATCCCCGACGTGCCGAAGAACGGTAGCCGGCACGGATTGCGGGCGGACGGGACGTGAATCGCATACGCGGTGGATTTCGCGCCGTGGATTCCGCAATCACACAGCAGGTCCGTGGCGCGGGGCCGTTTCCGTGATTGGTGGGTTGAACGGGCGTAGCATGAAGCTATGAGCGGTTACATCCCCACTATGGAACAGATCGACGAACTCCACCGCAAGATCGCCCCCTCGCAGGCGGCCTACGACCTGATCCACACGCACTGCGTCATCGTCGCTGATATCGCCCGCCGGCTGGCCCGCCGCCGCAACGCCCTGTTCATGCGCCGTTGCACGCTGCCCGCCGACGCACCGGAGTGGACCGGACTCTACCGGGATTTCCCGGACTGCGTCTCGGCTGCGCTCCAAGGCCGTATGACGGAATCCTCCGATTCGGACGACGGGGACAACAAGGACGACAGGGGGGCGTCTGTGGCAGCCCCTACCGACGGCGTGACCGGCGGTACGGTGCCGCCACGGCTCATCGACGAGCGCCTGGTGGTGATCGGCGGCCTGCTGCACGACATCGGCACCTACTACGTATTGAAGAAGAAACACAACGGCAGCGACGGCGGACCGTTGGAATTCAGCAAGAAACGCTACATTCTGCACGGGCTGCTCGGCTACGAGTACCTGGTTGGCGAGGGTGTGGACGAGTCGATCGCCCAGTTCGCCCGCAACCACACCGGCGTGGGGCTGACACGCGACAGCGTCATTGCCCAGGGTCTGCCGCTGCCGCCCGACGACTACGTGCCGCTCAATCTGGAACAGGAATCGGTGATGGTGGCGGACAAGTATCACAGCAAATCCGTGCCGCCCAAGTTCGTCTCCGTTGACGCCTACACCGCGCGCGCCGCCCGTTTCGGAGAGGATAACAAACGGCGCTGGCTCGAGCTGGTGCGCGAATACGGTGTGCCGGACGTGCCGGCGCTCGCCGAACATTGGCACATGCGGATGATCTGATTCGTTCGACTCGGCTCCCATGCGCCGTATTGTGTGTGGAAGGACAGGTACCGCGTCTGAGGCCGGTGACAAACGGAGTCTGGACGGAGCCATTGGTACTCCACCTGTCACCGGCCTCAAACGCAACATCGTCAGGAAACCAATATCCGGTAACGGAGTGTGACGACAGGGCTGTTCTCGCCGAGAACACCGCACGGCTTCCGGCAGTGGAGCGTGATGGCGGAAGCCGACGTCAGAGCGTAACGCTCTGATCCACCGATTCCGCGGCGGCGGCATCCTGTGTGACGACGACCACGCAACGCTTCGGGTCGCCGTGCGCGATGGCGCGCAGCAGGCCGATGATCGCGTCGCGCTCGTCGTCTTCAAGGCCTTCCACCGGTTCGTCGATCACCACGATTTCGGCCTCGCAGCACAGTGCGCGTGCGATGGCGACGCGGCGGCGGTCGACCTCGTCCAGGGTGCCAACGCGGGCGTCCAGCAGCTCCTCGCCCAATCCCGCGGCCAGCAGCTGTTCGCGGGCCAGCACCGGCTTGGGCTTGAGGAAGTTGCGGTTGGAAGCATCCATGGCATATACGAGGTTCTGCACGGGGGACAGGTCGTCGCGCACCGCGAACCGCTGCGTGGCCAGACCGACGCGGTGGCCGCGCAGTTCGAGCGGTTCGATCTCGTCGTATGCCGCGCTGCGGTTCATGATCTGACCGGACTCCGGGCGTGTCAGTCCCGACAAAAGGCCGACCAGCGCGGACTGCGCCATCGTATCCCCGTCGGGGACGAGGATGGCGGCGAGTGTGCCCGTCTCGAACGCGCAGGTCAGGTTTTCGATGGCGGCGCGGCCGGTTTTGCGGTCGCGGTAGGTCACGTTGTGCAGTGAAAGCGTCGGATAGGAACGCAGCAGTTTCAGATCCTCGTCGCCGACCCCGACCTCGCGGTCGATATGGGAGGAGACGGCCGTGACGGAGGTCGCGGAGCGCGGCGTCTGGGATTCCAGCGGCGATGCGTCATCGTCGGCGTCGTGCGGCATGGCGAGGTCCAGTGTGGCATTAACGCGATCGGCGTTCGCCGCCGCGACGTCGGCGCCGCCATCGACGGGAACCGCCTCGTCGACGGGAGCCGCCTCGTTAATGGCTTCGGTTTCGTCGTCGGTTTCGTCGGTTTCGTCGTCGAAGTCCACGTCAAACTGCAGATCATCCTCGACGACGTCGAGCAGGTCGTCCGTGGCGTCGGTATCGTCGCTGGCCGCAGCCTCGGCACCGGTTGTCGCAGGGTCTTCGGCGGCGGCCGCATCCGTATCGGTTCCGTTCTCGACGGCTTCGGTGATCTCGTTGGCGTCGGTTTCGTCCATGGCGGTCTTGTCGATCTCGTTGGTTTCGTCCATATCCTTCATTTCCTTGTCGGTCATGCCGTCACCTCCGAACGGGAATCAAACAGCGACTTACGCCGGAACACGATGACGCGCACCAGCGCCACCATCGCCAGCACCAGACAGCAGCCCAGCCCCGCACCGATCACATGCCAGGCCACGTCGGCCGTCATCGCGGTGGTGTGGCCGTCGGTCAGCGCGGCACCCAGCGGACCGGCGGCGAAGCCTCCGGCCAGCGCGCCGATCGCGAACGCCGGCAACGCCACCATCAGTACCTCCAGCATGAATTGCCAGCCCAGACGTCCCTTGGACACGCCCACCGTCAGCGCGTAGCCGATCTCGCCGCGGCGGCGCGCCACGTTGACGATCGTCAATGCCAGCAGCAACAGTCCGCCGACGATCCACATGACGGGCATGGCCGTATGCGTCGCGTCGAACAGCGCATTCAGCGGGGCGATGGATTTGCGATACGCATCCAGCGACGGCGAGGAGATCGCATAGCCGTCCTTCATCTCCGTATCGGAGCCCTCCACGGCCTTGACGAACTTCTGATAATCGTCCGGGCTGCTCATCATGAACATGATGTCGATGTCCGGCTGGGCCCATCCCTTGGCATCCTCGGAATCCAGCCCGTTGGTGACGATGAACGTATAGGCGCTCACGTAGATCGCGTTGCGGCGGTCGTCCTTGCTCAGCGTGGCGTCGTCGCCACGGCCGGCGGGGGCGTCATCATCCACGTACTCGTAGATGCCGCGGACCGTCATCTCGAAAGTGGTGTCCGCGTCGGTCGGATCTCCGACGGTGAACGAGTCGCCGACCTCCAAACCGTTCGCATCGGCCACCTCGCGCGAGATCAGCGCTCCCTTGGGCGCCGAACCGCCATAGCTCAGATGCTTGCCTTCCACCACCTTGTAGCGGCCCAGGTCGTTGGAACGGGCGGCGTCCAGCGTGTAGAAGCCGCGCAGCGTGAACTCGCCGCCGGTGTCGTCGGAGGAAGGCGCGTCGTCGGACTGCGCGGCCGAGCCGACCGGCTTCAGCGAATCGCTCTGACGGACCGGCACCGACTCGGTGACCGTATAGCTGAACTGCAATCCCGCGAGCTGCGCGGACGTGGCATAGCCGGTGTAGTCGTCCCAGGTGAGCAGATTGTCGGCGGGCCAGTCGGGATCCGCGCCATCGCGGTCGGCGAAGCCCTGGTCGGTCAGGCGAATCGTGGCGGTCGCCTGCTGCGCGTCATAGGTGGCGCCGTTCGCCTCATCATGCTCCGTGGCCACCGCCAGGCCGAACATCGAGCCGAAAGCAACGAGCAGCACAATCAGGAAGGTCAGCAGCGAGCGCCAGGGTCGGCGCGTGACCGCGTACCATGCGTTCTTGAGAACGAACATGCGGTGAGTCTCCAGTTCTCTAGTTCTCTCGCGGCGCGGCGGTTACGGTTCCGTCGCGAAGCTGGGTGGACGGGGGCCGTCGCGCCGGTTGGGCGTCGGCACCCCGTAGCCACCACTATGGTCAGGCTACGTGTATGTTATCTTGCGCATTTCTGTTATACCGCTTGGGGAAGTCTGGGAGTGGGCTGGAAGGGGTTGGGAGGCGGGGCGGTGGAAACGGTGGATGCGGGGGCGTTTGTCCACATGTGCGCAAGCGTCGGTCCGCATATCCACAATTGCGTGTGGGTGGTGGCGGACATGGCGCGGGTGTGCCACAGTGTCCTGTACGCGCCGGCGAACCGGACCGTCCGGGGATGCGCGGCGTGACGAAGGGGATGACGATGACGACGTTGAATATGGATACGGTGGGTTTCCTGCAGACGGTGAACCGGCTGGAACGGCGGTTCGGTGAACTGACCTCGCCCGAGGCGATGCGCGAGGCCTGCGCCCACCCCGAGGGGCGGGACCCCGTGGACCACAGGCTCTACGAGCTTTCCTCCGCCGTATTCGGTTGCGGCGGGTGGACGATGACGATGTGCGTGACTGCCTCCTCGCTGATCGGCAGGCTCATCGACGAATGCCGACGGTTCGTGGAAGGGTCGGCATCCATCGTGCGCGAGTACGGCATGGCGGCATGGCTGTACGACCTGATCAACGATTCCACCAAGGCCGTATTCGTGGGCGATCCGTCGGACCGGATGCCGATGTGCATCCAGCCCGTGGACGGCAAGGAGCTGGTCCGCCGATGCGCGCGCAACGGCAAGCGTCGGTATGGGCCGAAGCGGCAGCGCATGCGGTCGATGGTCGACCATATGAACCAGATGCACTGGCTCGCCGCCTACAGCATGCTGCGCTGGGGCGAGCGGGAGCCGCGCTCGCTGGAGATCGCCGACATGTTGCTCACCCAACCCGGTCTGGGCATGTGCCTGCTGCGTGAGGATGACACGGTGATGGCGTTGGGCGCCGTGCCCGACACCGGGTATCGCCGGCCGGTGGCGTATATCAGGCAGTTGCGTGCCGCGGGCGACCTGGAGTACGCGCGGGCGCTCGCCGACGGCGAGGCGACGCCGTTGGACGGGGAGCGCGTGCCGGGGTTCGCCGAGGTCGATGCCCGGTATGTGTATGACGCCGAGCGGTTGATCGAGGCGTATGAGGCGATGTGGCGCGAAGGCGGCAGTGCGGCGTTCCGCTCCGGCAGCGAGATCCTGCAGTCGGTGGAGCGGGGCGGGGGCAATCCGGATGTGCCGTTGTGGCGGAACACGGTGTATCTGCGTGACTTGGCGGATTCCCTGATGGGGCCGTTGTTCGGCGGTGATTTGAGCATCGGGTTCGAGCAGGGCGACCGGGCCCGGTTCGACGAGGGCGTGGCCCAGTTGCGTGAGTTCGTGGAGTTCGTCAAGGAGGTCGGGGTGCTGATGCTGCCGGCGTGCGTACTGCAGTTCTATGCCGATCTGCAGATGCGGGACTTGTACCGGAAACTGGACGACCGTGTGCGGAAGGAATACGGCTGCTTGTTCGAGGAAGGCGGGTGCACGGAAGCCGTCGGTGTCGGGGACGGCGGCGGCGAAGGTGTCGGTATCGGCGGGGACGATCGCGCCGATCGCGCCGATCGCGTCGACCGCGCCGATCGTGTCAAGGGGGACGTCATCGATGGCGATATCGGTGGCGGTGCCGAAGGGGATGCTGAGGGCGATACCGGGGATGATGCCGAGGACGGGCGCAACGAGTTGCTGGAGATCGGCGCCGGTCTGGCCGCCGTGACGCTGTCGCGGATGCCCGACGAGACCTTGGCGCGGCGCGGTGCGATAGCGATGCTCCAATGCGACCCGTCGCGGTACAACGTGATGGTGATGGAACTGCTGGAACGCGAGAACATCACGTTGGACAAGGACGGCGAGGCGGTTCTGAAGGACCTGGAATCGCAGCTGGAAGAGGTCGTGCCCGACATCGTGGACATGCCCTCGCCGCTGGTGCCGGCAGCGGAACGGTGACGGCCTGTCCGTTCCGATTGCTGGGGCCGGGCCAGATTGCGCGAGCATGCGTGGGTTATCGGCCTGGCGGATGGGATAGGGTGGTCCGGATGTGAAAAAGGTCTTGGCCGCAAGGCCAAGACCTTTGAATGGCGGAGGATACGAGATTCGAACTCGTGAGGCTGTTACACCAACACGCTTTCCAAGCGTGCGCCATAGACCACTAGGCGAATCCTCCACGGCGTTGCGATGCATACGCATCTCAAGCACAAGAAGTAACCATAACACAGTATCGGGACAGTTCCAAATGCCGTGCGTCTGCGGCGAGTCGACAATTGCGATTGCGGATCGGTGACGCGGGGCGTAGGGTCGTGGAGACTGATTGTGAGTTTTGAGATGACCGTCACTGCGGTCGAACGCGGAAATGTGGTGGGCGTCGGAGAATCAGGACGTTACGACGTCGTGTCCTCGGTCGTCGCACGTGTCTATCGGCCGAATCGCCTCATTTTGGATGCTTTGCTCCATCCAGTTCGTCGAGTGTGTTCGGAATGCTGCGCATTCCGCTGCTGCGTTTGTGAGGTGTTTGGTCGCATAATCAGCGTCAGTCCTTCATAATCCACCGGTTCCCATTCCTGACCATGCGTCTTGAAGGCCAGCCCTTGCTCGTTATCGGTCGAATACGCCATGATCGCTCGTCCGTGCTTACAGTTCTCGCGAATTTGCTCCCACAACAGTTCTCTTACTCGTGCTGATACTTTGCCCACATATACGCCGGGTGATATTTCCATCAACCACCGGGTTAGGTGTCCTCGAAGGCGTTCGGGGACCACTGCCAGAACCACTACTACCATGATGGCGGCTCCAAGTCGTCGAATAGCAATGGCTTTGCGTCCTCTCGAGCTGCATCCGGCGTCATGTTTGATGAAGCATCGTCGGCACTTTCATTGACGTGAGAATATGCGGTGCGCGGAGAATCATTTGCGTAATTCTTCCCCGCTTCCACCATGCCTTGCCGCCCGGCCCAGAGGTTGAGTTCGTCGTTATAGTCCTCGTCCTCCTCAGAGGAAAAATCGTCGATATCGGGAGGAAACTCCGTGACGTCGGAGTAGTAAGCCACATCCGATTTTTCTGACTGCGGTGGGTGCTGGGCCAGGGAACGGGGCCCTGTATCCGCCGCTCCGTCTGCGGTCAACAGATAGCGGATATCGTGTACGCATCGCTGCATGAAGCGTCCATCACGCATATGGTCGCGTACCGCTCGACGTGCAGCGACGCCGATGTCCGGAGGATCTTCGTCCGCAAGATTAAAGGCCAACGGAATGGTGATTTCGACCTTGTACAGGTCGGCGATGTCGTAGACGAAGCTGCGTTCATTGCGTGCATGAACGAAACCGAGTCCGGGCGAACAACCGAGTGCCACGATGATGGCATGCACCACGCCGTACAGTGAAGTGTTCGCCGCGGAAAGTGCCTTATTCACTGTGTCGGACGATTCGAAATCTTCCACCTTGTAAGAGCGCCCATGCCAAGGCACTCCGGTACGTTTGGATTCCTTCTCGTACGCTCGGCGTACACGTGTTCCCTCTTTGCCGAGCAACTGCTGCATGGTGAGATGCGATGTGTCCTCGTCCGGGAATCGTATCTCGTACATGCGGCGAGCCACCTTCAATCGAGACCGTTCGGAGGACACCAGCTTCGCTTGTGCCTCGAGCAGCCGTGTGGAACGGGAGAGCGATGCGCCGTGACAGTAGTATCTGACGCCCTGCTCGCCGACCCAGATGCAGGTCGCCCGCGATTCGGCGAGCAGGGATATGGCGGCGTGCGTCACGGTACTGCCGGGGCCGAGCATGAGCACGCTGAGCGTGGCGGCGGGCACGTGGACGGTCCCGCGTTTGTCGGTGATCGTCACGGCGTTGCTGTCACGGTTGACCACGCAATGTTCCACATACAGGAACGACAGACGGTCCTCCGCCCGCGCAAGCGATGTCAGCGGCGGTGGTTTGATGCCCGGGACGTCCGCCATCTCAGGCTCCGGTCGCTGTGTCGTCCGACGCCGGGCGGGGAACGGGGACGATGGTGAGCAGTCCGAACCCGTACCCGCGGCCTCTGCCGATTCCTGTGACCAGCGCCTGCCGGAACGCTGCCGGATCATCGATGGCGAGGAACCCGTCGAAGATGGCCGAGTGCAGCGTCACCTGCCGGTCCTGCCGCATGAACGAGACGGCGCCGGAATCCCTGACGATGACCTCGGGCACGTCAAGCCGGTTGATGGGGATGTGGAACCCGCAGCGCGACGCCTGTCGGGTCAGCCACTCGATCTGCTCGTCCTGTTTGGTGATCGGGATGCGTTTGCCGCGGATGCCGGGCTGGCGCGACCCGATACTTTTGGTCGGGTTTGCCTTGAGTCGGAACCGCCATTGTTGTCCGGTGGCGAGTTGCCCGAGGAACGGGTCGTAGCTGCAGGTGGCGATGTCCGACAGCTTGGCGCCGAACTGCTCCTGAACCACCGCCGCGTTCACGTAGCCGTCGCTGACGATGTACAAGGCGTGGGTGGCGTGTCCGGGGTCCAGTCGCCACAGTGTGCGCGGCTGATTCGCATCCGGGGATCCGGAGGCCGCCGCCCGCTGGACGATGGCGTGGATGCGCTCATTCGACGCCAACGCGTGCCGGGCCGCACGATGCCGTGGGTTGATGCGTATGCGGGTGAACGTGGTCATGCTTCGGCCTCCTTGTCGGACGTCGCATCGGCTTCGACCGGTGCCGACAGAATGGCGGTCATCGGGTCGTGGGTGTCGGCGGGGAAATCCGTATCCCGATACTGGCGGCGATTGCCGGGGGATGGGGCGTCCGGAGACGTCGGCACCTCGACGGTGGGGCGGGGGCGCACCGCTCCCAGCCGCACGACCGTGCGTTCCGTCCAGAGTCTGCCACGCGGGTCGAAGCTCTGTGGGGAATCGTTCAGGATGAACGTGTCCGGGTCGTTCGTCGCGGCGTCGGGGGATTCCACGAAGATCTCCGCCTCCAGCCTATTCGGGAAGCGCCGGGCGTTCCACAGGCAACGGCGTTGGTGGAACTCGGTCGCCTGCCAGGGGGCGGATCGGAGCGCATCCTCCAGGCTACCGTCCACGATCCATGTGGCGATCGGACCATCGGGCGGGCATGACCGGCGCCCCAGGAACAGCGGGAAGTGCGGGGCGGCCAGGGCGTCCGCGTATTCACGCAGCCGTGTGTCCCCGTCCGGGTCCTCCAGGGCCGCAAGGAACACGGCGTCCGACAGGTAGTGGCGGTGTGAGAGCGGCATCGACTCCCCGGCGTCGTTATGCGCCGTGTGGAAGTCGTCGAGCAGCACCCCGGGCTGGTCGACGCGCACACCGAACCGCAGCCCCTCGAACCGGTCCAACGGTTCCGTTCTAGCCATGCCAAGTGCGGCAGCGATCATGCCGATGACGCCGCTTTTGGTTGGATAGGGCTCCGTGGACCGCAGGGAGAATCGACTGTGCGACCCCCACGACTGCATTGGTCCCTTGAGTCGTATCAGCAGGACGCTCATGGCTTACTCCCGGACCAGGCGCGCGGCGACCGCGTCCCCGAGCTCCGTCAGCACGTCGCGCAGCGGCTGCCGCGCCGCGAGCTGGTCGGCGGCCTTGGTATCCTTGCCGACTCGGACCACCCATGTGTGCACCGGCGTCGTGCCGTAGCTGGCGTCGATCTCCTGCTCGCGCTCGACTAGCGCCTTGGTGGCGTTGGCGACGATGTCGCCGGCGATCGGACGCTCGAACGCGCCGGCCAAGTTGACGGCCTGCGTATCGCGCAGGTTGACGACCACCAGATCTGGCAGGGTGTTGTGCGCGAACGAGTTGATCTTACCGTTGGGCACGGTGGTGGAGAAGGCGTCGATGAACGCGGTGACGGCCTGCACGGTGGCATTGGCGTCACCGAGCGTATCCAGCAGCCTGTCCACATCCACGTTGGCATACCGGTAGAACGTGGCGGAGTTGAACTCGACGTCGCCAATCATGGCGGCGCCCGCATCGCCCTCCTCATCGCTGTCCTGCTTGACATCGTCCACGGCGGTGAAATAGTCCGAATCGAAATCGACCCGCTGCACGCTGATGGCGTGGGCCACCTGCGCGGCCGCGTCCACGTTCAGGTCCGTATCGTCGGCGACCATACGGCCGAACAGGGCAACGTCGATGGCGCGGTCGTTCTGTGCTATGGCTTTGATATGTTTCTTCACGTCGCTGGATTTGATGAATGCGGTCGGGTCTCCTGATGCGATGGCATTCACGGCGATTTCCGCGAGCTCATCATACTGGTGAGAGCCGAGGAACAGCAGGTAGGTAGATTGTTCAAGGTCGTCGTTCTGTCCACTATCTTTGGATGTACGCGGTTTGACAAGAATCTCGCTGTCCTTTTTCTTGCTCTTCTTGCCCTTCAGTGCTACAAGAAGAATGGATTTCGCGACTTCGGCTGAGAGCTGTGGATCCGTGTCCGGCATACGGTCAATAATGTGTTTATTTAGTACTTCGACGACCCGCTTGGTGCGGATGCCCAGTTGATTGGGATCGACGAGTTCGCGGAACTTGAGTCGGGTCGGGCGCTTCCACGCCTGGCTGGAGACCCTGGCGCGGGTGATGCCGCCGTAGACCGCCTTCTTCGGGCTGCCGGTGTCGTCGCGGTTGAGGTTCGAGGGCGGCATGGTCTGCAGGATGTGGATTTCGGCGATGGTGCGGTTGGTTGCCATGATGTTACTCCTTATGGTTGATATGACCGATGTGATTGGGTGGATGCGGATAATGTACGGTCCGTTGGGATGGATCAGTCGTCGGTGTTCGGGGAAGACTGTTTGCGCAGTGCTCCGAAGTAGTCTCGTCCCCATTGCAGGCGGACGCGGTCGCGGCGATACGGGTTGTTCAGGTCGACGAGATCCTCGGCGAACGAGGCGTAGTCGAATGGCAGGCGTTTGGCGTGTAGCAGCTGAATGAGCCCTCTGGCATGGTGGACGATTTCTGTGGTGTCGTCGGCGGTCAGCATGGAGGAGAGCCGTCGATAGATGCCGGCCTCGTTGGGGTTACCAGAGGCGAGCATGCCGACGGCGGAGCCGAATCCGGTTCCGGGCTTGTGCATGGGGTCGGTGTGCAGTGAGCGTTGGTGGAGGGCGTACAGCGTCAATGTGGTGTACGCCGCCCATTCCTCGACGGTGGGCTCACCGTTGTCATGCCGGGGCTGTTCCGGTTCGAGCAGACCTACGATGGTCCACTCCAGTAGCTGGGGTAACTCCCCGATGGGCTTGCCTAGACCATGCCGAAGCCGGGCCAGTACAGCCACGGCGCGTGAATCGTCGTGCATATAACCCGTGAGTTTCATGCCGTTCCCGGCTACGCCACCATGCATAAGGGCTTTGATTTGTTGGTTGATCCATTGGCCAAGCGGGGTGTGCACCCTGGTGGATCTGATGGTGGGTTGCTGGGTGTCTGTAGCGCTGTCCATACGAGCTCCTTTCCATGATCGATTGGTGGCGTGACTGGTTATGCGTTGTCCTGCTCGCTGCTGATTGATGGGGTGGCGGTCAGTTTGTTGACTGCGGAGCGGAAGAACAGGTCGGCCTTGCCTGCCGATTGCAAGGTGCCGGCGGCATCGTATCTGCCGGTGAATGCGCTCGACGGTGCCTGTGCGAGCAAGGAGTCGCCCAGATCATTGAGTGTGCTGCGGACGATGTTCCTCCATTGTTCGCGGGCCTGATCGGTCTGGTTCGGCGATGTGATGTTTGCTGTCCAACTCCGGTACAGCCGGTCGAACGCTGCATAGGCTTGCTGGGTGGCCTGCGTCCGCCACGCGTCTGGCGGAATCCCGGCGGCCAATGCGAGGTTGGAGGCCAAGGATCGGCAGATACCGGCGCCTTGGTCGGCCAAGTCGGCCGCGGAGATGAAACATTGTTTCAGGTCGTCGGAGTCCGAGGCGAGTACGTGTAGGTGCAGATCCATGGCGTCATCTACGACCTCGTCAATGACGGAGTTGTTGCTGCCGTAGGTCACGCCATAGGCGTGCATCCGGACCTGGATGTCAGGCAACAGTCCGTGGAGCTCAAGCTTGTTCAACCAATCGACCGTCAGCGGGGGCTTGGACTGGGCCGGTTGCTCACCGGATATGGTTCCGGATGGCAGAAATGTGGCGATGCCTCGCCAGATTGCGCGATTTGGCGTATGGGTGCGGGGCATGTACACCTGCGGCCGCCCGAGCGCCTTCGCCTGTGGAGCGCTTTCCCGCCACGCCGTCATCGTCTCGTAGCTGTCAGCCATCTGTGGTTTGAGTTGGTCGCCGTTGGCGATGATGACGCCGGTGACCCATTGGTCGTCGTGAATCAGTCGGATACGACGGCTTGGCCAAGTCATCAGCGTGGCCGGGCCATGGAATCGTCGAACGTCGCCGGGGTGTTCCTGATCGAGACCGGGCGTGGCCAATGCCGTGGGCTGGGAGCGCTCCCAAGCCGGCATGTCGTCGGACCAAGGCAGTGGTTCGCCGTGCGGGGCCAAGGCGCTGCCGACGAAGTTCAGCAGCAGTGTCTGCCACAGATTGGCCCCTTCGCAGATGAGCACGCCCAGATTGCCTGTCCAGGCGATGCCGATCGGGTAGCCTTTGCCTCCCTTGACGCGAGGGTCCCCCACGGCTCCGGACTTGATTCCGGACGGGTCGAAAGCCTGGGCGGTGACCAGCCAACGTGCCGCCTCGGCAAAGGAGAGACGCTGCAGCCCCTCGCCGAGACGTGTGGTGAAGAACGGGGCACCGTTGGGCACGTCGAAGATGAGCTTCTCCAGACCTGAATAGGTGCCTTTCTCCGTGCGCAAGTCGGCGACCTGGAAGAACGGCGTGTGCTCGTCGAACAGATCCCAGCGGTCGGCGTATTGGTCGAGATAATCGGCAATGTCGTCGTTGAATGGTCCCTTATCCCAAAGTTCGCGCCACTCGTCGAAGGACGGTCCGCCGGGGTAGAGTCCGTATAGCACGGCCAGTAGTAGTCGGAGCATCGCCGGGGTCTGTATGGGCATGTCTCCGCCGATGGATCGGATATCGCGGGCATTGATTAGGGCATCGGAGAGGGAGACCATGTGTTCCTTGCCGTCGGAAATGAACGTCGCTGGAATCCATGGTTCGGTGCGTAGGTCAAATGATGGAGTGTGCGGCATCGCTGCCTCCTTCCTTGGAGTGTTATCACTCATCGCGGATCGCCTGCCAGCCGACCTCGGGGGTATAGCGGTACGCGATGGTTCTGCGTATGGGCTTGCGTCGTGTACTGGTGGCTGCATCGTCATTCGGGTATTCCTCGATGTTGACGGATACGCACCCATCTGCATCCAGCAGCAGCAGCAACTGTCCGGCGAGCTCCGGCACCCGCTGCCAATCCATCCACAGGCGGGACACGGCATCCGGCCCGGTGCAGCGCAGTTCGGCTCCGCGGATGAAGGCGTCGAGCGAGCAGCCGGCACTGTATCGGCTGAGGGAGATGGTGCAGGACAGGATATCCCGGATCTGGTCGCCGGAGGGCATTCCCATGCCATTGGGCAACGGGTCGTCGGAATGGAAATCGCCCCAGGCCGGCAACTGAAGCCCGTCAGATGTCTGTTGCAGCACGATGACCTCGACGTTCTCATCGCTGTCGCGGACCGCGGCGCGTGCCTGTCTCGCCTTGTCGGAGCGGCCGTCTGGATCGTCAAGCGGATCACGGTCGAGCCAATTATCAAGATCGCAAGGAGACGAGCCCGGGTCCAGGATACGGAAGGACATGGCGTCGGCCTGCTTGCGGTCTTGCTGATTGACCCAAGCTTCGGCGGCGGCATTCATGGCGTCTCGCCATGATTCCGGACCGATCGGATCGGAACCATACGTGCGTTGCACGAGCTCCGGAATGGCGGTGGGAATATCAACGACACGATTCGCGTCTGGGGATATTCCCAGTGCCGCCAGCGATCGCAGCAACAGATGGCGATGGTATACGGTGGCTACACTGGCGCTGAACTCCGGGGCCGCATCATCCTTCCATTTCGCGATACCGGTGACGAACAGTTGCGGGGCACGCAGACGCTCGGGACGTTCGTCTGCGCCGCGGCGATGCCGATGCAGGCGTCCCGCGCGTTGCAGAATCAGGTCGACCGGGGCGACATCCGTCACCATGAGATCGAAATCGACATCCAACGACTGCTCCGCGACTTGAGTGGCCACAACGATCGCACAATGCGGCCGGTCCGCGCCATCGGGGCCGAACCGGTGAACCAGATCGCGGTCGATTCGTGCGCGGTCGAACGCCAGGAACCGTGAATGCGCCAACGTGACATCGGCCCCTAAATCCTCCGCCAGCTCGCGTCGGATTAGCTGGTAGGCGTGCTGTGCGCGGGCGACTGTGTCTCGGATTACGATTGCGCAGCCGCCGTCGGTGAGCTGTGTGCGCAACAGAGACGTGAGCGATTCGTCGGAGTCGTCGCAATACCGGACCGTGACGCGGGAGGATCTGCCGGATGACTCCGGGGCGATATATCGCGGGGCATCATCTCCGGACAGCGAAATCAACGGATACCGCAGATCATAGGTCGATTGCACGTCGGGAGACGGGGGCGGCGTGGTTGCGGGCGTCTGGGCGGCGTTTGTGGCATCGTGTTCCCGACGCTGGCGCCAACGGGCGCGACTGCCATGCTGCCGTTCGGCGTCAGACGACGTCGCGACGTTGTCGGCGGATTCGCTGTGGTCGTGCCCGCAGGTGTAGTCCAAGGCGTACCGGCGTTCGCTCCTCAGCGCCCGTCTGCCCGCCTCATAGGCCTGCAGGTACGCGAGGCGACGCTGCTGCGGCAGCGTGGCGCTGAGCATGATGACGGGCGTTTCATAATAGGCCAGCCATGACAGCACCCGCTCCATGAACATGTTCATGTACGCGGTGTTCGCATGCACTTCGTCGAGCACGACCACCTTGCCCGCTAACGCAAGATGACGAAGCACCACATGTTTGCTGCGCAGGGCAGCCATCAGCACCTGATCGATGGTGCCGACGACAAAATCGGAGAGATTGCCCCGCTTCCGCCCCGAGAGCCAGGGGTTGACCACCGCGGACAACGCATGCTGCCGGCTGTCGGAACGGCCGTTGGAGTGGCCATCGGAGTTGGCGTGGTCCATGCTCCAACGCAGCTCGTAATCGTCGTTGAATTCGTTGAACGCTGTCTCCGCCGAGGTCCCGTCGCCATGCCGCCGCGTGCGCAGTGCGGCGAACTCGTCGTTCAGGTCACGCTTGCCGTGGGCGAGGAAGATCGAGGCGAATGCCGGGCGATTGCCGGCCGGCAGCTGTTCTATCCAGTTGGTGAAACGCGTGAACATCGCATTCACCGTGGCTTGGGTAGGCAGCGCGTAATACACGCCGCCGAGATGGAACCGATCCGCAAGGCGCTCTGCGGCCAGCAACGCGGCCTCGGTCTTGCCTTCGCCCATATTCGCCTCAAGAATCATCAGACCGGGTTCCGCCATGGTATCGGCCGCCTCCACGGCGGCGCGTTGCGCGGGGCGCAGCGTCGCGTCCGGAATCCGGAAACGCTCGGCGAACAACCGGTCGTACGCGGTGCGTACGCCGTCGGGGGACGTGGTGTCGGGCGCACTTTTCGTCGAGTGCGGTGCCCGCCACGGCGTGGGTATACCGAGTTCCTTCCATGCTCGCGCAGCTCGGCCGGCGGCATTGAACACGGCCTCGTCCTGTTCGGAGGCGTTCAGCGGGAAATACCGTGTGTTGCTGGCGATCCAGTCGCAGATGATCACGGCGGCGGTCAGCAGGGTCTGTGAGCGCTTGGGGACGGGGCGTTGCGGCCATATCGGGGATATGGCGTCGAGCCCGTTGGCGGCGGCCATCCAATCGAATAGTTCGAACCTGCACCGTTGCCAATTGGAAGGGGCGGAGTCGCGGGGCAGACCGGCCAGCCGGCGGGCGCCGGCGTTGCCTCTTAATAGCCGGCGTTGGTCGTCGTTGATTGAGGTGCCGTGGTGTCCTCCGACGACATTGGCCAATCCGAGTGCCGGGAGTGTGGGCTGTGCCTGTCGCGACGTGTTCGTGGGGCTGTGTTCGTTGCCTTGGTCGGAGGTTCCGGGGCGCGCTGTGGCGCGAACCGTGAGCCAATCGCACAGATCGCGATAGCCGACGAGTTCATGCCGGATTCGTGATCTGTTCTCGACCCCGAAGAAGTCGTACTCGATGGTCAGGCCGGTATGTTGCGTGCGCGTGGCGCAGCGTTGATTCATCATCTCGAATGCGGGCGAGGCCTTGCCCGCATCGTGGACGCCGCACAGGAACAGGAGCGTTGCGCGTGCCTCGTTCATGCCACCGAGATCTGTAGCTAAGAGCTCCTTGACGTGATTCGGGAGAAAATCGTCCCAGACATGAGACGCCGTGGCGGCGGTGTCTTCGAGATGCTGCCACAGTTGGAGATAACTCGGATCGGATGGGTCGGCGAGGTTGGTCTTTGCCCATACGGACAGTGTTTGCTCAGATAGACCGTGCGGGATTCCGATGCCAAAATCTGGCGTATCAGAACCGTGTGTGTTCAACTGCGCTGTACTGGCCATGGAACCCCTTTATCCCCGTTGATGTGACTTATCATAGCAGGCTCTGGGAATGCCTGTATGGCAGGTGTTGCCACTGTAATTGCGCTGGTGAACGTAATATCGGTTTAGTTGACGTCAGGTCACCGACATATACCTGTAAAACCGTGTGGTCGCACCACATGGGTCATGCGAACAAAGGCCGAAAAATGTACAATTAGCCTCACTGGTAGCGATAGTGAGGTGCCAATATGAGTCTTAGGGAATTGCGCAAAGCACAGGGCCTGACCCAAGAGCAACTAGCCAAAGGCCAACGTGCCTCGGCCCCGTATCGTTGCGTTTGAAACGGGGTCAGATGGCCGCGATATTGGAGACGCTTCGTTAAACGTTGCTATCCGTATCGCCGACGCTCTTAAGGTCAAGGACTTGCGAAAACTTGTCGCTGAGGACTCTTCGAGTCTGAAAGAAAACAGCGCTGTTTAGGCGTGTGTGTGCCCTAGATATGTTCTTGCCCCGGCCATCGGGCTAATGGTGGTTGGGATGCCGTCGCTCTTTATGGGCGGTGGTGTCCACTCGGAGCGTACCCAAGGTGGACGGGATACGCTTGAGGCATGAAACCTTAAGGAGGTGTGCGAATGCCGGTAATCAGCATGTTTTTCGGAATCATCGTCCGTATGTATGCGGATGATCATAATCCGCCGCATGTGCATGTGTCCTATCAGGGCAACGAGGCTGCTTTTACGTTTGACGGGGAGCTTATCAGTGGCGATCTGCCGCGTAAGCAGCGTCATATGGTGCAAGGTTGGATAGCCATGCATGAGGATGATTTGCGTGCCTCGTGGGAGATTGCCCATGAAGGTGAGCAGCCTTATCCTATTGAGCCGTTGAAGTGAGGTGGTTGAGATGGCGATTGATTATCTGATTCGGGTCACCGAGTGTGAGCCTTTGCCTGGGTATCGGCTTAGGGTCAAGTGTTCGGATGGCGTGTCGGGCGTGTTCGATATGTCCCGGTATTTGGAGCGTGGCATGTTCAAACGGTTGAAGGATACGAGTGTGTTCAATGCCGTGCGTCTGGTTTTCGGTGCGCCGACGTGGCCGGGGAATATTGATATCGCGCCGGAGCGAGTGCGTTCCGATATGGAGCTTGCCACGGCTTAAGTCTCGTCAATTCTTCTGGCCCGCCCATTGTGGCGGGCTTTTCAATGAATGCCCCGGTAGGTGAGACTACCGGGGTTTTGCTTAATCATTGTCCGTTTTGTCAAGCCCCATAGTTTATTACTTGGGGGTGCCCCTATGGTTTTGTCAATCCGTTTGGGGTTGTTTGTTGGTGGCGTTTTCGGGCGCGTTTCGCCCTGTGTCCGGTGCCGTCGGTGTTGGTCCTGCGTGATGTCGGCCAGGCGGCCTTGGCCAGGTCGGTTTGCTTGGGTTGGTAGAGGGTTCCGTTTTTGAGCATGCTGTAGAGGACGTCGCAACGGCGTCGGGCGAGGCAGATGATGGCGGCGTTGTGGCGTTTCCCCTCGGCTCGTTTGCGCCGGTAGTGGGCGTTGCTTTCCGGGTCGTGGAACGCGGCGATGAACGCGGACTGCCATAGGGCGTTCTTCAGCCGTTTGTTGCCTCCTCTTGAGGGGTGCTCGCCCCTGATGCTGGTGCCGCTTCGTCGGGTGACGGGCGCGATGCCGGCGTAGGCGGCGAGGCGGGCCGAGTTCTCGAACCTGGTGATGTCGCCGTCGATGGCCAGGAGAATCTGGCTTCCGGTCTTGGCCGCGATTCCTGGCATGCTGGTCAAGACCGTGAGAAGAGGGTGGTTCTCCAATAGGCGCTCGACCCGCCCCGCCACCTCGCGCCGCTGTCGTTTGAGTTCCATGAGCTGGCGGGCGGTCGCGGGGATCACCGTCTCGGCGGCTTCGGTGCCGGCCACGGTGACGGTCTGCCTGCCGATCGCGTCGAACAGGGAGGCGACGATGGCGGCGGAGTTGCGCGGTTTGCGGCTTCTGGCCCATTCGGAGACGCGCGCGATGCCGGTGCGGCGCATGCCCGCGGGGCCTCCGTAGCGCTCGAGCGGCGCCAGGACCGTGCCGCTGGTGATTCTGTCCGATTTCAGTGCGCGTTCGAACGCGGGGTGGATCTGCGGCAGCAGGCTGCGCAGGCGGTTGACGTGCCGCGTGGTCTCCCATGCGAGGTCCTTGTCGTAGCCGGAGAGCACTTTCAGCCCGGCGAGGGTCTCGTCGTCGCTGCCGCAATCCCTGAGAGTGGACGGCATGTGCAGGGCGGTGAACGCGATCACGTACGCGTCCCGCCCGTCGGTCTTTGCGTCTCCCGGCAGAAGCTGGGCGGCCTTGCGCATCGCCCCTCCGGGCAGGTACGCCACGGCCACGCCCATGTCGCGGGCCACCGCCAAAGGCAGCGAGCCGATGGTGTTGGGCTGGTCCACGACCAGCAGCACACGGCCGCGTTCCGCGAGGCGGGACAGCAGGTCCCGGATCTCCGTCTCGTCCTGTCCGAGAGGTTTGTCATGGACTTTGTCGCCATTCCGGTCGAGGGCGCACGCGTGGTGCGATTCCTTGCCGACGTCAAGTCCGAGCCAGACGCCGATGTCATTGGCCTGCATGGCGGTCTCCTTTGTCCGTTCGCCTCCGGGCCGCCGCGATCGACGTGCGATCATGACGCCCGGTCCCGGCAGCCACATTACGAGGAGGCCTCACCGCGCCCCAGGACCTGCGCGGCGGGCCATGTCCCTATCAGCGGTCACCAAGCGTCCCGTCCGCGGCGGCAGCACCCCCGGATCATGGAAATGACAGGGCGAAAGAGCCATACCGCGGTCGGCGACCAAGTCCCGAATCAATTTGAGGACTCACCTAATACTGTAATGGGCGGAAAGTAGGTGAATCATGGTTTCTGCCGCTGAGATTCTGGACGTTAGCGTTCGGGTTGATTATTCGTTGCAGTTACGTTCATCGTACACGTTTGAGCCGGGTGAGCGCGTTATGGGCGTGCGCGACCTTTCCGGCGGTCACGTTGGGATCATCTCCGCGTGTGCGGAGCAGACGCCAATGTAGCCTCGCGTGTTGTCGATGAAGTAGGATCATCTCCGCGTGTGCGGAGCAGACGGAATCTGGGGGGACGTTCAATATTCGCGGCCACGGATCATCTCCGCGTGTGCGGAGCAGACCCCGCCGCTCGGCCAGATGCTGTCCACATCCGAGGATCATCTCCGCGTGTGTGGAGCAGACCATATGTCGCATCTGAACATCGTTTCATCCATGGGATCATCTCCGCGTGTGCGGAGCAGACACATGGGAGATGCGGACCTGTCCGTCGTTGGAGGGATCATCTCCGCGTGTGCGGAGCAGACAACGGTTGGAACGGCAGCATCGATGGCAACGTGGGATCATCTCCGCGTGTGCGGAGCAGACCTGGTCGTCCATCTCAAGCCGCTGGCGCACCTGGGATCATCTCCGCGTGTGCGGAGCAG
>NZ_JDUI01000011.1 GCF_000771405.1 Bifidobacterium pullorum DSM 20433 | reverse complement strand
CGAACGTCGCGTTCTTGTTCAGATGCGTCTCGGGATCCAGCGCCGGGGTGCGTTCGCCGTTTTGGAACGACTGCGACGGGATCATGGTCGGAATCGGCAGCTGTCCCTGCACCGAGGTCATGCCGGCATAGGGATCGGCGGCCATGTCATGTCCATGGGAGGCGTGATTCGCGGGCTGTTTGGCGGTCTGACGCTCACGAGGTTCGGGACGTGGCTCCTCCGGCGTCTCGTTCGTCGTCTGGACGATCTTGAACGCGGGGAACATATCCTGTCCGGAGGCGATGCGCAGCGCGTTGGTGATCGGCTCGTTCATCGCGGTCTGCAGCGTCTGCTGCGCTTCGCTGTTGCTGACGCACAGGACGATGGTGGTGCCGTAGACCGCTTCGGGGACGACGTCCTCCAGCCATCCCTTCTCGCGGGCGCTGAGGGAGCTGCTATGCCGGAGGATGACCAGCGCGTCCGACCAGATGTCGGCCGCTTGGGCCGCCGCGGGGGAGAGCGCCATATCTGCCAATGTGACCCCTTTCCGATCGCGGCGATACGCTGTGTGCAAACAAATACAGTCAATTTTTACTCCGACTGCTCGAAGTTATCCACATCCTTGCGTGTTGAAATAACTGGAATGTGAATAACATTGATGTAATTTGTGGATAACTCGACCGCCATCTGCCGCCAGATTCCAATGGTTCACCCTGATGTGCGCAACGGGGGACATCGCCGCGTGTCCCGCTCGTGTTGACTTGGGGTAGGGGTCAGAGTACGTTAGTAGAGCTTGACTCATGAGGAGCCGCGCCTTGGCGTGGCTGAAAACACCGGGAGCATTATATGAAGAGGACATTCCAACCGAACAACCGCCGTCGTCACATGAAGCACGGCTTCCGCCTGCGCATGCGTACCCGTTCCGGCCGCGCCGTCATCAACCGTCGCCGCGCCAAGGGCCGCAAGTCCCTCTCCGCCTGATTCCAACGGCACAGGGCATCGTGGAGCGGCTGAGAAGCCATCGCGAATTCGTCGCGGTGCTGAAATGCCGCCGCAGGGTTTCGGATTCCGACATCGTCGCGCACTATCGGGTACGCGACGATGTTTCGGATAACGCAACCGCGACGGGATCCCGTCGTCTGGGTCTGGCCGTGTCGAAGGCCGTGGGCAACGCCGTGGTGCGGAACACCGTCAAACGTCGGTTCCGTGTGCTCGCCGAACGGTATCAGGACACATTGCCGACCTCCTGTGACGTGGTGTTGCGCGCCAAGCCCAGCGCCGCTCATGCCTCATTCGCCTCGCTTGACGAACAGACCCGGAAGCTGTTCCATGCGGTGGCCCGCAAGGCGGGACGTCCATGACCGGCGCCGTCGGCGGGGCGATGATCCGTTGCATCCGCTGGTACCAACGCCATATCTCCGCCAATACACCGCCGTGTTGCAAGTACTATCCGACGTGCTCGCGGTACGCCATCGAGGCGATCGAACGGTTCGGTGCGTTGCGCGGGGGGATTCTGGCGGCGCTGCGCCTGCTCAGGTGCCGTCCGTGGAGCCGAGGCGGAATCGACGACGTGCCGCAACGTTATTCCCTGTTCTACCGATGTGCTTGGTCCAAGGCTCACGAGGAGCCGCGGTTGACGCCGTTGGCCTGGGACGATAAGGAGAAGGCCCAATCATGAATACTTCGAACGAATTTCTGCTCGACACCAGTTTCTTCGGGTGGCTGTATAAGATCCTGACGCCGGTCGAGTGGCTCATGACGCAGGTGATGAACCTGTTCCACGAGTTCCTCAAGCTCATCGGCATGTCGCCTGTCGGTTTTTCGTGGGTGCTGTCCATCGTCTTCCTGGTGCTGGTGGTGCATGCGTGCATCTTCCCGCTGTACTACCGCCAGATGAAGTCGATGCGCAAGATGCAGGCGCTTCAGCCCAAGATGCAGCACATCCAGAACAAGTACAAGGGCAAAACCGACCAGGCCAGCAAGGAAGCGCTGAGCCGCGAGATGATGAAGCTGTACCAGGACAACGACGCCAATCCCGCCGGGTCCTGCCTGCCGATGCTCATCCAGGGCCCTGTGTTCATGTGCATGTTCTATGTGCTGTCGGCCATCCCGTACATTGCGGACGGCAAGCGTGCGGCGCTGGGCGCCTTCGACCAGGCGACGGCCGCGGAGTTCTCCCAGACCACGGTGTTCGGCGTGAGCGTGACCGACAACTTCACGACCGCGGATTCCGCCGGCAAGATCGTCATCGGCGTCTTCGTGGCGTTGATGTGCGCGTGCATGTGGTTCATGCAGTTCAACAGCATGAAGCGCAACATGAACCAGGAGGCCATGGTCGGCCAGGCCGCCATGATGCAGAAGATGATGCTGTGGGTGTTCCCGATCATGTACATCTTCTCCGGCATCGCGATGCCGTTCGCCGTGCTGGTCTACTGGCTGACGAACAACATCTGCAACCTCCTGCGTTCGATGTGGCAGATCTACAACTTCCCGACGCCCGGATCGCCCGCGGCGGAACGCAAGAAGATCCGCGACCACGACCATGAGAACGCCCGCCGCGCCAAGGCCGGTCAGATGTCCCTCGAGGAGGAGGAGCTGGTCAAGGCCAAGGAACAGGCCGAACGGCGCGAGACCGAGGGCTACCAGCGTCAGCAGCCCCAGCGCAAGAAGCGCAAGAAGAAATGACGTGGATGCGTCCCTGCCCGAATCATGGCGGGGACGCGTCTTTTTCCCGGGCGACGGCGGCCCGGAACCTAGACTTGAAGTAATAACCCCTCACATAAGGAGTACAGACCATGGCGCATGATGACGATGAGAAGACCATCGATCAGCTCAACGAGGAGGCGGATATCGCCGCCGACTACCTTGAAGGGCTGCTCGACATCGTCGATTATGAAGGCGACATCGAACTCGGTGTACGCAATAATCGCCCGATGGTGCAGATCGTCGCCGACGACGATACCGACATCAAGCATATGATCGGCCGCCACGGCGAGGTCGTGGACGCCCTGCAGCAGCTGACCCGTCTTGCCGTGCAGCAGAAGACCGGTGAGCGTTCCCATCTCATCGTCGATGTCGATGGCTATCTGAAGCGTAAGCGTCAGCATCTGCGTGACATCGCGCTGGATGCCGTCGACGAGGTGCGCGAGACCGGTGAACCGCTGAGCCTTAAGCCGATGAACTCGTTCGAGCGGAAGGTCATTCACGATGTCGTGCGTGAGGAGGGTCTGAAGTCCCGCTCGCACGGTGAAGAGCCGCACCGCTACGTGACGGTGTATCTCAAGGCCAACGCCGACGACGAACAGTAGCCACTATGTGAATTTGTTTTGTCTCAACATTTGATTGAATGATGGAGGTGCCGATAAGGCCCTCCATCATTGCGTTTCAGGATAGGATGGAGCCATGGCTGAGGAACATGTCGCAAATGACGTATTGGATGGATCCCCGATGCTTGCCGAGGTGCTTGGCGATGCATTGCCGGCACTGGAGAAGTTTCACGTGAAACTTCTCCGCGAGGGTGAGCCTCGTGGTCTTATCGGTCCACGGGATGTCTCCATCCTGTGGGAACGGCATATCCTGAACTCCGCGGCGATTGTGCCGTACATCCGACGTTTCGCTCCGGCGGAACGCTCGAGGGTGGCCGATATCGGTAGCGGTGGTGGATTCCCCGGACTGGTGGCGGCGGCATGTCTGCCCGAGTACCGGTTCTCGTTGGTGGAACCGATGGAGCGGCGTGTGGAGTGGCTGCGGGAATGCGTGAAAGAAATGGAATTGGACAACGTTGATATCATTCGCGCCCGTGCCGAGGAATTGATTGCACAGGTCAAATCGCGGAAATCCGGCATCAAACCATTCGATGTGGTGACCTGTCGTGCCGTGGCGCCGATGACGAAACTTGCCGGTTGGACGTTGCCGTTGCTCCGTCCGCACGGTCATCTGGTGGCCTTGAAGGGACGGTCCGTGCAGGCCGAACTGGATAAGGCCGGCGCAGCGATCCGCACCTATGGAGGATTCCGGACGCAGGTATTCGAGGCTGAAGTCGGCCCCGGTCTGGAGCCTACGCATGTGGCCGTCGTCGAACGACGGTGAAGCGTGAATGAGTCAGGTTATCCACAGTTATCCACAAGCATGTGGATAACTGTGTGGATAGCTTGAAACGTTGATATATCAAGGTTTTGTCGGTGTATTGCGGGGTATCTGGCGCTGAGTTATCCACATGTTATCCACACCGCATCCACCGTTATTCACATCGATGGAAAATCGTTACGCTTGTCCATGTGAACGATGAGACTGGTATGTGCGTAACTACAGAGGAGGGCAAGGCATGGCCGGGCAACAAGGAATAGAGTCAGCCGCTGACACCATCAAACGCATTTTCGCTGATAGTGCTTCACCGTTGGGCGCTGAAATCGCGGATGCAGGCAGCCGGTACCGTGCCCTGCACGATGCCACGTTCCCGAAACCTGAGCGTACCCGTCGTATCGCGGTCGCGAATCAGAAGGGCGGTGTGGGCAAGACGACCACCACGGTGAATATCGCGGCGGCATTGGCCCAGCATGGCGCTCAGGTGTTGGTCATCGACATGGACCCTCAGGGCAATGCCTCGACCGCGTTGGGGGTGCCGCATGCCTCAGGTGCTCCCTCGGTGTACGACGTTTTGGAAGGTCGTATGACCATAGCCGAGGTGATGAGGCCATGCCCTGATTTCGATGGTTTGAAGGTGGTGCCGGCCTCCATCGATCTGAGCGGCGCCGAACTTGAAGTCGCCGATATGCCGAATCGGACCGATTTGCTGCGCCGTGCATTGGACGCGTATCTGGATGAGCATGATGCGGACTATGTTCTGATCGATTGCCCTCCCAGTCTGGGATTGCTGGTCATCAACGCGATGTGCGCCGTGACCGAGATGCTGATTCCCATTCAGGCCGAGTATTATGCGTTGGAAGGTCTCGGACAGTTGATTCACACCATCGGTCTCGTCCAGGAGCACTATAACCCCTCGTTGATCGTTTCCACCATGTTGGTGACGATGTTCGACCGGCGAACGCTGCTGAGCCGCGAGGTTTTCGAGGAGGTGCGGAATCACTATCCGAATATCGTGCTGGGCACCACCATTCCCCGTACGGTCAAGATTTCCGAGGCTCCGAGTTTCAACCAAAGCGTGGTCAGCTATGATGCCCATGGTATGGGTGCCATTTCCTACGGCGAAGCTGCGTTGGAGATCGCTCGACGTTCACCGATGGTACTGAAGGCCATCGAATCCAGAAGAGGGGAGCACTGATATGGCCAGCAAGTCTCGTTTGGGTAAGGGACTGGGGGCGTTGTTCCCCGCGCTGCCGGGGGAGCAGTCCGACCAGTCCGTCGCGGACGTCTCCACCAATCCAACGACGTCGCCGAACGTCGATTCCCTGGCGGCCAAAGTCTCCGCCGTCACCGATTCACTTCGTGAGCAGCAGCAGACGTCTGAGAGCTCAGGTCGTCAACCGTCCGCACAGGAACACCGTTCCGGGCGAAAATCCCCCACGAAGCGGGCGTCGATCCCGGCGTTGGATTCGATGGCGCATCCCAGTGATTTGTTCTTCGGCACCACCGTATCTGCGCCGAAGGGACGTGGTACATCCGTTGATGCCTCGGACGCACACGCCGGTGTTTCACGTGAAACCGAGAGCCCTTCGGCCGATGGTGTTTCACGTGAAACCAGCAAAGCAGAGCGACAGTCCGTTTCACGTGAAACAGGGCATGAAGAGAACGACGAAGGGGAGACCCTGCGCCCGGTGAACGGTGGATATCTGGCGGAACTCGGCGTGGACAAGATCAAGCCGAATGCCCACCAGCCGAGGACCATCTTCGATGAAGACGAGCTGCGTGAACTTTCCGATTCAATTCGTGAAGTCGGTGTGCTGCAACCCATTGTGGTGAGGAAGAGCGCCGAGGGCCACTATGAACTGGTCATGGGCGAACGTCGTTGGCGAGCCACCAAGATGGCCGGGTTGAAGGAGATTCCCGCCATCGTCAAGACGACCGCCGACGACGATATGTTGCGAGACGCATTGCTGGAGAACCTGCACCGCGTGGCGCTCAATCCACTTGAAGAGGCGGCGGCGTACCAGCAGATGATCGACGAATTCGGGTTGACCCAGCAGTCATTGTCGAAAGCTGTCTCAAAATCGCGTCCTCAGATCGCCAATACGCTGCGTCTGCTCAATCTTCCGGCGACGGTGCAGAAGAAGGTGGCCTCCGGCGTGTTGTCGGCAGGCCATGCGCGTGCGCTGCTGGCGCTGCCCGACGAACAGGCGATGGATCAATTGGCGACGCGCATTATCGCGGAAGGGCTGTCCGTGCGCAGCACGGAAGAGATCGTGTCGATGCAACTGGCTGCGGCACCGCAGCAGAAGCGTCGTCGTGCGAATACGGCGAACCCGTGGGCAGGTTCACCGGCGCAGCAGTCGTTGGAGGATCGGTTCGAGACCAAAGTGTCCATCAAGGGCACCCCGCAGCACGGGCGCATCGAGATCGTGTTCTCCTCGCCTGAGGATATGGACCGGATCATGAAGCTGCTGATTCCGGAACAGGCGAAGGCCGATGACAAGCATGACGAGGGATGGGTCTGACCTATTACGCACTCATGACGCAACAGGCTCTGCCACCGCCGTTGCGCCACTTCTGGAATTGTTCGCTGATCGCTTCAGCGCAACAATCGGGTGCGGCTCAAACGGCGGCGACAGAGCCTGTTGTCGCATACGGAACGGTCACTGGTTGTCGTTGAGATACGCCTGGGCGTCAAGGGCCGCGCGGCATCCCATGCCGGCGGCGGAGATGGCCTGACGGTAGACGCGATCGACGGCATCCCCTGCGGCGAACACGCCGGGAACCGATGTGCGGGTTGATGCGCCATCGACCAGGATATAGCCATCGCCGTCCATATCGACGGCGTGGTTCAGGAATGCGGTGGCGGGGGAGTGTCCGATGGCCACGAACACACCGTTGGCGGGAACCTCGGTGAGCTCCCCGCTGTCCTTATGCCGGACCGTCACCGATTCGGCGCCGGAATTGGCGGAACCATTGATGCGTTCGACCTCGGCATCCAGTACGAAGGAGATGGCGCTGTTCGCTTTCGCTCGCTCCACCATGATGGCCGAGGCCCGGAATTCGGAGCGTCGATGGATCAGGGTGACCGAGGAACCGAACCGCGTCAGGAACAGCGCCTCCTCGAAGGCGCTATCGCCTCCTCCGATGACGACGATGGGCTTGCCGCGGAAGAAGAAGCCATCGCAGGTCGCGCAGTAGGAGACACCGCGGCCGGAGTATTCCTGCTCGCCGGGCACCCCGAGTTTCCTGACCTGGGAACCAGTGGCGAGAATCACCGTACGTGCCTGGAGCCGTTGGCCCTGGTCGCACACGACGGTTTTGACCGGGCCCTGAAGATCGACCGAAACGACATCATCCCAGATGATCGTGGCACCGAAGCGCTCGGCTTGCCGCTGCATCGCGTCCATAAGGTCGGGGCCGAGAATGCCGTCGGGGAATCCCGGGAAGTTCTCAACCTCCGAGGTGTTGACCAGCTGACCTCCCGGGGTCAGCGCGCCCGCGATGATGGTGGGGTTGAATCCGGCGCGTCCCAGATAGATGGCCGCCGTGTATCCGGCAGGACCGGAACCGATGATGATTGCATCCAGTATTTCACTCATGCGACCACCTTACCTGATGGCCGATGACGTGGACGGGAATGATTTCGCCGTGGGCACGGAACACGCGCCCACGGCGAAATCAGCGATCAGAGATCGGTGATCAGAACACCTCGATGTTGTCGATGTACAGCTGCCCCTGAGGCAGATCCTCGATCGGCACCCACAGCAGCAGATCCTGGGTGTTGATCAGCTTGTCGAACTTGACCTCAGTGGTGCCGCCTTCCGCGAAGGAGAACTCGGCGATCTGCTCGCCGTTGGTCGGGTCGGCGGTGTTGGCCCGGATATAGCCCTTGCCGCCGGAGGTGCGGATGGTGATCGTCATGCGATAGACATCCTGCGGCTCGGACAGGTGGATGGCGTATCCATAGCCGTTCTGACCGGGCGCGTCGATGAAGTACCGCGATTCGATATTGAACGCGGTATTGTTCTCGTGACGGGGCTCGGGCATCGCGGAGACCTGCTTATCGTCGGTGACGACCTTGCGCTCCTCTTCCTCTTGCTTGGCGTCATCCTTGTTCTGCTGGCCGTCTTCGGCGGGCTTGGACTCGTCGTCGGACTTGTCGCCTTCGTCAGACTGGTCGTCCTTCGATTCATCGGACTGGTCGCCCTGCTGATCTTCGGCGGGGTTGGAATCGTCACCTTGCTGGTCGCCGTCCTCGGACTGGTCATCGTCGCCTTCGTCGCCGAACGGCACGACGTTGGGATCGAACTCAGGCCATGCCTGGCCGCTTTCCTGCTGCAGCAGCGGATCGGAATTGCTGGAAAGCGCATGCATGGTGGCGAGCAACGCCACAACCAGCAGCACGGCCGCAGCTACGATGGCCACGGTCTTGGTGGTGAAGCGGCCGAACAGCGTGGCATCGGCGACATCGTCATTGTCGAGATCCTCGGCGCGCACGACCTGCTTGGGTGTGAAACTGGGCGGCACGGAGCCGTCCGGAACCGACTGCTCCTGTTCCAGGGCCTGATCCGAAGCGTTCGATGCCACGGTGCCGTCCGCGTTGATAATCGGGATGCGGCTGGTCTCCTCGAACGGATTGACCGGCTCCCGATCACGCACGGCGGAAACATCGATAGGCACGGTGAGTTTGCTGTCGGGATCGACGGCGGGGACCGCGGGATAGGAGGTGAAGGGGTCGGCCGCGGTCTCGTCGTGATGTCCGGAATCGATGCCTTCGTCGAGCAGTTCCTTGCCCTTGTCCCACAGGTTCTTCAACGTGCTGCCGGCGGCCGCACCGGCGGCAGCGATTCCCGCCATACGTGAGATGGCACGCGGGGAAGAGGTCTCAGCCGGTTCGCTCTCATCGGATTCGTCCGTCGCCGACGCGTCATTATCGGGGAGCGTTTCGGCGGCGGGAGTGTCATCATGCGCGGCGCGATCGGACACAATATCCGAGTCGTCAATCAGCTGATCGTCGGCGACTGTTCGGAATTCGGCCAACTCTATGGACGCCCTGCCCTGCTGCGTGGGGAACGAGAAACGGTCGCCAAGTTCAGGCACCGTGACCCACGATCCCAACAACGCCATCAGCTCACGCAGGGAGACCAGCGGCTCCTGATCGCCGATGCGCAGGCCGCGGGCGCAGATCAGGCGGAATTCGTACGGCGTATCCTCGGGCAGCGCGTCGAGCGCGTCGGTGGCACCGGTGTACGGGGTATGCGTCAGCAGACGGTACAGCACGGACGCCACCTGGTAGACCAGACGCTCCTCGACGGATCGATCGGCGATATCGGCATCCATGTCCTGATACATGACGCTGACCGGGGTGTCCGCGAATTGGATACCGTCAGCGGACACGCGGATGGTATCGGTGCCCAAGGCGTGGTGCTCGACGCCGTTTTCCAACAGATGCTGTGCGGTGTACGCCGTATCGCCCACGATGGAACGGATCGCGTCATATCCCACGGTGCCGTGGTCGGGATCGTCGAGATAATCGGTCAGGCACACGCCAGGGTCGAATTCGGTGACCACGATCACAGCGCCGTCTTCGGGATGATGGATGTGCAGAATCGGCGTGCACCGGTGCTCCGGCGCCGTCACCAGCAGCGACGCGGCGCCGTTGACCTCCTCCACGGCGGAGGCGTCGGTGACGATGAACAGTTGGCAGTACCGATCCAGGACCTGGTCGTTGGCCTTCCATACCTGGATGCCCGGTGCCTCACGTAACGGCGACACCAAGACATAACGGTGAATAATGGTATCTCCCAACTGAGGTTTCATGCTTTCTTCGACTCCCGGGCACACTGACGCGACGCTACCTGCGACGCTGTTGCCATTGTATCGGTGGGGCTGGTCGAGTCCGGAGGGGTCGGTTGGCCGCTATGCCCCTTTTCGGTATGTATCGCGGAGGAAGCCACGTCACCGGCGTCATTGGAGGCGTTCGGGGATGCCGGGCCGGCACTCCGCCGCCCGCCCAGACGGGACGTGACCATGCCGATCGCCGCCTGCAGTTCCTCGGAGCGCATCAGTCGGAGGGCACCGACGTAGACGAATGCGACGACCACGGTCATCATCACGCAGACGGCCAGGGCCTGTGGCCAGTTCATCACCCCCTGCTCGGCATCGATCCGAGCCCCGACCAGATCGCAGGCCGGGCGGCACAGGCATAATCCCACAGCGACGGCCGCCGCGGCGGCGATCAGGTCCTTGCCGTAGGAACGCGCCAGCCTGCGGCCGTCGAGACGTCCCTGGAACCTGCGGCGCAGCATCCACAGCAGCAGCGGGAAGCATACGATATTGCCGATCGAGATCGACGCACCCAGCACGGCCGCCCACCGTTGCGGCGCCAGCAGGAACGTGGCGCCGAAGACCGTGAGCACCTGGACGCCGGAGGCCGCAAGGGCGAACAGGAACGGATGCAGACCATCCTCGAACGCGTAGAATGTGCGCTGAATGATCAGGTAGGCGGAGGTCAGCGGCAGTCCGACGCCCAGACCCATCAGCGGTCCGGCGATCAGCAGCGCCTCCTTGACGCTGACGGAGGGCAGCAGCGCCAGCGTGATGGGGGTGGGGAACACCAGGAACGCGGCGGAGAAGAAGAACATGAGCACGCCTACGTTGCGCAGCGTGGCGCTCAGCTGGTGGCGCGCGTCGTCGATGTCCTGCTCCGCCAGGGCCTTGGAGATCTGCGGGAACATGGCCGTGGACACGGACACCGCGATCAGGGAGTACGGCAGCATGAACAGGGTGTAGGCGTTCTGGTACGAGGCGTTGCCCGCCACGTCGAACTGGCTGATGCCCCACTGCGTCTCGGCGATCTCCGGCGCGCTGGTGGTGATGCGGGTGTTGATGATGTTCGCCAGCTGATTGATGACCACCACGCCGATGCTCCAGGCGGCGACGGGCCCCATCGAGCGCAGACCGATGCCGCGCAGCCCCCACCGCGGACGGTACCGGATGCCCGTACGGGCCAGCGGCACGAAGAGGATCAGCGCCTGGAATGCCACGCCGGCGGTCCACGCGCCCGCGGTCAGTGCGATCTTGCCGGTCGTCCAGAAGTCGACGGGCTGCTGGTCCGCGCGTCCGAACAGCAGGATGAACGCGGTGAATCCCAGGCAGCTGATGATGTTGGCGCCCACAGAGCTCCACGCGTAGGTGCCGAAGTGGTCCGTGGCGGCCAGCACCTGCCCGATGACGGTGTACAGACCGTAGAAGAAGATCTGCGGCATGCACCACAGCGTGAAGGCGTTGGTCAACGCCATCATGTCCGTGCCGCCGTCCACATACAGGGCGGTGAGCAGCGGCGTGGCCGACGCCATGAGCAGGGTGACGGCCAGCAGCAGGGTGATGGCGACCGTGATGAGCTTGTTCAGCTGCTCCTCGGCGTTCTTGTTGTTCAGCGTGCGGACGATCTGCGGCACCAGAACCGCGTTGAAGATGCCGCCGGAAACCAGGGTGAACATGACCTGGGGGATCATCGAACCGGCCTGGTAGGCGTTGGCGGCCATGCCCGTGGTGCCCATCGCCGCGGCCAACAGGATGGTGCGGACCTGCCCGGTCACGCGCGAGGCCGCGGTGCCGGAGGCCATGATCAGTGAATTGCGTCCGACAGAAGAACTCATTCGTCAGGATCCTTTACACGGTGGAATTGGCGCCACAGGCCGACGATGCCGAGCAGGACGGCGAATACGATGATGAGGAACCCGCTCATGTCGCTCAGCTGCAGCGCGCTGGTGATGGTGGTGGACTGCGATGCGCCGAAGACGGTGCCGTCACGGTCCAATAAGGTCAGGTGCGCCGTCGTCGACCCGGAGGTGGAGACGCGCACGGCGAGTGTGGTCTGCTCCTCGCCGGTGGGCGGCACGGTGAGGTCGGCGAACCGCGAGGTGACGATGGTCATCGAATCGGTGGTGGCTGAGATGCGGACACGCACCGGGTAGGGGAGCGTGTTGCTGACGGTGACCGGCATGTTGGCGGTCTCGCTGACCACGTTCAAGGTCTCCATGGGGGTGATGGACACCGCGGTGTTGAGCCCGTCGGCTATCGTCCGCACGCCGGCGGTCATGCGGTCGCGGACCGCGGCGTTGCCGGAGAGCGCGTGCAGGGTGAGACGTCGGCTGGTGTCGCGCAGTGCATCGGCCCAGTCCGAGGAATCCGCCGGCCGTTTCATGACGTCGTCCGCGTCCTGCCGCGCCAGCGCCTGCGTATCCTCTTCGGCGGACGTGGCTGTGGACGATGCGTCGTCCAGGACCGCTTCCTGGAACCGGGTGATGAGGGCTTCGGTTTGGGCGGCGGCATCGAGCGTCTGGGTGATGCCGTCCTGCTGCTCCTGGCTGAGGCCGTCGCGTTCGGGGACCGCCCAGGACGCCTCCTGCCCGGTGGCGTACGGATCGGCCTGGAGCAGCGTGTCCAGATCGGTCATGTTCAGCCACGGCGATTGTTCGATGGCAGACAGCAATGCGTCGGCGGCCGCGGCGTCGGCGGTCGGATCGATGACGACGAGCAGGTTGCGCGTGGCGTATGGCTGCTCCATCTGGTAGAAGGCGCTTTGGGCGACGAACCGGGCCAGTCTGCCGGCCGAGGTACGTTCCGCCGTCGCCGCATCGTTGGTGGCCTCGCCGCTGGCCAGGGCGCTCAATACGGGTTGGGCGGACAGCACCGTGACATCGCCGGCGTCCGTGGTGACGACATGGGTGTCCGTATGCACCGTTCCCGAGAAGGTCTCGGTGAAGCCGCTAGTGGCGACGACCGTGTCATACCCTTGACGTTTGGCCGTCTCCAAGGCGGACATGGTCCACTCGCCCGCGCCCTGCCAGGCGATGGCGGTCCCGGTCGCCTGGTCGTCGCCCAGCGCCCGCCGGTAATGGGCGAGTCCGGCGTCCGCGCTCCACAGGTCATCCTCGATGCCGGCCGCGGCGATCCGTTCCGGATCCTGCGCGGCGTAAGCCGTGATGTCGAACGCGGCGGGCTGCATGATGGCGGCGCTGCGGGCGGGCATCGCCATGGCTTCGAGGTAGGTCGGGTCGGAGATGAGCTGCAGTTGGGGATGAAGGTTGGACAGCTGGACCCATTGCTTGGCATCCGCCTCGCCTTCCTCCGTCAGCTCAAGCGGGATGTCGTCGGTGCCGCTGCCGTCGTGCAGCAGGCGGTCCAGGGCGTCCTCGTCCACCTGCCAGTCGTCGCTGGTCAGCGGCATGACCACGGTCACGTCCATCGCCGGCGTCCGCGTACCGGACAGTCCGTCCGACGACCGGGTCAGGAAGGTGCGCAGGTCGGCCGTCGTATGCCCGGCCTGGAGCCGGACATATACCGGTTTGGGGCCCCAATCGGTGATGGATGACAGGGTTTCGCTATCCGCCGCCACGTCGATGGTGACGGCGGCCGTGTCACCGGGGGCCACCGCCGGCGTCTGTGTGTGCGCCAGCTCCTGCGGCGTGGGGATGCCGACCTCGCCCTGCGCCCATTGCTGGATGTCGTTGCGTGAGACGAACGTGTAGCGCGTGTCGGTGAAAAGCGTCACCGTACCGGACTGCAACGTTTGATCGGTGTTGTTCACGATGGACAGCGCCAGCCGGTATCCGGAATCGGCGGTCACCACGGCGGTGACATCGGTGACGTCGAGCGTCACGTCGCCTTCCGCAGCCGCCGCCGTGGGACAGGCGAACCAGATGGCGCACGCCATCACGACGGCCGACAGCCATGCGGCGATACGGCCTCGTAATCGTATTCCGGAGCGGGCGGGGGAAGGGATCACGGTTATTCCTGCCTATTGCGTTTTTTGGCGTACAGCCATGCGATCTTGCGTTCGTTCGGATAGCTCAGCACATCGTCGAGATCGTCGAAGTCCACCCAGATCGCATCCTCGGCCTCATGGTCGGGATCGCCTTCGACGGTGAGCTCGCCGCTGATCCGGCGCAACGCGAAATGATGGACCAGCTTATGGACACGCTGGTTGGTGCCGGTGAACCAGTAATCGATGGTCGCGATCGATTCGACGACCTCACCCAGGATGCCCGTCTCCTCGTGCACCTCGCGCACGGCGGTCTGCTGCGGGGTCTCGCCTTTCTCGATATGGCCCTTCGGCAGGCACCATTCCAGATGCCCGCTGCGCGAATGCCGGGCGATGATGGCCACCCGGCCACGTTCGTCGAACACCAGGCCACCTGCGGAATACTCGCGGACCACGGGCAGCTCCTGGGCGTCCAGCGATGCGAACGTGGTGGGACCATCCCCGCTACGGCGCGGCGGCATCATGGCCGGCGTGGGCGCGGGCGGTGCGCTCGGCTCGGGTTCGGGCTGCCGCGGAGACTGCGAAGTGTACAGCAGCGTGTCCGGTTCCAGCGGGTTTTGGGTATGCTTGCCCGCAGCATGCGCGAGCATGCGTGCAAGGTCTGCGGGCGTAATCATGGTTTCCACCTTACTCAAATCTATGTGCAGGTGGGGTAATGGTGTCGGTTGCGCGATGGTTGTCTCCGCCGTGGGCCTGCGGCGTGGCCGGGTGACGGTATGCTGGAATGCGCAAGAGTCGTCTGTGAAAGGGTGCGCGTGAATTTCGAAGTGTGGCCGGAAGCCATTGCCTTGGGCCGGATGTTCGCCGATGAGGGGTATGAGCTGGCGTTGGTCGGCGGGCCGGTGCGCGACATGCTGCTGCATAGGCGTTCGCATGACCTGGATTTCTGCACGTCGGCCCGCCCGGAGCAGTTCGAACCGATTCTGCGGCGATGGGGCCGTGACGGGTTCTGGGATATGGGCCGCAAGTTCGGCACCCTGGGCGCGATGCGTCGGCGTGACGACGGCACCGAGGTGCAGGTGGAGGTCACCACCTACCGTTCCGACGCGTACGATCCGGATTCGCGCAAGCCGGAGGTGAGCTACGGCGACACGTTGGAGGGGGATCTGTCGCGGCGGGATTTCACCGTGAACGCGATGGCGCTGCGTGTGCCCGATCTGGAGTTCGTGGACCCGTTCGGCGGCGCCAACGACTTGGCCAAGGGGGTGCTGCGCACGCCCGTCGACCCGCGGCAGTCGTTCGATGACGATCCGTTGCGGATGATGCGGGCGATCCGATTCGTGGCGCAGCTGGGGTTCCGCATCGAGCCGGAGACCGCCGAGGCGATCACGGCGATGGTCGAGCGCATCTCGATCGTGTCGGCCGAGCGGGTGCGCGACGAACTGGTCAAGACGCTGCTGTCCGACCGTCCCCGTGCGGGCATCGAGGCGTTGGTGGAATCGGGGCTGGCCGACATCGTGTTCCCCGAGATCCCGGCGTTGCAGCTGGAAATCGACGAGCACCACCGGCACAAGGACGTGTTCGAGCACACGATGATCGTCATCGACCGCGCCGTGGCGTTGGAGACCGGAGCGGACGGGCCGGTGCCCGCGCCGGACCTGACGCTGCGTCTGGCGGCGCTCATGCATGATATCGGCAAGCCGAAGACCCGCAGGTTCGAGGCCGGCGGCAAGGTCAGCTTCCACCACCATGATGCTGTGGGCGCCAAGATGACGCGCAAGCGGCTGAAGGCCCTGCACTTCGACCACCATGTGGTGGATGACGTGGCGGAGCTGGTGAACCTGCATCTGCGGTTCCACGGCTATGTGGACGAGCCGTGGACCGATTCCGCGGTGCGCCGGTACGTCAAGGATGCGGGGCACCTGTATGAGCGTCTCAACCGACTGACGCGTGCCGACGCCACGACGCAGAACCGGCGCAAGGCCATGGTGTTCGCCTCGGCGATGGACGAGATGGAACAGCGGGTGCGCGACCTCAAGCAGAAGGAGGATTTCGACGCGATCCGTCCGGATCTCGACGGCAACGAGATCATGGCGTTGCTGGATCTGCAGCCGGGTCCGATGGTGGGACGCGCCTACAAGCACATGCTGGAATACCGTCTGGATAACGGGCCCGTGGACCACGACACGGCCGTCGAGGAGCTGCGCCGCTGGTACGCGGCCCTGTAACGGGCCGGAATCAGTGCGCGATCGCCGCCGGCAGGTCGGTCATCTGATCGGCCGGCTGGCAGGTGGCGAAGTCCTGGATCGGGGAGCCGGGGGCGGAGACCTCGTGCAGATCCTTGAGGTTCTTGAACGTGGCGCCCAGCACCACGTCGATGAGTTCATCCTCGCGGTCGTCCATCACCATGATCGCGTCGGTGAAGTTGTCGTTGAGCGTATAGGCCTGGTTGATGCTGTTGCGGCCGAAATAGATCGTCGTGCGTTCGACGTTGTTGATGCCGTTGCCGTTGGCGTCCTGATAGGTGGAGTAGCTCTGCAGCGTGAACCCGCGGTTCTCCAGCCCCTTGCCCACGGCCTGGGCGAATCCGGAGAATTCGGTGCCGTTGAGCACGCGGATGGTCACCGACGGCGCGCTCACCGTGACGGCGGTGCCATCCTCGCCGGCCTGCGCGCAAGGGGCGGTGACGCCGTAGTTCGGCTCCTGCGCCGGCACCCCGACGCGCCCCAGACCGAAGACGTGGAAGAAGAACAGCATCGCGACGACCAGTATGACGGCCATGGCCGCGCCGACGGCGGTGAACACCGTGCGCTGGCGATGACGAATGTACTGCTTGCGGGCCTCCCGCTCGTCATAAGGCTGTGTCATAACTCAAGATCCTCCACGAATGATTGCTACCACCATATCGTCAGCGTCTGACGCAGGGCCGGTCTAGGCCGTGTGGATGTGCACCTTTGGGGCAGCCGGCGCCTCGGCCGCGATGATGCGGTCGACCGCGCCGGCATCGCGCCATGCCTGGACCACGGCGTGCATCCGCTCCTGGTCGGGGACGAACGCCACCACGGAGGGGCCGGAACCGGAGACGAACGCGTGCGTCGCCCCGGCGCGTTCGGCCGCGTCGACGGCGGCGCCGCTGCGCGGGTGCAGGGAGATCGCGGCCCGCTGCAGGTCATTGGCGTGCCCGGGGTCGCCGCCCAGTTCGTCGAAGGTCGCGTAGACCTCCGGCGTGCGCAGTTCCGCCTGGTAGGCGCCGATCAGCAGCGTCCCCGCATAGCCCTGTGCGCGCAGCCGCGCCGCCGCGGCATCATCCAACGGCTCGATGAGTTCGCCGAACCCCGTGCCCCGCGCATAGCCGCCGCTCAGGCAGAACGGCATGTCCGCGCCCAATCCGGCCGCCACGGTGCGCAGCCGCTCGATCGGCCAGTCCAACTCCCACAGCGCGTTCAACGCCAGTAGCGTGGCCGCCGCGTCGGCGGAGCCGCCGCCCAGCCCGGCGCCCACGGGGATGCGCTTGTCGATGCTCAACGCCACGTCGGGCTCATGGCCGCTGGCCTCGGCCAGCGCGAACAGCGCCAGTACCGCGTGGTTGCGACGCATATCGGTGCCGGACGAGGCCAGGTCGCCCAGATGCGTGCCGGTCAGGTCCAGGGAGAAGCCGGTTCCCGGGGCCTTGCGCGTGGCGGTGATGGTGTCGTAGACCCCTACCGCGCAGTAGATGGTGTCCAGGGCGTGACGGTTGCCCCATTCGGCGCGCGGCGCGCCGACCCGCAACGTGAGGTTGGTCTTGGCGGGGCAGTCCACGCTGACGGACTGCGGCGGTTCCTGTGTGGTCATGCCTGTACCTCCTGGGTGGCTTGGGCGAGTCGGGCGAATTCGTCGATGGTCAGCGTCTCGCCGCGGCGCGTGGGGTCGATGCCCGCGGCGGCGAACGCCTCGGCGGGGACCAATCGCTTGAGCGCGGCGTGCAGCGTCTTGCGGCGTTGCCCGAACGCGGCGTCGATCAGGGCGAACACGCGCGTCCGGTCCACCCCGGGGAACCGCGGCTCGGCGTACCGGGAGAAACGCACCAGTGCGGAATCGACGTTCGGCGCCGGCCAGAACACGTTCCGCCCGATGACCCCGGCGCGTTCGGACGTGCCGTACCAGGCCAGCTTGACGCTGGGCGTGCCGTAGATCTTGCTGCCGGGGCCGGCCGCCAGACGGTCGGCGACCTCCTTCTGCACCATGACCAGGAACGAGTCGAGTCGTTCGAACCGCTCCAGCAGGGTGAGGATGATCGGCGTGGCCACGTTGTACGGCAGATTGGCCACCAGTGTCAGCCGGTCATCACCGGTGGCGAGCATATCGGGGGTGAGTGCCAAGGCGTCGCTGGTGATGACGGTGAGCCGTTCCGCGGCCGCCGGCATGAACTCCGCCACGGTGCGGGGCAGTCGTTCGGCCAGCGGTGGGTCGATCTCCACCGCGGTCACCGTCGCGCCCGTCTCCAGGATCGCCAGCGTCAGCGATCCCAGTCCGGGGCCGACCTCCAGGACCCGATCGCCGGCTTTGACGCCGGCCTCCCTGACGATGCGACGCACCGTTCCCGGGTCGATGACGAAGTTCTGTCCGAACTTCTTCGTCGGGCTGACGCCGGCCTCGTCGGCGATGCGGCGGATGTCGGCCGCGCCGAGCAGTTTGCCGTCGGATGGTGTCGGAGTGTGTGTTGTCATGATCCTCGTTACCGTGTTCGTGATGGTCAGTACCAGTTGTGTTGCTGCCAGAATGCGACGGCCTGCGTCGGGCTGCCGTAGCACTGGGCGATGTAGCTCAGGCCCCAGTCGATCTGCACGGCGCCGTCGTCCTGCCAGCCGGGCCCCATCTTGGAGCCGGGCAGGGCCTGCGGGATGCCGTAGGCGTCCGACCAGGGGTTGTCGGCGTACCAGAGCCAGCCGGATTCATGGTTCCACAGCCAGATCAGCGCGTCCCACTCGGCGCCGGTCCACCCGTACTGCGCGGCGGCGCCGGCCGCATAGGTCTGGGCCTGGGCCACGGTCGGGTGCCAGAGGCGTCCCTGCGTGGCGCCGCCGTCGCCCGTGGCGCCGCCGGTGTTGCTGTTTCCGGTGTTGCCTCCGGTACTGCCGTTGTCGGTGTTGCCGGTGCCCGTGTTGCCGGTGTTCCCGCTGTTGTCCGTGCCGGAATCGGGCGGTGTGGCCTGGGTGTCGCCGTCCGATTCCGGGGATTCGGCCGTACCGTTGTCGGAGGGCTGGGACGCATCTCCTGCGCCGTCGCCGTTCCCGTCGTCTGTTTCGGCGTCGTCGTCCGTCGCGTCGTCGTCCGGTGCCGTGGCCTGCTCATTGTCCGGCTGCGCTTGCGGGTTGCTGCCGGAATCGGCCTGTCCGTTGGAGGTGTCGTCGGGGGATTGCATGGTCTCGGGACCGACGGCGACGATGCGGTCGATCGCGATGGTGACGGTCGTCTCGGACAGCAGCGTTTCGCTCTCCGGCTCCCCGTCGACGTAGGTGACGTCGTACACGCGTCGGATCTCCCCGTTCACGCCCTCCTGCCGGATGACGGTCTGGCCGGGGTCCAGGGCGGGGTCGATGACGGTCTGGGTGGAGAACGGCACCGATTCGGTCCGGGTCTGCTCCCCGTGCGTGACCCGCCGGACGCGCAGAATCGTTTCGTCGCCGTTCTTCTCGACGCTGACGCGGTCCTCCTTGTTCAGCACGATGCCTTTGGCGTCCAGGATCGAGGCCGCGGGAAGATTGCCGTCGGGAGCCACGGAGCTGGCGCCGTCGGCGATGACGGTCACCGGGCCATCGGCATTGATGACCAGTCCGCCGGTCAGCCGGTTGTACACATTGCCGATATCGACGGTGATCCGCGCCGCCTCATGCTCGTTGGCCTCGAAGAACTCCAGCAGCTGTTCGGCGCTGGTGGCCACGGTCCAGAAGGGCACCTCCTGACCGTCGATGGTGATGGTGGTCTGGTAGGCGCTGCGGACGGTGATCACGTCGCGGTCGCGCAGCTGCGCCCCGGATGAGGCGATGACCTGGTCATGCGTCTTGACGTCGATGCCCTGGTCCTTGAGCAGCCGGTCCACGGTCATGGCGTAGGTGACCACCGTGGTGGTCTCCCCGTTGACATCCAAGGCGATCGATTTGCGGGAGGTCAGCGCGAAGGTGGCTGTGGAGGCGATGACCACCGCCGCGGCGCAGGCCGCCACACGGATGCGGCGCAAGGTCACGAACCGTTGCGGCGTCCATCGTCTTGCCATGGTGCTCCTCCTGTCGACCACTCTCGGTGCATTGTATCGTCCGACGCACCCGCGCGTCGGAGAATGGCGGTACATGGTCCATTTCACCACAAATGGAGGGAGGGAAAAGAAAAAGGGGGCGGGAGAGAAGGGGATGTTCCCGCCCCCTTATACCGGAGAGAGCTGGTTGGGGGACGCTCTGTCCGGTCCCAGAAGCCTATAGTTGGGGGGGGAAGGCCTCTGGATCACTTACTCAGGGGTAAGATCGGCACAGTTATGGATACTGCTGTATTCGATTATACGACGGTCTTCGAGAACGTCGAGCCTCCTGTCGGGATCGAACCGACGACCTGCCGCTTACAAGGCGGCCGCTCTGGCCATCTGAGCTAAGGAGGCGCATCCCTGCAGTAGGGCTTTAGGGACGAATGAATAGTATAGCCCCATATACTGAAACGGCCGAACATACTCGGATTTGTTATGAAAAACCGGGCGTGTCGGCCGTTGGAAACGGGTTTGGCAGGGTTATTCGCCGGTGGTCAGCGAGATCGGGTCGCCGTCCGCGCCGATCGACGGCATGGCGCCCTCCTGGCCGACCTCGTCCGCGTCGAGACCCACCGAGGTCAGGAACCCATCCACCATGGTCATGTCGGCGAAGGCGAGCTGGTTGATATCCCAGAAATGACCGTTGATGGTCACGGTCGGCGTGCTCATCGAGCCCTTGAGCGAACCGGTGACGTTGAACAGCTCCTCGCGCTTGGGCGTGTAGGTGTCGACCGCGTCCAGCCACGGGGAATAGGCGTCGGTGACCAGCATGTCGGCCACGTCCTCGGAGACGCCGGCGGCCAGGGCCTGCTCGCGGATCTGCTCATCGCTAACCGACTCGTAGGCGCTGCCCTCCTCCGGCTGGAAATCATCCGCGTACATGTTGCTCAGGAACGTCAGCAGATGCGAGGGGTCGTCGTCGTTGTCCACGATGGTCAGCGCGGCGTTCGCCGCCCTCGAGGAATAGTCGTCGGTGGAATACCTGTCCATGAACGCCATGAAATGCAGGTCCAGGTTAAGCTGGCCGGCCTCCATCATCGACACCAGCGTGGGGTCGAGCTGACGGTTGAGGCTGCCGCATCCCGGGCACAGGAAGTCCATATAGATGGACACGGTCGGCGCGCCGTCCACGGCGGTGCCATAGCCGTCCTTGGAGATCGCGATGCCGCCCTGATCGTCGGCATAGCGCGGTTTGGTCTCCACCTCCTGCAGCTGGCTGTAGGCCTCTTCGGCCGAGATCTTGGGGGTGGCGCTGACGGGGTGCGTGGCCCTCCAGATGGCGAAGCCGGCGATGGCGACGAGTACGACGATGATGGCGATGACGATGCCGCCGATGATGGTCTGCTGCTTGCGCTCTTTGGCCGCCTGCTCGGCCGCGGCCTTTTCCGCGGCCTCCTGCGCCGCACGGCGTTCGGCGCGGGACTGCCGCTTCTCTATCTTCTTGTCGTTCTGGGCCATCGGTGTTCCTTTCCTGGTTCCACTCCGACCATAGTAGTGGACGGGGTTCCGAGCAGGCCGGGATGACGGCCGTCACGGCATCAGCGGAAACCAGTCGATGACGGACGCGGTGGAGAATGTCATGGTGGCAGACACCGTGGCCAGGATCCAGATGATGGCGGCGATCACGGTGCGTAGGCGCGGCCGGCGGGCGACATCGTCGGGAATGCCGGCGTCGGGCCGCCCGCCGCGGCAGAGCGTGGCCGCGCCGGTGCGGATGGTGTCCGGCGAGAGGGCCAGCACGCTGACCGTCCAACATACGGCCATCGTTGCGGACAACGCCAGTCCCGCCGCGGATGTCGGCGCCATGTCGTCGGGCGAACCGGTCGTGAACATCGCCACCAGCCACACGCATCCCAGCGCCAGCGCCATCGGCGCGACACGTGCGATTGCCAGCGCCAGCCCCTTGACCAGATGCCAGGGCAGGGCGGCCGCGCGCCGCAACCCGTCGCCCGGTTTGCGTTCTCCGTCGTTGCGCAACTCCCGCCGGAACTGCGAATCGGCGTTCAATCCGGCGGTCAGCGCCGCCCACAGCAGCGCCAGCGCCAATGCCAGGGCGGCGAACGGAACCGCCCCCGCCAGCAGCGCCACAGGTATGACGGCGAGCAGGACCGGTGCCAGTCCGCGACGTCTCAGGGCCTCATGTCGGGCGAAGACGGGGTGGATGACGCTTACCGCGGTCCGGGGATGCATCGGTGGCATGGCAGGGGGAGCGGCGGGCGCGGGGGTGCGCGCCCCGGCGGGCTGTGCGGTGCGGATCGGCAGGGTGGCGCCTTCGACGCCCATCGCGCGGGTCGCGTTCGCATCCAGGGGGACGGTCATGGTCGTGGTTCGGCTTGCCGCTGCGGCCATGGCCGTTGTATGGGAGGTCGTGGCCTGCGGCACCGTTGCGGCCGTGGCCTGTGGAAGCGCCGTCGTGCGTTCGGGGTCGTCGGCATCAGCCCATAGGGTGCGCGGATTGTCCGTGTCCGGCCCCTTCGCCGCCTGGTCCGCGGCGAATCGTGTCCCCGCCACCGGGGAGGTTGCGTCAAAAGGGCGCACCATCTCCCATGCGGTCGGATCGAGGGCGTCACGTTCGATGGCCTGCAGCAGTTCGTCGGGAGTGCATCGTTTGGACCGGTCGGGGTCGAGCGCCGAGCGGAACGCCTCCATCGTGACGGGCGGCAATCCGGCGAGGTTCGCGCGGCCGGCGGCGGCCCGTTCCAACACGGTCATCATCGGCTTGGTGCCGAACACGGGCGATCCGGTGGCGGCGAACGCCAGCACCGAGGCCACCGACCACCAGTCCGTGGTCTCGTCGGATTCGGCGCCGTCGATGATCTCCGGGGCGATGAACCCCGGCGTGCCCATGACCAGACCCGTGCGGGTCACGTGGCTTTCGCCCTCGCCCATCGCGATGCCGAAATCCACGAGCACCGGCCCGGTGACGGACACCATCACGTTCGTCGGCTTGATGTCGCGGTGGATGATGCCTGCGGCGTGCACGGCCTTGACGGCGTCGATGAGCTTGCGGGCCAGCCGTTCCAGATCGTCGCCCACATACCGGCCGTTCGCGGCGACGTCGTCGCGGAGGTTCTTGCCTTCGATCAGCTCGGTGACGATGAACGCGAGCGAATCGTCCAGCTCCATATCCACGATGCCGCACACCCCCGGATGGTGCACACGGCGCAGCGCCATCGCCTCGCGCCGGAGCCGTTCGCGGGCGGTCAGGTGTTCGCGGGCCTCGGGGGATTCCGGCGGTGTATCGTCCTCGGCCAATGAATCGCGCAGGATCTTCATCGCGTATTCGTGGCCGCCGTCGTCGCGTACGTGCCAGACGGAACCCATCGCGCCGGCACCCAACCGGGAGAGCAGCGTATAGCCCCCCACCAGCTGCCCGGATTCCAGATTCAGTTCGCTCATGCTCACCATCCTAGCCGTATGAGGTGCAGATTATGCAGTCGAAATGACAGGATGGGGCCGGGGGCGCCGGAAAGTAGGTACACTCGATGATGATGGATGCATCGGCATGAAGAGGTGCTGACGTTGCGATCCTCAACGGTGAAGCGAACGATCCAGACCTGACTGATGGTTGCGGGGCAGGGCAGTCTCACACCGGAACGTCGCGCTGCGGCATGTGGCGGAGCGCATTCACGCCGGTTGTTCCCCATTGAGAACAAGGAGGAGGAAAGCTCATGCTGGGCATTAATTGGAGTGACGTGATGAACGTCATCATGTCCGTGCTGCCGCAGCTGATCGTCATCGGCGTCGTGCTGGTGCTGGCGATCATCGTGACCGTGGCCGTCAACAAGAAGACGGTGGCGGATACGGCAACGCGCAAGCTCATTCATTCCGAGTCGTGGCTGGTGTTCCTGGTCGCGGCCGTCGTGGCGGTGTCGATGATGCTGTTCGGCCCGCTGGCCACGCTGCTCAACAGCGCGACCGCCACCAAGTACACGCTGAGCGATCAGACCGTCAAGAACGCCAGCGACCTGGCCAAGGAGATCCAGTCCGAGGTCGTCACGCTGCTGCAGAACACCGACGACAACCTGCCGCTGGCGGACAAGAACGTCAACGTCTTCGGCTGGGCGTCGACCAACCCGGTCTACGGCGGCACCGGTTCGGGCTCGATGAACGCCAACTACGAGACCACCTCGATCCTGCAGGGCATGGCCGAGGCCGGTCTGACCACCAACGAGGAGCTCTCGAAGCTGTACACCGACTACCGTGCGGATCGCCCGGTGGTGGCCATGGCCCAGCAGGATTGGACCCTGCCGGAGGTGCCGGCCGCCGACTACTCGCAGGATCTCATCGATTCGGCCAAGGAATTCTCCGATGAGGCCGTCATCGTCATCGGCCGCGTCGGCGGCGAGGGCGCCGACCTGCCGAAGAACATGAAGGGTGAGGGCATCACCTACACCAACAACTCCACCGAGTACGAGGACTTCGAGGACGGCGAGTCCTTCCTCGAGCTGAGCAAGACCGAAGAGGACATGATCAAGCTGGTCACCTCGAACTTCGACAAGGTCACGCTCATCTACAACGGTGCGAACATCTTCGAACTGGGCTTCGTGGAGGACTATCCGCAGATCAAGTCCGTGCTGTGGTGCCCGCCGGCCGGCCAGACCGGCTTCTCCGCGCTGGGCGACATCCTCGCCGGCACCACCAACCCGTCGGGCAAGACCTCGGACACCTTCGTCTATGACCTGACCCAGCAGCCGTCCTACAACAACGCGGGCGACTACAAGTACGAGAACATGACCGAGTTCCCGACCGAGAACTTCGAGGAGGGCGAGACCTCCCCGGCGTTCGTGAACTACGTCGAGAGCATCTACGTGGGCTACAAGTACTACGAGACCGCGGCCGACGAGGGCGTGATCGAGTATGACGACGTGGTCCAGTACCCGTTCGGCTACGGCCTGTCCTACACCACGTTCGAGCAGGAGATGGGCGACGTGACCTACGCCGACGGCACCGTGTCGTTCGACGTGACCGTGACCAACACCGGCGATGTGGCGGGCAAGGACGTGGTCGAGGTCTTCTACAACCCGCCGTACGAGAACGGCGGCATCGAGAAGGCCAGCGCGAACCTGGTGGCCTTCGAGAAGACCGAGCTGCTGGAGCCGGGCGCCTCCGAGACCGTATCCATCTCCTTCGAGGACGACGACATGGCCTCCTACGACGATCAGGACGCCAAGGCGTGGGTGCTGGAGGCCGGTGACTACCAGGTCTCGATCAACGCCGACTCGCACACCGTGATCGACGAGAAGACCGTGACCGTGGACGAGGACATCGTGTACGACTCCGAGGGCAACACCCACGACGGCGACGCCGTTCCGGCGACCAACGCCTTCGACGCCGACCGCGGCGACGTGACCTACCTGAGCCGCGCCGACCACTTCGCCAACCGCGAGGAGGCCCTGGCCGCCCCGACGAACTACACCCTGTCCGACGAGTACAAGGCGCAGTTCCGCAACCAGTCGAACTACGACCCGGCCGAGACCAATGACGACGCCGACGAGATGCCGACCACCGGCGCCAAGGGCGACGTGCGCCTGGCCGATCTGACCGGCAAGGAGTACGACGATCCGCTGTGGGACGAGCTGCTCGACCAGCTGACCTTCGACGAGATGGACAACCTGATCGCCAACGGCGGCTTTGGCACCCAGGCGATCGAGTCGATCGGCAAGATCCAGCTGACCGACGTCGACGGCCCGGCCTCGCTGAACAACAACTTCACCCAGGTCGGTTCGATCGGCTTCCCGTCCTCCACCTCCGTGGCCTGCACCTGGAACAAGGATCTGGCCCGCCGCTTCGGCGAGGGCATCGGCGACATGGCCCATGACATGCACGTCTCCGGCTGGTACGCGCCGGCCATGAACATCCACCGCAACGCCTTCGCGGGTCGTACCTTCGAGTACTTCTCCGAGGACGGCGTGCTCTCGGCCGCCATGGCCGCCGAGCAGGTGGGCGGCGCCGAGTCCAAGGGCGTATACGCGTTCATGAAGCACTTCGCTCTGAACGACCAGGAGACCAACCGTCTGAGCATGCTGTGCACCTGGTCCACCGAGCAGGCGATCCGCGAGATCTACTTGAAGCCGTTCGAGGCCTCTGTCAAGGACGGCGGCGCCGGCGCGGTGATGAGCTCCTTCAACTACATCGGCATCGAATGGGCCGGCTCGCACTCGGGCCTGCTCAACACGGTGCTGCGTGACGAGTGGGGCTTCCGCGGCATGGTGCTGACCGACTACTTCGGCGGCTACGGCTACATGCAGGCCGATCGCGCGATCCGCGGCGGCACCGACGTGATGCTGGCCACCACCGAGATCACCAACCACATCACCGACAAGTCCGCCACCTCGATGCAGGCGATGCGCACGGCCACCCACAACATCCTGTACACGGCCGCCAACAGCTGGATGTACGAGGATGGCGAGCCGAAGGTTGAGGTCCCGATCTGGAAGACCATCACCTACGTGGTCTGGGGCGTCGCCGCTGTGGCGTTCCTTGGCCTCGAGGCGCTGGCCATCAAGCGGTTCCTCGACCGCAAGAAGGCCGCCAAGGCCTGATCTCCTGATCGGTTAGGCGACCTGGCCGCACCGATCCTGGGCGGCACCCCATACCGGGGTGCCGCCCCTTTTCGTTTCTCTCCTTAATCGTTCCGGTCCCTGCTCTCGGACTCTGACACATTGTGACCGTGACATATTCCCGAAATCCCCGAAATTCCGGCGTTGTTGGAGACGGGGTTAGGCGGAGATGGATCAGAGTCCGAAAAGGGGGATTACCGTGGAGGACGGGGTCGCCGTGGGGATGGCCCGGAATCCGGGAGCGCGGTGAGGGATGCGGAGGAATCCGGGGAGCGCAGCTCGCGGACCTCGTCGCGCAGGGCGGCCACGGTGCCGGTCAGCTCGCGGATGTCCTGGCGCAGACGGTCGTTTTCGGACTGCGCCTCCTCCTCGCGTTCCTCGGCCTCGGCATTGACCTGATCCACAATCCATGAGGCCAGCATCGCCGTGATCATGCCGATCAGCGCGATACCGGTGAACATCAGCCCCACGGCCACCATCTTGCCGTAGATCGTCACCGGCGTATGGTCGCCGTACCCAACCGTCGTCGCCGTCACGAACGCCCACCACAGCGCGGTCGGAAAATCCGTGATCGACGAGCCCTCGGCGTTGCGTTCCACCGCGTACACGGCCAACGCGCTCACATAGATCAGCATCGACACCGAGCCGATTGTGTACACGGTGAGCTTGCCTCGCACCGCCATGCCGCTGGTGCGCCCCAGCACATGCAGCACCTTGACCAGCCGCAGCAGTCGCAACGGACGGAACATCGGCAGCACAATCGACAGCAGCCCGATCAGGTCATGTTTGAACCACTGCCACTTGTTCTCGGCCAGCGCTAGCGAAACCACGTAATCCACGATGAACGCGATCCAGATCGCGTTCATCACCCCCTCGCACAGCTTGAGGTGCGTGCCGACCAGCACCTGCCAGGAGAACGCCACCAGGAACACGATGGCCAGAATCATCAGCGGCCAGTCGGTCCATCGCTGCCACTTCTTCAGTCTCATAATCCGATGATAGTGCGTATCGCCTGTCTGGGCGTAGACGCTGGGCGAAGTCGGTGGAGGGTCGGGCCGCGGAAGGATTCGTTCGGAAGTTGGCAGATGGGCGTTCAAGTAGGCAGGTCATTCGCGTGATCCATTTCAGAAAACGGCTTGATACCGACATCGTGTATTGAGAGATGTCTCGATACGCCTGCCTACTTAGACGACAATCTGCCTACATCATGAAACCTGGTCCGCATGTGACGCCGTCCCGGTCGTCCGCCCGTCCGTACGGCTGCGTGGCCATTCCGCGCGGCCGTGCGGCATCGTGACTGTGAGATAAGTCGTCAAAGGGCATCACCCCCAAACCAATCTTTCCCGCAACCCCGCACGAGCACGATGTATCACGGTCACGGAGCGGGGCGGACCGATTGTGCGAATAAAACGACAGGTTGTGTAACCCCGCGCACACCCCACGGCAAAACCTGATTCAATCAAAGTGGAAGGCGAATCGCGCGCGGTGCAGCGTTTGCGATTCGTTCGAGAATACAGTGCAAGGGAGAACCATGGAACTCGAAGAACTTTCGGTGTTGGAGAAAGCGGCGATGCTCTCGGGCGCGTCGGAATGGGATTCTCGCGGCAACGAACGGGCTGGCATCCCCAGCTTCGTGATGAGCGACGGTCCGCACGGCGTGCGTCGCCAGCTCGGCGCGGGCGACCACCTGGGCCTCGGCCAGTCCAAGCCTGCCACATGCTTCCCGACCGCCGGCACGGTCGCGAACTCGTGGGATCCGGCGCTCGCCGAGGAAATGGGCGAGGCGCTGGGCAAGGAAGCCCACGACCTGGACGTCAACGTGCTGCTCGGCCCCGGCCTGAACATCAAACGCAACCCGCTTTGCGGCCGTAACTTCGAATACTATTCGGAGGATCCGCAGGTCGCCGGTCACATGGCCGCGGGCCTCGTCAAGGGCATCCAGAGCAACGGCATCTCGGCTTGCCCGAAGCATTTCGCGGTCAACAGCCAGGAGCTGCGCCGCCAGGCCTCGAACAGTGTGATCGACGAGCGCACGATGCGCGAGATCTACCTGACCGCGTTCGAGATCACCGTGCGCGAGGCCCACCCGTGGACCATCATGACCTCCTACAACGAGATCAACGGCGTCTACGCGCACGAGAACAAGCACCTGTTGCAGGAGATCCTGCGCGACGAATGGGGCTTCGACGGCATGGTCGTCTCCGACTGGGGCGGCTCCAACTCCGCCGTCGACGCCGTCAAGGCCGGCGGTAGCCTGGAGATGCCGTCGCCCGGCTTCACCTCCGTGCGCGAACTCGTCGGCGCCGTGCAGGCCGGCACGCTGTCCGAAGCCGACCTCAACGCCCGTGCCGCCGAAGTGGCCAAGATCGCACGCCTGACCAAGACCGAAGGTGTCGGACGCGACGACCTGCTCACGGATGACGTCGCCGCCGCCCACCATGCTGTGGCTCGCCACGTGGCCGAGAACTCCAGCGTGCTGCTGAAGAACGACGACGCCACGCTGCCGCTCAAGCCCGGCGCGACCGTGGCCGTGGTCGGCGACATGGCCAAGGTGGCCCGCTTCCAGGGCTCCGGCTCCTCCAAGGTCAACGCCACCCGCGAGGAGAACCTGCTCGACGAACTGAGCAAGGCCGAAGGCGTGACCGTGGCCGGCTACGCGCAGGGCTACGACCGTCAGGGCGCCAAGAACCAGGGGCTGATCGACGAGGCCGTGGCGCTCGCCGGCAAGGCCGACGTGGTGGTGGCCGTGGTCGGCCTGGACGAGCGCAGCGAGTCCGAAGGACTCGATCGCTCCACGATGGCGATTCCGCAGGTCCAGAACGATATGGTCGACGCGCTGGTGGCCACCGGCAAGCCGGTGGTGATCGTGCTGGTCGCCGGCTCCCCGGTGGAACTGCCGTGGTACGACGGCGTGGCCGCGATGCTGTACATCGGTCTGTCCGGTCAGGCCGGCGCCTCCGCCACCGCGAACGCGCTGACCGGCAAGGTGAACCCCTCCGGCCACTTGGCCGAAACCTGGCCGCTCCGGTACACGGACTGCCCGAGCTCCGGCTGGTACCCGGCCATCGGCCGCGACGCCATCTACCGTGAAGGCCCGTTCGTCGGCTACCGGTACTACAGCACCGCCGGCGTGCCGGTCCGCTTCCCGTTCGGCTACGGCCTGAGCTATGCGACGTTCTCGTACTCGGACATGAAGGTCGACGACAACGGCGTGGAATGCACCGTGACCAACGACTCCGACGTGCCCGGCGCCACCGTGGTCCAGCTGTATGTGCGCGGACCCCAGGGCGGCGTGCTGCGTCCGGACCGCGAGCTCAAGGGCTTCGCCAAGGTCCAGCTGGATGCGCATGAGTCCAAGACCGTTCGCATCGAGTTCGACCGTTACACGTTCCGTCATTTCGACGTCGAATCCAACGCCTGGCATGTGGAGTCCGGCGAATGGACGCTGATGGTCGGTGCGAACGTGGAGGACATTCTGTTGACCGCCACGCATGAGGTCAAGGGCGATGTGGACCCGAAGCCGGCCGACCCGGCGCTCGGCTCCTACCTGACCGGCAAGGTCAAGGAGGTCACCGACGACGAGATGACCGCGCTGTTCGGCCGTTGGGTCACCGCCCCCGGCAAGCCCGAGACGTTCGGCGCCAACGACCCGATCTCCTCGTGGGTGGATTCGAAGGGCTTCGCGGCCCGCACCGTGGCCAAGGTGCTGACCAACCGCGAGAAGTCCGTGCGTGAGAAGACCGGCCAGCCGGATCTCAACACGCTGTTCATTCTCAACATGCCGCCGCGCGCCATGAGCAAGATGACGCAGGGCATGATCGACTCCGCGATGGTGCAGGCCATCGTCAAGATCGCGAACCGCCACACCTTCCGCGGCATCGGATCGTTCATCGCGGGATTCTTCCGCAACCAGTCCGCCAACAAGCGCACAGAAAAGGAGCTCAACAATGAGTGAGGCAGAGAAGAAGGCGTACGCCAACCCGTTCATGGCATGGTGGATGCCGAAGTGGAATGAGTTCTGCGCCAAGTACCCCAAGCTGTCGAAGTGGGTCTATCAGATCTTCTACTTCTTCGTGTTCAGCATGGGCGTGACGATCGTCCAGTACCTGATCTTCACGTTCCTGCCACCAATCCTCGGCATCGGCCTGGCCGGCACCGAGTTCATGTGGCCGCAGGTGCCGATGAACCTGTTCGGCGTGGACTTCACCTGGAGCCTGCTGGGCTACAACGTGGTCTATGACTCCGCCGGCGCGGTCGCCATCGGCGGCGGTCTGGGCTACTTCATCAGCTATGAGGTCGGTTCGTTCATCGCGCAATGCATCAACTTCCCGCTGCAGCGCAACATCACCTTCAAGAGCCACGGCAACCCGGTCTACCAGGCCATGTGGTACTTCATCGCGTGGGTGCTGATTTCGCTGATCTGCAACGGCTTCAACAACCTGTGGATGCCGATCGCCCAGGCCTATGTGCCGCTGGCCGTGTACAACATCCTCGTGACCTTCATCACGGGCGGTGTTTCGATGGTCATCTTCTTCTTCGTCTTCAAGATCATCTTCCCGGAAGGCGAGAAGAAGGAAGAAACCAAGTGACCCATGTCCGGGCCTGACGCCCGTACACGCTAGAGGGATGCAGGGTCCCGCCGGAATCAACCGGCGGGACCCTGTTGCGTTTTGGGCCGAAGCCCTTTTGCGGCGGTGACACCGTACGCCTGTGACAAATGTGCTATTTGGGGCGGCTGATCTGGCCCATCTGCTGTAGTGTCACCGTGTTCCTGCATCACATGTGCTATTTCGGATGGTTTATCTGGCCCTTTTGATGCACTGGCATCACGCCCCTGCACCACATGGTTCATGTTGGGCATTGCATAAAGCCCTTTTGATGTAGCGCCACCGTGGTCCTGCAGCATATGTGCCAGTTCGGGAGCCATGTAAGGCCCATTGGGTGCATTGGCCGCATGAGCATGCGCCGTTGCGGCACTCAGCGGCGCTCAGCGCGGGATCAGCGCGGTGAGCGTGAACCAGTGGTCCTTGGTCCGGATCGTCACCTCGCCGCCATATTGCTGCACGATGTGCCGGATTGACTTGACACCGAAGCCATGCGAGCGCGCATCCCTCTTGGTGGTGCGCAGATTGCCCTCGGGGTCGGTTTTCAGCGCGGAGTCGTAGTAGTTTTCCACACGCAGCACGGTGAACTGTCCCTGCTGGTACAGCGCGAGCCGGATCAGGCGCTTCTCGGGGTCCGAGAGCTTTGATGTGGCCTCGATGGCGTTGTCCAACGCGTTGCCGAACAGGGAGGCGATGTCCATCGACGACATGCCCTCCAGCAGCTTGCCATCGGCCACGGCGGTGAACGTGATGCCCTTGTCCGCGCAGGTGCGCGTCTTGGCCGTCAGGATGACGTCGAGCACCGGATTGCCGGTATGCTGCTGTGCGCCGTATTCCTGCACGGACGCTTCGAGCTGCTCGAAGCCGGCCGCCGCATGTTCGGGGTCCACCTCCGCGCGCAAGGCCGCGATCTGGTGTTTGAGATCGTGCGCGAGCCGCCCGATGGATTCGATGTTCTCCTTGGACTGCAGGTACTCCTGGTGCTGGCTTTTCAGCTGCGCATCGATGGACGCCAGTTCCATGTTGGAGGCGAGCCGCCGCGCCTGCTCCTGCTGCGCGTACAGAATCACGAAGCCGCACAGGTCCACCAGGGTGCGGATGTAGAACACCTCCTGCCCCACGGTGCCGGAGAACGGCGTGTTCGTGGAGACGAAGCTCAGGTTGCTCATCGCGAAGGTGATCAGCGTGGTGGCCAGAGTCATGACGGCGGCGGACAGCGTCGGCACGGTGGGCTGGGTCCGGCTGAAGTTGCCGCGTTCCACCGTGCAGGCGATCGCGAAGCACAGGCCGTAGGTCACCGCCAGCAGGATGGCGTTCTCCCACCAATCGGGGGTGCTGCCCAGCGCGTGTTCGGCGAAGGTGGCCAACTGCCAGTGCAATGAGGCGATCAGCTCGCCCAGGATGAACGCCCTTGCCGTGATATACAGGCCCTCGCGCTTGCCGGTGCCGATGGCGAGCATGATGATGCCGAACATGCCCATGGCCGCCAGACACATGCCAAGAACCCAGAACGGCAATGACATCGTGCCCGCTAGATACTGCAGTCCGATGAGTACCGGCAGTCCCAGCGCGGCGGTCAGGATCGTCCGCGTCAGCGTCACCCGTCGGTACAACGCGCAGATATACACCAGACAACCCAGCCATTCGCTGATGGCCGTGTACAGACGGGGGATGTCGGGCAGTGCGTTGACGATGCCGCCGCCGGTCATTGCGCGCCGCCCATATAGTCCGCCAGCGCCGTCAGGAACGCCTTCTTGCGCGGGCGGCTGATGCGCAGGCGCTCGCCGTTGGACATGACGCAGTCCTGGTCCTCGACGGCGGAGACATACCGCAGGTTCACCAGATAGCAGGAATTCGACCGGAAGAAGTCGTGGTCGGCAAGCCTCGATTCCAGTTCCTTCAGGGTGCCGGTAATCGAGAGTTTGCCGCCCAACGTGTGGATGATGATGGTGTGCCGGATGGACTCGATGTACACGATGTCGGTCAGGTTCACGCGAATCTGCTTCGATCCGGTCTCCACCAGCATCGAGTTGTCGGAGCGGCGGTGCACGGTGTCGATCGACCGTTTGAGTTCCTGGCTGAACGCGAACCACGGCACCGGTTTGAGCAGGTACGACAGCGCCTGCACCTCGTATCCGCTGATGGCGTATTGCGGTGCCGCGGTGATGAACACGATGACCACGTCGTTGTCGCGCTCGCGGATACGTCGGGCGGCCGTCATGCCGTCCATCTGCTTCATCTCGATATCCAGCAGCAGGATGTCGTAGATCGGCGTGTAGTGGTCGACGAGCGTCGCGCCGTCGTTGAACGCGGACACCACGAACTCCTCGCCCTGCTCACGCTGGTACCGGTTGAGATAATCCAGGATGATCTGGCAGGCTGCTGGGTCGTCCTCGACAACGCCGATTCGGATGGGACGCATATCCTTCGCCTCCTTCGCCACTCTCGGTCCATCATTCAGCATACACGGTTGCGGTGCGGCGGATAGGACTGTGCGCCATGCGAAAACGGCGGCGTCCCGCGTCGTGCGGGGCGCCGCCGTTGACGGTCGGTTTGCCGGTTTTGTCAGGCGAAGGCCGCACGGATCTGCGCGGCGGTGCCGTAGGAGGCCTGCGCGCCGTAGTTGGTGGCGGCGTAGGCGGAGACGTAGGAGGCCAGCTGGGCGCTGTCCATCAGCGTCATGCCGGAGGACAGGCCGGCCAGGATCGTGCCCATGAACGAGTCGCCGCAGCCGGTGGTGTCGCGGGCCTGCACGCGCACGGGGGAGATCCGGTGGATGTCGTCGCCGTCGATGACCACGGAACCGTCGCCACCGAGCGTGACCACGGCCTGCCGGAAGCCGTACTCGTGCATCTTGTCGGCGATGGCGTGCCAGTCCATGCCGTCCCAGTCGTCGTCCTCGGGCTCGCTGATGTTGAGCAGCTGGGCCATCTCATGCTCGTTGACCAACAGGATGTCGGAGGCTTCGATCAGTGCGCGCGGCAGTTCGGTGGTGAACGGGGAGTTGTTCAGCAGCACGGTCGCGCCGGCGTCATGCCCCATGCGGGCCACGGCGGTGACCGTGTCGATCGGGCTTTCCAGGCACAGGCCGATGGTCGGGGCGGCGGTGATCGCGTCCTTCATCGACTCGACGTACTCCACCGTGACCTGCGCGTTGGAGCCGGGGGAGTAGATGATCGTGTTCTCGCCGTTGGCGTCCACCGCGATGACCGTGGTGCCGCTGGGACCGAGGACGTGCCGCACGTACTGGGTGTCGACGCCGGCCTCGGCGAGCTTGCCCAGCAGGAAGTCGGCGTTGGAGTCGGAGCCCACCGCACCGAAGATGCGGACGTTCGCGCCGATGCGGGCCGCGGCTGCGGCCTGGTTGCCGGACTTGCCGCCGGGGAGCACCTGCAGGGGGCCTCCGTTGACGGTCTCGCCCGGTCCGGGGAGTCGTTCGGTGGAGACCGTGTAGTCGGCGTTCATGGAACCGATGACGGACACCGCGCCGTGGATGTCATCCAACTTCGCGAGGATATCGTGCATGCTTTCTCCTTGGTGATGGTTCTTGCGGAATCGGCCGGGGCGGAGGGGCGCCGCCCCGGCGAGGAATGGTCACTTCGTGCCGTAGATATACTTGCGGAATACCAGGTACACGATGAGGCCGAGCAGGATGACGCCTGCGGCGATGAGCAGCAGGTTCGAGTATCCGGCGGCCGCGCCGGCGGTGCCGACGATGCTGGTGCCCTCGGCGGGGACGGTGGCCAGCAGGCTGCCGAAGATGGCGATGCCGATGGACGGGGAGACGTTCATGACCAGATCGTTCAGGCCCACGCCGCGGCCGGACTCATCCTTGGTGAGGGTGCCCAGCACGGTGTCGACGACCGGCGAGTACAGCAGGCCGACGCCGCAGTACAGCACGCAGGCGCACACGGTCAGCCAGATGAAGCCCTTGTCCACGCAGAACGCCGCTCCGGCGAAGCCGCAGATGAGCAGGCAGGCCGCGGTGATGATGGCGGTCTGGCGGCCGATCTTGCCGACGATCACGCCGGAGGAGGTGCCCACGATCGCCGCGCAGACGAAGGCCCACACCAGGTAGGTGGAGACCTGCGAGGCGTTCATGCCGTAGAGGGCGCCGCCGATGGCGTTGTAGAACGGGGAGACCACGTAGTTGGTGAAGTAGAACAACGCGATCAGCGAGATGGCCATGAGCCAGCGCTTGTTCTTGAAGAACGACGGGGTGATGAACGGGTTCTCGGCCTTGGAGATGTACACGCCGAAGCCGATGAACAGCACGGCGGCCAGGGCGAGCATCCACCAGCTCATGTAGGAGAAGAACAACGTCAGGAACGCGGTGGCCACGCCGAAGATCACGAAGCCCATCGCGTCGATCTTGTCGCCGCTGCCGTTGCTGTCGGGCAGGTTCTTGAGCAGGATCGGCAGGAAGAGAATCGTCACCGCCGGGATCAGGAACAGGAACTGCCAGCTGATGGTGCTCAGCAGGCCTGCGGCGAACACGCCGATCGAGGCGGACAGCTGGTAGGCGGCGGTGTACAGGCCGAAGAAGATGACCTTGAGCGAGGTCTTCAGATACTTCGTGGCCACCACCAGGAACGCCGAACCGGCCACCTGCTCGCCCGCGGTCTGCAGGACGCGCGCGATGATGACGGTCCACAGGTTGGCGGGCAGGAAGTAGTTGGCGAAGAAGCCGAACAGCGAACCGACCAGCAGCGTGATCAGGCCCACGGTCACGAGCTTGCGCAGGGAGATGAAGTCGCCGAGCGAGCCATAGATGAAGCAGACGATGCCGAGCACGAGGCTCGGGAACGCGGTGATCAGCGAGGCCTGCTCGGGTGCGCCGACGTCGGCGCCGACCTGCTGGAACACCAGGTTGAAGCCCTGCAGGCACAGGGTGCCGAGCACGAAGGTGATGAGCAGCGGGATCAGCGCGCGGATCGCCATCTTGTTGGTGGCGTCGTCGACGTCCGCGGTCACGACGGCGGTGGTGTTGTCGGTCATGGGAGTGGTCCTTTCCTTGGTCGTGCCTGTGTCAGGCGGCAGTGCGGGCCAACCCGGTGATGCGGGTCATGAATTCGTCGAGGAAGCGCGGCACGTCCACACCGACGGCCACCTGCATGGTCTTGACTGGGTCGTTCAGGCGGGTGTTGTCGCCGATGGTGCGGCCGCGGGTCGGGCCCTCCACGTCCACCTGCATGTTGATGGGCAGGGTGGTCACGAGCGTCGGGTCGACGGCCACGCCGACCGCGAGCGGGTCGTGCAGGCCGCAGCCGCCGAGATGCGGGGAGGTGGTCTCGTAGGCCTTGATGTAGAAGTCGGTCATGTCGGCGAGGAATGCGCCGGCCTTGGTGCCCAGGTCGCGCCACTGCTGCGTCTCCTTATAGGTCAGGAGCGTCTGCAGGGTCACGTCGAGGCCGATCATCGTGGCCGGGGCGCCCGAACGGAACAGGTAGTCGGCCGCGTCGGGGTCCTGCGAGATGTTCGCCTCGACGCAGGCGTTGACGTTGCCGCAGACGGTGAGCGCGCCGCCCATGAGCACGATCTTGCCGATCTCATCCTTGATTTCCGGGGCCTTGCGGATGGCGGCGGCGATGTTCGTCATCGGGCCGGTCGGCACGTAGACCAGGTCCTTGCCGTAGGTCTTGACCGCGTCGATGATGAAGTCGACCGCGGGTTCAGTCTCCGCTTCGCGCGCGGAATCGGGGATGTCCACGTCACCGATTCCGTTCTGGCCGTGGATGAACTTGGAGATCTCCAGCACCTCGAATCCGTCCGTGGTGCTCGAATGGGGAATGCCCTTATATACCTTGACCTCGGGATGTCCGAGCAGGTCGGTGATGGCCAGCGCGTTGCGCACACCCTGCTCCAGCAGCACGTTGCCATACGTGCCGGTGATGCCGATGAGCTCGACTTCGGGGCTTCCCAGTGCATAGGCGATGGCGAGGGCGTCGTCGACGCCGGTGTCCAAATCGAGAATGAGCTTGGTCATGATGGATTCCTTCCTTCTGAACGGCCGTTCCCAAACGGCCAGTGAGCCCGGAGCAATAAGGTCGGCTCCGACGCTCGGCGGCTGCCGCCGTGTCATCTTCGATCGGTTAGCAATACAGCCTGGCGGGCGTGTCGTCCGCGTATTTCCATGATAAATGGGGCCGGAAGGGGTGTGCGCGGAAGCCAATGATCACAACGCCTCGCTCGGCGTGTTGCTAAAACGTTACATCATTGATTTTGCGGGATTTTGTCGGCCGATGTCTCCGCATCCGGGCAGGTGTCGAGCAGAGGTGGACGGGGGAGTCCCAGGCCTTAAAGCGGGAGGGCGTCGTCGCGCCCGTCCGGACGGGGTTTCCGGGATTTAGGTCGGCGCGGCGGGTCAATCGTGGGCGTGCATGCCCCGCCTCGCGCCGGCATCCACGCGTCACCCCGCGAAAGCGGCGGGCCGGGTGTGGACGTGCATGCCCCGGACGGGGTACGTGAGGATTGTGCAAACGTTGGCATCGTCGGGAACACGCCGCTTGATAATGCCGGGGACTGGTGTATAGTGGACCGTGGCTCAATGAAGAGAACCTTCAATGGACCGGATAAGTAAACGCCGAAGTCTACGGTTTCCGCTGTCGGGCGCTGTAGGCGGACGCACCAACCACCTTCCACAACGGATCGTGAGGCACGTACCTGCCTCTGAAAGGATGAACATATCATGGCAGAAGTCGTATTTGACCATGTCACTCGTATCTACCCGGGCAACGACAAGCCTTCGGTGGATGATCTGAATCTGGATATCAAGGACGGCGAGTTCCTCGTCCTGGTCGGCCCCTCTGGCTGCGGCAAGTCCACCACCCTGCGTATGCTCGCCGGCCTGGAAGAGGTCAACAAGGGCCGCATCCTCATCGGTGGCAAGGATGTCACCACGATGCAGCCGAAGGACCGCGACATCGCCATGGTGTTCCAGAACTACGCTCTGTACCCGCACATGACCGTCGCCGACAACATGGGCTTCGCCCTGAAGATCGCCGGCACCCCGAAGGACGAGATCCGCAAGCGCGTCGAGAAGGCCGCCGAGATTCTCGACCTGACCGAGTACCTCGACCGCAAGCCGAAGGCTCTGTCCGGTGGTCAGCGTCAGCGTGTCGCCATGGGCCGCGCCATCGTGCGTGAGCCGAAGGTCTTCCTCATGGATGAGCCGCTGTCGAACCTCGACGCCAAGCTCCGTGTGCAGACCCGTACTCAGATCGCCGCCCTCCAGCGTCAGCTGGGTGTCACCACCCTGTACGTGACCCACGATCAGACCGAGGCCCTGACGATGGGCGATCGCATCGCCGTCATCAAGCTCGGTATCCTGCAGCAGGTCGGCGCCCCGACCGAGCTGTACGATCGCCCGGCGAACGTCTTCGTGGCTGGCTTCATCGGCTCCCCGTCGATGAACATCAACACCCACCCGGTGATCAATGGTCAGGCCAAGATCGGCGAGGACACCGTCGATCTGCCGCGCGAGGCTGTCGCCAAGCTGACCGCCGAGGACAATGGTCAGATCATCGTCGGCTTCCGTCCGGAAGACGCCGATCTCGCCGCTGCTGATGATCCCAACGCCTTCTCGCTGAAGGTTGTCAACGTCGAGGATCTGGGCTCCGACGGCTACATCTACGGCAACATCGTTACCGCCGATGGCGCTGGCGAGGCCTCCACGATGATGTCCGATCAGAACAAGCTCACCACGGTTCGCGTGAACCCGCGTAAGCTCCCGAAGATCGGCGACACCGTCAAGATCAAGATCGACCCGACCAAGATGCACCTGTTCGCTCCGTCGACCGAGCTGCGTCTGAACTAATGCTTGATCGGGTCGCCTGACCTGGTCAACCATTAAACGAGGCATTCTCTTCCTCTCTTTGCCTCGTTGGGAAAAGCCCCGCATAGCTGCGGGGCTTTTCTTGTTTCCGTGAATGTGTGGTTTACGTAAGAAGCGCCCTTTCGGGGAAGGCCCACCGGTGGGTTTGGCACCTGTGCCGGTTACATTAGAAATCATGGAATTGAGTGATCTGCCTCAGATGGACCCGCGTGTGCTGAAGGCCACGTCCGTGAAGTCCGATCCGACCGCGCCGCCGACGGCGGAGCCGCAGGCGTTGAAAATCACGGCTGCGAGCTCGAACCCCAAGATGTTCACCCTGCCGTGGGAGAAGCCCCTGTCGACCTGGCCGGACGAGCTGCTCGCCAATCTGCCGCGAGGCATCTCCCGCCACGTCGTGCGTTTCGTGCACGTCGGCAACTCCGTGTACGCCTTGAAGGAGATCACCCGCAACGTCGCCGAACGCGAGTACGAGCTGCTGCGCCGCCTGGAGAAGCTCGAGCTGCCGACCGTCGAGCCGATCGCCGTGGTCACCGGCCGCCATACCCGTGACGGCGAGCCGCTGGAGGCCATCCTCGTCACGCGGCATCTGAAGTTCTCGCTGCCGTACCGCGCGCTGTTCGCGCGCAACCTGCGTCCGGACACCGCCGAGCGCCTGATCGACGCGCTGGCCGTGCTGATGGTGCGTCTGCATCTGGCCGGCTTCTACTGGGGCGATGTCTCTCTGTCGAACGTCCTGTTCCTGCGCGACGCCGACGCGTTCTCCGCGTTCCTGGTCGATGCCGAGACCGGCGACCTGCACGTCCGCCTGACCGAGGGCCAGCGCGAGTACGACATCGATCTGGCCCGCACGAACATCATCGGCGAACTGATGGATCTGAGCTCCGGCGCGCTGCTGCCGAGCGAGGTCGATGAGGTCGAGGTCGGCAACCGTCTGGTCGAGCGCTACCATTCGCTGTGGAGCGCGCTGACCGACGTCGACAGCTTCAGCCCCGACGAGATGTGGAAGATCGAGAAGCGCGTCAACAAGCTCAACGACCTGGGCTTCGACGTGGACGAGCTGGAGATGAACACCACCCCGGACGGCAACCGCGTGCTGGTGCGCCCGCGCGTGGTGGACGCCGGCTACGCCTCGCGCAAGCTGCTACGCCTGACCGGCCTGGACGTTCAGGAGAACCAGGCCAAGCGCCTGCTCAACGATCTGGACGCCTACCGCGCCTCCACATGGCGTCAGGGCGAGGACCTGGAGATTGTGGCCACCGACTGGATGCGCGAGGTCTTCGAACCGACCGTGCGCATGATCCCGGGCGAATACCGCTCGCAGATCGAACCCGCGCAGTTCTTCCACGAGGTGCTCACCCACCGCTGGTTCCTGGCCGAGCAGGCCGGGCACGATGTGCCGATGGCGGAGGCCGTGGAGAGCTACATCGCCAGCGTGCTGCCGAAGTACAAGCTGGACGCCTCGATGATGGATGCGATCAACGCCGACGCCGATTCCGGCGTGATCGACGACGAGAGCACGTTCGGGAGCAACACGTACGGCAACGGCGTCTTCGACGCGGATGGTCGCCCCGCGCACCTGCGGGTCGACGATGACGACGATTACAACCCGGACGACGACCCCGACGCCGCCGTCTGGAGCCACTGACCCGTCCCGGACCGAAACCGGTCGGCGAGGGCCGCGACGCATGGCATGGCGTCGCGGCCCTCGCCGTATGTGCCCTCCATGACTCCGACGCCATGCCCCGCTCGCTATGGCAGAATCGTGGCGTTGCCTACAGCATAATTATGGTAACCTCTACTGCATAATTATGGTACTTTCTACAGCAGAATTATGGTAATCTGCTATAGCAGGATTATGGAGTTTGCATCTTGGGGGAAGAATGATCATTCCTCGGGCGATGGCGCAGTTAGCGTCGCGAATGGCCGGTTGGTTCCCTGTGGTGTCGGTCACAGGCCCCCGGCAGAGCGGCAAATCGACACTGGTGCGTGAGGTGTTTCCGGACTATGAGTACGTCAATCTGGAAGATCCCAACCTGAGGGCTGTTGCCGCCGAGGACCCGGTGGGATTCATCAGGAATCGGTCGCCGCATCTGGTCGTTGACGAGGCGCAGTATGTTCCCGACTTGTTCTCGATGATTCAGGTGGTGTCTGATGAGAACGGGACTCCAGGGCAATATATCCTGTCGGGCTCGCAGAACTTCTTGCTGTTGAAGAGCATCACGCAGTCATTGGCCGGCCGTGTGGGGTTGCTGAAACTATTGCCGTTGTCATACACGGAACTGCTTGGCGGTGGGATCTCCTCCGGCGTGGACGAGTTCATGATTCGTGGTGGCTATCCACGTCTATATGACGTTGATATGGATGCTGACATCTTTTTTGAGGCCTATATCAGCACGTATGTGGAGCGTGATGTTGCCGGGTACCTTGATGTGCGCGATGCAGCTGCATTCCGGACGGTGTTGAGGCTATGTGCATCCAATGCGGGGAATCTCATCAATTATTCCAACCTTGCGCGGGATGCGGACGTCGGTTTCCGGACGGTGAAGTCGTGGATGTCGATTCTGGAATCCAGCTATATTGTTTTCCCATTGGAGCCATGGCATAGCAATCTGGGGAAAAGACTGACGAAAACGCCGAAGTTGTATTTCTACGATACGGGTTTGCTGTGCCATCTGCTTGGCATCCGTACGGTACCGCAACTGCTGACGCACCCCATGCTGGGCGCGGTGTTTGAGAATCTGATTGTTTCTGAGACCGCAAAGCGGTATCTGAATCGGGGGAAAAATCCGGAGCTGTATTTCTACCGTGATGACAGCAAGCGGGAGATTGATCTCTTGGACTTTACCGACCCCAACAATAGGCTCGCGATTGAGATCAAGTCCTCGCAAACCCATCACGGCAGGTACGGTAAAACGCTTGTGGACGTTGGCGATATGCTGGGCGTTCCAGCTGGCGGCCGTATGGTTGTGTACCGCGGTGACGTGGGGTTGCAAGCCAACGGGTTCGCTGTGACCACCGCCGCTGATTACATCGGGCAATCGGCGTGACATGGTGTCGAGGAATGCTTGGTTAAGCGGTTAAAGTAGAGGGTATGCGCAAGACAACGGTCTACGATGTGGCGGAACGCGCGGGGGTGTCCACCGCCACGGTATCATTCACCTTCCGCCGTCCGGACAAGGTGAAGCCCGCCACCCGCGAGCGGGTGCTCAAGGCCGCGCGCGAGCTCGACTACGTCCCTTCGGCCAACGCCCGCGGCCTGGCCCGCGGCAAGACCGGCGCGCTGGGTCTGTATTCCTTCGACATGCTTATCGAACGGCCTCAGGGCAGCGATCTGGAGGATTTCGCCACCGAGGACATCTTCGAGCGTCCGGATGTGCTGGTCTACCCGTTGTACGCCGACGAGGTGCAACGCGGCTTCGAGGTGGAGTGCTGGCACCGTGGCCAGACCGTGCTGCTGGGCACGGCGGTCTCGAAGCGGGACAATGGCTCGATCACCGATATCGCCGGCCGGGTGGACGGTCTGGCGCTGTTCCCGAACCGCGGCACGGACGACCTGCCGTTGGCGCGGCTGTGCCGCAGCATCCCGGTGGTGCGCATCGGCGAGACCGACGGCGAGCTGCCGTCGGCCGATGTGATCTGCGACAACGAAGGCGGCATCGCGGCGTTGGTCGACCACCTGGTCGACGTGCACGGCGTCACGGAGATGTCGTTCATCGGCGAGCTGGCGACCTACGACATGCATCGACGGTTCGAGGCGTTCCAGTCGAGGGCCGCGGAGCGCGGCATCGCCATGGGGCGTCCGCTGTTGGATGATTCGACCTCGTTCTCCCGGGAATGGCTGGTCAACCTGTGCGAGGCCATCGATGCCGAACAGCTGCCGCGCGCCCTGGTGTGCGGCAATGACCAGACGGCCCTGTCGGTGATCGACCTGCTGCACGACGCGGGGGTGCGGGTGCCGCAGGATGTGATCGTGACAGGCTTCGACGGCATCCTGGCGTCGGCGCTTGCGCCCGTGACGTTGACGACGGTGCGTCAGCCGTTGGGCGCGATGGGGCGTCTGGCGGCGAAGCTGCTGGCCGAGTGCGACGGCATGCCTTGGGACGAGCCGTGCGTGCACCGGATGCCGGTGAAGATGGTGCTGGGCAACAGCTGCGGCTGCGCGTGACCGGTGTCCGCCGTACAGGGGGATGTGCGGCTTGATGCGGGCGTGATGCCCCGATTCTCCTCTGTCCCGATATCCGGCGTGTCGAGAATCTATGCGGTTTGACAAATATCAATCTACGCGCTTAAATTAAAGCGTAATCTACGCGGTTAGATTACGAGAATGGTTCAAGGAGGAGCAATGAAACACACACCGTGGAAAACCGCTGTGGCGGTAGTGGCCGGAACGTCGCTGCTGCTCGGACTGGGCGCATGCGGGCGTAGCGAGGGCGCGTCAACCGGCGCATCCGCCGGCGCCGTCACCAGCATCGACTCCGAGCCCGCCACCGGCGATCTGACGGTCTGGGCGATGGGTAACGAGGGCGACCTGCTGGGTGACTTCGTCGACGGGTTCAAGGAGGAAAACCCCGACGTCAACATCACCGTGACCGCCATCCCGTGGGCCTCCGCGCATGACAAGATCCAGACCGCCATCGCCGCCGGCACCGTGCCGGACGTCATCCAGATGGGCACCACCTGGATGGCCGACTTCGCCGATGCCTTCGCGCCGGTGCCTGAGAACTTCGATCTGAGCGACTTCTCGGCCGGTCCGCTGGAGGCCGGCCAGGTCGACGGCGAGCAGCTGGGCGTGCCGTGGTACGTGGACAGCCACGTCCTGTACTACCGCACCGACATCGCCGCGCGGGCCGGGTGGGATCACGCCCCGGAGACACTTGACGAACTCAGGCAGATGGCCGAGGACGTCAAGCAGGTGGACGGCGTGGAGAACGGCATGTACATCTCCCCGTCCGGCGCCGACTCCTGGCAGGGCACCCTGTGGGCGTTCTTCTCGTCCGGCGTCTCGCTGATGGACGACGAAGGCAACTGGACCCTGGACACCCCGGAGATGCACGAGGCCACCGAGTACATCGACGGCTTCTTCAAGAACGGCATCATCGGCACCAACCTGGACGTCACGCCGGGTGTATCCATCACCCAGTTCATCAACGGCCAGACCCCGATCATGACCGGCGGCCCGACCACCATCAGTCAGATCGCCGATCAGGGCGGCGACCCCGATACGTACGCCACCGCAGTCATCCCGAAGGGCGTGAGTTCCACCTCCTTCGTCGGCGGCGCCGACTTCGTGGTGATGGACGAGGCCGCCAACCCGGACGCCGGCTGGAAGTTCATCCAGTGGATGACCCAGCCGGAGACGCAGGTCGAATGGTACAAGACCGCCACTGTGCTGCCGTCATCGCAGTCGGCCTGGGAGGACGAGGTCCTCGCCGGCGACGAGAAGCTGGCCGCCTACGGCGAGCAGCTCAAGAGCACGCAGGCCCCGCCGGCCGTGCCGACCTGGGCGCAGGTGTCCGCCGCGGGAGACCGCATCATGGAGCAGATCTACAAGGGCCAGCTCACGGTCGATGAGGGGTTGAGGAACCTGCAGGCCGAGGCCGAGTCGATCGGAACCGGTGAGTGACGATGGGCAAGCGTGCTCGTCGTGGGGCTGAGGGCGGCCGCAACGGCGCCCTCAGCCGCCGCCAGGCGCTGATCGCCTGGGGGTTCTGCCTTCCCTTCGTGCTGGTCTTCGGCGTGTTCATGCTGGTGCCGCTGCTCTCCTCGATGGGCATGTCGTTCACCGACATCACCTCGCGGGACCTGCGCACGCCGTTCAACGTGAACATCGTCGGGTTCGACAACTACATCACGCTGCTCACCGATCCCCGGTTCCACAAGGCGCTGCTGACCACCGCGATCTTCGTCATCGTCGGTCTGCCGATCACCATCGCCATCGCCATGGCGTTCGCCGTGGCCCTGAACAAGGGACTCAAGCACCTCAACGCCTTCTTCCGTGCCGTGTTCTATGCGCCGGTCGTCGCCAGCGTCGTCGCGGTCTCGGTGGTTTGGCGGTACATCCTGCAGGACGACGGCCTGCTGAACTCGTTGCTGGCCGTCTTCGGCATCGACGGCCCCGACTGGCTGCACGACACCAGGTTCGCCCTGCCGGCGCTGATGATCATGACGATCTGGCGCAACATGGGCACCCTGATGATCATCTTCCTGGCCGGCCTGCAGGCCATCCCCACCGAACTCAAGGAGGCCGCGGCGGTGGACGGCGCCGGCAAGTGGCGCACCTTCACCAGCATCACCCTGCCGCTGATGAAGCCCACGATCCTGCTGGGCGCCGTGCTCATCTCGGTGGCCTACCTGCAGTTCTTCGAGGAATCGTTCGTCATGACCCAGGGCGGGCCGCTCGACTCGACGCTGTCGGCCGCCTACTACGTCTACCAGCAGTTCGGATTCGGACGCTACGGCATCGCCTCGGCCGCCAGCTGGGTGCTGTTCGTCATCATCGCGGTGGTGAGCGTGCTGCAGTTCCGCATCCTCGGATCCGATGAGTGAAAGGGGAACGCACATGACCGCAATGACGCAACCCGTCGACGTGCCGGAGAACCGCCCCTCGCTGTGGAACAGGTTCCTCAAGGCCCGTGGCCCCGTTTACTGCCTGCTGGCGGTGATCGGCGTGGTGTGGATCTTCCCGTTCCTGACCCAGCCGATCGGCGTGTTCCTCATGCGTCAGTTCATCGCGGGCATCCCCGATGCCCTGATGGAGGCCGCGCGCATCGACGGCGCGGGCGAACTGCGCATCTTCTTCCAGATCATCCTGCCGCAGTGCGGGCCGGCGATGGCCACATTGGCGATCCTGACGTTCCTGTCCAGCTGGAACAACTTCCTATGGCCATTGGTCGCCGCGCAGACCGACGACATGTACACGCTGCCGGTCGCGCTCTCGCTGTACTCCACCGGCCAGAACGCCACGAACTACAGCGTGCTGCTCGCCGGCGCGGTGCTGATCATCACCCCGATCCTGCTCCTGTTCGTCTTCCTGCAGCGCTACTTCATCCAGGGCGTGGCGATGACGGGCATCAAGTAACCAAGAAAGGCAAGGTTGTCATGACAGCACCTTCCTACACGTTCCCGAACGATTTCATCTGGGGTGCCGCCACCGCGGCGCACCAGATCGAGGGGAACAACGTGTCCAGCGACTGGTGGGCGCGCGAGCATTCGCCCAACACCGACCTGAGCGAAGCGTCCAACGACGCCTGCGACAGCTACAACCGCTTCGAGGAGGACATCCGCCTGTTGGCGGCCTCCGGGCTGCGGATGTACCGGTTCAGCATCGAATGGGCGCGCATCGAACCGGAATGCGGCTGCTTCTCCAAGGCGCAGCTGCTGCACTACCGCCGCATGATCGACACCTGCCGCCAGTACGGTGTGGAGCCGATGGTGACGCTGTACCACATGACGCTGCCGCTGTGGTTCGCCGAGCAGGGCGGATGGCGCCGGGCGGACGCGGTGGAGCGGTTCCGACGGTACGTCGAGTACGTGCTGCCGATCCTGCACGACGTGACCTGGGTGTGTACGCTCAATGAACCGAATATGGTGGCATTGACGCGTGGCGGCACGGAGGGCTCCGACTTCATCGCCGCGTCGCTGCCCTATCCGGATCCGGAGATCTCGGAGAATCTCGTCGCCGCGCACCGTAGCGCCCGCGAGGTGCTTTCGACCATTCCGACCATCAAATCCGGCTGGACGATCGCCTGCCAGGCCTTCCACGCCGTACCCGGATGCGAGGCCGAGATGGAGGCGTACCAGTATCCGCGCGAGGACTACTTCACCGAAGCGGCCGCCGGCGACGACTTCATCGGCGTGCAGGCCTACCTGCGCACTTTCATCGGCAAGGACGGCCCGGTGCCGACCGACCCGAACGCCGAACGCACGCTGACCGGATGGGAGTACTTCCCGCCGGCGCTGGGCATCGCCGTACGGCACACCTGGGAGGTCGGCGGGCACACGCCGATCTTCGTGACCGAGAACGGCATCGCCACCGCGAACGACGCACGCCGCATCGACTACACCTACGATGCACTCGCTGGCCTGCATGACGCGATGTCCGACGGCATCGACGTGCTCGGTTACCTGCACTGGTCGCTGTTGGACAACTACGAGTGGGGATCGTTCCGGCCCACCTTCGGCCTCATCGGCTGGGACAAGGACACGTTCGAACGGCACCCCCGCCCCTCGCTGGAGTGGCTGGGCAACGTCTCACGCTCCGGCGTGCTGAGTCATCCCGCGCGCTAGCGGTATCGCGCGCGGGACTTCCGGGGAGGGCCGGCCATCGCGAGCCCTCCCCTTTTTCGTCTTGACCGTCAGTTCGCGGCGGCCTCGCGGCGGGCCCGCGCCACGGCGTACAGACTGATGCCCGCGGCCACCGAGGCGTTGAGCGACTCGACCATGTCGGAGATCGGGATGCCGGCGACCGCGTCACAGGCCTCGCGGACCAGACGGCTGACGCCCTTGCCTTCCGAACCGAGCACCACGATCAGCGGATCGGTCTCGAACCCGGTCTCGCCGACGAGCTTGTCGCCGCCGCCGTCCAGCGCCACGGCGTAATAGCCGCGCTCCTTCATGCTCTCGATGGCCTTGGTCAGGTTCACCACGCGGGCCACCGGCATATGCGCGGCGGCACCGGCCGACACCTTCCACGCCGCGGCCGTCACCGAAGCGGAACGACGTTCGGGCAGGATCACACCGTTCGCGCCAAACGCGGCGGCCGAACGGATCACGGCACCGAGGTTCTGCGGGTCGGTCACGCCGTCGAGCGCGATGAACAGCGGACGCGCGGCCATGCGCGCGGAGGCGGAGTTCGCGGCCTCCATCGCCTTGGCCTTCTTGTCGGCGCGCTCCACCAGATCGTGCAGCGAGGAATACTCGAACGGCTGCACCTTGAGCACCACACCCTGGTGGTTGCTCGAACGGGCGATGCGGTCCATCTCCAGGCGGTCCGCCTCCAGCAGGTTGAGCCCCCGCTGGCCGGCCAGGCGCACGATGTCGCGCGTGCGGTCGTCATGCTCGATGCGGGTGGCCACATACAGCGTGGACGAGGGCACGCCCACGCGCAGCGCCTCCAGCACGGCGTTGCGGCCGATCACCAGATCGTCCGAATCGGAGGTGAACTTGGCCGCGCGGCGTCGGGCCGCCAGCCGTGGATCGGCCATCTTGCGGCGATCGGCCGCCTTCTTGGCCCGGTATGCCTTGTGATAGACGCGATCCTCGGCCTTGGGCGTGGGGCCCTTGCCCTTCAGCTTGTTGCGGTGCTTGCCGCCCGACCCCTTGGTCGGTCCTTTCTTCATAGCCATGCGCACCATTCTCCCAGCACCCCTCAACCTGCGCGGTGCGGTTCGGCGTTCATGACGGCGAAGTTCAGGCCGATCAGCACGCCGCCGCCCACGAAGTTGCCCAGCAGGATCACGCCGACCGCCGCGACCTCAAGCAGCGGATCGCCCACGCCGTGCAACCCCACGATGAGGAACAGCACCGAGTCGGCCACCGAATGCTCGAATCCGAGGAACGCGAATACGAAGACCACCGTCACCATGATCACGCATTTGGTGAAGTCGTTGGTGAGCTTGCCGTTGTAGACCATCAGCATGCCGACGTTGATGCAGAAGTTGCACAGGATCGCCCGCACGAACAGATCGGCCACGCCGGCCGCCCCGGCCTGGAGGTATCCGGTCTTCAGCTGCACGGCGGCGACCATCTGTTCGAGCACCATGCCGTCGGTCACGGTCGAGCAGCGCAGTAGCGCCGCCACGACCAGCCTGCCAATCAGATTGCCCGCGAAGCACAGCGCCAGAATCCGCAGGGACCGCGCCCACCCGATGCGGTGATGGTAGGCGCCGATCGACACGATCATCATGTTCGAGGTGAGCAGTTCCGAGTTCGTGTAGAAGATGAGTACCAGCGCCCAGCCGAAGGTGACCGCGCCGAGCACGCGGCCCGCCGCCGGCGCCCAGGCCGGGGCTCCGGCCGTCGAGAACGCCGCGACGATCGCGAAGTACGTCGTGAAGAAGATGCCCACGAACAGGCCGGCCATGATGGCCCGCTGCAGGTACTTGCTCGTCAGCTCGCCGGTCATCGTCTTCTTGCTGTCCAGCGCGTCGAGCACGGTGCTCACGAAGGTGCGCCCGGGGAACAGCGGGTCCACGGGCCGGGTGGAGGGTGTGGTGGGCGATGGGGGTTGTACGTTCATGATTCCAGTGTGGCACGCCGCGGCCGCATCCGCCCTGCGTACGGGTGTGAGCTATCTCGCAGAGGCGGGCGTCGGGGTGGCGTGGGCCCTGACCGGAACGGGGCAGAAACCGCTGATATGACCGGTTTCCGTGGCTCGCGCCGGGTAGAGGGTTTTGCTTATAATGGCTGGGTATGCGTCGGCGGCAAAAGCCCCGGCGCCCATATCCGCGCAGTCGTGACTCGGCCGTGTGCGCACGCCGCCCGCGTCGGGAGGACTGAATACTCCGCGGCTTATTGAGGAGAACAACAACCATGGTTGATCGCAATGATCAAACCGATGTGTCGGAGGCGACGAAGGCGCAGGAGGCCCTGCTGCATGACGTTGACCCGTCGCTGACCGATGCCAATGATGTAGCCAAGGCGCTGAACGTCGACCCGGCCACCGGCCTGAGCTCCGACGAAGCCAAGCGCCGTCTTGAGAAGTTCGGCCCGAACGAGCTGGCCAGCGCGCCGCCGGTGCCGAAGTGGAAGAAGTTCCTGGCCCAGTTCGAGGACCCGCTGGTCTATCTGCTGTTGGCCGCCACCGTGATCTCCACGATCGCGTGGTTCGTCGAGCGCATGAACGCGGCCCCCGGATCCGAAGGCGGCGAACCGCTGCCGTTCGATTCGATCGTGATCGTGCTGATCCTGATCGTCAACGCCGTGCTCGGCTATATTCAGGAGGCCCGCGCCGAACAGGCCGTGGCCGCGCTCGCCCAGATGACCGCCCCGCAGACCTCCGTGCTGCGTGACGGTCAGGTCGTGCGCGTGAACACCTCCGAGGTCGTCCCCGGCGATATCGTCGTGCTCGGCGAGGGCGACACCGTCTCCGCCGACGGCCGACTGCTGACCGCCGCCTCGCTGCGCATCGCAGAGGCGAGCCTGACCGGCGAATCCGTGCCGGTCGGCAAGAAGCCGGAGACGCTGGAAAGTGCCAAGGCCCTCGGCGACCGCGCCAACATGGTGTTCAACGGCACGTCCGTGACCCAGGGCACCGGCCGTGCCGTCGTGACCGGCACCGGCATGAACACGCAGGTCGGCAAGATCGCCGACATGCTCTCCCAGACCGAAGACGAGGCCACCCCGCTGCAGAAGGAGCTCGCGCACGTCTCGAAGATCCTCGGTATCGCCGTGTGCATCATCGCCGCGCTGGTGATCGTGGCTCTGTTCATCACCGAAGGCTTCACCGGCATCGAGGACGTCATCGACTCGCTGCTGCTGGCCGTCTCGCTGGCCGTGGCCGCCGTGCCCGAGGGCCTGGCCGCCATCATGACCGTCGTGCTCGCGCTCGGCGTGCAGCGCATGGCCAAGCACCACGCCATCGTCAAGAAGCTCAGCTCCGTGGAGACGCTGGGCTCCGCCTCCGTGATCTGCTCCGACAAGACCGGTACGCTGACCCGTAACGAGATGACCGTCGAACGCGTCGTCACCCCGTCCGGCGAGGTCTCGATCACCGGCACCGGCTACGCGCCGGTCGGCCAGATGGTCGGCGTGGACGGCTCTGACGTCAACGAGGCTGTGCGCGCCGAGGTGCTGTCGACGCTCGTCGCCGGCACGCTCGCGAATGACGGCGACCTGCGTGAGAACAACGGCAAGTGGGAGATCGTTGGCGACCCGACCGAGGTGTCGCTGATCGTCGCGGCCCGCAAGACCAAGGCCGACAAGGCCACCGAACGCTTCACCCGCGTGGCGGAGGTGCCGTTCACCTCCGAGCGCAAGCGCATGTCGATCATCGCCAAGGACAACACCGAGGGCGGCAACCTGACCGTGTTCGCCAAGGGCGCCCCGGACGTGCTGCTGAGCTTCTGCTCGCGCATCGCGGTCGGCAACCAGGTCCGCCCGCTCACCGACGGCGACCGCCAGGACATCCTGGCCGACGTCGAGCGCCTGTCCGGCGAGGCCTACCGTACCCTCGGCGAGGCCTACCGCCCGCTTGAGACCGCGTCGCTGGCCGCCGTGCCGGGCATCCGCGCCAACGCCGCCGGCGAGGTCTCCGACATCGCCGAGCAGAGCGACGTCATCGAGAACGACCTGATCTGGACCGGCATGGTCGGCATCATCGACCCGCCGCGCACCGAGGTGCGCGACTCCGTGGCCGAGGCCCGTCGCGCCGGCATCCGCACCGTCATGATCACCGGCGACCACCCGCTGACCGCCGCCCGCATCGCCTCCGACCTCGGCATCATCGCCAAGGACGGCAAGGCGCTGACCGGCGACCAGCTCGACGCGCTGACCACCGACGAGGAGTTCGACAAGGCCACCTCCGAGGTCTCCGTCTACGCGCGTGTGGCTCCGGAGCACAAGCTCAAGATCGTGTCCTCGCTGCAGCGTCAGGGCAACATCGCCGCCATGACCGGCGACGGCGTCAACGACGCCCCGGCCGTCAAGACCGCCGACATCGGCGTGGCCATGGGCATCACCGGCACCGAGGTCACGAAGGAATCCGCCAAGATGATCCTGGCGGACGACAACTTCTCCACCATCGTGGCCGCCGTGCGCGAAGGCCGCGGCATCTTCGACAACATCCGCAAGTTCCTGCGTTACCTGCTGAGCTCCAACGTCGGTGAGGTGTTCACCGTGTTCGGCGGCGTCATGCTGGCCGGCGTGCTGGGCATCACCCAGCCCGAGTCCACCGGCGTGACCCTGCCGCTGCTCGCCACGCAGCTGCTGTGGATCAACCTGCTGACCGACGCCGCCCCGGCCCTGGCCATGGGCGTCGACCCGCAGACCGAGGACGTCATGAACCGCAAGCCGCGCAAGCTCACCGACCATGTGATCGACCGCGATATGTGGATCGACATTGCGTTCATCGGCATCATCATGGCCGCCGTCACGCTGATCGGCATGGATATGCACCTGGCCGGCGGTCTGTTCACCGACCGCTCCGTGGACGCACTCGGCCATGAGGCCCAGCTGACCGAGGCCCGCACGATGGGCTTCACGATCCTCGTGTTCGCCCAGCTGTTCAATGCGCTCGCCTCGCGCTCGTCGCGCCAGTCCGCGTTCGTCGGCCTGTTCTCGAACAAGTGGCTGTGGGGCGCGATCGCCCTGTCCATCGTGCTGCAGCTGCTGGTGATCTACGTGCCGTTCCTCAACGGCCCGTTCGGCACCACGCCGCTGAGCCCGCTGGCCTGGGTCGAGTGCATCTGCCTGGCCGCGTTCGTGCTCATCGCGTCCGAGATCTACAAGGCCATCATGCGCGCCATCGACAAGGCGCATGGCAAGGAGTCGAGCCGCTGAGCCCGGCGTTGACCGGTCTGACGGCTTGATGGCTCTGGCCTGAGCCGAGAAACCAAGGCGCCCGTCCTCATCGCGTTGAGGACGGGCGCCTTGCTATATGCGTGCACGACTGGCTGGTCCTTCGCCGCAGCCTTACGGCGTTTATGCGTCAAAAGGTGCAGTTGGCGACACTGCCCTGGCTCTTCTGACGCAGTTGACCAGTGCTACTGCGCCAAAAGGGTCACTCGGCGCCGGGCAACTGGTCCTTTTGATGCAGTGGCATGGGGCTGCTGCGACTTTTGGTCCTATCGGCGTGCTTCGGCACGCCATACGGCAGCAGCCGTCAAGCCCGATGAGGGCCGCGATCGCCGCTGTACTCAGTCGGTGATTGCGGCCTTGTAGAAGTTCACGTAGGAACGGCTCGGGGTCGGGCCGCGCTGGCCCTGGTAGTGCGAGCCGGTCTCCTTGGAGCCGTACGGGTGCTCGGCCGGCGACGACAGCTGGAAGAAGCACATCTGGCCGATTTTCATGCCCGGCCACAGCTTCACCGGCAGCGTGCTCACGTTCGACAGCTCCAACGTGATGTGCCCCTCGAAGCCCGGATCGATGAATCCGGCCGTCGAATGGGTCAGGATGCCGAGGCGGCCCAGCGAGCTCTTGCCTTCCAGCCGTGCGGCGATCGTGTTGTCCAGCTTGACGTACTCCCATGTGGAGCCCAGCGCGAACTCGCCGGGATGCAGGATCCACGGCTCGTCCGACGCCACCTCGAACTGCTCGGTCAGCGCGCCCTGGTTCTCGGCGGGGTCCACGTAGGTGTAGGCGTGGTTGTTGAACAGCCGGAAGAAACGGTCGAGCCGCACATCGATCGAAGCGGGCTGGACCATCTCGGGGGTCCAGGGCTCCAACGAGATATGGCCGTCGGCCTGGGCGGCGAGGATGTCGCGGTCGGACAGCAGCATCGGGTCTCCTTTGCGTTGCCGCGCACCCATCCGGTCGCGCGGTCGGATATCACACTCTCTGCTCACCAGTCTAGCGCCGCACGCGCAGGCGGAGTTGCATGGCCGTCGAAACTCCGGGCATGCCCGGTGCATTCATCTATTGTTCAGGTTTTTCAGGAACTTATCAGAAAACCTCAGACATGTGCCCAGAATCGGGTGGTTTCATAATAACTGTCAGCACAACAGCTGGCCAGGAGCCGCAGCAGTTCCCGACAATTGAACCCTTTCTTCTTCTCTCTCCTTTCTCGCCCCGGTGGTCAACCCCACCGGGGTTCTTTCTTGTCCGACCATCCGTAACCGAGCCCGGAGGGGTGCCCGAAACGAGGTCGGGATATAGTGTGGATATGAGCGAATTCGAGCAGCAGTCGTTGATCGGACGTGAATCCACCGTGGTGCCGGGCAGGTTCGGCGAGCCACTGACGGTGACCGACGTGGCCTGGTCCCGAGGCGGAGGCAATGCGGCCCCACGCCGTCCGATGTTCCTGTGCCTGCACGGCTGGGGTTCCAACGAGGAGGACCTGGCCGACCTGATGCGGCACATCGCCCCATACAACGACTTCGCCTCGCTGCGCGCGCCGCTGAAGCTTCCCGGATTCACCATGGGGGAGTTCGGATTCGGCGCCGGCGCGTACTCATGGTTCCATGACTGCGTGCCCTCGGGCGACGATCTCGATTACGACGCATACGCCGCCGCGCGGGCGATCGACGCGTGGGTGGCGGAAAACATCGCCGACGACCGCGATGTGGTGCCGATCGGCTTCTCGCAGGGCGGTTTGCTGGCCATCCATCTGCTGCGGGTGCATCCCGAACGATACCGCGCCGCCATCAGCCTGTCCGGATTCCTCGCGCCCGGAACCGTTCCCGGTACCGCGCCCGCGGATGACCGTCTCGCCGAGCGGGAGACACCGATGTTCTACGGGTACGGCGACCGTGACGGCATCATCCCGCGCAGTGAACTGCACGCCACCGAGGCGTGGCTGGAGGAACACACCTGGTTGACGTCCCAGTGTTACTGGGACCTGGACCATGCGGTCAACCTGCAGGAGCTTGCCGACATCCGCCAGTGGCTCGTCACGCACGACATCGCCTCCGGCATGATGTAAGGCCGGGCCGGATCGCGCCTGCTTGCCGGGCGCCGATGCGGGCCGCGGCCCAGCGGCGCGCGCCGGTCGCTCAGATGCTTGCGTCGGCGTCCACGCTCATCACATACACGTTGCGTCGCAATGCGCGGGCCTGCGCACGCGTGATGTCGCCGGACTCGAACATGTCCTGGATGATGCCCAGCTCGATGCCGTAGCTTTCGCGCTTGACGTCGTCGGCCATCGTGAACGCGGCCGTACCGGCCCCCACACTGGGGCGTGCGCGCAACGTGGCCTCGGCCCGTCGGTAGTCGAGCAGCAGCAGCGAGCAGTGCTCGGTGCTGTACCGGGTGCCGCGGATCTCGTCATACAGGCGGTTGATGACATGCTCGATGGCCTCGACCTGCAGCGCCCGCACCCGCTCCAACACCTCATCCTCGTTCAGCAGCGGGGTGGTGCGCCGGATCTTGCTGACCACACGCCGCGTCAGCGCCTCTGTACGCCGCTGCATGGCGCGGACCCGGCCGCGAATCTGGGAGACGGCGTGCCCCGAGGAATCATGGTCCGCCGCATGGCGCAAGGTGTCCATGATCTGGTCGAGCATGCGCTCGCAGGCCTCGATGTTCAGATCCCGGTCATGGGCGTCGGCGGCGTCCGACTGGCGAAGCGAGGCCAGCCGCTCCTTGATGAAGTCTTTCTCCCAGTACAGGGCGTCGATCTGCAGCTGCTCGAACCCGTGCGGATCCACGCCGCCGATGCGCTGCTTGAGCCTGGTGATGCGCTTGGTGTACGAGTCGATGACCATCAGCACCGCACGGCGGTTCTCCGTGGTGATGCGTTGCGTCAGCTCCTCCACCGTGCGACGCAGCACGTCGATCGTGATCTCGGTGATCTCCTGCGACTCGTCCGTTCCATGGTTCGGGGCGATCAACGGCAGCAGGAAGTTCGCCAGCAGCAGCGTGACGATGATGACGCCGGAGGCGATGAAGATCAGCTCGTCGCGCATCGGGAACAACGCGCCGGATGCGGTGAAGAACGGGATCGTCAGCATCAGCGACAGGGTGATCGTGCCCTTCGGCCCGCCGAAGGTCATCACCGCGGCGGAACGCCACCGGCCGGCCGTCATCCGGCGGCGCTTGCCCGTGTGCTGGTCCTTGGTGATGCGCAGCATCGCGGCCACCCACAGGAACCGCATCACGATCACCACCAACGAGACCAGCAGGATCACACTGATCAGCATCGTGTTGCTGACGCCCGGATCCTCCCAGCTGCGGCTCATCGCGTCCGGCAGCAGCATGCCCAGCAGGATGAACACCGCGCCGTTGAGACTGAACGACAGCACCGCCCACACGCTGGAGGACACGATGTTGGTGCGCGCCACGTTCGGCCCGATGCCCGTGTGGTCGAACCGCACCAGCAGACCGCAGGCCACCACCGCCAGGATGCCGGAGACGTGCGCAATGTCCTCCGCGGCCAGATACAGCAGGAACGGCAGGAACAGTTCCATCAGGATGCGTGTGGTCGTGGTCTCCCAACCCAGCGAGCGGATCGTCTCGAACAGCCAGTTGACCACGATGCCGACCGCCAGACCGAACAACGTGCCGCCGATGAACGAGACCGCGAACTCCCCGGCGGCCTCACCCAGCGAGAAGGCGCCGGTCACCGCCGCCAGGATCGAGAACTGGAAGCCCACAATGCCGGAGGCGTCGTTGAACAGCGATTCGCCCTTGAGCACGCTGAGCTGGCGTTGGGTCAGCGCCGCCTCCTTGCCCAGCGAACTGACCGCCACCGCGTCGGTCGGTCCCAGCGCGGCGCCGAGCGCGAACGCCGCGGCCAACGGGATTGCGGGCCAGAACGAGTGCACGGTGAACCCCACGGCCAGCATCGTGGCGATCGCCAGGCCGATGGCCAACGACAGCGAGATCTTCAGCGATTTGAACAGCGCCGACTTGTCGATCTCATGCGCCTCCAGGTACAGCAGCGGCGCGATGAACAACACCATGAACAGCTCAGGGTCCAGATCCGTTTCGGGGAAAAACGGCAGATAGGTGGCCAGCACGCCGAGCGCGATCTGCACGAGCGGCGTCGAGATCTTCGGCAGGAACCGGCTGAGAAACGAGGAAAGCACCACCGCCGCCAGCACGCAGAGAATCAACGTGAATACATCCATGGTGCTCCTCTCTGCACGGCGGTGGCCAATGGTGATGGCCGGGCATGAACGCCGCTCATTACTCATGGTAGGAAAACCCGCCGATTGCACGGACGGTGCCCGTGCGGATGGGCTTGGCCGTGGATGGTGCCGGCGTCCTGGCCATGTTCGGCGTGGCTCTCCCATATATATGGGTACGTCGGGTCTGACAGGTGTTCACCCGAACGGAGCTCCTCGTCGCGGGCGGGATGCCTGACGGTCGCTAGACTGGACGGCATGACGAACGACGAGGCGATGGGGCGCGCATTGGCGCTCGCGCAACAGGCTGCGGCCGAGGGCGATGTGCCGGTGGGCGCCGTGGTGCTCGACGCCGAGGGACGCGTGATCGGCGAGGGACGGAACCGGCGCGAGGACAACGGCGATCCGCTGGCCCACGCCGAAGTGCTGGCGATGCAACAGGCCGCAGCCGATGCCCATCGGGCATGGAATCTGGCCGATTGCACGCTGGTCGTGACGTTGGAGCCGTGCCCGATGTGCGCGGGTGCCTGTCTGCAGACGCATATCGGGCGCATCGTGTTCGGCGCGTGGGACGCCAAGCTGGGCGCCTGCGGCTCGGTGTGGGACATCCCGCGCGATCCGCACATCGGCCACAGCCCCGAGGTCATCGGCGGCATCCGGGAAAAGGAGTGTGCGGCCCTCCTGGGGGAGTTTTTTGCGACGCGTCGCTGAGGCGGGTTCGCACTACCTCGCGGTATCAGGTGGCGAGGGTTGAAATTCCGCCACTGCGGTGGTTTCAATTCGAGGTAGTGCGAACCCTTATTTTTTTCCAAAACTCAAAACACTCCGTTGCCGGTCAAATAAAGCCGTTCGCTCTACCATCGGAACCATCAACCAACCGATCCGACCCATGAAGGAGTGGTGCAATGGCGCGCATTGTTGCATTGTCCAATGAATCCGATGCCGTGGTTGCGGTGTATGCGGAGCAGCCCGAAGCCGGCGTGGCGTTTGCGTTGGCGTTCCCCGAAGGGGAACTGCCGCGGCTTGTGTACTGGGGTCGCCCCATGACTCACCCTGAAACGGTCGTGGACGCCGCCGACGCCCTGCGCCCCCAGCGCGTGTCCGGCGCGCTCGATTACACGCCGTGGCCGAGCGTGCTGCCGACTCAGGCGGAGGCTTGGATCGGCGAACCGCGCCTGGCGCTGCGCCGCGACGGCGTGGAGGTGTTCTGCCGGTTCACCGTGACCGACACCACATTGACCGAAGGCGATCGCCCCGCCGTCACCGTGACCGCCGAGGACGCCGAACAGCAGGTGGCCTTGACCTGGACGATGGAGCTCGACCCCTCCGGTCTGCTCCGCCAGCGTGCCGCCATCCGCAACCTGGCCTACGGCGAACTGGAAATCGGCAAGGTCGAACTCGGCTTCGCCGTCCCCGGCTGGGCCACCGAGATCCTGACCACCACCGGCCACCACCTGCGCGAGCGCTCCCCGCAGCGCCAGCCGCTGACCATCGGCCGGTTCCAGCGTACCTATGTGGCCGGCCGCCCCGACTTCGACGCCTCGCTGCTGCTGACAGTGGGCGCCCCCGGATTCGGATTCGAACACGGTGAGGTGTACTCCACACATGTGGCATGGAGCGGCAACAGCCTGCTGTCCGCCGAACGTCTGCCCTATACGCAGCCCGTGATCGGCGGCGGGGAGATCCTGTTCGGCGGCGAAGTGACGTTGCCCCACAACGCCGCATACGAGACGCCGTGGGTGTATGGCGCGTACGGCGACGGCCTGAACGAGGTCGCCTCCCGCTTCCACCGGTATGTGCGCTCCTGCCATCCCGAGATGGCCATCAAGCCGCGTCCGGTGATCCTCAACACCTGGGAGGCCGTGTACTTCGACCAGAACTATGACACGCTGGTCGCGCTCGCCGACAAGGCCGCCGACAGCGGCGTGGAGCGTTTCGTGGTGGACGACGGCTGGTTCGGCTCCCGTCGCGACGACACCTCCGGCCTGGGCGACTGGCAGATCGCCCAGTCGGTATGGCCCGAAGGCCCGAAGAGCCTCAAGGCGCTCGCCGATTACGTGCATGGCAAGGGCATGCAGTTCGGCCTGTGGTTCGAGCCGGAGATGGTGAATCCGGATTCCGAGATGTTCCGCAACCATCCGGATTGGGTGCTCAAGCCCACGGCCAACCGCCTGCCGATGCAGGGCCGTTGCCAGCAGGTCGTCGATCTGACCAACCCGGAGGCCTACGCCTACGTGTACGACTGCATGGACAAGCTGGTCGAAGAATTGGGCATCGACTATATCAAGTGGGATCACAACAAGCTGGTCACCGAGGCGTTCTCGCCGGAGAACGCGCGTCCCGCCGTGCATGAGCAGACGCTGGCCGTCTACCGCATCTTCCGCGATCTGAAGGCCGCTCACCCCGGCTTGGAGATTGAGAGCTGCTCGTCGGGCGGCGGTCGCGTGGATCTGGGCATCCTGGAGGTGGCGGACCGCATCTGGGCCTCCGACTGCGTGGACCCGGTGGAGCGTGCCGACATCCAGCGCTACACGTCGCTGCTGGTGCCGCCTGAGATGATCGGCGAGCATGTGGGTGCCAGCCCCGCGCATTCCACGCATCGCAGCACGAGCCAGGAGATGCGCATGGCCATGGCGTTCTTCGGGCATATGGGCATTGAGTGGAACCTGCTGAAGGAGCCGCAGGGCGACCTGGACAAGCTGGGCGTATGGGTGGCCGAGTACAAGCGCCATCGCGCCGATTTCGCCACCGGCACGGTGGTGCATGGCGACGAAGGCGATCCCGCGGTCCGTCTGGACGGCGTGGTCAGCGCCGACAAGGCCCGCGCCGTGTACCGGTTCACCCAGCTGACCACATCGCAGACCTATCCGGCCGCTCCGGTGCGTCTGCCCGGCTTGGATCCGGATGCGGTGTATCGGGTGATGCCGCTGGACATGAACCGCGAGTTGAAGCTCAACGTCACCGACGGGCAGAGCCTCGACATCACCAATGGCCAGTCGCCGCTCGGCTGGTGGAACGCCGACGGTGTGTGCCTGACCGGCCGCGCGCTGCAGACCTACGGCATCCGTCCGCCGTCCCTGCATCCCGCGCAGGCCGTGTTGTTCACTGCCGTGAAGCAGTGACGCGGCGACCGCGTCAGCGTTCGATGTAGCGGATGAGGACGCGGCTGGCCGCCGCCTTGGCCCAGAGCGCCCAATCGTGGTCGATGATCTCGAAGACCACCGGGGCGCTCTGGTTGTGCCGGTAGTTGTTGATGCCGTCGCGGATGGCGTCGGTGCCCAAGCGGGCGATGAACGCGGACTCGCCGGCGATCATCACCTTGTCCGGCATGGCCAGATTGGCGATGGCGGCGATCAGCGTGCCCAGCCGGAAACAGGTGCGGTTCACCAGTCTGGTGGCCAGTGCCCGTCCCGCCCGGGCATCGCGTCCGAAGTCGTCGAAGGTGACGGCCTTGCCGATCATCTGCGAGTATTCCTCCGCAATGGAGTCGCTGGTCAGGCATTGTGCGCAGCCGCGGTGCCCCGACACGCAGCGGGGCCCGTCCGGGTCGATCAGGATATGTCCGGCCAGACCGTATGTCTTGTCGGGGTAGTTGATCGGCGTGCCGTGGAAGGCCAGCGAATAGCCGATGCCGGTCCCGATGGTGAGGATCGCGAAGTTGTCATACCCCACGCCGCCGCCGAACCAGCAGGCGTCGACGAGCAGCGAGTCGATGTCGTTGTACAGGCGCGTGGGCAGTCCGGTCGACTGCTCGACGAGTGCGGCGAACGGTATCCGCCCCTCCCAGTGCAGGAACGGCGCGAAGGTCACGATGGTGTCGTCTACGATATGGCCGCCGACGGCGATGCCGATGGCCGTCGGCGTTGGCAGGTGCGCATCCGCCAGATCGGCCGTGCATGCGGTCACCAGTTCGGCGACGGTATGAGCCAGGACGTCAGGCGTCTGTTCTGCGATCGCGTGGCTGTGCGGGCGTGAGACGATGATGCTGCGCGCGTCGATGGCAACCGCGGTGGCCAGGTGCGCGTTGATCTTGACGCCGACGAAGGTGCGCGCGTTCTGACGGATGCGCAGCGCGGTCTGCGGTCTGCCGCGCCGCTCGCGTGGCTCGGCGGCTCCGTCGGGTTCCGTGGAGGACTCCTCGACGACGCCGTCGTAGATCAGGTCGCTGGTGATGCGCGACAGTGCGCCTTGGGACAGCCCCAGGTCCTGGGCCAGCGTGGTCCGGGCGATCGGCCCGTGCTTGAGGATGGCGGCGGCGACGCGGTGGGTGTGGTCCGACCGGTGGAACCAGTGGGGGAACTCCATGACGTGGAGGTCGGTTCGGTCTGTGCGGCTGAGGTTGGTGTCCATAGATCTCCCTGACGTGTGTGCTGATTACCAGTATAGGTATTTTCTTTCCGTCTGAAAGAAATGACGGTCCATTTTGTTGCGGATTGGTGGTGGGCACGCCAAGACTGGGAATGAAAAAGCCGGGGTGGCACCGTTGAACACGGGACAGGGTAACGATGCCCTGGCCGTGGACATGAGGATAAAGGAGTCGATAATGCAACCTGTTTTCCGTACGATGCGGTGGTCCGCCGCGGAGCCGGGACGGCAACACCCGGCATCGCGCTGGCCGCGTCGCCTCGCCGGAGCCGCCGTTGCGGTCGCGTTGGGTGCATCCCTTGCGGGATGTGGTGCGGCTGATGCTGGCACGGTGACGATTGATTTCTTCCAGTACAAGACCGAAGCCAGCGACTGGTTCACGCAGAAGGCGCGGGAATTCGAGGAGACGCATCCGAATATCAAGATCACGGTGAACAACTCCCCGAACGCGGTCACCGATCTGCGCACCCGTCTGGTCAAGGACCGCGAGCCGGACGTGATCACCATCAACGGCGACATCAACTACGGTCTGTTGGCCGAGGCCGGCGTGTTCCATGATTTCACCGACGATCCGATCGTCGACGAGCTGAACGAGGGCATGGTCGAGATCGCCAAGAACCTCGTGCAGACCGACGACCCGGACGGCAAGCGCCTGTACGCGATCCCGTACGCGGGCAACGCCTCCGGATACATCATCAACGTGGAGCTGTGGGAGTCGGTCGGTCTGGACCCGTACAACCCCCCCACCACCTGGTCGGAGTATCTGGACGCGCTCCAGACGTTCAAGGACGCCGGCATCACCCCGGTGGAGGCGTCGATGGCCGAGGCATGGACCCTGCAGGCGCCGCTGTCGTCGCTGAACTCCACACTGGTGCCGGAGAGCGAATACCAGAACATCAAGGACGGCACGAAGACCTTCGGTGACCTGTGGCGGCCGGTGAGCGAGAAGCTCGTCGAGATCTTCCAGAACTACACGCAGACCAATCCGTCGGTCACCTACCAGCAGGCCACGCAGGACTTCGCCAACGGCAAGGCGGCCACCCTGCCGCTGGGCACCTACGCCATCCCGCAGGTGCGGCTGATCAACCCGGATATGGAGCTGGTCTTCGCGCAGATGCCGGCCACCGACGACCCCGCCGAGCAGAAGCTGACCGCCGGCGACGACGTGATGCTGACCATCGGCGCGCACACCGACCACTACGACGAGGCCCGCGAGTTCGTGGACTTCCTGATGGAGGAGAAGACGCTCGAGGACTACTGCGATGCGCAGTCCGCATTCGGCCCGCTCAAGGAGACCTACGTGGGCGAACCGGCGCTGGAGACCGTGCTGCCGTTCTTCGAGGAGAACCGGATCACCGACTTCTGCGACCACTACATGTCCTCGTCGATCAACATCGCCGGCTTCCTGCAGACGCTGGTGAACACCGGCAACGTCGACCAGTTCCTCAACTCGATGCAGACCGAGTACGACAAGGTCCAGGCCCGTAACTTCAGGTAGGAGACAACAATGGCAAAGGCAACAAAGAACAAGGTCAGCCGGTACTCCACCCGCAAGGTCGATCCGGCGTTCTACTGGATGACCGTGCCCGCGGCGATCCTGGTCGCGATCTTCCTGTACTGGCCGTTCCTGCAGGGTGCGTTCTACTCGCTCACCAACTCGCAGGGATACGGCACCTGGGACTTCATCGGTCTGAAGAACTTCATCGCGATGTTCTCCGACAGCCGCGTGGGCAACGCGTACATCTTCACCATCGTGATGGCGGTGGTGATCACCGTCGGGCAGAACTTCCTCGGATTGTTCCTGGCGGTGCTGCTCAACTCGAAGATCGCGTTCAAGAACGGGTTCCGCGCGCTCTTCTTCGTACCGTACATGCTGGCCGTGCTGGTCATCGGCTACGTGTTCAAGTACATCTTCATGGTCCCGATCCCCGAGATCGGTCAGGCGCTCGGCATCGACTGGCTGTCCACGTCGCTGCTGACCAACCCGGACCTGGCGTGGTTCCCGATCGCGTTCCTGTCGATCTGGCAGGGCGTGGCCTACTCCACGCTGCTGTACCTGGCCGGCCTGCAGACCATCGACACCGAGGTCTATGAGGCGGCCGACATCGACGGCGTGAACGCCTGGCAGAGGTTCTGGCAGATCACGTTCCCGCTGATCGGCCCGTTCTTCACGATCAACATGGTGCTCAGCCTGAAGAACTCGCTGAGCATGTTCGACCAGGTCGTGGCCCTGACCGGTGGCGGCCCGGATTCCAAGACCGAAACGGTTTCGTACCTCATCTTCTCGAACGGTCTGGGTAACGGCGAGTACTCGTACCAGATGGCCAACGCCGTGACGTTCTTCATCGTCCTGGCCATCCTCGCATTCATCCAGTTGAAGTTCTTCAGCGGCAAGGAGCAGATCTGATGACCAGCACAACGAAGTCGCCCAAGAGGGCATACACCAAGCGGGAGGGCTTCCGCAAGGACCACAAGATCAACTGGTGGCTGACCGCGGTGGTGGCCGTGTTCTCGCTGACCATCCTCATCCCGCTGTACTTCACGATCGTCACCGCGCTGAAGACGCCGGCCGAGGCCGGCACGTTCAGCCTGCCGACCACCTGGGAATGGCATAACTTCGCCGACGCGTGGAACTACATCGACTACCCGAAGGCGGCGCTCAACTCGGCGATCATCACCGTGGTGGCCGTCTGCCTGACGCTGCTGACGAATACGTTCGTGGCGTACGCGGTGGCCAGGAACATGGACAAGCGGTTCTTCCGCTTCCTGTACTACTTCTTCCTGGCCATGATGTTCGTGCCGTTCACCGTCATCATGCTGCCGATCGCGCACCAGATGGGTTCGCTGCACCTGGACAACCAGCTCGGTCTGATGCTGTTGTACACCATCCTGGGCCTGGGCTCCAACCTGTTCATCGCCATCGGCTTCATCCGCTCGATTCCGGTGTCGCTGGAGGAGGCCGCCCGCGTGGATGGCGCCAGCACCTGGCGCATCTTCTGGACCATCATCTTCCCGCTGATGGGCCCGATCAACTCCACGATCGCCATCCTGACCGTGCTGTGGGCGTGGAACGACTTCCTGCTGCCGTTGATCACGCTGACCGATCAGGGCAACCAGACGATCCCGCTGGCGCAGTACGTGTTCCAGAGCCAGTTCACGTCGAACTATCCGATGGCGTTCGCCTCCTACCTGATGGCGATGGCCCCGGTGCTCATCGTGTACGTCTTCGCCCAGAGGTGGGTGATCAGTGGCGTAATGAGGGGCGCGGTCAAGTAAAGGACAGCCCTGTGCTTATAGGGTGTTGGCGGTTAACCCGCCAACACCCTTTTCAGTTATTGTCCGGCATGCGTGCCGGGCCGGCGGTGCCGCCGGGTTCCAGCGTGGTCGGCACGACGATGGTCGCCTCGTCCGGCGTGCCGCCGTCAACCAGGTTCAACGCATGCCGGGCCGCCATCCGTCCGATCTCCCTTGCAGGCTGCGCCATCGTGCTCAGGTTGACCGCGGCGGCCATATCCGAACCGTCGAATCCGAATACGGAGATGTCCCCGGGCACGCGCAGCCCCATCGCCTCCAGGTCGTGGATGACCGGCAGCGCCAGCTGATCCGCCCAGGTGCAGATGGCGGTCGGACGGTCGGGCATGGAGACCAGCGAGGCCACAGCCTGCCGGATGGCGTTCCGGTCGTTGACGTCGATGAAGATCATCCCGCAATCCTGAAGCCCCAGTTCGGCGATTTCATCCTGATAGCCGCGGGGGCGGGCATCGAAGCCCCAATCGTCACCGGAGATCGGGTCCGCGCGGCCGATGTAGCAGAACCTGCGATGTCCGAGGGCGGCCAGATATCGCACGATCTGGGCCTCGGAGCTCTCGTCGTCGATGGCGATGGACATCTGGCAGTAGGTCAGGTCGGAGGCGTTGACGGAGACGATGGGCATGGCCATGCCCATCAGCGCCCGCTTCTCGTCCTCGTTGAGCGCGAATCCGGCGATCAGCGCGTCGTCCAGGGTCTTCAGGCCGGCGCCGTCCCACAGCGTCAGCTCGCAGAACGGTCCGCGCATCATCTCCTCGTCCGACACCCCGGACATCGCCCGCGTCACCGACATCGGCTCAGCCGTGCGCGGCAACCATCTGACCAATCTTGAGGAATACGCCGACGCCTATGGCTGGGAGCTGCCGGACGCGCAGACCACCATCTACCGCGTGGATGATGAGGGCCAGATTGGCGCCGACGGCGACCTGTACGCCGTGCCGAGCAGCCTGTCGATGACCGGCCTGTTCTGGAACAAGGACCTGGGCGCCAAGATCGGCCTGACCGAGGCCCCCAAGTCCATGGAGGAGCTGGAGGACGCCATGGCCAAGGCCAAGGACGCCGGCATCCTGCCGATGATGCTCCCCGGCAAGGACGGCGGCGCCTCCTTCATCTACCAGGCGCTGATGGTCAACGCCGGCGGTGCCGACGCCGTCCAGAGCTGGATTGTCCAGAACGACGGCGCGTCCTTCGACACCGACGCGGCCAAGACCGCGGCCGAAACGCTGCAGTCGTGGGCCGAGGCCGGCTACCTGCCCAGCGACGTGAACGCCGTCGACGCCTCCACCGCGCTCGGCCGCTTCACCGCCGGCGAAGGCCTGTTCTTCCCCAGCGGCAACTGGAACGTCGCCTCCGTCTCCGAGGCCATGGGTGACGCCGCCGGCTTCACCTCCTACCCGGGCACGACCGAATCCGACCCGGCCACCGCCGCCCTGAACGCCGGCTCCGCCTTCGGCATCCCGGCCAACGCCAAGAACAAGAACGCCGCCGCGGCCTTCCTCGACTACCTGACCACCGAGGAGGCCCGCCAGATCGTCATCGACAACAGCGGCTACGCCCCGGCCGGCGACGGCGAACTGCCCACCAGCGGCGACGCGCTGGTCACCGAGATGCTCACCGTCTACGGCGACCTGATGAGCGATGGCGCCACCACCGACTTCATCAACAACGCGACCGCCGGCATCCAGTCCAGCACCCTGATCCCGAACTTCCAGCTGCTGCTCGACGGCTCCCTCGACGCCGCGGAATTCCCCGGTATCGTGCAGTCCGCGTACGAAGAGGAACTCGGAAAGTAGTTCGCCATGGCCAAGTCCAAGCCCACCAACACCCCTTCCGGCCCGCGTAAGGGCGCGGGCCGGAAGGGCCGATCGCCGCCGCCCCTCGACGGTGATCGCCGGATACCTCTTCCTCGCACCCGCGCTGATCTTCTACGCGGTGTTCGAACTGTGGCCGATCATCCAGACCGCCTGGTACTCGTTCTACGACTGGAACGGCATCGACGCCAGCACCTTCGTCGGCATCGACAACTACATCAAGGTGTTCACCGATCCCAAGCTCATCGGCAGCATCGGCCACGCGTTCTTCCTCATCATCTTCTTCTCGATCCTGCCGATCGTCCTCGGCCTGATCACCGCCGCGCTGATCAAGGACATCAAGCACAAGGCCACCAGCACCTTCGCCCAGGTCTGCCTGTTCCTGCCCCGCGTCATCCCCGGCGCCGCGGCCGGCGTGGCCTGGACCTGGATGCTCGCCGACGACGGCACCGTCAACCAGATCCTGCGCGGACTCGGCCTCGACGGCGCCACCCACACCTGGCTCGGCGATCAGGCCACGGCCCTGTCCGCGGTCGGCATCATCGGCTTCTGGCTCCAGCTCGGCTTCTGCGTCGTGCTGCTGCTGAGCGGCATCGGCGCGATCGACGTCTCGCTGTACGAGGCGGCCAGCCTCGACGGCGCCGGCTGGTGGCGGCAGCTGTTCGCCATCACCATCCCCGGTCTGCGCGGCCAGCTCAGCGTCTGCCTGACCATGACCGTCGTGGCCGCGCTCGCCAGCTTCGACGTGGTGTTCATGTCCACGCAGGGCGGCCCCGGCTACTCGACCATGGTCCCCGGCGTGCAGGTCTACCAGCTCGCGTTCACGCAGAGCCGCGTCGGCCTGGCCTCGGCGCTCGCCATCGTGCTGATGGTGCTGGTGCTGCTGGTCGTCGGCCCGCTGCAGCGGCTCGTCCAGGGTAAGGGGGAGTGAGATGAAGCAGTCCATGTCCGTGCGTACGATCGGCAACCTCGTGCTCGCCCTGACGATCATCTTCTCGATCATCCCGTTCATCTCGATGCTCTCCGCGGCCCTCCAGCCGCAGGGCTCGATGCCCACCGGCATCCAGTTCACCACCGCCCCGCATTGGGAGAACTTCATCGACGCGTGGAACATCGCGAACATCACCCCGCTGCTCAAGTCCAGCCTGATTCTGGTGATCGGCGTGGTGCCGGCCGTGATCCTGTTCTCCGCGCTCGGCGGTTACGCCATGGCCCAGCTCAAGGTGCCGGGCCGCGGCCTGATCATGCTGCTGTTCATGATCGGTCTGACGATCCCGTTCGAAACGCTCGTCACCCCGCTGTACTACGAGGTGGACGCGATGGGCATCCTCAACACCCGTTGGGCGCTCATCCTGCCGATGATCGGCCTGAACATGCCGTTCGGCATCATGTGGATGCGTTCGCACTTCGAGCAGATGCCGCGCGACCTGATGGAGGCCGCCTCCATCGATGGCGCCGGCCACTGGCGCACCTTCGTGTCGATCCAGCTGCCGTTGGCGCTGCCCGCGCTCTCCTCGCTCGGCATCCTGACGTTCCTGTCCACCTGGAACCAGTTCCTGCTGGCGGTTGTGCTCATCAACGATCCGAACAAGCGCACGATGGCCGGCGCGCTGCAGTCCTTCGTGGGCCAGTACCAGACCGACGTGGTGCTGCTCAATGCGGGCGCGCTGCTTATCATGGCGCCGACGATGATCCTGTTCATCATCCTGCAGCGGTACTTCATCCGCGCGATGCTGGCAGGCTCCGTCAAGGGCTGACCGCATCCCGCCCAAGTGTTGCGGCCGTCGGCATCCCCGTTCGATGGCCGCAACGCAACGTGAATTGTGAGGCATGACTATGACCATCGACGAACAACGAGACTGGTGGCGCGACGCCGTCATCTACCAGATCTACCCGCGGTCCTTCGCCGACTGCGACGGCGACGGCGACGGCGATCTGAACGGCGTCATCGCCCGTCTCGATTATCTGAACGCCCTCGGCGTGGACGCCGTCTGGCTCTCCCCGTTCTACCCCTCGCCGCAGGCCGACGGCGGGTACGACGTGGCCGACTACTGCGCCGTCGACCCCCGATTCGGCACGATGGACGACTTCGACCGGCTCGTCGCCGAGGCGCACGCCCGCGGCATCCGCGTCATCGTGGACATCGTCCCGAACCACACGTCGGAGCGGCACCGGTGGTTCCAGGAGGCGATCGCCGCCGCCCCCGGCTCCCCGGAACGCGACCGGTACGTGTTCCGGCGCGGCCGCGGCGACCACGGCGAACTGCCGCCGACCAACTGGCTGAGCAACTTCGGCGGCTCCGCGTGGGAGCCCTGCGGCGACGGCTGGTACTACCTGCACCTGTTCGCCAAGGAACAGCCGGACCTGAACTGGGATAACCCGGAGGTCCGCGAGGAGTTCCTGCGCGTGCTGCGGTTCTGGTGCGACAAGGGCGTGGACGGGTTCCGCATCGACGTTTCGCACGGCCTGGCCAAGGACCTGCGCGACCCGTTGCGCGACCGCCCGGACCCGAACGTCATGGGCCCGCAGGCCGCCGACGGCTCCGACCCGATCTGGGACCGCGACGAGGTGCACACGATCTACCGTGCCTGGCGCGAACTGTTCAACGAGTATGTGCCTGCCAAGTACGCGATCGGCGAGTCCTGGCAGCCGTTCACCCCGCGCATCTTCCAGTACGCGCGGCAGGACGAGCTGGGTGCCGTCTTCGATTTCTCGTTGGAGAAGGCGGTCTGGGACCGCGACGATTACCGGTCGATCATCGAACGCACCGTCGATTGCGCCCGCCAGGCGGCCACCGCGCCCACCTGGGTGCTCGGCAACCACGATGTGCCGCGCGTCGCCTCCCGGCTCGGGGTGCCGGCCGGTGCGGACGTGGAGGCGTGGGTGACGTCGAACGGGACTGATCCGGTCATCGACGCCGCCTCGGCATGGCGTCGCGCCCGTGCGGCCGCGCTGATCATGCTCGGTCTGCCCGGCACCGCGTTCATCTACCAAGGCGAGGAGCTCGGCCTGCCCGAGGATCTGGAGCTGACGCCCGACCAGCTGCAGGACCCGAACTGGGAACGCAGCGGACACCGGTTCAAGGGGCGGGACGGCTGCCGCGTGCCGCTGCCGTGGTCGGCGGAGGGCCCGTCGTTCGGGTTCAACGGCACCGGTGCCGCATGGCTGCCCCAGCCCGCCTGGTTCGCCGACTATGCGGCCGACACCCAGGACGGGGTCGACGGCTCCACGCTGGAGCTGTACCGTGAGGCCGTGGCGTTGCGCCGGACCTGGGTGGCCCGCGGGGCGGACACCGCAATGACCTGGCTGGACGGCCTGTCCGCCGAGGAACCCGACCTGCTGGCCTGGCGGCTGCCTTCCGGCATGACCGTGATGGTGAACTTCTCGGGCGAGCGCAGTGTGCCGCTGCCCGAGGATGCCACCGTGCTGGTCTCGTCGGATGAAGGGTGGGTGCGGAGGTGTTGCCTCCGGAAACCGCCGTCTGGTTGGCCTGACCTGGTGACGGGGCGCTGACGACCGATCGTGCGGCCGTCAGCGCCCCATCCCATATACTGCAGCTGTTGACTTGGGTGCGCGAACCGGCCCGTTGGCACCGGTTTTTCAACCGTTGACTACTGTGTGCTGTGCATAATCCCGCGCAAATGGGCCTGTTCTGTTGTCAGTATCATCCACCAGCTCCGCAAGAAGATAGAGCCTGATCCGGCGCAGCCGGTTTATATCCAGACCGTGATCCATACCGGATATAAGTTCGTCATACCAAAGGAATAAAGGACAGGAACCCGCTGGCCTTCACCGGCTGCCGGGTTACGCTTTCTTATTTAGTAGCTGCAGATATTTTTATCAGGAATAATGAAAATATCTTCTCAATGGCTGACAGAAAAGGTATAATGAGGAAAAGACAAATTTGAATTTTACAGCGAGGTGAAAAGGTTGAACTATGTTGAATATGGGAAAGGAAATAGTAATGTAATTATCCTCTTACATGGAGGTGGTTTGTCATGGTGGAATTACAAAGAAATTGCTGAAATGCTACAAACGAATTATCATATAATTATACCTGTATTAGACGGTCATGCAGGAAGTGATAAACGATTTACAACGATAGAAAATAATGCTTTAGAGATTATAGAATTTATAAATGATAAACTGGATGGTTCCGTTTTATTGATTGGAGGACTATCACTTGGAGGACAGATTTTACTTGAAATTTTATCTCAACGTAAGGATATATGTAAGTATGCAATAGTGGAAAGCGCACTTGTAATACCTTCAAAATTCACATATTTTATGATTAAGCCTGCGTTTGGGAGTTGTTATGGTTTGATAAAGTATAAATGGTTTTCAAAATTACAATTCAAATCATTACGAATAAAGCAGCATTTGTTTGATAATTATTACAAAGATACTTGTGCAATAACAAAGAGCGATATGATTGCTTTTTTACAGGAAAACTCATTATATTCCTTAAAAGATGGGATTGAAGAGAGCGAAGCAATAGTTCATATTTTTGTCGGAGAAAAAGAAAATCACTCAATGAAAAAGTCGGCAGAACTAATTCATAAAAAACTACAGAATAGTTCTATACAAGTTCTTCCTAATATGTACCATGGAGAGTTTTCAATAAACCATGCAGGTGATTATGTAAGAAGACTATTAGAAATAATAGAACAAAGATAAATTCCAATTTGTGTAAGTAAAGAGGGGGCTTAAAATGCGTATTTTGGAATATGGCAATACAAATAATCCAACAATAATGCTTGTTCATGGTTTTGAAAGTCCATATCAAATATGGATTGATTATATAGAGCATTATAAAGAGAACTATCATATTCTTGTGCCAATTTTGCCGGGGCATGATGTGCAGGAGAAGTCCGAGTTCAATTCCTTTGATGATACTGCAAAAGAGATAGAAAATTATTGTATATCAAAATCTATTAACCATATATACGCAATTTATGGAATGAGCATGGGTGGAGTTTTAACATCGTATTTATGGAAAAACAAAAGGCTTACCTTTGAAAAGGTTATTTTAGAAAGTTCACCACTTTTACCATTTGGAAAATATATGACTCAAATGCTTATAAAACAGTACTTGTCTATAACAAAAAAAGCAAGAGAACGAAATCAAAAAGTGGTACGAAACGCAATAAATACAATGGTAACAGAAGATATGTTGGATGTGTTTTTAGAGCTGTTAGATAATATATCAGATGAAACCATAAAAAAATATTTATATGCAGTTGGACAATTTAAACTTCCTTCAGATATTGATACGCCCAATACACAGATTATTTATTTTTATGGTGGAAAGATAAATGAATTTGTTTTTAGAAACGTAGCTAAATATATCAAGAAAAATTATAAAAATTCCATAACTATTTGTTCAAAAGGAAAGGGACATTGTGAGGACGCATTACTGCATTCAAATGAGTGGATTGATCGACTGGATAAATATATTATCTAGTATTGCAAATCCTAATTTGCTAAAAACTCTAAACGTTAAAAAACGGGAATCCGATAGCCTACCGGCTGTCGGGTTCCTTTTTCTTTTCACCCTCGACTTATTCTGTCGAGATTTGACGATTATTCTGACCGTGTTCCTATCGCAGACAAACTTCCCCATGATTTGACAACGATATAATTTTCTTAGATTCCATAAGGAGGAATCCGTTCTGATTGAACGGCAGCTTTGCAGTCCATTTGAACGAATGATAAATTTAGCCGCCGTTTCTTTTCAAGGATAAACTTAAAAGAAAATGACGACTATTCCCCGACAAAGTACACGGCGGCACTAGGAGGTGTTGACCGTGTTTTCTATTTCTCAATGTCGAATTTCGACAGATTTTGTGTGTGGCAAAATTCCCATCCAAAACTACAGATACCGTTCATTCCCTTATGCTCTGGCAACGGTTTTCTGCGGCCTTTTTCCTAAGAAATCCACGGCAGGTTTTTGGTTTCTCAGCCTGTCGGGGTTTTTGCAATTTCTTCTAAAAAAGTTTTCTCTGTTTTCCAAATTTTCTTCTGTCGTCAAAGGGATAATGCGCGAAAGGAAAGTAAGCCATTATGAAAAAGCAAGTATCTGATCCAGTAACAATCCAGCATCAATTTTATTCCTTTGTCAAAAAAGTTCTTGCCGGAGAAGTCAAGTCCTATCGCGCAGAAATGGCAAGACAGTCCGCCAAAGAAGCTCTGTTGCCGCCGTCTTTTCAACCGTTGACTTGTGTGTGCAGAAGGCCCGTTCCCCGCCCGCATCTTCAACTGTTGATAATCTGGCGTTATGCGCCGCCGTCAGCCAACGAAGAAGACCGCCATGCCCGACACCGTTGTTCCGGACTCCCCGCCCAGCCCCGCCGACCTCCACACGGCGGCGGACTGCCCGGTGGCTGTTCGCCAGGTGGCCGCGCAGATAATCAATGGAACCCGCGGCTACGGCGGCACCATAGGCCATGCCGTACTCCTGCCGGACAGTGTGGTCCGGATCGCCGCCGAACCCGACGCGGATTGCCCGACATGGCGCATCGACGTGCACGCCGCGGTTCCGCAGCCGGACGGTTATGACAAACGATTCCAGGAGCAGGACACGTTCAACCCCGATTGCGCGCTTGAGGTGACCTTCGACGTCCGGCCTGCGCCGCATGGCCCGATGCTGTGCCTGTATCAGCACAAGGAATGGTGGATGCGCCCGGCATGGTGCACTAATCCCGCCGATATCCCGCCCCGCACGCAGCTGGTGCTGTGGCGCAGCGACGAACGTGGCGACCTCCCCGCAGCGGCTAAGACCGACGTGCCGACGGGCGGCGTCTTGGCGGGCGGCAAACCGCAGCAGGACACCGATGAGCCTGCTTCCGCCGCAACATGGACCGCCGTCATGGCATTCAGCGGCGATGATGTCCGCGCCGACCTGCATGGCGATATAGGACCGGAATCCGACGGACAGAAGTCCGTCGACGGTGGTACCTCCGGCGGCAACTTGCCATCCGGCGGCAACGTCGTCGGCTCGTCCGTTGCCGGCATCATCGACCCATCCACTATTAGCGGCCGTTTCCGGCTCAACGTCGCCTCCAACCGCGCGGGACGCACCGCGCTCGCCGACACCGTCGCCTACGTGGCGCAGGGCGCCGATCCGTACGCCGTCATCCGCGTCTGTGTCGCGGCCGGCGCGCGTCGCAACGGCATCGCCACGGTTGACCGACGGCCGCTGCCGGAAGCCCTGTCCGGGTTCGGCTGGTGTACGTGGGACTCGCTCGGCCGTGACGTCAGCGAGGCCGCCATCGTGGAGAAGATGGAGGAGTTCCATGCCAAGGGCGTCCCCGTGTCCTGGGTCATGATCGATGACGGCTGGTCGCGCACCGACCGCGAGGCCGAAACATTGATCGGGCTTGACGCGGACCCCGAACGGTTCCCGCACGGTCTGGCGCACACCGTCGATCTGCTGCGGGAACGGTACGGCGTGCGCCACGTCGGCGTCTGGGCCGCGTTCCAGGGCTACTGGAGCGGTCTGGAGCCGAGCGGGCAGGCGGTGGCGCTGATTGGCGCCGAGCATCTGACTGCGACGTCGAACGGCTGCCTGATCCCCGGCCCCGGCCGCCGGCAGGCGACGATGTTCTGGGCGACATGGCTGTCACTGCTGAGGGACATGGGCATCGACTGCGTCAAGATCGATTCGCAGAGTTCCATGTCCACGATGACCCGCGGCGTGGAAAGCTACGGCGAAGCGACCATCGAACGCCATGCCGCGCTCGATCGACTGGTCGAAACCGAAATGGGCGGCGCGATAATCAACTGCATGGGCATGGCGCCGGAGAGCTATTGGCATAGGCCGGTCTCCGCGGTGACCCGCACCAGCGACGACTTCCTGCCGCACGACCCGGCGTCCTTGGCCGAGCATCTGTTGCAGAACGCGTACTGCTCGCTGTTGATGGGGGAGTTGTACCGCTGCGATTGGGACATGTTCTGGACCAGTCATCCGCATGCGCGAACCCATGCGCTGATGCGCGCGCTGAGTGCGGGGCCGGTCTACTGTTCGGATGCCGCCGGGCGGACCGATCCGGCCGTGTTCGGCCCGTTGCTGTTGAACGATGGTCGTGTGCCCAGACCGGATACGGCCGCGGTGCCGGTGCCGTCGGCGTTGTTGGCCGACCCGACGTGCGCGGAGTCGGCCTGGTGCGTGACCGCAACGTGTGGTGACTGGCGGCTGCTGGCATTCGTCGGGATGAACCCCGACCGGCCGCAGCGGATCCGGTTGCATGAGGCGTTGCGGGGGCTGCCGGCATGCGCGGACGGTGGCGAACGCTGGGTTGTGGACCGGGAGGCGATGACAGCGGAGCGGCTCCGCCCGGGTGCCGATGAGGGGAGTGCCGGGCCGCTGCTGGCGTATGGCGAGTCCCGGTTGTACTACGTGTGGGACGGGTCGCGGGATGCGGCGGTGATGCCGCTCGGGTTGATCGACAAGATCGTGGCCCCTGCCACGGTCGCCGTTGGTGCCGGCGACGACCAGGTGTCCGATTCGGAGGCGATGGCGGTGAGGTTGGCGGAACCGGGGCGATTTGCGCTCCTGGATCCCGATGCGCGGTGCGTGGACGTGCGTTGCAACGGGGAGACGGTGCCCGTACATCGGAACGGGGCGTTGTGCATGGCGGATTGCGACGATACCAGGGTGGATATCCGCTGGAAGGCATGACCGGGATGCCGACTGTGGGCCGACGATGCCGGTCAGCAGCCGTGGCACCGGTTGTCGGGTTGTCGGTAGGCGTTGCGCTGGCCGGAGGGCGTTGCGCTGGTCGGTGGGCGTGATGCCGGCCGGCGCGGCACTGAACTGTCGCTGGTGCAGGCCTGCTGGCCGGTGCCGGCCGGGAGGGAGTGTATGCGTATTCAAAATGGCTGTGCGATGACCAGAGATTACATGATTCCAATGCGTGCCGAAACGGCGTTGTTCTGCGGAAAATGGTATGGAAACGCGGGATTGACGGCCTGTTGAAGATGGTGGATACTGGGAGTGCGATACCGGACGTCTGGAATGTAAGCGTATGCAACACGACGGTCGCCCGGGGCAATGCAGCAGGAATCAATCGATGACGTAACGGTTCGTCGCCATCCACGGCGGCGGCCGCAAGATCGGCAGGCACAGCGGGCTCGTGGCGGAACCGCTGGCAGGAAAGGAAGGACCCTATGACCACTCCGCAGCGTACCGCACTGCCCGACTCGGTGCGTACGAACGGCGCGACCCCGAACCCCTGGTGGGCGAACGCGGTCGTCTACCAGATCTATCCGCGCAGCTTCCAGGATTCCAACAACGACGGCATGGGCGACATCAAGGGCATCACCTCGCGCCTGGACTATCTGGCCGGTCTGGGCGTGGACGTGCTGTGGCTGTCCCCGGTGTTCAAGTCCCCGCAGGATGACAACGGCTATGACATCGCCGACTATCAGGACATCGACCCGATGTTCGGCACGCTCGCCGACGTGGACGAGATGCTGTCCGAGGCCCACAAGCGCGGCCTGAAGGTCATCATGGATCTGGTGGTCAACCACACCTCCGACGAGCACGCCTGGTTCCAGGCTTCGCGCGACAAGAACGACCCGCACGCCGACTGGTACATCTGGCGTCCCGCGCGTGAGGGCCACGAGCCCGGCACGCCCGGCGCCGAACCGAACCGCTGGGGCTCCTACTTCGGCGGCTCCGCCTGGCAGTATGACGAGCGGCGCGGCGAATACTTCCTGCACCAGTACTCCAAGAAGCAGCCGGACCTTAACTGGGAGAACCCGGACGTGCGCCATGCGGTGTACGCCATGATGAACTGGTGGATGGACCGCGGCATCGACGGCTTCCGCATGGACGTGATCACCCAGATCTCCAAGACCTACGACGCCAACGGCAAGCTGCCCGGCGAGGACGGTTCCCTGATCGAGGACTACCCGGTGGGCGAGGAGGGCTATTCGTCGCCGTTCCCCTGGTGCTCCGACGGTCCGCGTGTGGACGAGTACCTGCAGGAGATGCGCCGCGAGGTGTTCGCCGGCCGCGACGGGTTCATCACCGTGGGCGAGGCCCCGGGCATCGACGCGGCGCGCAACAGCGTCATCACCAACCCGGCCAACGGCGAGCTCGACATGCTCTTCGTGTTCACCCACATGGACTTCGACTGCGACGGCACCAAGTGGAACCCCGTGCCGTTCAAACTCACCGCGCTCAAGCAGACGCTGGGCGACCAGCAGCGCGCCGTGCATGAGGCCGGCTGGACGAGCCTGTTCGACAGCAACCACGACCAGCCGCGCCCCGCCTCCCGCTGGGGCGACGAATCCCCGCGCTCCGCGAAGGCCGTCGGCCTGATGCTGCACATGCACCGCGGTACCCCGTACATCTATCAGGGCGAGGAGCTGGGCATGACCAACGCCCACTTCACCCGCCTCGACCAGTACCGCGACCTGGAGACCCTGAACGCCTACCGCCAGCGTGTGGAGGAGGCCCAGGTGCAGACCGCCGAATCGATCATGGACGCGTTCGCCAAGCGCAGCCGCGACAATGCGCGCACGCCGATGCAATGGGACGATTCCGCCTATGCCGGCTTCATGGATGCGGACGCCGCCGTCGGGCCGTGGATCTCGGTCAACCCGAACCATGACGCCATCAACGCCGCCGCCGAGGTCAACGACCCCGATTCCGTGTACGCGTTCTACCAGCGTCTCATCGCGCTGCGCCACGAGAACCCGGTCGTGGCCGCCGGCGCGTGGGAACTGGTCGACGCCGACGACGAGCGGGTCTACGCCTTCACCCGCACGCTCGACGGCGAACGACTGCTGGTTATGGTCAACATGAGCGCCGCCGACGCGGCCGTGCCCGCCGAATCCGCCGCGCTGCTGCCCGGTGAGATCGCGGCCGACGCTGTGGTGATCGACACGTATGACGTGCCCGCCGAGGGCGGCTACGACGTCGCCCACGCGGTCGCGTCCCTCCAGGCCGGCACGCTGGCCCCGTGGGAGGGCGTCGTCGTCCGGATCTGATCGGATCGGCCGTACCTCGGTCAACGCATGCTAAGCGGCGCATACTCCCATCCGCGGGACTATGCGCCGCTTGGCTGTCTTCGGGCGTATGCCGCAGCCGTGGGCACTTGCGTTCGGGGTCGTATGCTCGGGCTTGCGTGTCCGCCCGCGGGAATACGTGTTTCGGTGAAAATGGACGCCGGCGGCCGCGGTTCGCCGCAGCCGCCTACAATGCCGTATATGGAACAGAACGACGTCCTCAAAGCATTGCAGCGTGACCATGCCGCCGAACTGAAGCTCGCCGCCGAGCGTCTTGACGGCACCGCGAAACACACGGAAATCATCCCCTCGCCGGTCCTGTCGGAGATGACCGGCCACACGATTCTGCTCAAGCCCGAGAACCTGCAGGTCACCGGATCGTTCAAGATCCGCGGCGCCTACAACAAGATCGCCTCCCTGAGCGAGGAGGAGCTCGCGCGCGGCATCGTCACCGCCTCAGCCGGCAACCATGCGCAGGGCGTGGCCTACGCCGCCCGGGAACGCGGTGCGAAGGCCACCATCCTGATGCCGCAGATCACCCCGCCCCTGAAGGTCGACGCCACCAAGGCGTACGGCGCCGACGTGGTGCTGCACGGCGACGTGTTCGACGAGGCCGCCGCCTACGCCGCCGAGCTGAGCGAGAAGCAGGGCATGATCTATGTGCCGCCGTTCGACGACTACGAGGTGCTGTGCGGCCAGGGCACCATCGGCCTGGAGATCCTCGAGGACGTGCCCGACGTGACCGATATCGTCGTGCCCCTGGGCGGCGGCGGACTTGGCGCGGGCGTGGCGCTCGCCGTCAAGACCTTCAAACCCGAGGTCCGCGTGATCGGCGCGATCCCGGAGGGTTCTCCCGCGTTCAAGAACTCGTTGGCCGCCGGTCGCGTGGTGGCCGCCGACCAGGTGGTCACGTCGGCCGAGGGCGTGGCCGTCAAACGTCCGGGCGACCTGACCTTCGCCCTGCTCAACGAGTTCCTGGACGATCTGGTCACCGTCAGCGAACGCGACATCAACGAGATGATCCTGCTCATGCTGGAGAAGCACAAGCTGGTGGTGGAGGCCGCGGGCGCGGTGTCCCTGGCGGCCTTGGAGCATCTGAACCTGCGCTCGCGCAAGTTCGCCTCCGCGCCGGGACCGCATGTGGTGGTGCCGATCGTCTCCGGCGGCAACATCGATACCGTCACCATCGGCGCGGTCATCCAGAAGGGCATGATCGCCCGCGGGCGCATCATGAACTTCGAGGTCGAACTGCCGGATACCCCGGGCCAGCTCGTCAAGGTGGCCACCATCCTGGCGCAGGAACGCGCGAACGTCATCGCCCTGGACCACGACCAGTTCAAGGCCAGCGGCGTCTACACGAACGCCGTCGCGCTCGGCGTCACCGTGGAGACCAACGGCCCCGACCACATCGACCGTATCCTCGCGGCCCTGCGCGAAGCCGGCTACCAGCCCCGGCGGATTTACTGAACGCTGCGGCATCGTGCCTCATACATGAAAAGCGCAACGGCATCCACCGTTGCGCTTTCGTCATTGCCGGCTATCGCCGCCGCGACGTCAGTACTTCATGCCCATGGCGGCGCGCACCTCGTCGAGTGTCTCCTCGGCGATCGCATTCGCGCGCTTGTTGCCCTCGTGCAGGATGTCGCGGATCGTGTCCATATCCTTGGCCAGCTCGGCGCGGCGCTCGCGGTGCGGGGCCAGGAACGCGTTGACCGACTCGGTCACATACTGCTTGAGCGCGCCGGCGCCGGCATTGCCGATCTCCTCGGCGATTTCCTTCGGGTCGCGACCGGTCGCCAGACCGGCGGTGGTCAGCAGCGCGGAGACCTGCGGGCGGTTGACCGGGTCGAACGTGATCATGCGCTCAGAATCGGTCGGGCTCTTCTTGATGAGCTTGGCCGTCTCCTCGGCGGTGGCGCCCAGCGAGATCGCATTGCCGTACGACTTGCTCATCTTGCGGCCGTCCAGACCCGGGATCTCCGGCGCCTCGGACAGGATGGCGGCCGGCTCCGGGAATACCGGATGCTTCTTGGCGTAACGCTCGTTGAACCGGCGCGCGATCGTGCGCGTGATTTCGATGTGCGGGAGCTGGTCCTTGCCCACCGGCACGACGTTGCCCTTGCAGAACAGGATGTCGCACGCCTGATGGATCGGATAGGTCAGCAGCAGGCCGGTCAGCGCGTGGCCCGAGGCCTCCATCTCGGCCTTGACCGTCGGGTTGCGGTGCAGCTCGGACTCGGTGACCAGCGAGAGGAACGGCAGCATGAGCTGGTTCTCGGCCGGCACCGCGGAATGTGTGAAGATCATGGTCTTGTTCGGGTCGATGCCCGCCGCCAGATACTCGATCACCAGGTTGAGCACGTTGTCCTCGATGTGCTCGGTGGTGTCGCGGTCGGTGATGACCTGGTAGTCGGCGATGATGATGTTGGTGTGCACGCCCTTGTCCTGCATGCGGACGCGCTCCAGAATCGTGCCGAAGTAATGGCCCAGATGCAGGCGGCCGGTCGGGCGGTCGCCGGTCAGCATCGTGAACTTGCCGGGATTCGCCTCCAGCGCGGCCAGCGTCTCATCCGAACGCTTCTTGGCGGCGAGGAAGCTGGCGCTCACCTCATTGCCCGCCGCGGTGATATCGGGTTCCACTGTCTCGTTCGTCATCTTCGCATCCCTTGCAATAGTTCGGTTTTCGGCTGGTTTTCATCGTAAAAGGCTGAGCCGACAACGAACGGGGGCGTACTAGTGGTACGCTCTTATGTGATGAATTGAACGCATAGTAATCCTCAGGGGGTCAGATGGGCCGCGGACGACAGAAGGCAAAACAGCAGAAAATAGCCCGGAAGCTCAAGTATCTGACCACCGACACCGATTACGACGAGCTCGCCAAGGAGCTCAGCGCGCAGGAGCCGGGCACCGGTTCGGTCGATCCGTTCTCGCATGAAGAGGTCCAGTACGTCCACGATGCGGACGATGCGGCCGATGACGGGTATGAGGACGCGTACGCCGAGGACACCGCAGACCCGGTGGATGATGATTTGGACGAGTACGCCAAGTGGGCCGCCGAAGCCGCCGCGAAGGCGACCAGCGGCGAGATGCCCGCGGTGAAGGCCGCGCCCAAGCCGCGTCCGATCCCCATGCCGATGCCGAGCGCCCTCAAGCCCAAGCCCGCCGCCGGCAAGTAAGCGTTTCCCTCCACCGCTCAAGGTCTTAACAAACACGCCCGGCCTGTACGGACTCTGACACTTTGTGACCGTGATCTATGTTCCGGAATGGCGCTATTCCGCCGTTTTGGGGAATAGATTACGGTCACGATGGATCAGAGTCCGTAGAGGCCGGGCGTGTTGGGACGGTTGTGTCACGGTCACGATGGGTCACGATGGATCGCGATGGGACAGAGCGTGCGGGCGCTCACAACAGCGGTAGGAGGTCGCTCAGGTCGTCGCGCTCGCCGACGGCGGTGATGCGGCCGGCCTCCTTCTCCTCGGACCATGTGGTGATGCCCGCGGCCAGGCGCAGCCACACCTCCGGGTCGAGCTCGATGACGTCCGGCGGGGTCAGGTTGTGTGGGTCGGAGGCCGGTCCCTCGAGGATCTTGATCGCGCCCCACGGTGCCACACGCACCTCCACGCCGGGGCCGGGCGCCTTGCGTTCCAGCAGATGCAGCGAGTAGCGCACCGCCATCGCCCAGACGGGCCGCGGCAGGCTCGGTTTCAGCGAGAGTCGGAACGCCGCTGTCGATGCCTGCGTTCCGGTGCCGTTGAGCATGTCCTTCGCCGCGTCGCGCCACTGGGCGAACGCCGACCGCCCCTTATCCAGATCCTGTTCCCGTATCACTGCCATGCGAGCCATTGTCCCTCGGGCTGATGACCGTCGGTTCCTCGCGACCGGCATTGTGGCCGGCACTGCGCATTGTCTCTCGGGCTGATGACCGTTGGTGCCCGGTGGAATGTCGGGCCTTCGGGTTTATCCGGATCTGGGAACTTTGCCGTATCGGGCGGAGTGTGCGCGCTCACACACATGATTCCTCCGACGTGGACGCAGGAGCGGCGAAACCGTGGACTCCGGACTTGGCTGATTTCTGTAGGGGTCGTGCTAGGCTCAGGGATGAAAACGTATGCAAGATGTCATGCGCCGTTCATGTCGCAGATGGCCGGAGCGGGCTGATTCAAGGCATAATGTTTCTCGGAGTATTATCCGTCAGAGGGAGTCAGATAATGACTGAAATTACCGCACCGAAGTCCCCCATCACGACTGCGGAGTTCGCGGATGAGATCCGCGAGCAGCTCAAGTACATGCAGGGCGTGACCGTCGAACAGGCCACGCCGGCCGACGTGTACGTCGCCGCCTCCACCGCCGTGCGTCGTCATCTCATGGATTCCTGGATGAAGACGCAGCAGGACATGGTCAACGGCAACACCAAGGCCGTCGGCTACCTGAGCGCCGAGTTCCTGATGGGCAAGCAGCTGCGCAACGCGCTGCTCAACGCCGGCCTGACCGAGCAGTTCGACGAGGCCGTCGAGCAGCTCGGCTTCGACTACCAGGACGTCATCGATTCTGAGTACGAGCCCGCGCTGGGCAACGGCGGCCTGGGCCGCCTCGCCGCCTGCTTCATCGACTCGCTGGCCTCGCTGGGCGTGCCGGCGTTCGGCTACGGCATCCAGTACAAGTACGGCATCTTCAAGCAGTCCTTCAACGAGCAGGGCCAGCAGATCGAGAACCCGGAATACTGGCTCGCCAACGAGGAGCCGTGGGGCCACGTCGACTACAACCGCTCGCAGCGCGTGGACTTCGGCGGCTACGTGGCCGACGAGGACGGCAAGCGCGTGTGGCATCCGGCCACCTGCGTGCGCGCCGTGCCGGTCGACTACATGGTGCCGGGCTACGCCTCGGGCCGCGTGAACACGCTGCGCCTGTGGACCGCCAAGAGCTACGATGAGTTCGACCTGCTCACCTTCAACCGTTCCGATTACCTCAACGCCGTCCGCCCGCAGGTCGACGCCGAGAACATCTCCAAGATCCTGTACCCGGAGGACTCCACCCCGCAGGGCAAGCGTCTGCGTCTGCAGCAGCAGTACTTCTTCGTGGCCGCGTCCATCCACGACGCGATCCGCGTGTTCTACCCGGGCCAGGAGCATCCGGACCTGACCACCTTCCCGGACAAGATCACGTTCCAGCTCAACGACACGCACCCGGTCATCGGCATCCCCGAGCTCATGCGCGTGCTGATCGACGAGTACGGCTACGACTGGGATACCGCGTGGAACATCACCACCCGCACCTTCAACTACACCTGCCATACGCTGCTGCCGGAGGCGCTCGAGGTGTGGCCGGCCCACCTGATCGGCGAGCTGCTGCCGCGCCACCTGGAGATCATCTACCAGATCAACGACCACTTCATGGCCGAGATCTCCGGCAAGACCCGTGACAAGGCCAAGATCGAGCGCATGCGCATCGTCACCGAGGGCGACGACCCGCAGGTGCGCATGGCCTACCTGGCCGTGGCCGGCGGTTCGCACGTCAACGGCGTGGCCGAGCTGCACTCGCAGCTGCTCAAGGACATCACGCTCAAGGACTTCTCCGACCTGTACGGCGAGAAGTTCACGAACGTGACCAACGGCGTGACCCCGCGCCGCTTCATCAAGCTGGCCAACCCGCGCCTGTCCGACCTGATCACCGAGGGTCTGGGTACCGACAAGTGGCTGAGCGACCTCGAGCTGCTCAAGGGCCTCGAGCCGCTGGCCCAGGATGACGAGTTCGTCAAGAAGTTCGCAGAGGTCAAGCACGCCAACAAGGTGAGCTTCGCCAACTACGCCAAGCGCCAGTACGGCTTCGACATGAACCCGGACACCATGTTCAACTCGATGATCAAGCGTCTGCACGAGTACAAGCGTCAGAGCCTGAAGATCCTGGCCCTGATCGCCCGCTACGCGGATATCAAGAACGGCAACATGTCCGCCGACGAGGTCATGCCGCGCACCGTGATCTTCGGCGCCAAGTCCGCTCCGGGCTACTACATGGCCAAGCTGACGATCCAGCTGATCAACAACGTGGCCCGCGTGGTCAACAACGATCCGGACGTCAAGGGCAAGCTCAACGTGTTCTTCCCGTGGAACTACAACGTGCGCCTGGCCCAGCACCTGATCCCCGCCACCGACCTGGACGAGCAGATCTCGCAGGCCGGCAAGGAGGCCTCGGGCACCGGCAACATGAAGTTCGCTCTCAACGGCGCGCTGACCGTCGGCACGCTCGACGGCGCGAACGTGGAGATCCGCGAACGCGTCGGCGCCGAGAACTTCTTCCTCTTCGGCATGACCGTCGACGAGGTCGAGGCGCTCTACGAGAAGGGCTACGGCCCGGCCGCCTACTATGAGGCCAACCCGCGCCTGAAGCAGGCCATCGACATGATCTCCAACGGCACCTTCTCCAACGGCGACCGCAACACCTTCGCGCCGCTCGTTGCCGACTGGTTGACCAAGGACTACTTCATGACCCTGGCCGACTTCGACTCCTACACCGCCATCCAGGCCGACATCGAGGCCCTGTACCGCACCCCGCTCGAGTGGCACCGCAAGGCCCTCCTCAACGTGGCGAACTCCGGCTACTTCAGCTCGGACCGCTCGATCGAGGATTACCTCGAGCGCATCTGGATGACCGGCCCGCTCGCCGACTGACGGAGCGTCCGCCGCGTTGCGGGGGACTCGACGTACCTCTGTACGCCTTCGTCTCCCGCGTCTTGCGGCCGCACGCGTCACTCGGTTCGCTCCGCTCGCCTTTGTGGGGTTGACGGAGCGTCCGCTCGGTGAGCATTGACATTGAGGCTCACACCCGATGGTGTGAGCCTCAATGCGTTGTGTATGCATACGAAAAGGTCCGCCCCTGTGCAGGGACGGACCTCAAGTCCAAATGCGGGTGAAAACGGATGAAACCCGATCAGGCCTCTTCCGGAGCTTCCGCGGCTTCGGCTTCCTCAACCTCGGCGGCCGGCGCCTCGGCGGCGACCTCCTTGGCCAGGCCCAGGTCGACGGGCGAGGAGCTGTTCTCCCACGGTTCCTCCCACGGATCATAATCCGGGTTCTGCTGCTTGTAGATGTACAGACCGACGACTGCGGCAAGCAGTGCACCGAACAGCAACGCGAAGAACTTCCAACCGCTGGACGACTTACGCTCCATAGCGGCCTCCTTTCCGTACATGTGGCCTGCTCATCCAAGCCAACTCTGCTATCCATGATACGGCGATGTTTGTAACGATGTGGTGGATTTCCGCAATGCAAAAGACCGGGGGATTCGTTGCGCGCCCCCGGTAGAGTGGAGCCATGGCATACCGTGGTTTCAACCTGTTCCCCGAGTCCCCGACCCTGCGCGATCTGTTCTCCAAACGCGCGATCCGGTACCACTGGCGCGACAACGGCCCCGTGTTCACCGCCGCCATCGCGATCATCTGCGTGGCGGTCTGGCTGGTCGAGCTGGTGCTGTCGTTCGTCTCGCCCGCCGCGTTGAACGCGGTGGTGGGTTTCGGCGCGATCCAGCCGATGCTGGCCGTCGGACGGCCGTGGACGTTCATCACGTCGATGTTCCTGCATCAGCCGACGTCGATCCTGCATATCCTGTTCAACATGCTGACGTTGTGGTCGGTCGGGCCGATGCTGGAGCGGCTGATGGGCCACTGGCCGTTCCTCGCGCTGTACATGCTTTCGGGCGTCGGCGGCGGCATGGGCATGATGCTGTGGGGCGCCCTGGCCCCGAACGGCGTGGGCTGGTTCACCGCCGCCTACGGTGCCTCCGGGGCGCTGTTCGGCCTGTTCGCGGCGGTGCTGATCGTGTATCGCCGGGTGGGCGCCGACATCACGTCCATGATGGTGTGGATGGTCATCAACTTCCTGATGCCGGTGGTCGTCAGCAATGTGGCCTGGCAGGCGCATCTGGGGGGATTCCTGGTCGGCGCGTTGTTCACCTGGCTGCTGGTCTCCGGGCCCCATGCGCTGCGTGGCAAGAGTCTGGCGTACCGTTCCGCCGTGTACGGCGGCGCGGTGTTTGTTCTGGTGGTGGCCGTGATCCTGCTGTGCAACCTGGCGAATCCGGCGGGATGGCTGGCGTTGCTGGTGTAAGGCCCTCCCGCCTTCCCGATCCAAACCACACAGGTGTAGTTTTCCACAATTGTGGAAAAGGATGTGGATAACTTGGGGACAAGTCGGGGATAACCGGTGGAAAACGCGCGCAGTTATCCACAAAAGGCCGCGAGAACCCTTGTCTTTCAACGGTTTTGCCGGTGTGGACGATTGTGGATGAGTTTATCCACATTATCCACGGTTCCATGCCGTTCGCACTGTGGATAACCGCGCCGACGGCATACCGCTTACAATATGGGCGTGGATATCAGCGAACAGACCCGGGCCTTCGTCCGTGGGCACCGGACCGACGACGTCCGGGACCTCGCCCTGCACGCCAAACGTGTCGAAGGGCTCGACCTGACCTGGGCGCTCGACCAGATCGCCGGATGGCAGACCGCACGCCGCAAACTGCCCCAATGGGCGGACGTCGACGACATCATCTACCCGCCGCATCTCGCCATGGAACAGTGCTCGTCCGAACCCACCGCCCGATACAAGGCCCGTCTGGCCGCACGCCTGCTGGCCGGCGCCGGCCCGGTGGAAACGACGACGGCGGACGCCGTCCCGGAACCCCCGGCAGCGGAACGGGCCGCACAGTCGCACACGTCCGAGTCCCGTCCCGCTTCCGAAGGCACGCTGACCGACCTGACCGGCGGGTTCGGCGTCGATTTCTCCTATATGGCCCGCCGGTTCGCGCATGCGGTCTACGTGGAGCGCCAGTCCCAGCTCTGCGAGATCGTCCGCCACAACGTGGCGGCGCTGGGGCTGGACGGCGTGCGGATCGTCAACGCGCAGGCCGAATCCCATCTGGACGCCATGGACCCGGTCGACGTGATCTATCTGGACCCCGCCCGCCGTGACACCCACGGTGCCCGCACCTATGCCATCGCCGACTGCACGCCCGACGTGCTGGTGCTGCGGGATGGGCTGCTGCGCAAGGCGAGGGTCGTCATCGTGAAGCTGTCGCCCATGCTCGACTGGCATAAGGCCGTCGATGATCTGGGCGGCGTCGTGGATGAGGTGCATATCGTGGCGGTCTCCAACGAGTGCAAGGAACTGTTGCTCGTGCTGCGACGGAACGCCGCTCCCGTACCGCTGGTGCAGTGCGTCAATCTCACCCCGCAGGGGGAGGAGCGGTTCGCGTACACGCCGGAGTCGGGGGATATGCGCGGCGACGTGTACGACGACGTACGTGGGGATATCGCCGCCGAAACCGGCGGGGACGGCGGGGATGACAGTGCGGGTGCCGCCACGGCCGCCGCGCACCGCTACCTGTACGAGCCGAACGCGGCGATCATGAAGGCGGGATGTTTCGCCGAGCTCGGCGCACGCTACGGCCTGACCCCGCTGACCGCGAACAGCCACCTGTACGTCACGGACCGGCCCGTCCCCGGATTCCCGGGACGTGGATTCCGTATCGACGCCATGGCGACGCTTGCGAAGAAGGACCTGAAACGGGTGGTGGCGGGCCTGACCCAAGCCAACATCACCACCCGCAACTTCCCGATGACGGTCGACCAGTTGCGGCGGAAACTCAAACTCAAGGACGGCGGCGACACCTACCTGTTCGCCACCACCGACCGCGCCCGCCGGCATATCCTGATCCGCGCGACGCGGCTGGACCGGGAGTAGGACCGGTTGCGAAGCCGGCTGCGGCACTGGTTCAGCACCGCCGTCGGTCCAGCGTCGCGACCGGGCGGCCGCCGGTTCCGGGACCGTTGATTGCCGTTACGGATGGTGCCCGTCGCGCAACGGTTGCGGCGGATGGGTACGACAACGCGTCCGGACGGCGTCGGCGGACGCCCCGGACGCGTTGTCGGGAGTGAAACGATGATTCGTGTGCGCGGTGTGCGGCCTCAGCGCCACCACATCGTCATCAGGAAGCCGATGAGGATGATGCCCAGCGCGATGCCCAGGTTCCAGGCGCCGATGCCCGGAATCGGGTAGTTGCCGGACAGGTAGTAGACCACGGCCCAGATCAGGCCGATGATCATGAACGCGCAGAACAGGGGCACGAACCAGCGCGGATTGGACTTGGTGCCCTTGATGGACTCCTCCACGCGGCGGGTGTTCTCGGCCTGGCGCTGCATCATCCGCTGCATCTGCGGGGTGAGCGAGGCCTTGTCGGCGGTCGCGTTGAGCACGGCCTCGACCTTGTCCATCGGGATGCCGTAGTCCTCGTCGTCACCGTCCACAGCGGCGGTTTCGTCCACGTCGGCGGGTTCGGCGTCGGCGGCCGTGGAATCGACCTCGTTCTGCCAGTCCTTCTGGTCCTGCGCGTCGGTTTCGTGCAGCTCTTCGTCAGCCATCAGCATAGTCTCCATTCAATAGGCTAAAAGTCATAATAGTGGGTAGACTCGAAAGCGGCCAACAGGCATCCGAAAACGTTGGTTTGGAGGACATATGGCGCGTCATGGCGGCAGACACGGAATACGGCGGACATGGGCCGGCGGGCTTGCCGTGTTCCTGGTCATCGCGCTGACCGGCTTCCTGCTGGTGACGAATCTGCGCGTGAACCGCACCACCGTCGTGACCTCCGATACCGCGGATCTGGTGGAGCGGCGCGTCGAACAGGTCAACAGCCTGCGCAAGGAGGTCGACGACCTGAGCTCGCGGCTGTCCGCGTTGAACGATCTGATCGGATCGTCGTCCACTGATTCCGAGGAGGCGGGCACCAGCACCACGCTGCCCGCGGTGCACGGTCCGGGCGTGACGGTGACGCTGGACGACTCCCCGTTGTGGGAGTCCGCCGTCGACGGGTCCGGTTCCGCCACGAACATCAACGACTACGTGGTGCACCAGCAGGATATCGAGGCGGTGGTCAACGCGCTGTGGGCCGGGGGCGCCGAATCGATGATGATCCAGGACCAGCGCGTCCTGTTCAATTCGGCGGTGATCTGCTCCGGCAACGTACTGCTGCTGCAGGGCAAACAGTATTCGCCGCCATACACCATCTCGGCGATCGGGCCGGTGGATGAGATGATGGCCTCCCTGGAACGTTCGGAGGCCGTGAGCATCTATCGGGAATACGTCAGTACGTTCGGTCTCGGATGGAAGGTGGAGACCAAGACCGATCTGCAGTTCAAGGAGTCGGCGGCGTCGCTGCAACCCCTGCGGTACGCCACCGTGATCCAGGAGACCGAAGGGACGCAGCAATGAGACACGGGGTACAGCGGGGATACCGGACCACGGCGGGCGCCGGGCAGGACGGCCGCCGGCATGGGGCGCTGTGGGGGGTGCTCGGCATCCTGATGGAGCTGCTGTTCACGCTGGCGGCGGTGTGCGCGCTGTACATCGTCTGGCAGATGTGGTGGACGGGAGTGCAGGCCGAGCACGAGCAGGTGGAGGCCCGGCAGTCCGTCTCCTGGCAGTCGCCGGTGGCGGACGACGACCAGACGGCGATCGCGCCCAAACAGGAGGGCGAGCCGCCGGTGCAGCCGGAGAACCCCGCGGAGGGGGACCTCATCGCCCAGATCTACATTCCCCGATTCGGCGACCAGTGGGAGCGCAACATCGTCGAGGGCACCACGCTGGAACAGCTGAACCGGCACGGCATGGGCCACTACACCACCAGCCAGATGCCCGGGCAGGTCGGCAACTTCGCCGTCGCGGGCCACCGCAACGGCTACGGACAGCCGTTGGGCGATGTGGACAAGCTGCAGGAGGGCGACGCCATCGTCATCCGCACACAGAACTACTGGTATGTGTACCACTACACCAGCTACGAGATCGTCACGCCGGACCGTACGGACGTGGTGGCGGCCAACCCCGAGGATCCCGGCGCCGAACCCGTCAAGCGGATGATCACGCTGACCACCTGCGAACCGAAATACACCGCGGCCACCCACCGGTGGATCAGCTACGGCGAGTTCGATTACTGGGCCAAGATCTCGGACGGCGTGCCCGCGGAGCTGACGACGACCGACGCATCCGGCACCGTCCGATTCATCAACACCCGCCAGCCCTCCGCCATCGAACGGCTGGGCTCGATGCGCCCGATCGTGATCGCGGCGCTGATCGCCTACGTCGTGATCTTCCTCGCCGCGGCCGTGGCGTGGCGCTGGCCGGTGCTGCGCGAGATCAGAGAGGGCCGCCGTCCCCGACCGGAGGTCAGCATCTACGGCTGGGTGCTGCGGCACCAGCCCGGCGTCGCCCCGATCCGATGGCTGCTGTTGCTGCTGCTGATCGTGGCCGCGGCCGCAGCCTTGCTCGAATGGGGATACCCATGGCTGGCGGCGAACATCCCGTATCTGCGCGACATGTCGAACTACGTGGCCGTCTGACGGTCTCCCCCGTGGACGATAGACGCGGGCGCGATTACGGCGCACGCGCGATGCGTGGCGCACGCGTCCGCACGGAACGAGACGCGTGCGGACACGCGCGGAACCCGCCCGCACGGGCCGATATAACGCGATGGCCTCCCGCACTCATATGCGGGAGGCCATCATCGTTCAGTGCGCGGCGTCAGGATTCGGGACCGCCGTGCCCGTTGCCGTTCCCCTCCGTACCGTCGGCCTCGTCGTCCGGGGTGGTGGTCTCATCTTCCGCCGCCTTGGTGGTGACGGTGATCGTCGACCCCTTGTCGACCTGCTGGCCCATCGAGGACACCTCGGTGACGATGGCGGAGTCGTCCGCCTCCGGGTCGGTGACGCTGACCGTCAGGCCCAGCGCCTCGAGCTGCTGGCGCACCGTGCCCAGCGTATCCGTGCCCAGCGCGAACGTGGGCACCGCCACCTGTTCCTTGCCCAGCGACACCCACACGCTGATGTTGGCGCGCTGGTCGACGGGGGAACCGGAGCCGGGGCTGACGCGCGTGACCGATCCGGCGGGCACAGTGTCGGAATACTCATGTTCGATGGTGATGTTGAACGCGTAGGTGCCGGTCAGCGTGGAGCGCACGGCGTCCTCGGTCTGCCCGACCAGATCGTTCGGCACCTCGGTCATGCCCGAGGAGATCCACAACGTGATCGACGACCCCGAATCGGCGGTTTCGCCGGCCGCCGGCTCGGTGCGGGTCACGCGGTCGCGTTCCACGCGGGGGCTGTCCTCGGTGCGGGTGCTGGTGTTGACCTCGAAACCGGCCTTCTCCAGCATGGAACGCGCCTCATCCTGCGTGTGGTTGGAGACATCGGGCACGGTGAGGGAGTCGGGGCCGTCGGAGAAGTAGGCGGTCACCGTCGAACCCTTCGGCACCGAGGCGCCGCTCTTGGGATCGGAGTAGGTGAACGTGCCTTCACGCTCGTTCGACTCCGTGTCGGTCTCCGTCTTGCACACCAGCCCGGCCTCCTCGATGGCCTGGCAGATGCCGGTCTGGTTGAGCGAGGAGCTCAGCTCTGGCACCGTGACCATCTCGACCGGCGGCGTGCGCAACGCGAACCACCAGACGCAGAACGCCACGATCACGGCCGCCACGGCCGCCACGACGCCGCCGATGGTCAGGGCGCGCTTACGCTTGGTCTTGGCCGCCTCGGCGCGCTGTTCGGCGCGGGTCTTGCCCGTGCCCGCCTGCGGCACCACCTGCTCGAACTGGCCGGTGACCGGGTTGAACGCCTGGGTGGACTGTCCCTCCGCGGTCGGGTTGAGCGCCACCGTGGCGGCGTCCTGCTCGGCCTGGCGGCGGGCCTTCATATTCGTCAGATCGGTCAGCGGATTGAATGCGGCGGCCACCGGAACCCCGCCGTTCATGAACGTCAGCAGATCGTTCTTGAAGTCGGCGGCCGTGGCGTACCGGTTCTGCCGGTCCTTGGCCATCGCCTTGGCGCAGATCGAATCCCACATCTTCGGCAGGCCCGGCACCACGGCGCTCGGCGGCGTGGCCACCTCGGACACATGCTGGTAGGCGATCGCCACGGCGGAGTCCCCGGTGAACGGCGGACGTCCCGTCAGCATCTCGTAGAGCACGCAGCCGGCCGAATACAGGTCGGAGCGCATGTCCACGGTCTCGCCGCGCGCCTGCTCCGGCGACAGATACTGCGCGGTGCCGACCACGCCCTGCGACTTGGTCATCGTGGCCGCCGAATCATCGAGCGCGCGGGCGATGCCGAAGTCCATGACCTTGACCACGCCCTGCTCGGAGATCATGATGTTGCCGGGCTTGATATCGCGGTGGATCACGCCCATGCGGTGCGAATAGTCGAGCGCGCTCAGCACCCCGAGCATCACCTGCTCGGCGTCGCGCTGGCTCAGCGCGCCGTTGGCCTTGATGATGTCGCGCAGGGTCTGGCCCTTGACGTACTCCATCACCAGATACGGCACACGCTCCATGCCGCCGTTGGCGGTCGGGATATCCTCCTCGCCGGAATCGTAGATGCTCACGATGTTCGGGTTGTTCATCTGCGCCACGGCGTGCGCCTCACGGCGGAAGCGTGACAGGAAGATCTGGTCGTTCGCGAAGTCGGCGCGCATGACCTTGACCGCCACGGTGCGCCCGAGACGGGTGTCAAGCGCCATATAGACCTCGGCCATGCCCCCGTGGCCGATGGCCTGGCCCAGCTGATAACGCCCTTGGGCCAACGAGTCAGGCATCATGCTGCTCATGCGTGTTCCCTTCGATGTGCGGCCTCGGCGGAATCATCGCCGCCTGCGGTCCAGTGGTTGATGATGGATGCCGCGGGCGAGGTCCCCGCGGCGGGAGAAGACATGCGGAATATCGTTTCGGCGGCGTGCGGCGCGCTGAACACCCTGCGCGGCGCACGGCTGCTCGGCGGCAGCGTCACGGTCTCCGCAGCGGCAGTCTGCTGGTCCAACAGGCGACGTTCGATGCGGGAGAGCGTGCGCGAGACCACCAGCGCGTTCTCGGGACGGTCGAGCGGGTCCTTCTCCAGCATCGACATGACGAACTGCCGCAGTTGCAGGTCTATGGAGTCGGGCAGCGGCGGCACCGGGTTGTTCACATGCGCGGCGGCGATGTCGACCGGGGTCGCGCCGGTGAACGGCCTGTGCCCGCACAGCCCCTCGTAGGCCACCACGCCCAGCGAGTAGATGTCCGACTGCGGGGTGGCCTGCCTGCCCTGCGCCTGCTCCGGGGAGATGTACTGCGCGGTGCCGACCACCATGCCGTCCTGGGTGATCTGCTCCTGGTTGGTGGAATAGGAGACGCCGAAATCGGTGATCTTGACCTCGCCGGTGTCGGAGACCATGATGTTCGCCGGTTTGACGTCGCGGTGGATGACGCCGTGGGAGTGCGCGATGAACAGTCCGCGCGCGGTCTGCGCCAGGATCGGCAGCAGCTCGATCGGATCCATGGCGCCCTTCTCGTGGTAGAGGTCCGCCAGCGATTTGCTGGGCACGTACTCCATGATGAGGAAGCCGATGCCGTCATGCTCGTAGTATTCGAACAGCGCCGCGATGTTTGGATGCGCCAGGTTGGCGGAGTTGTGCGCCTCCGCACGCAGGCGGCGCAGTTTGGCCTCCGTGTCGGAGGTGTCGCGCCGCAGCGCCTTGATGGCCACCGGACGGCCGAGCTGGATGTCGTAGCCCTTCCAGACCTCGCCCATGCCTCCCTGGGCCAGTCGGCTGTCGAGCCGGTACCGGCGGTGGATGAGCTGTCCTTCGATCAGTTTCATCACTGCAGTGCCTCCTGAATCATCTCGCGCATCAGCGGGCCCGCGGCGTACGCGCCGTAGTCGTCGACGTTGTGCACGACCACGGAGACGGCGATCTGTGGGTCGTCGGCGGGGGCGAAACCGATGATCCACGCGTCGTTGGCGTGGTTGCTCTCGCCGATCTGCGCGGTGCCGGTCTTGGCGGCGATGCTGATGCCGTTGATCGCCAGGGCGGGGTTCTCCGCGGGGATGACCTGCTCCATCATCTCGGTGAGCTTGTTCGCGGTATCGGCGCTGAACGCCTTCGAGCGCACGCGCGGGTAGGTCTGCGAGATGACCGACAGGTCGCTGGCGCGGACACGGTCCACGATCGTCGGCTCCATCACCGTGCCGTCGTTGGCCACGGCCATCGCGACCAGCAGGTTCTGCAGCGGCGTGGACAGCGTGTCCCCCTGTCCGATGCTGGCCAGCGCCAGCCGGTCGTCGGTCGGGTCCTCGGGGAATTTCGACGCGGCCGCGTATGAGGGTGAGCCGGTGGAGGTGGTGCCGTCCAGATGGATCTGTTCGTCGTAACCGAGTTTCTCGGCCTGTTCGCGGATCGCATCGGCCCCCAGCTCGACCCCGAGCTGGGCGAACGCGGTGTTCGACGACTGCGCCAGCGCATCCTTCAGGGTGATCTTGCCGTCCGAACCGTTTCCGGCGGATGTGGCGTTCGTCAGCTGGGTCTCGGTGCCCGGCAGGGTGTAGCTGGCACCCGCGGGAATCTCGGAATCGGTGTCATAGTCGCCGGATTCGAGCGCCGCCGCCGCGACGATGACCTTGAACGTGGATCCGGGCGGGAACAGCTGCGACGTGGCCCGGTTGAGCATCGGGTTCGACTGCTGGGACACCAGGTCGCTGTAGGCGGCGTTGGCCTGCTCGCCGTCATGCGAGGCTAACGCGTTCGGATCATAGCTGGGCGTGCTCACCATCGCCAGGATGCGGCCGGTCTTGGGGTCGCTGGCGATGATGGCCCCCTCCTTGCCGTCCAGCAGCTGGTATGCCAGGGATTGGAGCGTGGGGTCGATCGACGTCTCGATGGAGGCGCCCTGCGATTCCGAGCCGGAGAAGATCGACTTGACCTGCTGCCAGAACAGGGAGCTGGCCTGGCCGTTGAGCTGCTCGTTGCGCGACGATTCGATGCCGCGGTCGGCCGTATGCGTGATGGAGAAGAAGCCGGTGACCGGCGCGTAGAGTGGTCCGTTGCTGTAGACGCGCTGGTAGGAGAACGAATCGTTCACGGGATCGGACTGGGCCATGACGGTGCCGTCCGATGCCAGGATGGCACCGCGCGGCGCACCCAGCGTGCGGTAGAGCGCGCGGGTGTTGCGCGCGTCGCCGTTCAGCTCGGGGACCTTGATGGCGGTGATGATGGTGGAGGACAGGCCGAGGACGACGAACAGCGCCACCACGGCGGTGAACAGCTGACGCAGGGACTTGTTCATGCCTCACCTCCCATCGCCGTGCGGGGGCGGGGGATGGCCTGAGTCTGGGCCTCGCGCTCCTTCAGCTCGTGTTCGCGCAGCACGGCCAGCGCCTCATACTGGAAGGTGTCGGAGCTCAGCTCCGGTTCGGGCTTGTTCGCCGCGTTGGAGATGATGATGAGCAGCGCCGCCAGCAGGTAGTTGGCGATCAGCGACGAACCGCCGGCCGCCATATAGGGCATGGTCAGGCCGGTCAGGGGGATGACCAGCGTGATGCCGCCGACCACGGTGAACACCTGGAAGGCCATCGTGAACACCAGTCCGGAGGCCAGCAGCTTGCCGAAGCCGTCCTTGATGCGCATGGCGGTGATCAGGCCGGAGGCGATGATCAGCAGGTAGAGCATGAGCACGGCGAGCAGGCCGGTCAGCCCCAGCTCCTCGCCGACCGAGGCGTAGATGAAGTCGGAGTTCGCCAGCGGCGTGAGCTCCGGATGCCCCTGACCCAGGCCGGTGCCGGTCAGGCCTCCCGACGCCAGGCCGAACAGGCCGCTGACGATCTGGGCGGAACCACCGGGATACCGCTCGTAAATCTCCTGGTCGAACGGACGCAGCCACGCGTCCACACGGTAGCCCACGTGGGCGAAGATGTGCGCGGCGAGCACGGCGCCGGCCGCGAACGCCAGCAGGCCGATGACGATCCAGCTCTTGCGCCCGGTGGCCACATACAGCATCGAGACGAACATCGCGAAGAACAGCAGCGACGTGCCCAGGTCATGCTGCAGCACCAGCACGCCCATCGACACCACCCACACGATGATGATCGGGCCCATGTCCTTGATGCGCGGCAGCTGCAGACCGAACAGTTTCCTGCCGCCCACAGCGAGCTGGTCGCGGTGGTCGAACAGGTAGGCGGCGAAGAAGAACGCCAGGAACAGCTTGGCGAACTCGCCCGGCTGGATGGTGCCCAACCCGAAGATGTTAATCCAGATCCGGGCTCCCTGGATCTCCACGCCCAGTCCCGGAATCATCGGGGACAGCAGCAGCACCAGGCCGATCACCATGCTGACGTAGGAGAACCGCCTCAGAATACGATAGTCCTGCATGAAAACCACCAGCAGGCCGCACAGCACGAGCGCCAGACACATCCACAGCAGCTGGCGCTGGGCCACGTCGGAGTCCTTTATCTGCTGATCGATGCGGGCTATCATCATCGTGCCGATGGCGGTGAGCAGCAGCACACAGGGCATGACCGTCTGGCTGGCGTACGGCTGGAATCTGAGCATCAGCCCCCACAGCACCAGGAACAGCACCGCGCCGACGCCCAAGCGGAGCATCAGGTCGCCGGGAAGGCTGCCCACGGTACGCTCGAACATCTGGAAGAACGCCAAAAAACTGACCAGCATGGCCATCAGCAGCAGGGAGATCTGACGGAATCGAATGGCGACCACCGCTCACCGTCCTTCCTGATCCGCGTCGGCATCGTTGGAGGTGTCGGCATTGTCGGAGGAGTCGTTGTTGTCGGAGGAGTCGTTGTCGTCCGCGGCGTCGGTCTTCTCGCCGTCGGCGCGGTCGTTGCGCTGCTGCTCGAGATGCCGGCTCTCCCGTTCGATCAGATCGGCGTGGTCCCTGGCCGCGTCGATGTCATCGACCATGATGCCCTGGTCAAGCTGGGTGTGCCAGTTCTGCGGCAGGTCGGCGACGCTGATGCCGGTGTCCTCGACCGGATGCGACAGCTCGAAACCGAACAGATTCGTGGGCACGCCCTGATAGATGGCCACCTGGCCGTCGTCGATACCCAGATAGTAACGGGTCTGGCTCCACAGGTAGCCGACGGCCGCGGTCCCCGCCAGCGCCGCCAACAACGCGACGACGCCCACGACGATCAGGATCCGCGAACGGATCACCTTGGCGTGCGACAGCTGCTCCTGCTTGTCGTGCTCGTGGTGGATCGCCTTGGCCACGTCGGGGTCGTTGGGATCAGCGGTAAGCCGCCCGTCGCGCTTCTGCACCACGGGGATCTCGCCGGTGTCCGGCTCCTGCAGGTCGCCGGTCTCCTCGCGCACCGTGGACGGCTGCGCGGTGTACGACACCGGATCGGTACGGGTCTCCTGAGCCAGCGCCGCGGCACGCTGCGCCGGCGACGCCTTGCCGCTGCGCAACGCCGGCGCGGTGGACACCGGCTCGTTGATGATGTCGGCGATCGGTTCGAGGCTGGCGCTGGCCGCGCCTCCGACCAACGGTGTCTGGTGCGGCAGGTCGAACGCGTCCACATCCAAGGCGAGCGTGGCGTCGGCGATCACGGCGGTGACGTTGTCGGTGCTGCCCGCGCGCAACGCCATCGACACCAGCTGCTGGGCGCACTCGCCCTGATCGGAGACCGTCGCGAGCGTCTCCTCGATCGTGGAATCCTCCAGCACGCCGCACAGGCCGTCCGAACACAGCAGCCAGCGGTCGGCCGCGTGGGCCTGCCGCACCGCGATGTCCGGCCTGGGGTCGATGTCGAAATCACCCAGCACGCGCATCACCACATTGCGCTGCGGATGGTTGCGCGCCTCCGCCTCGGTGATGCGGCCGGTGTCGATGAGGTGCTGCACGTAGCTGTGGTCCTGCGTCATCCGAACCAGATGCCCGTCACGTAGCAGATAGGCGCGGGAATCTCCGATATGCGCGAGCACCCAATAGCCTTCGACCAGGGCGATGGCGGTGACGGTCGTACCCATGCCGGCGAGCTTGCGCTCGCGCTTGGCCTTGCCGACGATGGCGTCATGCGCGGCCAGCACCGAGGTCTCCATCATCGTGGCGCATTCCTGCACGCCGAGCGAGGCGTCGTCGCGCTCGATGTGGGCCAGGGACCGGATCGCAATCGTGGAAGCCGTGTCGCCGCCGGCATGGCCGCCCATGCCGTCGCAGATCGCGGCGAGATGCTCGCCGGCGAACGACGAATCCTGGTTGTTGCTGCGGACGGTGCCGACGTCGGAAACCGTCGTGGAATACAGGAACAGCGACTGCGGGGTGTCGGAAGGCACAGTGGTCACCTCAATTCGAAGGTGGTGGCGCCGATGCGCACGGGAACGCGCGGCGCGAGGGCTGTCGGCGAGGCGATGCGCTGCTGGTTGACCACGGTGCCGTTCGTGCTGCCGAGATCCTCGATCGCCCACTGCCCGGACATGGCGTCGAAATAGACGCGGGCATGGTGGGAGGACACGAATTCATCGTCGAGCACCACGGAATTCGACGCGGCACGGCCCAACGTGATGGCGCCGTTGCTCAACGGCACCGAGGTGCCGGCCAACGGGCCGTCGATGATGACCAGCAGCGTCGGCGTATCGGCCGCGGCGGGCATCTCGTTGGTCGCAGGCGCGGGCACGACCGAAACGGGCGTGGGCGACTCCGCCGCCTTGCGGGCCAGACGTGTCTTACGGCGATGCGCGCGCGACTTGCGCGGACTGAGCGTCTCGATGTCCTTATGCAGCGAGCGCACCGTCAACCAGACGAACACCCAAAGCAGGACGAGGAACCCGTACTTGAGGATCGCGAATGTCAGTTCGGTGAGCATAGGCAGATTGTGGCTCCTGGGCGGCGGCCTACTCCGTTTCCTGAGAGGAGGCCCAATACAGGATGCGGGTGCGGCCGATGGTGATGGTGTTGCCGTCCAGCAGCGTGGCCGCCGGCACCTGATGGCCTTCCACGTACGTGCCGTTGGTCGATCCCAGGTCACGGGCGATCACACCGTTGTCGGTGATGTCGATCTCCAGATGCTTGCGCGAGATGCCCGGATCGTCGATGACGATGTCGCAGCCCGAGCCACGGCCGATGACGGTCTGCGGCTTGGTCAGCAGATACTGGTTGCCGTTGACCTCGAGCACGGGGCTGTCCTCGGTCTGGGTGTCGGTGGTCACGGGCACGGCGTTGCCCCGCACGGACTCGGAGCTCAGGTTGAAGCTGCCCTTGTTGAGTTCGAGATCCTCCTCGAAGATCACCACCACAGGCCCGACGAAGGCGTAGTGCTGGCTCTTGGCATACTGCGTGAGGTTGTCGGCCAGCTCGTTGGCCAGGGCCTCGGAGCCCCACTGTTCGATGCGGTCGAAGTCCGGGGTGCTCAGCTTGAACCGGTACTCGTTCGGCGCCACGGTGCGGTCGCGGCCGACCGGCATGGCCTCGGCGTCGATCTCGCGCTCAAGGGCGCTGGAGAGGTCGACGGGCTGCAGGTCCTTGGACCCGAACTTGGAGAACACTCCGTTGACCGCGCTTTCCACGCTTTTCTCAAAACGGTCGAGAACGCTCATAGTCACACCTTTCTATTCCTCCCCTATCCTACGCAAAGGCGCGAACGTCCCTATATATCGGCGTCAATACTTGCAAAATTCGCCCATGGGGCGGGCCGGACACCGGATGGGCGGGGCGGCGGGTAGGTTGGGGCGTATGAACGAATTGACTGCATCACAGGCGATTGCCGAATTCCCCCGCCGCAAGGCCCGTTCCCTGCGTTTCACCTCCGGCGCCCCGCGCTCCGCGCAAGCGATCGGCGACGGCACCCGGGCGCTGTTCCTGCGCTCGGACGGTCCCGAAGACCTGGTCACGGCGCTGTGGCTGAGCGTCCTGTCGCCGGACGGCGACCGACGCGAGGTGCTCCTCGCCGATCCGCGCCAGCTGCTGGCCGACGCCGATAACGAGGAGGTCTCCGAAGAGGAGAAGGCCCGCCGCGAACGCGCCCGCGAAGGCGGCCAGGGCATCGTCTCCTACTCGGTCGACGCCGCCGGCCGCCGCGTGGTCTTCACCATCAACGGCCAGCTGTTCTTGACCGAGATCAACGGGGACGCCACCGGCGGCGTGACACGCGAAGTGGCGCTCGCCGACCCGCAACTGTCGGTCATCATGCCGCGCATCTCCCCGGACGGCCAGCTGATCGCCTACACCACCGGCAGCGAGGTCCGCGTGATCGCGCTCGGCGCCGACGCCTCCCAGGACGAGGATTGGGCCGTCATCGGCATCGACGAGGACGAATGCACGTATCCGGACCAGTCCGTGGGCCTGGCCGAATTCGTGGCCGGCGAGGAGATGGACCGGTACGAGGGCTTCTGGTGGTCGCCGGATTCGCGCGCGCTGCTCGTGCAGTCGACCGACGAGGAACCGGAACCGATGTGGTACATCAGCGACCCCGCCGACCCGTCCAAGCCGGCCGTCGCACGCCGCTACGCCCGCGCCCTGACGAACAACGCGATCGTCTCCCTGGCCTACGTGGACTTCACCGTCCGCGACGCCGACGCCCCGGCGCCGATGCCCGCCGACGCCGGCGAATGCGACGAGTACGTCGAACCGCGCGTGCAGGTGTGCAACGTGGCCGACATCGACTGGGACCACGAAACCTACGAATACCTGGCCGCCGTGAACTGGAGCAAGGGCCACGAACCGCTCATCCTCGTGCAGGACCGTCTGCAGCACCACGACCAGGTGCTTGAGGTGCAGCTCAAGGCCGCCGGATTCCACGCCGGTGTGGACACCGAGGCCGTCATCGGCGAACCGGTGGCCACCCGCGTGCTCGAGGAGCACGAGAACCCCCAGTGGCTCGACCTGATCCACGGCACCCCCGCCTTCACGCCGGACGGCCGCCTGATCTGCGCATGCAATGATATGGAGCACGACACGAACCGTCTGACCGTGGACGGCGCGCCGTTCACCCCGGCCGGCTGGCAGGTGCGCGAGGTGCTCGACGTGACCGACACCGACGTGCTCGCCGTCGTCTCCCGCACCCCGGGGCTGGCCTCCGACACCGATACCGGAACGTGGGGCGACGACCTCGACCTGCACGACGCCCGCAGCCTCGACATCGTCAGCTTCGACTATCAGGGCGCCGCAACCCCGCTGACCCCGCATCCCGGCGTGTGGACCGCATCCCGCAGCGGCAGCGGCATGGTCGTCTCCGGACGCGACATGCGCTCGCCGCACGCGGTGATGACCCACAGCCTGCGGCTGCCGGAAACTGCGGATCCGGAAGCCTCGGCGATCGCCGTGCTCGACAACCACGCGGCCGAACCCGGCTTCACGCCGAACACCATGTTCGTCACCCTGCCGTCCGAACACCGGCTGCTCGCCGCCATCACCGCGCCGAGCGAGACCAGCCCCTACGCGCAGGCCGAAACCCTGCCGGTCCTGCTCAAACCGTACGGCGGTCCGGGCGCCCAGCAGGTGCTGTTCAGCCAGGCCTACTACTGGGAATCCCAGTGGTGGGCCGACCAGGGCTTCCTGGTCGTCACCGTCGACGGACGCGGCACCCCCGGCCGCGGCCCCAAGTGGGATCGCGCCATCTACGAAACCATGAAAGACGTGACCCTGGCCGATCAGGTCGAAGCCGTGCGCGCACTGCCCGCGCTGTGGGCGGCGGACGGCGCCGTGCCGTCGGTGCGCTGGACGCCGCGGGACGGCGACCCGTCGGCGACGCTCGACATCGCCCGGCATGACGGCCCGCTCGACTGCCCGCGTCCCGACCTCGACAAGGTCGCGATGATCGGCTGGTCGTACGGCGGCTTCCTGTCCGCGCTCGCGGTGCTCGACGCCCCGGACGTCATCCACGCCGCCTGCGCCGGCGCGCCCCCGACCGACTGGACGCTCTACGACACCCACTACACCGAGCGCTACCTGGGCCTCGACCCGGAGGTCTACCGCCGCAACGGCATCGTGGAGGACGCCCCCAAGCTGAACCGTCCGCTCATGCTCATCCACGGCTTCGCCGACGACAACGTCACCATCGCCCACTCGCTGCGGTTGAGCCAGGCGCTGATGGCGGCGGGCCGCCCGCACACCTTCCTGCCGTTGACGGGCATCACCCACATGACCAACGACGAAACGGTGGCCGAGAACCTGCTCATCCTGCAGCGCGACTTCCTCTACGACGCGCTGGGCATGCGCTGAGTCGACGGTCCGGCCCCGGCCGGCCCGCATACGTCCGGCCTCGGCCGGCACGCAACGCAACACGCCGAGGGTGGTGGCAAACCTATACCCGAAGTTTGCCGAGTTCCTTGATATTCCGGGGAACCCGGCAAACTTTCCGGGGTGCTTTGCCACCACCCTCGGCGTGTCTTGCGGGCGGGCCGCGCACAGGCGGGCAGGCCGCTACAGTCATAACCATGAGGCTGATCGACGAAACCCGATACGACGAGCAGATGCGCGCGACTGTGCTGCCCGCGCTCGCGGCCTGCTGCGAGGAGGGGTGGATGACGCCGGCCAAGGCGGCCGGACTGCCCGATCTCGACGTTCCCGGACGGCTGCACTACCTGTGCTATGACGCCGCCAGGTTCGACGACCTGCGCGAGGACGGCGCCACCGCCACATTCCGCGGGGTCGCCGTCATCTCCTACGGGTTCACCGAGAACGCGCGCAAATACTCGGAGCTCATCTGGTACCTCCTGCTCGACGGATACTCGGTCTGCGTGCTCGAGCACCGCGGGCACGGGTTCTCCGCGCGCGACGTGGACGATCCCAGCGTGGTGTGGATCGACGACTGGCGGCGGTACGTGGCCGACCTGGCCAAGTTCGCCGAAACCGTGGCCTCCCAGTACGCGGGTGAGCGACCGATGGTGCTGTACGGGCATTCGATGGGCGGCGGCATCGGCGCGGCCCTGCTGGAGAACCATCCGACGTTGTTCGACAAGGCGGTGCTCTCCTGCCCGATGATCGCCCCGGTGACCGCCGGCATCCCCAACACGGTGGCCGCGGCCGCGGCCGAGGCGGTCTGCGGCATGGGATTCGGGAGAAGCCGGGTGGTCGGTCAGAAGCGTTTCTCCGACCAGTTGGATATGACCGCGTATCGGGGCGCCAGCGAGGCCCGCGTGCGCTGGTACCACAGACAGCGCTGCGAAACCCCGGAATACCGGACGAACGCGGCCAGCTACCAGTGGGTGCGCGAGGCGTTGCGCCTGTCCAAGGCCATCCTGGACCCGCAGGCCTGCGCCCGCATCGAGACGCCGATCCAGCTGTTCCAGGCCGGGCGTGACGTGTGGGTGCTCAACGAACCGGAGAACCTGTTCGTGCGCCGTGTGCGCGATGGCGGCGGGCAGGTGCGGTTCGAACGGTTCCCCGACTCGGTCCACGAGATCTTCTCGATGCCGAACGCCGTGCTCGAGGACTATTACGGCCGCATCTTCGCGTTCCTCGACGGGTCCATGGATGTTCTGGGCGGCGATGAGGGCGCGGTCGCCTAGCCGGCGCGGCGCGTGGTGTACAGGATCTGACGCAGCGCGATGACGCCAACGAGCAGAATGACGGGGAACAATGCGCCGACCAGCAGGCCGGCCTGCAGACTGTCGCCGTTGGCCGCCGCCACCGTGCCGACGATGGCGGGCCCGGCCGTGCATCCCAGATCGCCGATCGTCTTCGAGACGCCCAGTCCGGTTTCGGCGAACGTGCTGGCCCACTGGCTCATACCCAGCTCGGACGCCCCCGCGCACAGCATCATGACAAAGAACACCGCGAACAGCGGATTGCGCACCAGCTCCCCGAGCTTCATCGACGAGGTGCCTTCGGGCAGGATGTCGGGCATCGGCGACGTGGCGAACAGCGCAATGCCCGCAATCGGCACGATGGCCCACAGGCAGGCCATCACCGGCCACGCGTCGCGTCCGGCCAGCGCGAAGAACAGCGTGGAGACCGCCACGGTGCCCACCTGCCCCCAGCAGTAGAACGAATGCAGCAGACTCATCGCCTTGTCCTTATGCTCGGACGGGCAGGCGTTCACAATCGGGGAGACCATGACCTCGATCAGGCCGCCGCCGATCGCGTACAGCACGATGGCGGCCATCAGCGCCGGATACGGGTCGGCCACGCGCGTGGGCAGCAGCCCGAGCGTGAGCAGCCCCGCCGCGGCGGCCACATGCGCGGCGATGATGCAGGGTCGGTAGCCGATGCGGTCCACATACCTGCCGGCCAGCACGTCGACGACGAGCTGGGTGACGAAGTTCACCGAGATCAGCGTGGACAGCTGCGCCATGTCGATGCCGAAGGAGGCCGAGAACGTGACGAACAGCAGCGGCATGAAGTTGTTGATCACGGCCTGCGTGATGTAGCCGTTGAAGCAGGCGACGACGGTGCGGTCGTAGTTCGGCGCAGCTGCGGTCATGCTGAAACCCTTCTTCGGGTGGGTGCGGGGCGTTCGGACGCAGTCATTGTATCGATGTCCCTCTTGCGCCATGCCGACTTCCGCACATCTTGCCCCTATGGGGTATTCGGGGGTGGGGCGCTGCGGGTTGTCGGCGAAGAACCGTGATAATGGATGACGGCGTTTTGTACGAAACCAGAAGATTGTAAGGAGGGCGTTCATGCCCAGCGTGAATGATGCGGCCAAGGCCGCGCTCAATGTAACCGGTGGTATGGCCAAGAACGTCGTGGCCCTGACCGACAAGGGCCCGCTCGGCGGCTTCAAGAAGTTCATCTCCCGCGGCTCGATGATCGACATGGCCGTCGGTGTGGTCATGGGCTCCGCCGTCACCACCGTGGTCAACTCCATCGTGGACAACCTGATCAGCCCGCTGATCGGCATGATCGGCGGCGTGCCGGATATGTCCGGCGTGCTGACCATCACCTTCAACAACTCCACCATCTCCTTCGGCGCTATTCTCAACGCCATCATCAACTTCCTGCTCATCGGCGTGGCCGTGTACTTCTGTGTGATCCTGCCGATCAACAAGCTGCGTGACCTGTCGGCCGCCGCCCTGGCCGAGGAGGAGGCCGAGGAGGAGGCCGCCGCCGGCCCGACCACCGAGGAGCAGACGCTGGCGGTGCTGCAGGAGATCCGCGACGAACTCAAGCGCACGAACGGCGCCCAGGCCTGAACCTGACCGTTCCATACGTAGCGTTTATGTGATGCGCATCCGGGATTCCGGGTGCGCATCACGCGTATGTGGGCGGTGAGATCGGATAATCCCACCTGACCTTGGACGCATCGGGTCGGTTTGGTTACGGGGACTTGGATTACGTGGGTGGCTTCGGTCAAGCGGACTCGGTCGCGCCGGTCCGGTCTGGAACGTGCCACTGGTACCGTACGATGGGGGATTGCGATAACGAGCGGTAATACGGCAACACGCGCTCGGCAAAGGAGAGACAGTGGATTATCAGGACATCAACGCGGCGACCATCACCCGGTGGATCGAGGACGGCTGGGAATGGGGCAGGCCGATCGACCACGAGACCTACGCCAAGGCGCTCGCCGGCGAGTGGGATTTGGTGCTGACGCCAACCCGCCCGGTGCCGCACGAATGGTTCCCGGAAGACCTGCGCGGCCTGCGCGTGCTCGGCCTGGCTTCCGGCGGTGGCCAGCAGATGCCGATCCTCACCGCCCGCGGCGCGCGCTGCACGGTGCTCGACTACACGCCGGCCCAGCTCGACGCCGACCGGACGGTCGCCGAACGCGAAGGCTATGACATCGACCTCGTCCGCGCCGACATGTCCAAACCGCTGCCGTTCGCCGACGCCTCATTCGACCTGATCGTGCACCCGGTGTCCAACTGCTACATCGAGGAGGTGCTGCCGGTATGGCGCGAATGCGCACGCATCCTGCGCCCCGGCGGCCTGCTGATGGCCGGACTCGACAACGGCGTCAACTTCATCACCGATGACGACGAGGAACGCATCGTCAACCATCTGCCGTTCAACCCGCTGAAGAACGCCGACCAGCGCGACCAGCTGGCCGAGGCCGACGACGGCGTCCAGTTCTCGCACACACTCGACGAGCAGATCCGCGGCCAGATCCAGGCGGGGCTGCGCATCGTCGACCTGTATGAGGACACGAACGGTTACGGCCGCCTGCACGAGCTCGGCATCCCCAGCTTCTGGGCCACGCTCGCGCAGAAGCCGGAGGACTGACAGTCGGTTGCCATACCGTCGCCGTGGTACCGGATCGCAACGGAACCGCGACGACGGACGTTCCCGTATCGCATAACGCCGTTGGGCGCGGCGTGACGCGGACGGCGGTAGAATCGCACGCGGAGTTTTACGGACTGTGAGAAGAAGGAAACCTGCGATGCGTCGTGCGACGTTCGAACGAACCCCGAAATCGCTGCTCATCGGCATCGGCGTAACCCTGCTGGGCGGCGCGCTGTGGGGCGTCAACGCCACCGTATCCAAAATCCTCATGTCCGACTACGGCGCCGACCCGCTGTGGATCGCCAGCATCCGCCAGCTTTGCGCCGGCGTGCTGTTCCTGGCCGCGGCGGGCGCGACCAAGCCGAAGCTGTTGACCGGAGCCGTGCGCGACGTGAGCTCCTACCCCGTCTATCTGCTCGGCGCGCTCATCTGCGTGATGGCCACGCAGGTCACCTACCTGAACGCCATCAAATGGACCAATTCCGGCACCGCCACCGTATTGCAGACCCTGAATCTGCTGTTCGTGCTCGCCTGGGTGTGCCTGCGCGGGCGGCGGCTGCCCGGCAAACGTGAGACGTTGGGCGTGGCGCTCGCTTTCATGGGCACCGTGCTGATCGCCACCGGCGGCGACCTGACCACGCTGACCCTGCCGCTCGCCGGCCTGATGTGGGGTCTGGGCGATGCGCTGGCCACGGCCACGATGTCGATTCTGCCGGTCAAGGTGATGGGCCGGTACGGCAACTTCACCGTCAACGGCTTGATGTTCCTGATCTCGGGGGTGATCCTGTGCGCGGTCGTGCGGCCGTGGGCGCATGCGCCGCAGCTGGATGCGCTGGGCATTGCGCTGATGGTGTTCACCGTGGTCGGCGGCACCTTCGGCGCCTACTGGCTGTATATGTCCGGCGTGATGCGAATCGGTGCGATGCGCGCCACGATGCTCGGCACTAGCGAGCCCGTGCTGGCCACCATCTCCGCCGTGGCGTTGACCGGCGCCGTGTTCACTCCGGTCGATCTGGTCGGTTTCGCGATGATTCTGGCCATGGTGCTCCTGGTGCGGTAGCCTGGGTCGGACTTGGTAGCCGGAGGAATCGGCCCGGGTTTGCCTCGGTGAGTTGGTTCGCCTAGCGCGGTGCCGGCGGCTCACCCAGCGGTGATGTCTGAACGTGTGAGCCGTCCTACAGCGTGAGGAAGATCAGCGCCGCGTTCAGCGCGATGATCAGTCCCGTGACGGCGATGAATGCCGCGTGCTTGACCGGACCATCGGCGTATTCGCCCATCAGCGTGCGATCGTGGGTGTAACGCAGCAGCGGGATGATCGCGAACGGGATGCCGATCGACAGAATCACCTGACCGACCACCAGCGCCTGCGTGGGATTCGGTGCGAACCACAGCACGGCCAGGCCCGGCACCAGGGTGACGATCCGGCACGCCCACATCGGCGGGGTGAGATGCAGCAGTCCGCGCATGATCTCGGCCCCGGCGTAGGTGCCCACCGACGTGGAGCTCAACGAGGATGCCAGGAGTCCGATCGAGAAGATCATGCCGACCGCCGGGCCGAGCGCGGCCGTGATCGCTTGTTGCGCGCCTTCGATCGAATCGGTTCCGGCCATGCCGTGCAACGAATGCGCGGCCAGCACCAGCAGGCTGAGATTCACGGTGTCGGCCAACAGCAGCGCCCACAGCACGTCGATCTTCGAACCGTGCAGCAGCGTGCGTGTATCGGGTCTGATACGTCCGTCGGCGTAATGGTCGTTGACCAGCGTCGAGTGCAGATAGATCGCGTGCGGCATCACCGTCGCGCCCAACATCGACGTGGCAGTGAGCACCGAATCGGTGGTTGTGAACCGTGGCACCAGTCCCTGCGCGACCGCGGTCGGATTCGGCGGGTCGACTAGCAGGCCGGCCACGAAACCGAGCGTGATAACCAGCAGCAGGCCGATGACGATCCGTTCGAACAGCCGATGCGTGCGCCCGCCCTGGAATCGCAACAGCAGCGTGGAGACCGCGCCGATGATGCAACCTCCGATGAACAGCGGCAGTCCGAACAGCAGATGCAGCGCGATCGCCCCGCCGATCAGCTCGGCCAGATCTGTGGCGATGGCGATGACCTCGGCCTGGGCGAAGAACAGGAACCGCCCCGCGTCGCCCATCCGCTCGCCGAGCAGCTGCGGCAGCGATTTGCCGGTGACGATGCCGAGTTTGGCGGACTGGTATTGGATGAGGACCGACATCATGTTCGCCAGCGCCAGCACCCACACCAGCAGATAACCGTACCGGGCTCCCGCCGTGATGTTCGCCGCCACGTTGCCCGGATCCACATACGCGACGGCCGCCACGAACGCCGGGCCGAGCATGCCGATGAGGGTGCGTCGGGGCGTGGGCATCGCCGTACCCCGCGGTGCGGTTCGGGTGTCCATCGGCATCACCTCCACGATCTGTCATACCTCCGTCAAGTAAACATGAATCGCCGCGACGGCTGGGGCTGGGGCGCCGATGACCGAACGGCGTCGCGAAGTATTGGGAATGCTGGGAATCCCCGGCGGGCAGGGCGGGGTTGTTCGCTGTGCGTAAAACCGGTTGTGAGCGAGGTCACACGGCGGCGCGGCCATGCGGGTATGATTCCGTAGGATTGATGAAGGCGACGTTATGTCCGGTGTTCGGCGATGGATGGGAGAGGAATGAAGATCAGCGTGCTGGGATTCAGCGGCAGTGGCAAATCCACGCTGGCCGGTGCGTTGAGGCGGCGATACGGGGTGCCGGTGCTGCACCTGGACCGGGTGCAGTTCGCGCCCGGATGGGTGGAACGGCCGTTGGACGCGAAGGTTGCGGATGTGCAGCGGTTCCTGGACGGCCATGGTGATGGCGGTTGGGTGATTGACGGCAACTATGCGGCGTTGCTGCAGGAGCGACGGCTGGAGGAGAGCGATCGGATCGTGATTCTGGCGTTCGGACGCTGGACGTGTCTGCGCCGTGTGCTGGCGCGGTATCTCCGATATCATGGCCGGGCTCGCGAATCGATGGCCGAGGGGTGCGATGAGAAGATCGACCTTGAATTCATCTGGTGGGTGCTGCATGAGGGGCGGAGCCGCTCCCACCGTGAGGCGCTGCGGGCCATTCGCGACCGGTGGCCGGACAGGACCGTGATCATCCGCAACCAGCGTCAGCTGGACGCGTTCTATCGGTCGATGGCATAAAGGGCGGTTCGCACTACCTCGCGTTACGTAATCGGGAGGGTTGGAAAACCGGGCCTGCGAATGCGAATCCCCGAGGTGGTGCGAACCCTGTTTTGGGGCATCAATCATCCACCCATTCGAGGATGTCGCCGGGCTGGCAGTCGAGCGTGCGGCAGATCGCATCGAGGGTGGAGAAACGGATGGCTTTGGCGCGGCCGTTCTTGAGCACGGCCACGTTGGCCGGCGTGATGCCGACGGCTTGGGCGAAGTCGCCGACACTCATTTTCCGCTGGGCGAGTAGAAGATCGATGTTCACGCGGATTGCCATCAGATCACCGCCTCCAGTTCCTCGCGTTGCGCCGTGGCGGCGGCGAGCAGTCCGCGCATCACGATCATCAGCAGGGTCAGCGCCATGCCGACGATGGCGAGTATGGTCAACGCGATCACCAGGATGGGTGGGCTGAGGGAGGCGATGAGATTATGAACCAGCAGACCGATGGCCAGCGCGGTGTCGAAGCCGATGCATCCGATGATGAGTCCGACCCAGCGGAACGCCGCATCGGAAAACACCGAAGATGACGCCGCCAGCGACAACAGTCGCCAGATCGCGATGAGGGCGATGTCGAATCCGATCATCAGCAGCTCGCAGACGATGAGATACGGTATCCGCAGATAGGCGAATTCCGGTGCATTCGCCGCAAAGTCCGCCGATATGGCGGGCAGAAGCCAGATCTGGATGGCCGCTGCGATGGCCAGCAGCAGCGCCATCAGCGCTTTGAGCGTCCGGATGGCGGTCGGGTGCGTCTGGGGCGTCGATGTCATGGCTGTTCCTTTCGAAGATGGTGGTGATGTCCGTCTGCCCTCAGTATATATCGATATTCGATAGATAACTACCGAATATCGATAGATTTGGTGAAGACGGATGTTGACTAATCGCAGCAATGCTTCGGTGCAACAGTCTGTTGCCAGTGGCGTGTGGGATGATGCGTTTTCCTTACGATGGAACTGAAACGAAGCTTGTGAGGAAAGGAACCGGTCATGGCCATCAAGGATGTGCTGCCACGCCTGCGTCGGGAGCGTGGGCTGACCCAGGAGGAGCTGGCCAAGCGCCTGTACATCACCCGTCAGGCGGTGAGTCGTTGGGAGCGCGGCGAGACGAGTCCGGGCATCGATATGACCAAGCTGATTGCCCGTGAGCTGGATGTGCCGATCGTGGAACTGCTGGAGATGCCCGAACAATATTGTCAGAGCTGCGGCATGATGTTCACCGGGCCGGACCAGCGCGGACACGAGGCCGATGGTGCCGAGACGGCGGAATACTGCCGTTGGTGCTATGACGATGGCGCGTACACCTACGAAACCACAATGGATGAGATGATCGAGGATTGCGCCCCGCGCATGGCCGAGTACATGGGGTGGAGCGTGGATGAGAGCGCCTCGCTGCTGGGCGCGGTGCTGCCGACTTTGAAGCGCTGGCGTGAGCCTGCGGCGTAGGTTTTCGGGTGTGGTGCTGTCGGGCGGTTCGCACTACTTCGGGGTTCGGGAACGGAAAGGTCAGAAATCAAGGCAGTGGATTCAGAACTTCGAGGTAGTGCGAACCCGCCCTTTATACCAGCCGTGGCCGTTGCAGCAGACTGGCCATATACACAGGCAGATACAGGATCTTGCCATCACGCTCCACGTTGGTTTCCGCGAGAACGTATGCGCTGTCGATGGCGTATCCGGGAGTATTGAGAGCCTTGTCCAAGGCTGCATGAGAATGGAACCTGCTGCCGGATTTGATTTCCAATACCAGCACTTTGCCTGCCGCGTCTTCAATGAGGAAATCCAGCTCCCCCATAGACTTGCTGGTGAAATAGTATGGCGTGAACCCATGGGCGGTCAGCTCCTGTGCGATTACATTCTCATAGACTCCGCCATAATTCATGCGTCCTTCTGCGCCAAGACCGTCGAGTATACCGAGGGTTGACTGTTTGTCGTATGTACTTGTCAGTAGACCTACGTCGGAATAGAACAATTTGAGCAGCTTGCGTCTTTTGGAAGCAAGCAGCGGGCTTCGCGGCTCTTCGACGTTGTATACGGGCAGAGCAACGTTTGCCCGTGACAACCAGAGGAATTCGTCTTCGATCTGGCTGAAGCGTTTTACATCAGAAATATCTCCGATTTTGAATCGTCTAGTCGAGTTGTTGAGCTCGCTGGGAATCAGTTGATAAATCTCCTGAATGACGAGTCTGCGATCTTTAGGTGCGTACTGCGTGATATCCCGATTGTAAAAACGTCGGATGTCGGATTGTATGCGACGTACATTGTCGATGGTCCTGTCTCGGATGAAGGCGCTGACCGCATCCGGCATGCCTCCGGTGAGTAGGTATCTATGGAATAGCCCGGACATGCGCTCGTGCAAGTAGTCGGGGACGGGTTGCTCTTCCTGAAGGGAGTCGCGCAGTACATCGAACGCTTGTTCCGTGAGACCCATACTCCAACAGAACTCCTCGAAATCCATGGGGAACATGAGTAGTTCGGTCATGTAGCCAACCGGGTATGAACGTATGTTCTCCAATTCAACACCAAGCAGGGAGCCGGAAAGCACATAGTCATACGTGCCTTGGTCCACCAGTGCTTTGATGAAGGTGATGATGTTCGGACAGTGCTGGATTTCGTCAATGAAGATCAATGTCTTCCCCGGAATCAGGGGACCGTGCGCGGCGATGGAGATGCGGAGCAGAAGGTCTTCGGGGTTCCGCGCGGATAGGAACGATTCTCTCGTCGCGTCATCGAGCGCCAGATTGAATTCAATAAGCTGTTCGTATTCCGTTCGTCCGAACTCGCGGACAATATACGTCTTGCCTACCTGACGGGCTCCGGTCACAAGAAGTGCCTGCCTCGTCTTGCCTGATTTCCAGGCGAGTAACTCATCGTATGCTTTTCGTTTCATGTGTCCCACCCTTCATGCTGCAAAAAGATACATTTCATTTTAGCTTGTTTCTGCACAAAGTCGAATTCTGATTCGGCTCAATTCTGCACAAAGTTGTATTCTAGATAGCCTGTTTTGCGCACAAAGTCGAATTCTGGCCGCTTTGGGGAAGCGATACTACGTGACTGTGGACGGTGCTGCTGGTCGTGGCGCGTGCCAGAATCGCGTACTCAGGGAATGTTTGAAAGGATTCGCGGAAATCGATTTTCTGAGGAGCTAATTTACCGCTGAAGTCGCATGTACAGCAGCGGGTAGGGGCCACCCTCCTCATCCTGCTCGGTGCGCTGGTAGGTGACGAATCCCATGTGCTGGTAGAACCCGATCGCCTGCGGGTTCTGCTCATTCACAGTAAGTTCGCTGACGTTGTGATGGGCGATACCGTGTTCGAGCAGCTGCTTGCCGACGCCGTGTCCACGATGATCGGGGTCAACGAACAGCATTTCGAGCCGTCCGTCGGCGACTCCCATGAACGCAAGGGGCGTCTGCTCCGAGCTGTCGCTGTCGGGGCGCATGACGGCCAATTCCGGTACTTCGGCGATGGCTTGCGGCACGTATTGCTTGATGCGGTTGATTTCAGCATCGGTCAGAAACGTATGCGTCGCGCGAACCGACCGCTCCCACACCGCGACCAAGGCGCTGACGAGAGCGGTGTCGCGATGTTCCGTATCCTGCAGAATCATGGTGACCTTTCTATGTTCGCGTGATGACGGTCAGCGCCGTGCGCTCGCGTGCCCGGATGCCGTTTTCCGTCGTGTCCGTCCACCATGCGCCTTTGTCGTGGGCGTGGCGGCCGAACGGTCGAATACGATAGCTGAAATCGTCGTCGCATCGTGCCGAAGCGGGCTGGTTGCTCGTTTCCGTTCTTGAAAAACTTTTTTCCGCGCCCCTGTAGCTCAGTGGGTTAGAGCGGCGATCTTATAAGTCGTTGGTCACGGGTTCAAGTCCCGTCGGGGGTACTTGTGTGTTGTTCGATTGCATGGTTGAAGGAGGATCCGATGGTGGATGGTTCGTCGGCGCCGATTGTGTTGTTGGATTTTGATGGGGTGCTTAACGCGTTCCCGGATGCGATCGGCGTCAGGTATGAGGACGTGGGCGTGGCGCCCGTGGTCGAGTGCCGGGGGCGCATGACCGACGAGTTCGGTCCGGAGCGGGCGTTCCGTTTGGATGGTGTGGAGACCGTGCGGCTGGGCCGCAGGGGCGGCACCTGGCATCTGCATTGGTCTCGCGAGCTGGCCGCGAACCTGTACGGGCTGGCCGAGTCCGGTGTCATCGACCTGCGCTGGCTGAGCACGTGGCAGCCGTATGTGCATATCCTGGACGGTCTGCTGGGCTGGGATCCGGACGTGGTGCATAACACGCACTGGTACGATCCGCTCACCGGCAGGGGTCGTATGGGTGGCAAGCTGCACGCGGTCGTGGACGAGGTGATCCGCCAGCTGCGCGTCGCGGACGCGGACGGGAGGCCTCGTCCGATTGTGTGGGTCGACGACGAGGAGGCTTCGGTCGCGAACGCGTTGATGCTGCACGGGCACGAGGGCGCGGGCCCCATGCTGCTGGTCAACCCGCTCGCGTTCCGTGGGATCAGCCGCCGCCAGTGGGCATGCGTCCGCCGGTTCGTCGCGGACCCGCCCGAGGGGCCGGTGGTCATATACAGCGACACCATGCACGAGGACGGCGTGACCGCCGACCGGCTGCACGACATCGACCGCCTGCCCAACCTGTCCGAACATCGGGGGTTGTAGACCATGGGCGGGTTGTCGCTGCCGTACCCGTGGTTCATGATTCTGCGCAACAGCGGTCGCTGCCGGTTGTGCGGAATATGCCATGTCGGCACCGCGTTCCGAGAAAGCAAAAGGGCCAGAACCCTTGGGTTCCAGCCCTTTTCGCTGGTGCGAGTGGGGGGACTTGAACTCTATGAACGTCGTTTTACTCAATCACGGCGTTGCGGAAACGTTGATTTTGCCTGGTTGCGCCGCTCTGCTGAGTCACGTTGTTCTTGTGTTTTCTCGGATTCTGTTACCAAGCTGTTACCAGCGTCCTCACTCTGCTCCGTGGCATATGTTCGTGAATCGAACGGGAGTGCAGGGAGTGGATGCTTTGTATTGGATGCGAGTCCGAATTACTCCGAAAAGGTCCGAAGTTACTCCGAAGTGGTTCCGGGTTGGT
>NZ_JDUI01000010.1 GCF_000771405.1 Bifidobacterium pullorum DSM 20433 | reverse complement strand
TCAGCTGATGATAGTACGTGCTGCGCGCCAGTGTTTGTGGTCGAATAAAGCTGTACGGTGTCGGCACTTGTTTTGGACGGTGATGGCGTTCATTTTGGACAGTGTCGGCGGTAGGCACCGGTGTGACATGAGAGCGCCGGTGCCGTTGGTTTCCTGATAGATTCCCGAGTGCTGATCAACCATTCGTTCGGTTTCTCGGGAGGAAAGGAATGACGACACCGGTGCGTATCCAACAGCGTATCAGGCAGCTGGAAGGACAGGGATTGAGCCACACGCGGATAGCCAGGGAGCTTGGTGTTTCGCGTACGACGGTAATCAAGTACGTGTCGAGGGATTATTCGCCCTCGCCGCGGGAGGGGGCGGTCGGGAGCCGTTCCCTGGTGACGGGTGAGTACGCGCGTGCTGCGGACGAGTGGCTGACCTCGGATTTGCGTATGCCGCGCAAGCAGCGGCATACCGCGCGCCGAGTGCACGAGCGGCTGGTGGCCGAGCTCGGGTTTCCCGGCGAGTACTCCTCGGTGCAGCGATGGGTCAAACGCTGGCGGGAGGCGCATCGCCGGGATTCCGACGGGTACGCGGAGCTGGAGTGGGCCCCCGGCACGGCGCAGGTGGATTACGGTCTGGCAAAGGCCGTGGTCGCGGGCGTGGAACGGACTGTGCATTATTTGACGGTCTCGTTCCCGTACTCGAATATGCGGTACGTGGCCGCGCTGCCCGGGGAGACCACGGAGTGCGTGTGCCATGGTCTGCTGCAGGTCTTCGGACACATGGGCATGGCGCCCAGGGTGCTGGTGTTCGACAACGCCACGGGCGTCGGCCATTGCAACGCGGACGGCACGGTCACGCAGACTCGCCTGTTCTCCCTGTTCAGCGCGCATTACGGGTGCCGGGACCAGGTTCTGCAACCCGTATGCGGGCCACGAGAAGGGCAGCGTCGAGAACGCGGTCGGGTTCGTGCGATGGCGACCTGATGGTGCCCGAACCGGCGGCCGAGGGGTGGGACGCGCTGAGCCGCGCCTGGCTGGACGAGTGCGACGCCATCGCCCGCCGGGAGCACTACCGCCAGGCCGTGCCGATCAGGGATTTGTTCGAGACCGACCTGGATCACATGCTCCCGTTGCCGGGCACGCCGTTCGACGCATGCGACTGGCGGAGCGTGAAAACGGACCGCACCGGCACGGCCCTGATCGATGGCAACCGGTATCTCGCCGGTCCGAGATGGCGTTCCATGCGCCTCCGGGCCGGTGTCAGGGCCCTGGACATCGAGATGCGAGGCCCCGACGGGGAATACATCGTGACGCTGGAACGCGTATGGGGCCACGAGCCACGCACCGTCATGGAACCGACGACGCTGCTGGCGATCATCGCGCGCAAGCCCCGGATGTGGGGCGAGAGCCCGATCCGGGGCGATTTCCCCGAAAACGTGCGCGACCTGCTCGACCGAATGGATGGACGGGCGCGCGCAGACCTGGTCGACGACATCAGGCATGTGTCCTCGACCAGCGGGTTCGCGGCCGCCGCCAAGGCCGTGTCCGCGATCATCGATGCCGGACGCCGGCTCGACCGCGCCTCGATCGACCAGACCGCCAGACGGATCAGGCAGGGCGGCGAGGACACCGCACCCGGCCCCGATCTGAGCCGATACAACACCTACATGGAGGAAAGAGATGACGACTGATCCCGCGAAGCGAACGGACCGCACGGCACGGAAGGCCACCGCCGAACAGGTCACGGGGACTCTCCCGCAACCTGCCATTGACCCGAAGCGTGCCCGGACGGGCCGTCGAGAACGCCACCCCCGGCCAGCTCGGCTTCCTCGCGGCCCTGTTCACCGCCGAGAACGCCAGCCGCGCCGAATCCAAACGGAACCGGCTGCTCAGACAGGCCGGCTTCCCCCAATCCAAAGAACTTGACGGGTACGACTGGAGCATGGCCGCGTTCCCCACCGACTGGGGACGCGAACAGCTCGTCTCCCTCGAGTTCATCGACCGAGCCGAGGACCTCGTGCTCTACGGCGACGTGGGATGCGGCAAGACCCACCTCGCCATCGCCATCGGCACCCTCGCCTGCAGGCGGGGCATACCGGTCAGGTTCTTCACCGCCTCCGGCCTGATCATGCGGCTGCGCAAGGCCAAAACCGAGAACAGGCTCGACCAGGAGCTCAAGACCATCGGCAAGGCCGACCTGCTCGTCATCGAACGGGCCCGGATACCTGCCCATCGACATCGACGGCGCCAGGCTCCTGTCCCCGGATCATCGCCGACAGCTACGAAAGGAGAAGCATCATCTTCACCTCGAACCTCGAGTTCGGCCGATGGGGCGACGTGTTCGGCGACGGCGACATGGCCGCCGCCGTCATCGACCGCATCGACCCGCCACGGCCGCATCATCCGATTCCATGGCGAATCCTACCGAAACACCCACTCACTCATGAAATAACCAACAAACAAAGGAAACCAACCAACCGCCCATACCGTCCAACCTGAACGCCGACAGTGTCCAAATCAACCGCCGAACACGTCCACCTCGATTTGACGAAAGACAGGCGGCCGCGCGTCGTGGGAAGCTTCCCGAACGGGAACAGCGCGCTCATGCTCGTCTGCGCGCGCATATGGTACGTCACCGCGAACGAATGGTCCAACCGGCGTTACCTCGACATGTCCCGGCTCGATGACAATCTGCAGGAAGCGAACTGATCATCGCGCCATGGACGGGCATGATCCAAAGTGCGCAACCTTTCGGGCACTACCCTGGTTCTTCTCCGAGTTCGCCTCGGCTGGTTCGACCTTATATACGATACGAGCGCCAACTTCCAGTCTTGAATTTTCATTTCAAGGGGCAAAATACATGCAAGACTCGGCTGCTTCGGCATAATCCGGATGCGGTTTTCGTTTCGTCATGCATGTTGAACGTAATGCGGTCCGCATTGAGTACGCTTTATGCTTCCTGCGCATGACTGCACTTTCGTCCGGATTCCATCCACAACCCCCAAGTCAGCGTAATGCCGCAAATGCCACCTTTTCTTCGGCACTTATGTATGGCTTCTGATCTGAAGAAGTGTGCCCGGCTTTCCAATACCGTAATTATCTTCCATATGTTTTGCACGTATTTCTTCGACGAGTTATATCGATATATGAGCGAATCCCAGTCTGATCCAGCATTGTTGATTTCAGATTTTTCCAATATTTTCGCGGCCTTCTCTATGCTTTGAACGTCTGTCAGGGGAACGCTTGATTTGACTTGGGCGATGCCTACAGTAGCGGTACATCTCGTTATCTTTACCCATAGATTCTCTATCTTGCGAATAGGAAGAGGTCTGTTCAACGATTCATAGATCAAGATCGCGTATAGCAGAGTCAAAGATGTTGAGTTGTTTTGGCATGCTTTCTCTATCTGGATGCCGTAGCTGTAGCGAATCCGGTTGAAGGAAGACAGCATGCGGCGAACGCACATATCATCCAAACGTGAATCAGAAGTAGTCTCGGTATCCTTTTTCTTCTCTTGAATCCGCCTGATATACAACACGACTATTGCGGCCGTAAGCAAGCTGGACCATAAACCGTTGACTATATCGCTGAGTTTCGGTGCGAGGATATCGATATCAATATATATTGTCAGCAGAAAAACAAGTTTGGCAATAACGAGATAAACGACGATAAAGACCCAGTGCGAGCAGCCTATACACTCCCCCTTAAGGATGAATGGGAAAAGAATTATAACTTCAAAAATAACGACAGTCCCCAGAAGATCCCATAGGAGTTGATCGTAGTAGTGATATTTTGTTAGAAGCGCTGCTTCCAGTACAAGAACGATCACCGGCGGCAGAATACGGAATAATACTATTCTTTCAAGCTTTTTCCAACCAGATGGATGGTGAAGTAGCTCCTCGAGTGGCCAGTATACCTTGACATCACCAGTAGCGGCCGAATCATTGCGCACCTCAATGACTTTGTAAATGCCGAAAAGAATGTAAGCGAACGCTAGAGGCGATACATATGGCATTGCGTCCAATAAAAGCTGGTACAGCGATATACGGTTTCCGTATGGTAGACCTTCATTGAGGAACGGTATAAAGGCACAAAAAACAATTTGCTCACACGTCCATCCTTCTACCGACTTGCTGTTGTAAGTAAGCGACGAGGGTCGGTCTCCATCCAAACGCCGCTTCGCCTATGTCACTTTTGTTGGATAGCAGTCTCGTGGCTAGACATACGGTCACGTATAGCCACGAGAGAAGGAAAGCAGCTAGGCCACTGTAATCCATGCAAGGAGGTTGGCACCTTCTACTATCGCCTATCAAAATGCTTGGAGTAACCAAGATTATCAACTGAGGCAAGAACTATATTTTCCTTGATAGATTATTCGCAAACACTCTTCGCATTCTTTGCGAAACTCATCATCCGTCCTTGAGAAGTATTCGAAGAATTCCTCGTAATTTGGAAGATAGAAAATGTTCCCCCTTTCTTCCGCGCGACGCAGCATCTTTTCCAACGATCCGTTCTTATCACACGACTGCTTGTCTAATATTGCCCGATCGGAAGGGGAGCACGCTTCTGAGAAAAGAAGCAGTCCTCGAATAAGGTATTGGCAGATGCGGTAACAGACTGTCAGCCCTTCGAGCTGGGCATGAAAGCTGCGGATTAAGGCATTTTTCATATCTTCCGGAGAAGATATAGACTGTCCGTCCTCTCTAAAGAACCAAGCATCATGCAGCTCATCCTCTTCCCCATCGTCGGGTTCTTGATTTTCATTTTCTTGGCGTAGTTCCATACTAGGCAAATCAGACTGTTGGTGTCGTAAAGCGATCTTAAACCATTGCTTAATGGGCTCAGAATTTCCCTTTGCTTGTTGAAGACTGGTGAGGTTGTAGTAACGACTTCGTTCTGCGAAATCGGTCAAGAAATTCAGCATTTCCTTGATTTCTTGAGCATTCTTTGGCTCTTTAACAGTATTTCCATTGGACTCTATGATTTGTGAGACTTTCACATATAATTCGCTGAGCTTATGCCCATATTTCTTTAATTCGCCATCAGTGAGAAATTGCCCTTCTCTCTTATAGGAATCTGACTGAATCGCAAGCTTGCAGACGCGTTCCAAAGCTATGGTCATGTTGAAAAATCCAGCGTAGTAGCACTCCTGATTCTGAAAATCAGCAATCTGCAACGATTTGAACCCCAAGGTTAAAAGACCGTCCGCAAGACTCGCCTCTCTTTGCAGTGCGATAGTTCTAGGGTCGTATTGCTCAGAATGCTTTACCCACATCTTAAAAACCTCTACAATCTCACGCGAATGAATCTGCCTTGTCGCAACGCGCGAATAACACGTACCGCTCATACTTAGGATAACGCTTCTCCATCGCGAAGCACGATCCGACTGTTGGACTGTAGAAAAAACAGATTCGGCAATCGGATGCGTGAACTCGAACGCACGACCACGGAGAATGCCACAATGACGAGTCTGGGCGCGATGGATAGATGTTCACAAAAGTCAGGCTTTCCATTATGTCTTGCGATGTGGCTGAAATCGCGTGCCGGATACGCTCCAAACGTTTTTGTGCCCACAAAAATTGACAGACAGGTAAAAGAGGCATACGTTATGGGATGTAATTATTGTGACCACAAAAACGAAAGGATGCGCACATGGCAAGGCCTAAGAAACCGGATGCACGCAACTATGTATACAGAGTGCGACTCAATGAGGGCGAAAACCAACAACTCACGGAAGCAAGCGAGTGGCTCGACCAATCAAAGTCGGAGGTTTTTCGCAAAGCCCTCTTTGACTATCATGCAAAAGTCAAGGAAAACAAATGTTTGTCCGAATCCGGCACGGATCTTTCCGAATGGGACTTCAACCATATTTCTCTTCATAGAGTCCTAACGTGCCCATACGAAGATTGTGGCGATGATTTCGCAAAAGACCTATCACCCTACTGCGAGGAACAGACATCCGAAGAGCAGATGGGATACCGCTGCGAACACTCTTTCGATACGTATGAAATTGAATGCCCCTCATGTGGACGATTCATTCACATATCCGGCGTCATCTCGGAATATCCGCTTGGAGCATACGAGTATGACCAGATATCAGTTGAGAAGGAAGCGTGAATGATGTCAGAAGTTTTGTATCGCATGATAGCCGAAGAAGGGAAGCACCCGGCAAAATCCAGAAAACACCCCGGAGCAATCAGCGGAGTAGCTCTCGACAACAAAACCAATAAGCTTTCGGGATCATTTAACTTCGAACCAGTAACAACAGTATATGAAGATGCGTGCTCGCAAACTCAAATAGAGTGTTCTCCTGCAGTAAAACTAATCGAAAACGTCATATACCGCGCATGTGACGCATTTGAGTGTTGGTGTTACGAGAAGGCTCTGCTCTGGTTTACAGATGAGTTCGTTCCGACCGCAAAGAATAAGGCCGTCACCTATCTGAAGCGCAAATTTCGCAAAACCACAGAAGAATCACAACCATCGAATTTAAAAGATGGAAACACCCTTGACGTTGCAGATGTGAAGGATACTCCTTTTGTGGCACTCCCGAATATTGGTGCCGAGGACCCTAACTGCGCGGTTACCATGAGCAAGGAAGAAGCGCAACAAGAAATGTCTGAGGCAATTGCTTTACGGCAGCTTATCGAAGCTAAGCTTCAACGTCTGAAGTACGCCAATATTGTTGATGCGGACGGGCATGCAATAACGAACGAAATAATCAAAGAGTTGATAGAGCCAGATGCCCCCAAGAATCAAAAACTACTGGAGTGCCCAGCGATGATAAATGAATCCATGATGATTGGAAAATACACAAAAAACGTAACCCGAGATCAAATCAAGGCAGTCGATTGATGTAGATACCTCCTAGCTTGCTACATACTTCGCACTCGGACATCCCATCTTGAATTGAAGACGGACACTAAGCAGTATGCGCGCACATTATTCGAACACAATGCGTCCGTATGCATGCTGATGGTCTTCGCCATGATGAAGACCATCAGCACATACAATCAGCAAGATTCATCCAAGGAGCATCAAAGAGAATGGTCTTCGCTCTTGTTCCAATCTTCACTGAGCCATGAATCCTAACACTTTTCCTAAGCATTCATAGCTGGACGCCGTTGAAATGATGTCATTGCTTCCCGGAGCAGCCATGCTAGCACCAGAACCAATTCCATGCCACACATAATAATCCAGTAGCACTTCCTCATAAGTTCCGCTTGGGCTCGAGGACGCCTCGCCACTGTTCAACCAGCGCCAACTCCCTATTGCGTCATAAACGAAACCGTCTATAACGATGCCTGACAAATGATAGCTTGAGAAACACGTATCTCGGATATAGCGAATATGCTTACAAGTGTCATAGAGCAAACCATTACTGTTTCTGTTCTTTTCAACCATGGCGTCTTGCTCCGCTTTTGGATTTGTGGATCTCCAGCTTCCTCCAGTATTTGAATCTGGATATATGTAGCTTCCGTCCCAGTTTTTAAAGGCAGGAACGATTTCAAAATACATACCGTCAGAGAAATGGATTTTTACAACTTGCCCATCAGCTCTAACATCACTTTTTGGATAGGTGTTAAGAATAGCGTTTCTCACAGCCTGCAGCAATCTGGATTGGCTATTGCCAATCAAATTATTGTAGCGATCAAAAAGATTCCCTGGAAGCTCGACGAGAATGTCAATGTCGCTCGTATCGATAGCCGTATTACGCCCATAGCTCCCTACATAAAGGCTATGCAACGTGTCGCTTATGGAGTTCCAGAATTCCTTATTTATAGCTCTTGTAACGGCATGGTAACGCTTGGAAATACGTTGTCTCGTATCAAGGCTAATTGTTTCGCCGTATTTCCGGACCCTATCAACCATCTATTTCCTCCTTAATGACTCCGGATCTTCCCCTACAATCTGAACATATAGGTGTGCAACACGCATGCTGACCCTCAGCAGCGAGTGCATCTAAACAGACAGTCCAAATAGCTTCTTTTATTTCAGTCAGAGATCGGACATGTCCAGTTAGGCTCACTGCGCATTGTCGTTCCGAAGCTCAACAGGTAAGAGTCGATCACACTCACCCTTTTCAAAAGACTGCCCTTCCTCATTTTTCAACGTTTTTCGAGCAAGCTCATATGCATGCTTATTAGTTCTGGGGGCATTGAGATACTGCTTCTCCGTTCGGCTCTGAAGGTCTCTCCTCGCTGCTTGAATTTCTTCAAGATCCATGTTCTCGAAATCGGTCAAAAGAGAGATATAGTCTTGCAGTATTGGCCAGAGTCCGTCGGCAGCCGCCCTGTGCCTCGCTGCAGCCTCAGAGAGAGCTGCTCCTTTTGAATATAAGTTCAGCCCTAGTGAGAGTGCTGCCAAAATAGATGAGACTAATGCAGCCACATAAGTTTGCCCTATAGCAACACCAATGAGGCCAGCAGAGGAAACCGCTGTCAAAACTATCTGTACTATCGAAATCCCATTGTGCCAATTTGTTTTTATGTTTGCTGCTTGCTGTTGCGTCTCGTAGGTGTACATCACCTTTGAATAGGTTTCAACGAGCTGAGACCATAAACGTTTTCTGTACTCATCCTTTTCCAATATGAACTCTCCAGTCACTTCGCCATGCATGTCAACACTTTGCCAAGACCATCTAAACTTGACCTTGTATCAACTTCTTGCCTACTTCCTGGCACATTGAGTCGGAAAGGAACTTGTCCACAAGCAGATACCATGCTGAACCTAGATAGTAGCATTCGCGCATATTACCATTCTGTTATTTCAATGCCGCCGTCCGGCCATTGACTCCGCCCGATGGCATCGTAGACAAAGCTATCGATGGCGATTCCCGACAAATGATAACTCTTGTAGTAAGTATCTCGGATATAACGGATTCTCTTACAGAGGTTTTTCAACGAACCATTTGTTTCCTTGTTTTTAGAATCCATTGCATCTTGTTCGGCCTTCGGATTTTGTAGATAGCCACCGTCCACCCATGTTGGCGTCAGGATAGGTGAAGTCTCGAGCTGGCCAACGGTTTTTAAAAGCGGGAACCATTTCAAATTTCATGCCATCGGTAAAAATGATTTTCACAACCTGTCCGTCTGCACGAATGTCGCTTGTTGCATATGTTTCACGAATGGAATCTTTCACTACCTGAAGAATAGCTGACTGACCGTTCTGTGCGTAGGCATCAAATCTCTTTTTAGCAGCATCAGGCAGGAGCATGAGGAATCAATATCACTAGTCTTGATTGCTGTACCTCGGCCATATGAACCTACGTACAAACTGTGAGCAGCGTCGTTTACGTAATTCCAAAAACGACGATTCACTGCTTCCGTAATTCGCTTATACCGCATTGTTATGGTTTCGCGAGCTTTAGCATCTATAGAGTAGTCATATCCCTTGCACATCCAATAGCTCCTTAAGAGAATCACTATCTTCGATTCTACCCAAGCGAACGATTCGTTAAGTACACCAAAGACTGTCACGTCACAAGCTACTCCGAATATCTAAGCCAGTTCATACACTTCAAATCTATGACTCTGCATACATTTGAAACAGTTCACCGCCCCAGCTTCTGCCGCACCTTGCCGAACAGGTAGCGACGTTCACCAGCGTTTAGCACCAGATAGATATTCACTACCAAGCCGATCACGCCTATGACTGTCGCAGAGAGAATCAGCTCAAGCCATGATCCACCAGGAAGTATCGGCTTGATCAGGGATCCTATCGCGACAAGCAGCAGAGACGAAAGCACCGTGGTACCCACCTGAGGGAAGAACTGATACCACTTGAACCCCAGATACCGGGCCGTCGCGGGCAGGGTGAACGACATGTTACGTACCAGGTTGACCGCCGTGCTGACGCCTGCCACCGCGTACAGGCCGTATTCCGTGAAGTTCGCGATGAGCAATGTCACACAGACAGACACTACTCCGCTGATGACCATTGCAATCGAGTTCTGCTTTACCTTGTTCACCGTGCTGAACACGTTATACAGAATCTGTGTTCCGCTAGTGAACATGTATCCGAGAATCGACAGTATCGAGAGAATCTGCAGCAGATGCGCATCCTGGGACGGCACCCACAACGCGAAGAAGTAGTCGCCAAGCACGATAATCCCCGCGATCGGAATGGTCATCACAACTGACGTCAACTTCATAGCACGCAGGATATCATGAAGGAGCTTCTTTCTGTCATCCTTCGCGTAATTGATAACCAATTCCGGGGCGAAAGCGGAACATATCGAAGAAGACATCTGCTGCATGTACGTAGGCAAGATTTTGGAGAGCGACAGAACACCCATGGATGTCGCTCCAAGAATCATGTTGCATATGATCAAATCCAAACCACTAAGGAGCATGTTCCCCACGTTGGAAATAGAATTCCACAGGCCAGAACCTACCAGCTCTCTCATAGCTTTCCTAGAGCACATAGGTTTTCTATCATTCAGAGTGATATGGAGTTCCGGCGTTAGTTTCTTCGTGTTGTACCAGTTGACCACCAAGCCGATGACCGTAACCATCGCCGAGGCAAAGCCCACATACCACACGTGCGGGGTCAGAATGGTGAGCATCAGGAACAGCATCACGCAGCGGAGCATCGCCGTCATCATCGTAGGAACGTACTGACGATCCAGACGGTTGGTCACGTAGACGCCGCAATCCCAGTTCGGCATACCCGTGGACAGGAAGAACCCCAGGAACACGAAGGAGAACAACAGTTTGACATCCCAGAGAATATCAGAAGGAACATTGATACAGTTCTGCAGATTTACGATAAGCAGCACTGCCGGAACTAGCAACACCACAACTATAATCAGATTACCCCAGAAAACCGAATTGTAATACAAATTCGCCTTTTTATAGTTTTTCCGCACGTATTCGATAGTGATGAATCGTGCAGCCATGCTATTCAACGCGATGACTATCAGGTTCGCATAGGTAACAAAATTATTTGCTAGCGTCACGAAACCGTTTGCCTCCACACCAATCGTTTTTACGATATACGGCGAAAGAAAAAAACTAACTATGACATTGACGACTAGTACGCCCACGCTGCAGGCAACGTTGACTAGGGTTCTTTTGTGGTTACTCACCAATCATTCCTCTTGTATTCACCGATGCAGAATCTTTGTAATGGGTCGCGCAAGACGATGCTTCACTGAGGCCAGCTTCTGACGAATGAGGGCACGATGATGAATCTGCTCAAGATTGGCGTCATAGAACCATCGAATATCTGATGGAAGGTCTTCCTTACTGCAATTCGTCTTCATTGAGTTCTGGATGGCCATATAACGCAGCGGTCCAAACATCGGGTCTTTTCCGCTCCGCATGTCATTTGCAAGAGCGCGCAGCTGTTCTTCCGAATACTCAAAACCGAATTGGTGTGGGTCGAAGCCCTCAGCATAAATCGCGAGCATGGTGCGCCAGCATTTCTCACATTTGCAGCAATTCGCCCCATCCGTTGAACGCCAACACACACGAAGAGGGACCGGTATTCCCGACTTTTCAGCAAATTCGACGATATTCTGCACTTTCATCTGCCGAGTAAACTCGTATCCATCATGAGAAATACAAGCACTGCCAAATTTCACATGATTATCAATTGTCGGATCCGAGGCACATGTCACTTTACCTTTATCCGCAGCAGTAAACGACGATGCAAAGTAGATCGTGGAAAGTTTTTTCGCCCAAGCGACTGGAGCTGCGTGACTATTGATTCCGATGCCGTGATGGAACCCGTGCCACCATCCGTCACCACTGTTCAAGGAACGAACCTTCTTATCAAGAACGGGCTCGTTGATAAACACTCGGAAGGAAGATCTGATTGTCACATAGTTAACGCCATAATCCCGGCTAGTCTGCTTAAGGTGGCTGAATACAACATTCCACCCATCGGTGTTATCAACAGCCACATCAGCACCCCAGACCGTCAACAATGTTGGCTTCTCATCATAGTGGCAGACCAACGTGTTGAACGCGTCAACTCCACCTGAGAAGAAAGCAGCGTTCCCGCCAGTTGAATCCCATTCGTTCTTTTCGAGATGGTCAACCGATAGCTGCCCACGGAAGTCGATCATCGGATACATCTGCTCATATCCGGCCTTGAACTCAGGAATGCTGTCATAGAACATCTGATCGCATTGTGGAACCATGATTTCCGCGTCATAAATCCATGCAATCGGAAGCAAATTGGCAATGAGTGGAATCACAGCAATACTCTCAGGAATATTCTGAATATCGATATTTCCATACTCGACGTAAAAAGCTTTATCGAGGTTAATGGCCTCAGTCCACAGACCTTCGACTTTGTAACGATACGTTATTTTGTTATGTTCGATAACCGGCGAATCAACAATAATTCTATTTAAATGCTTCATTCTCATACTCACTTTCATGGAATTAGGGTTACGAGCGGACCGAATTGTTGGTCTAGTCCGGCAGATGCAAAGTCCGTGGATTCGGCCTCCATCACCGTCTTGATGGCCTTAATAATTGCCGTCTCGTCCGTGGAGTCGTTCACGAAACCGATGTATGGCAGGTCTTTCAGCCATTCGTATTCAAAGCCGACCTTACCGTTCGAGTTGTTCAACGCCACGCATGGCGTTCCGGTGATCGCGCTAAAGATCATGCCGTGCAGACGGTCGGTGATGACCAGACGGGCATGCTTGAATTCTTCCCACTTGTCCAGCACCAGCTGTTTGCCCTGCTCCTGACTAATCGGCGCGTACTTGGAGTCGATGGTCGTGTCCGTATACTTGAATTCCGGATCGATGCCCGCCGCGATCTGTTCGATCATTTGGCGGGAGGAATCGGTCATGGTCTTCTCCACGTCGTTCCTCATGCACAACAGCACACCGTGCCGCTTGGCAAAATCGGCGTTATCCTCGCCTTGAACCGACAACACGATATCAGGCACAAGCTGAACATCATTATTGGGATACGCTTTACGCATGCGCTCGTACGAAACCTGCTCACGCGCAAACAGATGAAGATCAGGATGGGCACCGTACACACGCTGCGTATGACGCAGGAAACGCTGGCTCTCGGCAGTGTCGTCATAGCTCATGGTCTGAGGGAACAGCACGATGCGGTTATGCTTCAGCAGGGAGATGACGTTCAGACGATATTCTTCCTCATTGCGGTACAGCGTGCCCATGTTGCCACCACCCGTCAGGAAAATGGAGTCCTCTCTTGAAACATATTTTTTCAGGCATTTCAGCACCTTTGTGGTATTGCCGCTTAACACCAGCAACGGGCGGACGGATTGCTGCAACATGCGGCATTCCGCCAATGCAATGGCATGATCACCGATATTGGTGTATTCGGGGCAACACAGCAAAATGTTCTTCGGCCCCTCAATCTCCTGAAAGAGCTTGCTATATTCTTGGAATCCTCTCTGCACCATTTTAGGATGACGCATGGCCGTGTATGTGGAGTCTCCGAGGAGTTCCCTAGCGACCGTACCAATCTTCGATTTCAATCCACTCGCCATCGCGGTCACTCTTCCTTTCCTTCTCCCCGCATGACGCGGGCGATTCTCTTAGCCGGCAGCACGAACATCTGGCGCACACGCGCATACCAGTACGGATTCATCCGGAACCCAGCCACGTCCAGAATCCTCAACTGGGAGGACATGTCCGCAGACGCCATCCGAACCAATTCGCGAACCTTTACGGACAGTCCATGCAAACGCTCCCGGACGGATGGGTCGCGCATCGCGCCAAGGTAGCTGCACACGGCACTGACAACGCATGTGTCCAGCACAGGGCCGGACAGAGCTCCTGCGCCACGTAATGAGTCCATCCGATCCAGCATGGCCAAGGTTTTGTCCGCTGCTGCGCCTGAGGATTCCTCTCCCATGATGCTGTCGGCACGGCGCACATAATGGTACAGCTTCTCACTAGTACAAGCCACTTTCGTGGATTTTAGCAAGAGCTGATGGTAAACAAACTCGTCTTCATGTACCCTGCCCACCGGATACCTGAGCGTGTCCCAAATCTCTCGCTTGTACAGCTTGTTCCACGCAACCACGTACTGCCATTTATAAAACATCGGATCTGAGATCATGACTGACGTGTCAAACACGTCATTATCCATCTCAACCTGCTCGGATAGAGGCTCCAACTGCTCGTTCTCATTGAACAGTCCGCAACAGGAAAAATCAGCATTGGCGGAGGTCAGCGTCTCATATAGAACCTCGATGTAATCGGGTTCGACAAAATCGTCACTATCGACAAATGCGATATACTCTCCGCATGCAACATCAATGCCAGCATTCCTGGCAGCCGATAAACCCGCATTTTTTTGGTGGATAACTCTTATTCTGCTGTCATGCTCCGACCACTCATCACAAAGCTGCGGACAACAATCTGGAGAGCCGTCATCAACAAGGATTATCTGTAAATTTGAATACGTCTGGTTAACAATAGATTGGATGCAGCGATTAAGTTGCCGCTCAACTTTATAAACAGGAATAATGAGACTTATCTGGGGCATACAAAAAACATCCTTAACAACATCTAAATAACGTCGAGTATAGATGGAACATATGAAAACGCATTTTAGAGCAGCTACACTTTGAGTGTCGAATCCTAACTGATTTCATTCATATCTTTCTCTGAGATTGATCGAATTACATGCGCTGGGTTACCCACTACCACCGAGTTTGACGGAATTGATTTGCACACTAGCGAACCAGCACCGATAATTACATTGTTCCCAATCTCGACATTTCCGATGACCGTAGAGTTAGCTGCAATATACACGTTAGAGCCAATCTTCGGGGAACGCTCACCAACTCTTCCGATGACAACACCTGGTCCTACACGGAGATTATCTCCGGCACGCTCAGGAAAGATAACTGAGAAGTTATGTGAAACATATACCCCCCCCCCTATTTTTCCTCCAATTTCTATTGTTTTAACTCTAGGCAGCAAAAGTTGACCAATAGACGTCAGGCTTCGGGGAAGGAAGCGATGCCCATTCTTAATCCTATAGAAGAATACACTCCTGAAAGATGGTTCACGAAGCGCCATATTCAGTTTCAAAATAGTCGATTCCGGCGTTTGCGACCATTTGTTGACGCGCGCCGCGTCTGCACACAACAACTGTTTGACATGACTATCTGAGAGCAAGAACGCCGCATCATGGAAAACGCACGCAAGATTATGTAAAAAAATTAATCTCATTTCTTATCCCATTCTTTTATGGATACTTTAACATTCCATAGAAATCTGCAGAATTTCATCGCCTCGTCGACTTTGCCATGCTTCAGCAGCCAAATAGCCAATCTTCTATGGCCAAACGCCCCATAGACATCGGCAGGCACCTCATCCCCCAGGGAAGCAAAAATTCTTTCATCTGACAAAACTTTCTCCCAATGTTCTTTCACTGAATCATGGTCAAAATTATCAGTTTCGACACTTCGACTAAATTGATTCAGCGCTTCTCGAGAAATCAAGGAGTCCGCCTCATTGGCCGAAATAACATTCTCCTTCACAAGATTCGCTACCGCATTCGCATACTGGAAGATACTATCAATATCACTTATCCTAACAGTGCCCACAGTATTGGAACCATTCACATTCCACAGATATAATGGCTTACCATTCATAAATAGAATCTTGTCATCACCAAGACATTTAAGATAATTAAGGTTGAAAAGCCTGTCCTCAGAAAATCTGACGCCCATCGGGAAAGCTACCATAAGGCTTCCATCTGGAGCGACTAACCTGTCCCTCCGATACAATTTCGACCAACACGAATTCAATTCATAACTGGCATGCAACGAAGCCCGACCCTCTTCACGCACCATTACACTAGCAACACTATTAGCTGAAATTGTTTTGCGCTCAGCCACACAGGAAGCATTCTCATCCATCTTGCTAGTAAAAGGAAAACAAACAAGATTATATAGCGAAGCGCTCCTCTCATCATTGAGGAAACAAGACACTTCATCCGAAAGGATTTGATCATCGGCATCCACAAACATGATCCAATCACCAGTGGATTCAGTAATCCCGCGATTCCTCGCCGCTGACCGTCCACTATTGGACTGCGACACAACTCTGACGCGACCGTCTTTAAACCGTGCTCTGACAAGGTCTCCAGTACCATCTGTTGAACCATCGTCGATTACGATAATTTCAACAGCAGAAGATATCTTCATGACTGATGACAAAGTCGTACAAATTGTATTGGCAGCTTGAAAAGCGGGAATTATTACGCTAACAGACATGTTTGCTCACTATCCTTACGCAGAAAACATTGAATCATGATTATCTTTTGCTCGGAAAGCACGTGAAAGGAAAAGTGCTATAAAACATACATAGCAACTAAGCACATGGACATCTGTTATACCAAGAATAAGCCAAATGATTATATACACATTCACCCAGTTGTTTTTTCCCTTAGCAATTGAGCGAATACACACAGCAAGTAATATGAACCATATTAAACCAATATTAAATGAGAAATATGAATATATATCATCAAAAGTAAAGTCAGTAAGACGATACAGGGAATCCCATTGAATACCACTTCTCGTAATCGATTGTCCCAAAAAAGAAAAACCGTATTGGGTCATAACATAGGCACCTTGACGTATCCTCGCGGAAAGAAGATCATCCACGTAGATAACCAAAGAATTTGACTTTACGAATCCCTGCCACAAAAAGAAGAACAATCCATAGAAGAGAACCGCACCATACCCAGAGCAAATACTAAGGAAAAGATTATTTCTATTAATAATTCTGACTAAACAAAGGAGCAGAATGATTATAACCGTGACAACAATGAGTGTCCTGGTCTTGGAAAGCACCGACGTCGACAACAATATAAGTGCAACCATTACAACAATACGATTGCTAATATGTCTTCTATTTAACCATAGCCACATTAAAGTAATATTCAATATGTATATAGAAAAAAGATTTGCATGCAAAAAACCAAAATTAAACCGCGTACGATCAACGGAATAAACAATATAATCAGTAAACTTGAAGGGAAGCGTTGCAATCAAGAAAAAGCAATGAATTATAAAAAAGAGTATATTGTAATGAAAAAGGAAAGAACAAATGGAATCAAAATCAACATGCCGAATAGCAAGACAGGATAAAATAAGAACAAGAACAAGGCTCAACCTTGTAATATAATAAGCAGATGCGCCAAGTAAAATTAAAAGCGAGTATGCAAATATGGTTCTATAGTTATGCCTTCTTTTAAAAATCGAAAAAAGAAGGCAGATTATTCCACCAAGAGTTAGAACAACATTGACACTATTTGGGCATGCAAAAATATTACTAGACCCCCAAAAACTATTCAGGGTGAAAATAAACAAACCCATTTTTAAGGAACTATTAATAGCTTCAATGCTAAATACTCGCACCTTCATAAAAAACCTATTTCGACGCTTACACTCTTACAATCAAGAACACGGTTTGAATCAAGACACCTATCTCTCAGCACGAGTCAAGACTTAATCGTCCATCGATTAACAATAAATCTGACTGGCCTACAGTAATTCAATCCTCTGCAATAATTACCTGCTGCCGTAGCAGCGCTCGGAATGTCTTTTGGCACAACCGTCCCTTCTTTAATCGCGACAGTATTACCGATTTTCATATTTTCAACGACGCAAGTTGACAAATCAGCATAAACATTATTCCATGTTTTTGTCGCATGACCCTCATCTGAGCCAATTGTTGCGAACCGAGACAGTTTAATTGCGTCCTCAATCGCCGCTGTTGGATTCACGACCACCAGACGGTTATGCCCAATGTATAAGCCATACCCAAATTTTGTATCTTTAGCAATGCTTTCATTTCGATTAATCATCCGAAGAAAATGACTCACGAGCCGAGGTACACCATCAGTCTGCTCAAAACAAAAGGCCACTTGCAACCTGAAAATCTTATTGGTTATATATTGGATAGCAAAAACGGATATACATGTTTCCCACGCATATCGGATCAAGTCGCTCTTGCTAAGATCAAATAGTTTAAACATCCATTACTCCATAAATCAATTTTATTTCCTACATTTATTTACAATATTCTTTATTGCATCTTTTTTTGACTCAAATTGAAATTCAACGATAATCCGCGCTATAACGTCTCCCAAACGTCTTCCGCAAAAAAACGAGAAAGAATCCCCAAGATGATCCTTCTTTCTTTCTTTTGTATTTTTCCATGAAGCACTATAATGATGGATGGCGTAAGTATTTTTTTTAACCTTAAATCCACCGAAGCCATAAATTGGGTTAAAGAAATCAGAAGAGAAGAACGTCCAATTCTGAATTTTTTGCGTCCTATCTTCCTGAACGTATCCATATCGATTCAATATATCCGTCCACATATGATTTACGGTATGATTTTTGCGAAACAAATCGTCATCAATGTATTCCGTTACATCATATTTATGAACAATCATATCAATCATTGCATCATTTTTATCACAAGCAACTATTAGCCCGCTATTTACGGTATTTGAAAATCCCTCTATCGCGGCAAAAGGAATTGATTCCTCCAAAGGTTTAATTGGCTTTATCAGTTCAGTTCCGACATCCATATAAATACCGCCGTATTCACGCAAGACCCAGAACCTTACATAATCACTGACATAAGCCATCTTTCCTGACTTGAACGCATCCTCTGCGTATTTATGTTCCTTAAGATTAAAATTCTTTTCATTCCATTCGATTATCTCATAATCTGGAGCATACTTTTTCCACGATTCGATATTCGCACGAGCATATTCAGGTAATTCTTTTCCACCAAACCAACAATAATGTATCTTCTTCATGTTCATTAGCTATCTTCTACCTTCTGTCATCACACACATATCAGATAAGTTTAGACTCTATAACCATCTTATAAAAAGATGGGACACTCTTCTCTACTGAATAATTCCTCTTCCAGGTCAATTTGAATAAATCTGTATTAGCAGAGAGCTTTTCCCATTGCTTCTTGCTATAGGGATGATCGAGAATTTTGTACAACTCATCGCACTGTGGATTGTTAGGTTGAATCTTGTTAAAGGCTTCAGCAATCCATGGATCATGACGCTGAGCAAGAACAATTAAATAATCGACAAGTAGATAGTCAATCATAAAATCACTCTTTCGCCAATATTCAAGGAAAAAATCACGAACTGTTTGGAAAACGCGCCTATGTTCTGCATCGCAGCTCAACGAATACCCTGCAAACATTCCTCCGGCGACTGAAGCATGTAAATAATCAGGACGCTTTATCGAGAACAAAGGCACGTCATAAATCGGTCCAGAGAGCTGTCGACAACAATAAAAGGTTGCATCCAACCACATACCCCCATGTTCAGCAAGCAAGGTCAGTCTCAATAAATCGGAAAGGTTCGTCCTCGTAATAGTTCCCCTTCTGACCTTGTCCCATATCCATTGGGGAATATCAGCATACTCCTTAACATTTTCATCAGTGATGATGACAACTTCACGACCGCCAGCATTACGCCGGACTGATCCGACACAAGCCCTTACGATTTCTGGAGCGGACTCCAAGCCCTGCCACCAGCACATCCAAATCTTATTATTCTTATCCGGATCAACTGGAGGAAGAGGAACGCTGTAGTCATACGAAGCGTAATAGTCTCCAAAACGATTCTCCAAATACTGCAGAACGGCTTCGTGCTTGCGCAGTAGATGCGCCTTAACGGCTTCTGACTCTCGATACCCGTTATGGTTCATCACCTGAATATCAAGCTTTGCTCGAAACGCATTTACGCCTTCGCTCCAAGAAGTCTCTTTCGCAATCATCCGTGAAGCATGCAACTCCTCAGAAGCACGGTGGACAATACGTTTCAGGCTGTTGTGCTTATTTACCACTCGCAGTTCTCCTATAAAAAATTTCGAGCTGATGTACGTAGTCCGTTTGTCCACAGCGTTCACTCACGTATTCGTTGCAAGCCCGCTGCATGACCTGGTAGTCACTTTCGCTTACACGCGAGGCCTTTCCAAGAATCTCTGCCAAATCGCTCGCATTGCCAGGCTCAAATGCAAAACCGGTCTTGCCTTCCACCACTAGTTCGGGAATACCACCAATCCTGGTGCCAATCACCGGTGTTTGCGCAGCAAGTGATTCCAATCCGGAATAAGGCATGTTCTCACGCCATTCGGAACTCAGCACGCTGAAACGAGCATTGCCTACTTCACGCTGTAAATCCTCGCCGGACTTGTATCCGAGAAGATGGATGCGCGAAGCCGCTTGAGAACCAGCTTCAACGACAAGGCACTCTATCTCAGAACGTTCTGGGCCATCACCAACAATATGAAGATCCCAGTTAGAAGGAAGGCGAAACTCATCATGCGTATTTCCAGAATCCGCGGCCTTCAGGAAGGCACGAACCAACGTGAGAATGCCTTTCTCTTGGGAAAGCCTGCCGAAGAACAAAAAATAGGGTCGCTTCCCGGAAGCACTGTCTTCAAACTTGCGTGTATTCGTAACCTTGCGAGCCATTTCCATCTGCGAATCGGTCAGGAAGTTCTGCATGGTAATGGTACGCCCTGCGTATCCGCCCTCATCCAGTTTGCTCTTCATGAATTCAGAAGGCGCGATAATCGCATCAATCTTGTCATACGAATGGTGATACTTCAGAAATTCGGCTTCCGCAGAAGCAAGCAGACTCTTGGCACGCGATCCCTTCACACACACATTCTTTGTGGCATGCATAAATCGCCTATCCAAGCAAGCGTCACACACTTCTCCCCTGCCATTCACCATCGTGTAGGCCGGGCACAGCAGAATGTAATCATGCGCCGTATACACCACCGGCACATGATGTTTCTTCAAATACGGTGCATCAAGAATCGAAAGCGTCAGCTGGCGATGCACATTGTTCATGTGGATCACATCTGGCTTAAATTCCTCTAGCAACGCTTCGAACTTACGTCTCGCTTCAAAAGAGTAAATCAGTGTGGAGGCTTCCTGAACCTTTTTGAACGCGGAAATATCCCCTACATAGTCCTTTTCGGAAACGAAGTATTTACTCCAGTAGCTCGGTTCGTTATTCGGGTGCTGCATGGAGAAGAACGCGACTTCGTGTCCAAGAGCTTGCAATCCCTCGGCAAGTGCAAAGAAATACGTCTCAGCGCCGCCCTTGCGGTAGAAGAACTTATTGACCAGCAGAATGCGCATGTCTCACCTCCTGCCCTTAGCCGACGTTCCAAAGCGGGAATCGTAAAGAGCAAGCGTCCGAGTCGTAACAGAATCCCATGAATACTTTGCACACACGAATTCCGACGCATTCTTACGCATCGCATTTACGCGCTCAGGAGCGGCAATCAGCGCAGACAACTGGCGTTCCAGATCGTCCACATCGCCATGTCGGAATACTACGGCATGGTCCTCCACCACCTCGGTGCATTCAGGGATATCCGATACCAAGCAGCAGCAGCCATAGCTCATGGCTTCCAGCAAGCTCATCGGCATGCCTTCCAGATCGCTGGACAGCACATACACGTAAGCGTTGCTGTACAGCTCCTGCAGCATCCGCCCCTCAACGAATCCGGTAAGAATAATCCGAGGATCACCGGCAGCGGCCGATTGAATCTGCTCGTAGTATTCCGATGAATCAGACGCGCCACCGGCGATGACCAGCTTCTTGTCTGCGTCAAGCCGTTTGAACGCTTCAATCAGGTAGTGCACGCCCTTCTCCGGCACGATTCGCCCCAGGAACAGAACGTATCCATCTTTCTCCAAACCGTATCGCTGAGTAATGATGTCAGCACGAACCGGCTCGCTACGTTCGATACCGTTGGGAATAAACCGGGTCTCACGGCCATAGGTGTCGCGGAAGTACCGCTGCATATTTCGACTCAGCACAATCACTTCATCCGCGCAACGAGCGGCGGTACGTTCACCAAACTTCAAATACCAAGAGGCGAACCGTCCCCACTTGGCACGCTGCCAGTCGAGTCCGTGAATGGTGGCAACGGTTCGGATCCCGAACCAGTGCGCCAAACGCAACATAACACACGGACCTTCGGCATGGTAATGGATAACGTCAGGCCTAGCGGCAATGGCTTTCAACGTAGCGAAGAATGAGGAAGAGAGGGCGGCCAGTCCCTTTGCGTCTATAGTCGTGACAGGAATCACCTTCACGCCTTTATACACGTATGGGCGATCGTTGACATTCGATTCATTATCGAATTCCGAACCGGCAACGTTATGGCCCTTGCGGCTGTACGCCACGACCTGTTCCCCACGAGCGACCATACGAGTTGCAAGCTCTTCCACAACGATTTCCACCCCACCTTCACGGGAGGGGATACGTTTATGCCCAACCATCGCTATCTTCACCTAGGTCCCACCTCCGAGGCCGAAATAACGCATTCCCAAACAAGCACAGCAGCCAAGCACCAGTCCCTTCCTCAAACTGGGCACCCACTTACCATGTAAGTCACATGCTCGATTATAGAACGAGGCCTGCCCACACCCCTTACTCTCCCACAACCGCATATCGGACAATCGCTATCGCCACCCCCACTACACTGAAAGCTATGCCCCTACGTACCTCCGCCGCCAAGATCACGAACTTCGATTCGACCATGCAGCTTGGCGAGTGGGAGCGGATCGCCGCCGCTGTTGACGCGGACACAGCCGGTATCCCAGGCGAAGTCCCATGCCCGTCAGCTTCGGATCTATGGTTCAAGAACGGCCTTGAGCGGCGCTGCGAGCGCCTGCTCAACGACCATGTGCAGTTCGCCACGCATTTCGCGGGAGTGATTCGCACCGCGTACCTGTATTGCCCCCGCATTCTGCTGACCGATGCCGAACTGTTCGACGGTATCTTCTTCCTGGCGCTCGGCCCGGCCACGGTGAACGGCATCCTCGGCAAGTCCTATAAGGATGGCCCTTCCATCATCGTCTCGGGCCGTCAACCGACATTGGAGCAATGTCTGGTCGCCTTCACGGTGAGCACCATCGTCACCGTGCAGGAGAAGGTACAAACAGCCAATCCCAACGCCGACAGCCAAGATCTCCCCTGTGCGGGCCGTCCCGACCAGTACACCATCCGCCCGCTGGAATACTCAGCTCTCGACCGCACCGTCACCGAGCAGGAGGCGCTCAGTCTGCCGGCATCGTTCTACACAACATTCACCAACCGACTCGCCGAAGCTGAAGCCAACGGCACCGGCAAGGCCGCCGTCATCGCCGAAGCCTTCGCCCACCTGTTCCCGGATGATGGCGACACCCGTACCGCCGACCGATTCCGTTTCCTGGGGCAGCGTTGGCAGGAGTGGATCGACGCGGAACGCCAGGGACTCATCCTGTATGAGAACCAGAACTCCCCCGAGTTCGCGGCCCGTGTACATAGCCCGGGATTCGACCACTATTTCGCCGCCAACGCCGAACGGTGCAGAACACTGCTGCTCAACCAATACCGTCTACCAAACGACTTGGCGCAAGCCCACGGCATCACCAATCAGGAGCACACCTTCGTCGCCACACTGAACGCCATCGCCGCAGTATCACGGCGTTCCGACGCGTTCCGTATCATTGCGGGCGCAGACCTGCCCGACGGGCACGCGGAAGATCCCGCCCAACCACCCGATGACCGCCACGAAGCACGCTTGCTGACCAAACGCATGCTGCGGGACTGGTACCAGTTCGTCTACCAGCAGACCATGGCCAACCATCTGGGTACGCGGCTCATCGCGGTCGCCGCATCCGGCAACTCGTTCGCCCAGATGGTCGGGCGGGACGACCGCCGCAACGTCCTGATGCTGGATGGCTCAATCACCGATCAACTGGGGCAGATGCCATTCGTCCGTTTTGCCCAATTCTGCTACGAGTCACGCAACGCCATCAGCCAATGGCGCGAATGCGGCACCGACGCGATATCCAACCGCAAGCGCGGCATCCGCACGCGTGATATCGCCTACGCGGTGGAACAGGCCGCCCAGGAACGGAGCCTGCAGCATGACGCGATGAACCTGCTGTGGGGCCTGATCTTCACGCTGGCTTTGGCCTTGCTCTCCGCCGTATCCGATAACGTCTGGCTGAACGGTAACGCGCCAATCGCGCTCATCGTGTTCGTGGCGTGGGCCATCGCAGTGGCACCGAACATCGTGGACGTATGCCAGTGGATGTGGGGCGTGCGGTCCGCCTCCAAAACGGTGGTCTACCTGGCGGAACCATCCGCCTAACGCCACTGTTGCCGCATAATGGAACAATCACAGGAACAATCGAGGAGACGCCATGGGTAAGGCACCGCAGGATCCGGCCACACCGCTCGACATCATGGATACGGCCATCGTGTACCGGGAACAGGGCGGCGTCGACTTCACCGTGGCACGCGCCGACGTGCGCGACATCCGCACAGGTCAACGGCTCCCGATGCACTATGTCTCGGTCAAGCAGGGCCGCACCGGCGCGGTATGCGTCGCGGAACGCAACGGTCGGCTGCTCCTGGCACGGCACTGGCGTCTCGCCATCAACGCATGGGAGTGGGAGTTCCCGCGCGGCATGGGCGAGGCCGGGGAGGACCCCGCGCGCACCGCGATACGCGAGCTCAAGGAGGAAACCGGACTCAGCGCCTCGTCCGCACAGGCGACATGCCTGCAGCACATGCACGCGGACGCCGGGGTGTTGCAGGACGATATCGCCGTGGTACGCATCGCTTTGACGGGTAATGACGACCCGACGGTCACGGAGACCGACTGGGAGCTGACGGAGCAGACCTGGTGCACCCCGGAACAAATCGACGGCATGATCGAACGCGGGGAGATCGCCGACGGCATCACCTTGGCGGCATACACCATCTGGCGGCATCGGCGGTAGCGGGCGGCGAGCGCGGTTGCACCCCATCGCCGCGATATCACGGTGTTCCGACGCGTTCCGACATGTTCCGCGTCATCGCGGGAGCGGATCTGCCGGCAGCGCTCCTTCCCGGCAGTTCACTGGCCCTGCTGCTGGTACCGGGCTTCGGTGGCGGCCTTGGCGGGCTCCCACCAGTCGCGATGCTCCGTGTACCACGCGATCGTCCGTTCCAGTCCCTTGCGGAAGTCCGTATGCTCCGGGGTCCACCCCAGTTCGGTCCTGAGCTTGGTCGAATCGATCGCATAGCGGCGGTCGTGGCCGGGGCGGTCCTTCACCCAGTCGAACGCGTCGGCCGGCTGACCCATGACCTCCAGAATGTCGCGCAACACCGTGATGTTGTTCTGCTCGCCGTCCGCACCGATCAGATAGGTCTCGCCGATCCGGCCCTTCGTCAGAATCGTCCAAACGGCGGAGGAATGGTCATCCGTGTGAATCCAGTCACGCACGTTCAGGCCGTCGCCGTACAGCTTCGGGCGAATACCCGTCAGGATGTTCGTGATCTGGCGCGGGATGAACTTCTCCACATGCTGGTACGGACCATAGTTGTTGCTGCAGTTGCTGATCGTGGCGCGCACTCCATAGGTGCGGTGCCAGGCGCGCACCAACAGGTCGGAAGCCGCCTTGGTGGAGCTGTACGGGCTGGAAGGATGGTACGGGGTCTGCTCCGTGAACCGGTTCGGGTCGTCCAGCGCTAGGTCGCCATACACCTCGTCGGTGCTGATGTGGTGGTAGCGCACGTCATACTTGCGGACCGCCTCCAGCAGACGGTAGGTGCCCTCCACATTCGTCCGCAGGAACGGCTCCGGGTTCGCGATGCTGTTGTCGTTATGCGACTCGGCAGCGTAATGCACAATCGCGTCATGTCCCGGCACCAGGCGGTCCAACAGCTCGGCGTCACAGATATCCCCATGCACGAACTGCACGCGATCAGCCGGCAACCCCGCGATGTTCGCCGGATTACCCGCATACGTCAGCGCATCCAGCACCGTCACATGCGTTTCAGGATGGTTGTTCACCACGTAATGCACGAAATTCGAACCGATAAACCCACAACCACCGGTCACCAGGATGTTCTTGGGCGCGCACGTCTCAGTCATGGCTCCCAGAATACCGTGAACACGGCGGTGGTGGCGTCTGTTGGGGTTGCCGTCTCGGTCGCGGCCCGGCCACAGGTTGCGCGAAAACTGATCGCCGGCACTGCCCCGGACCGGCTACCGCACCTCCAGCGTACCCAGCAGGGCCTTGTGGTCGGTTCCCGGAACCACCACCGTATCCAAATCGCCGACCATCACACCGCGGTCGTGCACGATATGGTCAATCTCCACGGCGGCAGGCACCGGAATTCGGCCGAACAGCCTCTTGTTCGCCGGATATGTCATATGGAACCACTCGCCCGCGTTCTCCGCCGAATCCACGAAACGGCCACCCAGCAGGCAGCGGAAACTCGCATGGTCCCACGTCGCATTGAAATCACCCATCAACACAAACGTGTAATCATCCCTTTGCAGCTGACTAATCGCACCCAAGCCGCGGTCCCACAGCCCCTGATTGCTCGGCCGCGGCGAAAACGGGTGCACGGAGCCGAAACAAATCACCGTACCCCCGAAATCGATGCTCGCAGCGGGAATGCTCGACGCTTCGATCGGAATCAGATCCTTCGTCGGCTCGCTCATCGGGGCGGCGCTCCACACCCCGTTCACCCCGCCATTGTCGGACGGGGAGGCGTCCGCCACCACCGCATACGGCAGCAGCTCGCGCAAGCCGGCATCATTCAGGCGGGAAATCAACGCCGGATTCAACTCCTGCAGCGCCAGCACCTCCACATGCTGCTCGCGCACGGTCCGCACAATTGCGGCCGCGTCAGCCAAGCCGTTGCGCGTATTCAACGTCATGATGCGCGCATACCGGTCATCGGTGACCACGCTCGCCTGCGCCACAGCCGACCGCGCCGCGGCGGACAGCGACGCTCGCGGATACAGGAACCCCACATGCCACACCAGCTGAACCGCCAGACACAACACGCTGACCACGACCAGCGCACGGCGGCGGATCACCAACGCCACCAGCAGAATCACGGCGGAAGGAGCCGCCATCCACGGCACAAACGCCACCACAAGCGGAATGTAACGCTTACCGTCCACGCCGTTCGGCGACATCCGCAACACCATCACCAGCATGATGCTCAACGTCGCCGCCCACAGCAGTGCCGCCAGCCAACGGTACCGGGTGTGTGGTCCTTTGACCGCAGCCTTGTTCAAGTCATATGCAAGCTCACGGTAGTCATAATGATCCTGACTGCCCATTTCTGCCCCCTACTCAAAATAAGCATGAGCAATACTATCAGCCGCCGTTCCGCCCCACGCGTAACCGATATCAAGAACGCCCGCCGCGCCCCTCGCGCGGAAACTCAGTTGGCGCTGATGAGGGAATCGAAATCGGGGCGGACGAGCTGCGGGCGCTCCGGAGCGGCCTCCACGCGGTAATGCTTGCGCATGCTGGCCAGCATCGTGCGCAACGCACGGTTCGTCTCCTCGGCGGCCTGGCGGAACGCCGAAATATCACGGCCAATCGGATCGGCGATATCCTTCGGGGCCTCCACCAGCGGACGGATATACGACGACGCGTCGATCACCGACTGCAGACGATCCTGAATCGTCAGCCCCCGGACCAGACCATTCCGCGCGGCATACTCGCACATATTCGCGAAATCGTTCAGCTGGAACGTGTAACGTACCGCGGCCGGCGCCAACGTCACGATCTGGTTGCGCTGCGCCGTCTCGAAGCACAGGATCAGGTCGGCCGATTCGGCCATCTCGCGGGTCAGACGCCGGGAGCGGAACCCGCTGGAATCGATGCCGACGCTGTCCAGCATCCGCGCGCTGGACGGATCAATCTGATGCATGTGAAGACCACGGGTCCCGGCGCTGGTCACCTGCACCGTCGTGTTGGCCAGGTAGCGGCTCAACAGCAGCTCGCCCATGGGCGAACGGCAGATGTTTCCGGTACATACGAACATGATGTGCATGCGCGGGAATCCTTGCTCTCGTATATCCGCCGTATCCGGCCGGACACGGCGTTATCATGACTCATCAAGTCTACTCCATGCGCGGAAGAACGCCCTCTCGGCGCCCTGTAGAAAACCTGGCGGAGAGCCACCCACCCGCGCACAGTAACCAACAGTTGGAAAGGTGGCCCTGTAGAAAACCTGGCGGAAAACCACCCGCCAACGCACAGTAACCGACAGTTGAATAGATGGCCCTATAGAAAACCTGGCGGAAAAACGTGGCTTTTGCGCCAAGAAGGCAACAGTTGAACGAGTGTCGCAGCAGGGGCCCCTTCGGGAGGGGACCCGCAAGGACCGTACATATCATCCGTGACCGGTATCCGGCCGGCCAGACCAACAGCAGACCAGATACGGCCATTCGGTCGAAGCACGATCACTCGTCCGAAACACAGCCATTCAGCCGAAACACAACTAACGGCGGGCAAAACACGGCCACCCGGCCAGCACACAGCCGACGGCGGCCGGGACGCAACTATTCGGCCGGGACCTCCTGGCCGGGGCACGAACGCAGCACGGACAGCATGGCCTGCTTCTCCTTGGTGGTCACGCTCAAATCGTACTTGTCCTTGACCCCGATCTGACGAGCAACGTACTCGCAGCGGAAATCCTCGTTGGTCGGCAGCCAGTAGGCGGCGGAGGCCGACCCCTTGTCCTGGTTGGCGGCGCCATCGGCGGCCAGCAGGTTGTACATGTCGTTGCCGAACTCGTAGCGTTCGGCGGTCGACCAGTCGCGCGCGCCCGAACGCCAGGCGTTCTCCAACGCCACCACATGCTCGATCTGCACGGCCTTACTGGTCTGCGGCCCACGCACGAAATGGATCGTCTTGCCGGTGTACAGGTCGTGCAGCACGCCGGTCTTCACCTTGCAACCACCCGGATACGTATAGGTCACGTCCTCCATGTCGCGGGCCAGCACGGCCTCGCGTACATCGCAGCCGTCGCCGTCATCGTCGGTCTCGCGGAAGCCGAACAGGTCACGCTCGTACCCCTCGCCGCTCTGATTGTCGTCCACCCGCAACGTCTCCAAGGTGTCTGCGGCATCGCCGGACGCCACATACTCGCCGGTCAGCTCGCCGACCTCCGGGCTGATCTTCGGCAGAAGCACGCCGGCGCCGATCCCGACCACGGCGGCGACGACCAGCAGGATCAGCACGCGTTCCAACGGATTGGACACGTTGAACCGCTTGGTCACATAGTTGGCGGCGTTACGGGTGAATTCTGCCTGGCTGCGGCGCGAGTTGCGATCGGTGTTCTTAGACATAGCGTGTCCACTGTAGCGTATGGGCGCTATCGCCGCTCATCCCACGGCGAATAATGTCCCCATACGCCCCCGGCCGCTCACCTGCACTGGAAGGTGAGCGGCGCTTCGGTATGTTCTCTCCGACCGCTCACGCGTACGAGAAGGTGAGCGGATCGTGGCCGGCGCGGGTGGGGCCGTCGAGCGCGTCGATGGTGGCATGCTCCTCGGGCGTGAGGGCGAAGCCGAACAGGTCGAGGTTCTCACGCTGGCGCTCGGCGTGCACCGACTTGGGGATGATGATCGTGCCGTTCTCGATGTGCCAGCGCAGGATGGCCTGCGCCGGGCTCACGCCATGGGCCGCCGCGATGCGCTCGATGGCGCCGTTTCCGGCATTCAGGTCGGCGCCGCGCGCCATCGGGGAGTATGCCTCCACCGCGATGCCGTGCTCCCGGCAGAACGCGGTGACCTCACGCTGCTGCCAGGTGGGATGCAGCTCGATCTGGTTCACGGTCGGCCATTCGCCGGTCTCCTCATGCAGCCGTTCCAGATGCTCGGGCAGGAAGTTGCACACGCCCAGCGTGCGCACACGCCCCTCCTCGCGCAGACGCACGAACGCTTTCCACGTCTCGGCGGAACGCCAGTCGAACGGGGTGGGCCAATGGATCATGTACATGTCCACGTACTCGAGCTGCAACAGCCCGATCTGACGATCGAAGGCCTTCAGTGCGCTGTCGTACCCCTGCTCGGAGTCACGCAGCTTGGTCGTAACCCACAGCTCGCGGCGGCGCTCCCCCGTAGCGTAGCCGGTGTTGACCAGCGCGCGGCCCACGCCGCCCTCGTTGTTGTAGCCGGCCGCGCCGTCGATATGCCGGTATCCGGCGGCGAGCGCCGACTCCACCACCGGGGTCACACCCTCATCATCGATGCGAAGCACGCCAAGTCCCACCTGGGGGATTTCGGCGCCGTCGTGCAGGCGGATCATCGGAACGGGGGACGTATGCTGCTCGCTCATAGGGGCTCCTTCACGCTGAGAATCTGCTAATGACTATAGCCCCGACCGCAGTCACGGAAAAGGAGGTTCGCACTACCTCGGGTTTGAAAATTCAATTGGCGGAAAATCAACCTTCCTGATTCCCAAACCCGAAGTAGTGCGAACCTCCCTCAGAGAACGATCGGACCCTCCACGTGTGAAGACCCCAATAAGCCGAGCCGACGGCCAAAATGCAGCGCCCTCATACGTGGATGACGCTATCGGCCACGCGCATGGTGGAATCCCGATGGGAGACCAGCACGATCGCCGCCCCCTTGGTCCGGCTCCCATGCGGATCAATGCCGTCAGCCGCAGCACCGCTGGTATCACCGGCCAAGGCGTTGATCGATTGAAGGATCACGGCCTCGTTGAACGCGTCGAGACGGCTGGTGGGTTCATCGAGCAGCACCAGATCCGCCTGGCGCAGGAACACACGGGCCAGGCCGATGCGCTGGCGTTCGCCTTCGGACAGACGCCCACCCAATTCGCCGACCGGGGTGTCCAATCCGTCAGGCAGCGAGTCGACCAACTGCAGCGCCGAAGCCTTGGCGAGCGCGTCGCGCAGCAGGGCGTCCACGGCAAACGGGTCCTGCGTGCCCGAGGCGCCGGAACCCAAAGCCGCCATATCCTCGGCACCGGTCGCGCTAGCAGTCCCCGCACCGGACGCGGCATCAGTCGCAGTACCCGCATCCCGGCCGCTGAATGCGAGCATCAGGTTCTCCCGAATCGTGCCGTCGAACAGATAGGTTTCCTGCGCGAGCAGGGCCTGCACACGCCGGCGATGGTGCGCGTCAACCGCACGCAGGTCCTCGCCGGACATCGTCACGCGTCCGGATTGCGGATCCCAGTAGCGCATCAGCAGCTTGAGCATCGTGGATTTGCCGCGCCCGGACGGTCCCTGCACGCCCAGGATGCCATGCGCCGGAATATCCAGCGACAGGTCGGAGAACACGCCGCCATCGGAGCGTTGTCCCGACGCGCCTTCGTTTGCGTGACTGCGGTCAGACGCTTGCCGATCGTCAGACGTAAGGCTGCCGTCGTGAGCCGCATCCCCGCGACGTTCCCGATCGGGATAGGCGAAGCGCACATGTTCCAGCGCCATACCGGTATAGGCGGGCGTCGCCGTGCCGGTTTCCTCCACCACCGGCGCCTCGTCCATCAGCGCGAACAGTCGCCGCGCCGAGGCGAACGTCTGGGTCAGACTCGCCGGCAGCGCGCTCAGCGCCAACGTGGGGCCGAAGGAGCTGGCGATCAGCACCACGGCGGCGAAGGTGGCGCCCACACCTTCCACGGTGGTGAATCCATACCATGCCAATGCCAGACCCAACGCGCCGGCGAGCACGGTGGCCAGCACCACCGCCACTCCGCCGATGCCGCTGAAGCGGCCGTTGCTTGCGCTCAGCTCGACCCGCTGCCGCCACAGCTCCCGTGACTTGTTGAGAATCGCGGACAACCGGCGTTCGCCCGCCCCGAAACGGATGATCTCGTCCAGACCGCGCATATCGTCCAGCATCGCGTCGTCCAGCGATGCCGCGTCGCGGCGCAGATTCGGTCCCAGATACCGCACGCCCGTCGAGAACAGGCGAGGCAGCAGCACGCCGACGATCAGGTGCATCACCACCAGGAGCGGCACGAACCAGGGGTTGAGCACCCCCAACACCACGGCGAACCCCACGGTGGTCACCACGGCGATGACCACAGGCGAGATCGTGTGGGCGAAGAAGATCTCTAGCAGCTCCACATCCGTGGTGATCAGCGCGATCAGATCGCCCTTGCCCCGACCGTCGAGCTTGGCCGGCGCCAGACGGCGCATGGCAGCGAACGCCTTCGACCGGAACAGCGCCAGCAGCCTGAACGCCACGTTATGGTTCATGTACTGCTCCGCATACCGCATCAGCCCACGAACCACGGCGCAGACCGCCATCGCCGCGATGCCCGCGGTCATGCTCACGCCCCAGACAGGTTCCTCCAATGTGGCGAACAGCGCGAACACGCCGAACACGGGCAGGAGCGCGGCGGCCAGGTGGCCGAGCGTGCCGCACACGCAGGCGGCGATCATCACGGGGCGCAGCGGGCCGACTTCGCGCAGCAGTCTGCGGATCAGGCCGCCGGTACCGGACGCGGTGCCGGGAGCGGCGTTGGCAGCGTCCGGGGAGGAGTCCGACGTGGTTGAGCCCGATGTGATTGAGCCCGATGTGATTGAGCCCGAGATGAATGTGTCAGCGTCCAGCGAGGAGCCCGGCGAGGTTGAGCCCGATGCATCAGAGTCCAAGAGAGTCGTCGGCGGGACTGGTGGGACCGGAGGCGTCGGGGGTGCCGGCACGGTGAGAGCCGTCCGCGCCCCGACGGCAAGGGAGCGGTGCCCGACCTGCTCGATGGTCTGTTGCGCCCGGAACAGTCGGGCGTACACGCCGTTGTCGGCCATCAGCCCCACATGGGTGCCGGTTTCGGCCACACGGCCGTGGTCGAAGACCACCACCTGATCGGCCTGCACCGCGTTCGCCATGCGGTGCGTGATCATGATCACCGTGGCCTGACGGGCCAAGTCGCGAATCACGTCGAGGATCAGCGCCTCGCTTTCGGCGTCCACGCTGCTCGTCGCCTCGTCGAAGATGTAGATCGGACAGTCGCGCAGCAGCGCGCGGGCGATCGCGATGCGCTGGCGCTGCCCGCCGGACAGGTTCGACGCGTCCGGAGCGATCGGCATGTCCAACCCCTCCGGCTGCGACCGCACGAAGTCGTCGACGTGCGCCATCATGAGCGCGCGCCACAGCGTGTCGTCGTCGGCGAACGGATTGGCCATCAGCAGGTTGTCACGCAGCGTTCCCGTGAACAGGTGGCTGCGCGACGAGACCAACGTGACCGCGGCGCTCATCGCCTCGGCGGTCAGGTCGCCCAATTCCACGGAGGCGTCATCGGCGGACAGGGTGATCGTTCCCGTGTACCCGGCGAGCGAACCATCCAGCAGCGCGGCGGTCGTCGACTTGCCCGAGCCGGATTCGCCCACGATGGCGGTCAGGATGCCCGGGCGCGCGACGAACGACACATGGTCCAACGCGGGGGTGCCACCGGGTTCGACGTCCTCGAGCCGCAGCGAAGCACCACCGTCGCGCAGCGGATCCGATTCATCGTCGTACCGGTACCCCACCGCATCGAACGTCACGGTCAGTCCATGGCCATCCCCCGGAAGACCACTATGGCCGCGTTCCGGCTCCGGCGTATCCAGCAGCGCGAAAATCCGCTTGGTCGAGGTCATGCCGTTCATCGCCACATGGAAATACGAGCCCAGCTGCCGCAACGGCAGGAAGAAGCTGGCGGAGAGGAACACCACCGCCATCGCCCCGGCCATGTCGATGCCGCCGTCCAGGAACTGCCAGACGGCCACGCCGATACCGGCGGCGGTACCGCCATACGCCACGGCATCCATCGCCGTCAGCGAGCGCAACTGGATCTGCAGCACGCGCATCGTCATCACACGGAACGCCTCGGCCTTCTCATCCATGTCGGCGGCGGCACGGTCATCGGCGTCGAAGGCCTTCAACGTCTCCATACCCTGCATACCGTCCAGGAACGCGGCACCCATATCCGTGTATTTGCCCCAGTACTTCCTGAACGCGCGGGCGGCGCTCATCGCCACCACGCCCACCACCAGCACGATCAGCGGCGCGCATGCCAGCAGCACCACGGCGGCCGGCACGTTCACCGGCAGCAGCACCGCGAACAGCGTCACCGGCGCCAACACCGCGTAGAACAGCTGCGGCAGAAACATGTCGAAGAAACTCTGGATCTGGTCGATGCCCTCGCCCGCCGACTGCACCACGTCGGCCGTGCGCACCCGCGAAGCGTGCGACGGACCCAACGCCAGCATCTTGCGGTACAAACGCTCACGCAACGCGATTTTCACCCGTTCGGCGGCCTCCGTGCCGAACGACGCGGCGGAGCGCGCGGTCAGATACTTCACCACGCAGACCGCCGCCAGCACCAACAACACCAACAACAGATTGCGGGTCGGCAACTCGACCGACAGCCCCTGCACGGTCCAGATCGCGCATTGGAGCACGCTGACCAGCATATGCGCCATCATGAACGCGAACAGCACGTCGGCCAGCAGCGACAGCCACAGGGCCACCACTTTGGCGGCCACCAGCTTGCCGATACCCGGCGCCAGGGAGAACAGGCGTTTGTCGAACACTACGCACCTCATTTCTGCAACTCCTTGTCACCCTAACGGAAACCGCGGGTACGCGCCAGACCTGATTTCCTTCGGCGGATGCTTGTCTTCTTCCATCACCTTTTACTTGACAATCGTCAAGCATAAGGTGACTGGCGCGGACATCCCGCTCAGGACCAACTTCGACAGCACCCACGCAACGGCGGCGCTTTGTCATCCGTCGGCAAAAAACGCGCGAAAAAACTGTCGGTTCCCACCAAACCAATATGGTTACGCTCGCGTAACATGGAACGTATATAACCCAACATTCCATGCAACCGTGTCTACCGCTCCGACGCGGCATCGCAGCCGCACCGCACGCTTCCGGCCGCAACGGCAGGGGCCGCGCACCACAGCCAAAAATCAACCAAGGATTCGATCAAGGACCGCATATGCTCACCGAATACACCACCCCCGGATCCATCGAGGTCCGCGACGACGAAACCCTGTACTCGCTGCTTCCGCAGCGCATCGAACGCACCGGCGAGGACACGGTCATCGCCGCGCGCAAAACCAGCCCCGGCCGTTGGGAACAGATCACCACAGGCGAATTCCACCGCATGGTGCTGGCCGCCGCCAAGGGCTTCATCGCCTTCGGCATAAAGAAGGGAGACGCGGTCTCCATCTTCTCCCCCACCCGCTGGGAATGGGGCGTGCTCGACTTTGCGCTGGCGGCCGTCGGCGCGGTGAACGTGCCGATCTACGACACCGATTCCGCACCGCAGGCAGAGCGAATCATCAACGATTCCGCGGTCAAACTGGCGATCACCGACAACCGTGAACGCTTCGACCGGCTTGATTCGATCATCGGCGACTGCCCCACGCTGCAGCGCGTGCTCATGCTCGACGGCAACGCGCTCGGCGCGCTCGAAGGCCTGGGCGTCTCCGTGTCGGACGAGGAGCTGGAGGCGCGCATCGCATCGGTCAAGGCGGACGATCTGGCCACCATCGTGTACACGTCCGGGTCCACGGGCGCGCCCAAGGGCGCGGAGCTGACGCACCGCAACTTCCTGAGCATCGTGCGCGCCGGATTCGAATGCCTGCCGGAGGTCATCTGGGACGACCATCCGCGGCTGCTGCTGTTCCTGCCGCTGGCGCACTGCTTCGCGCGGTTCATCGAATACTGCTCGATCGGGTCGGACGACGGCGTGGTCGGGTTCCTGCCGGACACCAAGTCGCTGCTGCCGGACCTGCGCTCGTTCAAGCCGACCTATCTGCTGGGTGTGCCGCGCGTGTTCGAGAAGGTGTACAACGCGGCCTCGCGCAAGGCCGGCATGGGGTTCAAGGGGCGCGTGTTCCTCAAGGCGGCCGAGTCGGCGCGCGCCTGGTCGCGAATGCAGCAGGCCGGCGTCAAGCCGACGGCCAAGCAGGTGGCCGAGCATCTGGGCTACGAGGCGTCGGTGTACCGCACGGTGCGCGGCGCGCTCGGCCCGAACATCCGGTACGTGGCCTGCGGCGGCGCGCCGTTGAACGTGGATCTGGCGCATTTCTACTGCGGCATCGGCCTGCCGATGATCCAGGGCTACGGTCTGACGGAGACCGCGGCGCCCTTCACCGTGAACCGCGTGAACGACAACGTGATCGGTACGGTCGGCCAGCCGGCGCCCGGCTGCTCGGTGCGCATCTCGGAGGACGGCGAGCTGCAGCTCAGGGGCGCGAACGTATTCCGCGGCTACCATAACCTGCCCGATAAGACGGCCGAAGTGTTCACCGAGGACGGTTGGTTCATGACCGGCGACCTGGGGTCGATCGACGATGAGGGACGGATCACGATCACCGGACGCAAGAAGGACATCATCATCACCGCGGGCGGCAAGAACGTCTCCCCGATTCCGCTGGAGCACACAATCATGGATTGCCCGATCGTGGAGCATGCGGTGGTGGTGGGCGACAACCGCCCGTTCATCGCTGCGCTGATCACGCTCGACCCGGAGGGACTGGCCTCGTGGCTGCCCACGCAGGGGCTGGCGGCCGACATGCCGCTGGCCGAGGCGGCGGAGCTGACGGCCGTGCGCGAACTGGTGCAGACGTATGTGAACAAGGCGAACGAGACGGTCTCCCGTGCCGAGTCGGTGCGCAAGTTCGCGATCCTGCCGGAGCAGTTCTCGCAGGAGAACGCCTGCCTGACCCCGTCGCTCAAGGTGGTGCGTCCGAAGGTGAACACGGTCTTCGCTGATGTGATCGACCACGAAATCTACGGCGGACGCTAGTCGGGCGTGTCCGGGAGGTCACCTTCCCGGACACGCCCGGCTTCTCCGGACCCTGACACATCGTGACCGTGATCTATTCACGAAAACGTTGATTTTCCAACGTTCCTCACTTGCATCAGAGTCACAAATGTGTCAGAGTCCAAAAAAGCCGTCCGGCTGAGGGATGACAGCCGGACGGCGATGCATGTTCCGCCGCTCAGTGGCGGTTGTTGAGGCGGTGCACCATCTCACTGAGCTGGAGCTCGCGCTCGAACTCGCGCGGGGTGGTGTTCTCGTCGATGACGGCGAGTTCGACGCCGGCCATGCGGGCGAAGTCCTCCCACGCCTCACGACCGACCGAGGTAGTCATGCAGGTGTGGTGCGAACCGCCGGCGCGCAGCCAGCACTCGGCCGAATCCTTGAGGCTCGGGCGCGGCTGCCACAGGGCACGGGCGCACGGCAGGGCCTTCAGGGAGCCTTCCGGCTCGACCACGTCGACCACGTTCATCAGCAGGCGGAAACGCTCACGCATGTCGGCCATGGAGACCACGACCACGTCCTTCTTCGGGGCGGCGGTGAACACCAGGCGCACCGGATCGGCCTTGCCGCCGATGCCGAGCGGGTGGATCTCCAGACGCGGCTTGGCGATGGTGCCGATGGACGGGGAGACTTCCAGCATGTGCGCGCCCATGTTCATCTCATGGCCGGGCACGAAGTTGTAGGAGTAGTCCTCCATCAGGGAGGCGCCACCCTCGAGGCCGTAGCCCATCACGGCGCCGATGCGCACGAGCACGGCGGTCTTCCAGTCGCCTTCGGCGGAGAAGCCGAAGCCGTACTCGGACGGGAAGCGCTGCGGGCCCACGCCCGGCAGCTGCGGCAGGGCGCCCAGGTCCTCGAAGTTGTCGACGCCGGCGGTGCAGCCGTTGGCGTTCATCATGTTGATCATCGCGGCCTCTTCCTTGGCGGCGATGAACAGCGAGTCGTACTTGGCGTCGAGCAGCTCGGGGGCCACGTCGTACTTGGCCTTGTAGTCCTCGATGATGTCCTTGACCTGGTCGTCCTTGACGGCCTCGTAGGCGGCGACCAGCTCGTTGACGGCCCAGGTGTTGATCGAGGCGCCGAACACGCGCTCGGCCTCGGTCTTGTCGCCCTCGGTGACGGCCACGTTGCGCATGTTGTCGCCCCAACGCATGACCTTCATGGTGTTGGAGGCGTCCCAGCCGGCGCAGGCGCGGGTCCAGGTGGCGATCTTCTCGGCGACCTCGGGGTCGGTGTAGTGGCCGACCACGATCTTGCGGTTGATACCCAGACGGGAGACGATGTAGCCGAACTCACGGTCGCCATGGGCGGCCTGGTTCAGGTTCATGAAGTCCATGTCGATGGTCTCCCACGGGATCTCCATGTGATGCTGGGTGTTCAGCTGCAGCATCGGCTTGGTGAGGACCTCCAGGCCGCGGATCCACATCTTGGCCGGGGAGAAGGTGTGGCACCAGGTGATCACGCCGATGACGTTCGGGTTGGCCGAGGCCTCGACCATGAACTGCTTGACGCCGTCGGAGGACTTCAGCGTGGGCTTGAGGACGATCTTGACCGGGATGGTGCCGGTGGAGTTCAGGTAGTCGACGATCTCGGTGGACTGCTCGGCGACCTGACGCAGGGCCTCCTCGCCGTACAGGTCCTGCGAGCCGACGCCGAACCAGACTTCCTTACCCTCGAACGGGTTTGCCATAACCATAGTGATATGTTCCTTTGTTGTATTGGTTGGGTTATTTCGATTGCTGTCAGTGCTGTCCGTAGACGTTCTGGTAGCGGTCATTCAGCTTGTCGATATCCTCCTGCGGGATCGGGATGATATCGCCGAGCTGGCGGGCGGCCCACATGGTATGGGCGACCTCCTCGGTCATCGCGGCGGCCTTGACGGCGGCCTCGGCGTCCTTACCGATGGTGAACGGACCGTGGTTCTGCATGAGCACGGCCGGGGACTTCGGGTACTTCTTGAGCGTCTCGACGACGCCCTCGCCGATGGCTTCGGAACCGATGAGGCGGAACGGGCCGATCGGGATCTCACCGCCGAACTCGTCGCCCATCATCGTCAGGCCGCACGGCACGTTCTGGCCGGTGGCAGCCCACGCGGTGGCGTAGGTGGAGTGCGTGTGCACGACGCCGTAGACGTCCGGCATGTTGCGGTAGATGTAGCAGTGGGAGGCGGTGTCGGAGGACGGGGCCTCGGAGCCGTCGACCACGTTGCCGTCGAGGTCGCAGACGACCATCGAGCTCGGGGTCAGGTACTCGTAGCGCAGACCGGACGGCTTGATCACCATGAGGTCGGCGGTGTGCAGACGCTGGGAGACGTTGCCCGCGGTCCACACGACCAGATTCCACTTGATGAGCTGGTCGTGCAGCGTCGCGACGACCTCGCGCACCTGCTTGACTTCGGCCCGGACTTCGGGACCGTAATCAGCCAATGTTGCCATATTGTGTTTCCTTTCTAATTGATCTGGTCTGGAAAACGAATCAGTCCTCGAGCGGGATCGCCTCGATGGCGGCGTGCTCGATCGGCAGGCCGGCGCGGAAGCGGGCGAAGAAGTCCTCGAAGCCCTTCACGTCCTTCTCGTCCGGGGTTTCGGTGACCGACTCGGCGTCCGCGAACACGCGGTTGTCGAGGTAGTCGGCCAGGTCCTCGTCGGCATGCCACAGGTAGTCGGCGAGCACGGCCATGCCCCAGGCACCGCCCTCGGCGGCGGTGGCCATGACCTTGATCGGGGTGTCGAACGCGGCGGCGAGGATCTTCTGCGCCACCTTCGGGGTGGTGAAGATACCGCCGTGGCCCACGAGCGAATCGACCTGGACATGCTCGTCCTTGGTCATCACGTCCATGCCGATCTTGACCGGCGAGAACGCGCCGAACAGCTGCGCGCGCATGAAGTTGCCGAGGGTCATGCGGGCCTCGGGCTTGCGGGCGAACAGCGGGCGGCCTTCGGGCAGGCCGGCCAGGAACTCGCCGGAGCGGAACGGGTAGTTGAGCAGGCCGCCGCAGTTGGCGTCCACGTCGTCGGCGATGGCCGAGCGGAACAGCGTGCCGTACAGCGTGCCGGCGTCGACCGGGTGGCCGAGGGCTTCGGCGAACTGGCCGAACAGGTTCACCCACGCGTTCAGGTCGGAGGTGAAGTTGTTGGCGTGGCTCATGCCGGCCAGGTCGCCGGCCGGGGTGGTGACCAGGTCGACTTCCGGATGCAGGGCCTTGAGCTTGCCTTCGAGCACGACGGTGGCGAAGATCGAGGTGCCGGCGGAGACGTTGCCGGTGCGCTTGCGCACGGAGTTGGTGGCCATCATGCCGGTGCCAGCGTCGCCTTCCGGCGGGGCCAGCGTGATGCCCGGCTGCAGGGTGCCGGTCGGGTCGAGCAGCTTGGCGCCCTCCTCGGTGAGTTCGCCGGCCGGGGTGCCGGCCACGAGAGGTTCGGGCAGCAGGTCCTCGAGCTTCCACGGCTGGGCGGCCACTTCGGGCAGCGCGTTGAACTGCTGGATGAATTCGGTCTCCCAGGTGCGGGTGGTCGGGTCGATCGGGAACATGCCGGAGGCGTCGCCGACGCCGAGCACCTTCTTGCCGGTGAGCTTCCAGTGCACATAACCGGCCAGGGTGGTGAAGAACGCGACCTTGGAGATATGCTCCTCGTTGTTGAGCACGCACTGGTACAGGTGGGCGATGGACCAGCGCTCGGGGATGTTGTACTGGAACAGCTCGGAGAGCTTCTCATGCGCCTCGTGGGTGTTGGTGTTCTGCCAGGTGCGGAACGGCACGAGCAGCTCGCCGGCCTCGTCGAAGGCCAGGTAGCCGTGCATCATGGCGGAGAAGCCGATGTGACCGATGTGGGTGAGCTTCTCGCCGTAGGCGGCTTCCACGTCTCCGGCCATCTCCGCATACGCGGACTGCAGGCCCTTCCAGATCTCCTCGACGGTGTAGCTCCACAGGCCGTTCTCCAAATGGCTGGCCCAGCCGTAGTCGCCGGAGGCGATGGTGCGATATTCGTCGTCGATGAGGACGGCCTTGATTCGCGTGGAACCGAATTCGATGCCCAACGAGGTCTTGCCCGCGCGGATCTTTTCCGCGATCTCGGCGACCTGATCGGAATCATGCTGCATAGCTGCCATGGTGGTGGACTCCTTACCCTGCCCGGCCGGCCCGTACCGTCCGCTGCAATCCTTTTCCGAGAACGTTAACAACCGCCTTCATCGGCCACTGTTAGCGCTCACAATTTGTAGTTCAGATTATACGCGGCAACCCCGCTAATCTCAAGCGTCCGAGTGTCTTATTTCATCGTTGTAAAAGTAACTCTTCCGACACCGGCCCAACACCGTGAATCCGTTGTCGACACGCACCAAACACCGCCAGCAGCAGTTGCATCACAGTCCGACCAACATGCGACAACACATACTCCATCCACCCTCCCCCAGTGCCGTGTTGTCGCACGGTCGCGACAACACGCGCAACCCGTATGACAGGCATCGACCGCCGGAGAGCGTGCCGACATAAAGGCGAGTCGTCATAACGACCAACGGCCAACGACCAACAGGCAACGAACCTCGTCGTTCTCAGCGCCCGACCGGCCCCAACGAATTGCGCAGCATCACCTTCGCCGGTACCAACCCCACGCCATGCGAGGCCGCCGTGAACGTCGGCTCCGGCCCCTCGCCCAACAGATGCAGCACCTGTTTCATCGCGGCCACGCCCAACTGTTCGAAATCGGGACGCACCGTGGTCAGCGGCGGGAGCATGTTATCCATCGCGGGCATATCGTCGAAGCCCACCAAACTCACATCCTGCGGGATCCGCAACCTATGCTCGTGCAGCGCGCGCATCACGCCCACCGCCTGGCTGTCGTTCGCCGTCACCACCACGGAGGGCAAGGCGGCGCCACGGCTGCCGAAATCCTCAAGCACATGGTTCATCCGCATGTACGCCTCGGTCGATTCCCAGGACTCGCACTGCGCGACCACGCACTCCACGGAGTGTTCCGCGCACAGCTGCCGCCAGGCCGCCAGTCGCGTCCCCGCGTCGCGCCACTCCTGCGGACCCGCGAAATACAGCGCGCGGCGATGCCCGTATTCCACCACCAGCCTCATCACTTCGGCCATCGCCCCCCACTGGTCGATGCCCACCAGCGCCACCTTGCGCTGACTCGCGGGACGAATCGCGGACATGGCCGTGCGGATGTCCACCGCACCATGCGTCGACGTGATCAGCACGCACGGCTGCTGCACCGGCGCATGGCAGGCGGCCGAGAACATGGCGTCGGTGGGGGCCAGGAATATGAACGCGTCCACGTTCTGCTCGTCGAACGTGTCGCACAGCGCCTCGAAATCCTTCTGCGAACAATACGCCTCATGCACCAGCATGACGGACATGAACAGCTCGTGGGCGCGGGCCATCGTCTCGATCGAGGAGATGGCCGAGATCGGGCCGAAGAACCGCAGACCGCCGGCGATCAGGCCGATCGTGCGCGAGCGCTGAGACGCGAGCGCGCGGGCGGAGTTGCTCGGACGGTAGCCCAGACGGTCGATGGCGGCCTGCACCTTGGCGCGCGTGGCCTCCGAGACGTCCGGGGAATGGTTGATCACGCGGGAGACGGTCTGGTGGCTCACACCGGCCAGCTTGGCCACTTCGAACATCGACGGGCGTTTGCCGCCCCTGCCCTTGGCCGCCGTCATCGTGCGGCTTCCTCGGCGATCGCGTCCAACCGCGCGCGGAAGTTCGGCCAGTCGGTGCGCATGGCGGTCAGCAGCTTGCGATCGGTCACCTCGTCGATCGGCACCCATTCAATCTCCATGCTCTCGTCGTCATTGGCCCGCGGTGTGACCGTGTGGCCGGGCTTCTCGAACGCGAACACGGTGGTGTAGGCCCAGTTGCCATGGTCCTCGCGGTAGGTGCCGACCACCTCGATGTCCTCGGGGGTGATGTTCGCCTCCTCGTAGCTTTCGCGCAGCGCGCCCTCGATGGCGTTCTCGCCGTCGGCCGTGGCACCGCCCGGAATGCCCCAGGTGCCGCCCTCCGCGCTCCATAGCGCGCGATGCTGCATCACCACATGCGTCACCTTGCCGGTGGCGAGGTCGCGGCGGGCCAGCAGCACGCCGGAAGCGCCGTTGAGCCCCCAGTGCCGGCGGCCGCAGTTGCAGTCGATCCAGCCGTCGCCCGGCTGGTGCACGTTCTCCTTGGGCGGCACCGACCCGGCGGCGCTGCTGGTCACACCCTCGGATTTCGCGGCCGGCTCATGGCTGCCGCGCGCCACGTTCCACAGGTCCGTCCAGGCCACGCCCAGCTCGGCGGCCAGACGGCGCGCCAGCGGCAGGCTCAGGCCGATGATGCCATGCGGATCGCCCTCGATGCCATCGATGAACGCGCCGCCGAACCCCTCCAACGTGAAGGAGCCGGCCACCTCCAACGGTTCGCCGGTGGCGATGTAGCGTTCGATGTCATCATCGGAGTAGTCGCTGAAATGCACGATGGCGTGGCTGGCGCCGCGGGTCACGCGCCCGGTGGCGAAGTCGATCAGGCAGTGCCCGGTCCACAGCTCGCCGCTGTGGCCGCGCATGGCCTTGAGCCGCTCACGTGCCACCTCGACGCTATGGGGCTTGCCATGGCATTCGCCGTTGAACAGGAAGATCGAATCGCAGCCCAGGATCAGCGGGCCGACCGCGGCGGTGGTCAGGCCGGGGGCGACCGGCGCGGATGCCGCGTTTGCGGATCCATCGGCCGCAGCGGGGACGACGTCGCCATCCGCGGTGATGCCAAGGGATTCAGCGCCGCATGCGGGCGCATTAATCGGCTCCACGGTTATGGGCACATCCACACCGGAGAAATCGCGGGTGATGTCGGAGGCCTTGCCGCCGGTAACGCCGGACGCCAGGGACGCGGAAGCCGAGACAGCGGTCGAATCGGGTGATGAGGGACCCGAACCCGCATCGCCCTCCCCTGTGGCTTTGAGCGGATAGGCGGTCACCCGTTGGCCGGTTGCGGCGGCGGCCGTATCGGCCACGTTCCGGTAGGCCTGATGCACGGCCTGGGCCTTGGCCTCGGCCAGAATCATGACCCGCTGGTTCACACTCAGCTCATCGACCGTCACACCGGCCTGTGCGGCGGCACGTTCGAGTGCGGCCGGCTCGTCGACATGCGAGACTCGGATGGTCGGGCAGACGCCGGCCGAATTGAGCACGTTGCGACGCGGCATGGATTTCGAGGCGAGAATCAGCGGAATCGTCATACCGCCCACTGTACCGCACACGAGTGGCGGCCGCTGGTGAAGACTTCACCCGTTGTTGACCATGCCGACATTGGCCAATGCTCTGTTGCGCAGCGAACCTCTGCGCAACACTACGTGTTAAGTAGGCACTTTTATTGAAAAGTAGGCACCTTGCGCCATGCTCCACAACACAACATGCTTGCTATTCCGCGATTTCTCTCCGGCAGCATCGCGTCCCATGCGCCTACTAAACGCCCAAAGTGCCTACTAAGGTGAAAATCGGGGAATCAGCCGCGTTCGACGGTGACGCCGGCGGTGTCAATCGGCAAATGGAGCACGCGCCAGTGGCCGGAGGTCAAGTCGTCGGCGGCGATGGCGTCGATGGGGCCGCGCGCGTCACCGTAATGCAGCACGAGCACGCACGGTCCGGCGCCGGAGACGGCGGCCGCGTAGCCGTGCGAGCGGAAGCGTTCGATCAGATTCCACGAGGGTTCCATCAGCGCGGCGCGATATGGCTGATGCAGCTTGTCCTGCGTGGCCGCGTACAGCAGCGTGTTCGCCGTGGCCGCAAGCGCGCCCGGCATGGCCGGCGCCTTCCCGTCCGCGTCGACGGTGCCCCCCGAGGTGGTGGCCGCAGCCAGCGACCCGGGGTTCATGGCCGCGGGCAGCAGGCCAACGCGCGAGACGTTGTAGACGGCGTCGCGGTAGGGCAGCTGCGCGGGCAGCGCCTGCCGCGCCTTCTCGGTGGACAGCTCGTAGTCCGGTACGAACACGGCGGCGGTGATGGCCGGGTCGACCGGATAGTTGACGGTGTGGAACCCGCCGTGCAGCGGTTCGCCGCCGGGAATCGGCACGGAGCCGACGCCCTCGGCCGTGGAGAAGTCCCAGGACACGGTCAGTCCACCGAACACGGCCGGGGCCACGTTGTCGGGATGCCCCTCGATGGTGGCGGCCAGGTCGAAGATGGCGGAACGGTTGAGTTCGCCGTCCTGCGCGAAGGCGGCCGCCGCGGCGATGCCGGCCACGATGGCCTCGGCGGAGGAGCCCATGCCGCGCGCCTGCGGGATGTGGTTGTGCGCCTCGAGCGTGAACCCGAGCCGCCCCAGGCCGAAGGTGCGGCAGGCGCGGCGGAAGGTGGCGACGACCAGATGCGTCTCGTCGCGCGGCAGCGTGTCCGCGCCCTCGCCTTCGATGATCACGTGTGCTTCGGTGTCGGCCGGATCATCGCTCAGCGTGAAGATGAGCTCATCGTGGTAGTCGAGGGCCAGGCCCACCGTATCGAACCCCGACCCGAGGTTCGCGCTGGTTGCGGGCACACGAACGTGTACACGGTGTGTCACAGGATTCATGACGTGCTCCTTACGTGGACTGGGTATCGGGAGGGCCCGGTTCGGGATTCGACGGGCCGCCCCGCTTCCGCGCCGTTCGCTGGACCGTGGCGGGGCGGCCGTGCCGTGGGTTACAGCACGCGCAGGATGGAGGGCTTGCCAGTGACGAAGTCGAGTTCGCAGACCGCCTTGACGGTTTCGCGCAGCGTGACCTCGTCGGTCAGATGGGTCACCAGGCGCAGCTGCTGCAGTTCGCCCGAATACCCCGGCTCGTGCAGCGTGGGCTTCAGGTCCTGGTTCACGCCGTTGATCGACACGCCGCGCTTGGCGAACTCCTGCGCGATGGCGGCGAGTACGCCCGGCTTGTCGTGGATGACGAACCGCACGGCGAACGCGGCCTTGGACGCTTCGATCGGGGCCTTGGGCAGGTCGTTGTACAGCGTGATGGTCGGGCCGGTGCACCCTTGGGTGATGTGGCGGGCCACGGTGACCACGTCGCCGACCACGGCGGAGGCGGTGGGTGCGCCGCCGGCGCCGCGCCCGTAGAACATCAGGTCGTCGGCGGCCTCGGCCTTGACGAACACGGCGTTGAAACTGCCGTGCACGGAGGCGAGCGGATGGGTTTCGTCGATCAGGGCCGGGTAGACGCGCGCGGAGACGCCGGCTTCGCCGTTCTCCACGACGGCGAGCAGCTTGACGACCTTGTGTTCGGCGGTGGCGGCGGCGATGTCGTCCGCGGTGACCTTGGTGATGCCTTCGACGGTCACGTCGTCGATGCCCACGTTGGTGTGGAAGCCAAGCGTGGCCATGATGGCGGCCTTGTTCGCCGCGTCATGCCCCTCGATGTCGCCGGTCGGATCGGCTTCGGCGTATCCCTTGGCCTGGGCGTCACGGAGCGCCACGTCGAAGTCGAGACCCTTGGTGGTCATCTCGTCGAGGATGTAGTTGGTGGTGCCGTTGACGATGCCGAGCATGCTGGTGATCTTGTCGCCGACCAGCGATTCGCGCAACGGGTGCACGATCGGGATCGCGCCGCCGACCGCTGCCTCGAAGTAGATGTCGACGCCCTTGGCGGCGGCGGCCTGGTAGATTTCGGGCCCGTACTTGGCCAGCAACGCCTTGTTGGCGGTCACCACCGACGCGCCGGATTCGATGGCGGCCAGCACGAAGGTGCGCGCCGGTTCAAGGCCGCCGATCAGTTCGATGACGATGTCCGCGTTGGTGGCCACGGCCATGGTGTCGGAGGTCAGCAGGGACCGGTCGATCCACGGGAAGTCCACCTCGTCCGGGTCCAGGCAGGCCACGCCGACCAGTTCGATGTCGCGCCCGATGCGCTGGGAGAGCTCGTCCCGCTGTTCGACGAGCAGACGTGCGGTCTGCGATCCGACGGTGCCCGCGCCCAACAGTCCGACGCGGATGGGGGCTTCATTGTGCTGTGCCACGAGTGTCCTTCCCTTGGAGAAAATGACGGCGGTTTCCTCTGCCATCGTACGGAACGACGGCGATTTGCGCCGCCGCCGTCTCATACTTGGCGTGCTTGGCCCGCCCCGGATCGAGGGGCGGGCAGGTCGTCCATACGGTTGTTGGCTGAGCTCACGGTCACGGACTCAGCCCAGGTCGAGGGCGAGCAGGTCGTCCACGGTCTGCCGCCGCATCATCAGGTGTGCGCCGGATTCGGCCACGGCCGCGACCGCGGGGATGAGCGCCTGGTTGTAGTTGCTGGCCATCGTGCGCCCGTAGGCGCCGGTGACCGGTACGGCCAGTATGTCGCCGCGACGCAGATCGGAGGGCAGACGGCACTCGTGCACGATGATGTCGCCGGATTCGCAGTGCATGCCGACCACGCGCGCGAGCATGGTCTGCGCCGCGCCTGCGCGGTTCGCCAGACGCGCCGTGTAATCCGCGCCGTACAACGCCGGACGGATGTTGTCGCTCATGCCGCCGTCGACCGATACGTACACGCGTTCGGCGATCGGTTCGCCCGCCGCGTCGGTCGTGCCCTCGGGCAGGTGCACGGGCTTGATCGTGCCGACGCGGTACAGCGTCACGCCGGCCGGGGCCACGATCCAGCGGCCCGGCTCGAAGGAGATGACCGGCGACGGCATGCCGAACGCGCGGTTGACGGCGCTCACCGCCTCGGAGAGGCGACGCAGTTCCACGTCGATGTCCATCGAATCCTCGCCGTCGGTGTAGGCCACCGAATAGCCGCCGCCGAGATCGACCTCGGGCAGCGTGTAGGCGTCGGTGGCGTAGAAGGTCTTGCGCAGCAGCATCATGCGCTTGGCGGCCTGCACGAACGCGTCCGCGTCATGGATCTGCGAGCCGATGTGCGAGTGGATGCCGACCAGTTCCAATTCGTCGCCGTGGGCGAGGATGTCCTTGAGCACCGCCAGCGCCGGACCATCGGCCACCATCTCCATCGCGGCGGCGAGCGCGCGATCGGATTCCGGCACGTCCTCGGCCTTCAGGTCGTAGGGATAGCGCACGTCGTAGCGCAGTTCGCACTCCCCGCCTTCCGAGGGCACCACGCGCGCGTTGGCCGCGGCCGGGGTGATGTCCCCCAAATCGTCGAGCACGGCGAGCGCCGCGGCGTCGGCGCCGGCAGGCAGCAGCGGCACGCCGAATTTCTGGTCCTCGTGCGCGGTGGAGATGAACTCGTGTCCGCCCGCGTGGATGCCGGCGGTCACGCGCAGCATGACGCGGGCGCGTTTGCCGAGCCTACGGGCGATGGCGGCGATGCGGGCCGGCTCGTCCGGCGAATCGACCACGATCTTGGCGAACCCCTGTTCGATGGCGAGCGCGATCTCCTCGTCCGACTTGTTGTTGCCGTGCAGCACCAGGCGGCGTCCGGGGGCGCCGGCGGCGAGCGCTATGCGCATCTCGCCCATCGAGCAGGTGTCCACGAGCATGCCCGCGTCGGTCACGATGCGGACCACCTCCTTGGACAGGAACGCCTTGCCCGCGAAGCTCACATGCGTGGTGGTGTTGTGGAACGCGTCGGCTGCGGCCCTCACGAACCGGCGGGCTCGTGCCGCCACCTCATCGGTGTCGATCAGGTACAGCGGCGAGCCGAACTCGTCGAGCAGACTCGATGCGGTGCGCCCGTGGAACGTCAGTTCGCCGGCGGCGTCGACGGCCGTGGCCTCGGGCCAGATCGGGGTGATTGCCATAATGTCCTCCAACTCGTATCATCATGTGGGCGCATCCCCGGCGTGAACCGGTACCATCGGCCCGGTATACGTGCTGTTACGCGCCATTCGCTCCGTTATGCGCGATGCCCCGCCTCGGAACGGTGTCCGATGGCGGGGCATCATGCCGTTACATCTTCTCCGGTGCTTCGACGCCCAGCAGGTCCAGGCCGGCGGCGATCACGGTGCGCACGGCGTCGTTGAGCTTCAGTCGCGCGGCGGCGCGGGCCGGCTCCGGGCACTTGGCGATACGCAGCGCCTCGCGGGCGGCGTCGTCCTGGCGCTCCTCCGGGTCGGTCAGCGCCATCGGCACCACGCGCTCCACGTTGTACCACTTGTGGTAGGTGGCGGCCAGGTCCTCCAGATAGTGGGCCACGCGGTGCGGGGCGCGCAGGTCGCCCGCCTGGGCGAGCAGCGCCGGCCACTGGGCGAGCGCGGCGAGCACCTCGCCGTCCGCCTCGGTGTCGAGCAGCGCCAGATCCGCGCCCTCGGTGGTGATGCCGGCGTCGGCCGCGTTGCGGTCCACATTGCAGCCGCGGGCGTGCGCGTACTGCACGTAGTACACCGGGTTCTCATTGGTGTGCGAGGCCAGCAGGTCCAGGTCGATGTCGACCGGCGTGTTGTAGTCGGTGCGGGCCAGCGAGTAGCGGGCGGCGTCCACGCCGACGGCCTCCACCAGGTCGTCGATCGTGACCACGTTGCCGGCGCGCTTCGACATGCGCACGGGCTTGCCGTCCTTCATCACGTTGACCAGCTGGCCGATGAGGATCTGCATGTTCTTGCCCGGTTCGTCGCCGAACGCGGCGCACATGGCCATCATGCGGCCGATATAGCCGTGGTGGTCGGCGCCGAGCATGTAGATGGCCACGTCGGCCGGATCCTGCTCGCGGTGGCGCTTGTTGCGGTAGTAGGCGATGTCGGCGGCGAAATACGCGTAGTTGCCGTCGGACTTGACGATGACGCGGTCCTTGTCGTCGCCGTGCTTGGTGGAGGCGAACCAGGTGGCGCCGTCCTGCTCGAAGATGTCGCCGCGCTCGCGCAGGTCGGCGATCGCGCGTTCGACCTCGCCGTCCTCGTACAGGCTGTTCTCGTGGAACCACACATCGAACTTCACACGGAAGTTCTTCATCGATTCGCGGATCTCGGCGAACATCATCGGCACGGCGCGCTTGCGGAACTCCTCGCGCTGTTCGGAATCCCCCTCGCCGAGCGGGTTGCCGTCACCGTCCACACCGCCGTCGACGCGCGGCAGCTCGAGCACGTCGATGCCGTCGGCCTTCGCCTCGTCGATCACACGCTGGGCGATCTCGTCGATGTAGGCGCCCTTGTAGCCGTCGGCCGGGCACTCCTCGCCGTGGGCGGCAGCCACCAGGGACTTGGCGAAGCGGTTGATCTGCTCGCCGTGGTCGTTGAAGTAGTATTCGCGCACCACCTTGGCGCCGTTGGCCTCGAGCACGCGGGCCATCGAGTCGCCTACGGCGGCCCAGCGGGTGCCGCCGATGTGGATCGGGCCGGTCGGGTTGGCGGAGACGAACTCCAGGTTCAGCGTCTCGCCGCCCAGATGGTCGTTGCGGCCGAACGCGGCGCCTTCGGCCAGGACCTTGTCGACCACGGCCGCGGCGGAGGCGGAGTCGAGGGTGATGTTGATGAAGCCGGGGCCGGCGACCTCCACGGACTTGACGCCGTCGGCCTCCGCGAGCGCGGCCGCGAACGGCTCGGCCAGGTCGCGCGGCTTCATGCCGGCCTTCTTGGCCAGCTGCATGGCGATGTTGGACGCCCAGTCGCCGTGCGCGCGATCCTTCGGGCGCATCACGGTCAGCTTGTCAACGGGCGGGATCAGGTCGTCGGTCAGGTCGCCCGCCTTGCCTTGCGCGACAAGGTCGTGGGCGATGGTCGAAATCAGTTCACTCAGCGCTTCTGGACTCATGCTATCCAAGGATAGCGGGCGGCCTGACAGCGGAACCGCCCGTAGGCGCGGAGCGTCCACGGGCGGTTCGGGGCCGGGACCCGCAGTCGAGGCCGAACGTCACAGGGCGGCGATGGCGTCGATCTCGACGAGCGCGCCCTTGGGGATGTCGTTGCCGCCGAACGCGCAGCGGGCCGGCTTGACCGAGCCGGTGAACACCTCGGCGTAGCGGGCGTTGACCTCGGCGAAATCCCCCACGTTCTTCAGATAGATGGTGGTGCGCACCACATGGGTCATGTCGGCACCGGCGGCGGCCAGGATGTTGGCGATGTTCCTCAGCGACTGGGCCGCCTGCTCGGCAGCGGTCTCGCCGGCCAGCTCGCCGGTGGCCGGGTCGATGCCCAGCTGGCCGGACACGAACACGAAACCATTGGCCTTCACGGCCTGGCTGTATGCGCCGAGCGCGGCGGGGGCGGATGCGGTGGCGATCTCTTCGATGGCAGTCATATGACCCTCCTTACGGTATGTCGGTCGGCCCGACCGGCAAGGCCTCCGGTCGGCGGATGCGGCCACGATACCACCCCGATGCCGGAACGCGACGCCTCCGCCTCACGCTCCGGACACCACGGCGTCGGCGCGGACGCCACCCAATCGCAGACCACGATGCACATTGGACGCGGGCTGGGAGTCACGTCGCACGCCGGTGACAGATGGAGTACGGATGGAGCCAAGATGGCTCCGCCTGTCTCCAGTCCGAAACCATGCCAAACCAAACCAGCCAGCCGCAAAACACGTACACGCGCGAAACCGGCAGAGCCACCAAATCCAAAGAACCCCGGTACGCGGATGACTTGTCATCAACTCGTACCGGGGTTGCATGGTGGGCCCGATGAGGTTCGAACTCACGACCTTCTGTTCCGGAGACAGACGCTCTATCCACTGAGCTACGGACCCGTGCCCCTCTACTTTACACGTTGCCGCGACTTTGCGCGCGCCAGCAGGCGGCCACTATCCGGACACATCGTAAGATTGCCGGAATTCCGCGGCGTTTCGCACTAGACTGGGTACATGGATGATTTCGAGTATGAGCGCCGCTTCTTCTGCCGCGAAATGCCGCCCCAGCTCGACGACGGTGATGCGCCGACGCTGATCGCGCAAAGCTATTACGTCCATGCCGACAACTACGCGCTGCGCATCCGCCTGCAGACCCGCAAGGCCCGCGTCCCGATGACCCGAGACACCGATCCGCTCGACGTGCTCGAACAATGCCGCGACCTGTTCTCCCAGGCGTTCGTGACCATCAAAGGCCCCGCCGTGGGCGGCACCCGCTACGAGGCGGAGCGTGAGATCGATACGCGCGTCGCCGTCGAACTCGTCAGACGCGGCGGCGAGATCATCATCAAGAACCGCTATTCGGCCTGGATCGACGAGGACGGGTGGAACATCGACGTATTCGGCGGCTCGAACGCCCCGCTGGTCATCGCCGAGGCGGAACGCAGCGGCCCGGTCACGAATCTGGCCATTCCCTCGTTCTGCGTGACCGAAGTGACCGACCAGGCGCGATTCTCGAACGACGGATTGGCCTCCAACCCCTATGCGGCGTGGGAGGGCGAGTTCGAGCGCGAGCTGGCCGAGCACGGCCCGCAGTTCCAGCAGGTCTTCGGTCGCAACCGCATCCGCCACACGGTGCGCTGACGCCCGTTCCGCCCTCCGGGCAATGCGGCGGCCGTACATCGGCCGCCGGCAACCACATCAGCAGGGGCAGAGTCCCATCAGGGGCGCATCAGTACATCAGGGTGGCCAGGCGGCGACGGGCACGCCTGAGCCGTTCGTCGGACGGGTCGGGGATGGCGAAATATTCAAGCAGGCGCACACGCACCGGTTCGATCTGATCGCGGTGCCCGGCGGCGAGATAATCCAGCAGACGGTCGAACGCGTCCTGGATCTGCCCGCCGATCATGTCGATATCGGCCACGGCCATCTGCGCCTCCACGTCATCGGGACGCTCGGCCGCGGCGGCACGCACCTGACGCACGTCGGCGTTCGCGGAACGGGCCAGCAGCAGCGCCTTCGCACGTTCGCGGGCGGCCAACGCGTCGTTCGGATCGGCCTCCAGCACCTTGTCGTACGCGGCCGCGGCGCCGGAATAGTCCCCCTCCATCGCCAGGCGATGCGCCTCCTCGTGCGCCGGCGGCACCATCTGCTCCGGGGCCGGGGCCGCATCGGCATCCGAATCGCCCGCATACGGCGCCGTGCCCGTCACCCCGGCCTGCTGCGCCACCTGCACGATCTTCGGCATCACCTCGTCGACAATCTGCTGCATCTCCGCATCCGACGGCACCCCCTGCATCAGCGGCATCGGACGGCCGTTGATCAGGGCGAACAACGCCGGCGCGCCCTGGATGCCGAACGCCTGCGCCACCGCCGGGAACGCGGCGATGTCGATGCGGGAGAGCTGCAACTGGCCGTTCATCGCATTGACCGCGTCGCCCAGGGCCTTGGCCATCGGGAACAGACGGTCATCGGTCGGGATCCACAGCAGCAGGAGAATCGGGAACGTGGCCGAGGTCTGCACCATGGCCTGGAACGTGTTCTCCGTCGTGTCGATGACGTAGCCGCCGGCCGCCGGCGCGCCGCCGACCTGGCCCGGCTCCGCCGTGACCTGGTGCTTCAACGCCTCCAGATCCACCGCGCCCGCCAGGGATACACCCGGATTGAACTGCCGCTGCCGACCTGCCATCATGCCTCCAAACTCGAGAACGATACTGATTCACAACTTACTCCATCGAGCCGCCAACGCGAGCGCGCTTCCCCGACGGCATAGCGCCGCGCCGCGCTCCACACGCAACCGCCTGCACGCATATCCGTGCGCCATCTGCCCGAAAACGGCGGAACCCCGCACCTGGGCGGGGTTCCGGTCATGGTTGCGGCCGTTGCGGAGCAGGCGGAATCAGACCGCCTCGACCTTGATCGGCTTGCGTTCGGCGCCGACGGCCGTGATCTGCTCGCCGGAGTCCTCCGGCGGCACATACAACGCCACGATGTTCACATAGGTCACCTTCATCGTGCTGGTGGCGGTGCCATCGCCGAACAGGGCCTCCTCCTCGTCGGAGGCAGGCAGCGACTCACGCCCGTCGCCCGCGGCGCGGGTCCACTCGGAGTTGATCTGGGCCACGACCAGGTCGCCGCCGTCGCTGGAGCGCATGATCTTGATGGCGTCCGGAACCGCGGTGAACGTCTGCGACTGCGTGCCGTTGTTGCGTTCCATGCCCTCCTGCACGGTCTGGGCCACCGACGCGATGGTCTGGCGCAGCGAATCGTCCGCGAACTGGTCGGCGAACTCGCTGTTCGAGCCGTTCTGCAGCACATCCGCATACCGTTCCACCGCCTCCTGCGGGGTGGCGACCAGACCCGTGTCGTTCGGCAGACCCATCTGGGTGCCGATCTCCGGCACGGTGAACCGCGGCAGCTGCGCGCCGGGGAACAGACGGGCCACGCCCCACAGCTTGTAGTTCTGGCGCGGCGAATCCTGCGTGAACACCAGCAGACGCTGCGACTGCTGGTCCTCGGTGGTGGTGGTGATCGTGTACATCGTGCGCGGCCAGCCCGAATCGGTCGGGATGACGGTCTGCATCATATCCGTCGGGATCGTGTTGGTCTTGTCCAATCCGCCGGTGGCCTTGCCGACCGTGATCGCGCTGTTGCGCACCTCCAGCATCGGGCCGGTGACGCGGACGCCCAGGCCCTCGCCGTTCATGTCCTGCGTCGCCTTGTCCAGCGTCTCCAGCACGGCGGTACGGATCTTCTGCTCCTGTTCCGGCGTCAGATCCGGCATCTGGTCCACCTCCGCGGAGGCGGCCTGCGGCTCGGGGAGCTGCCCGTCGCACGCGCCCAGACCGAGCGTCAGGCCCACGGCCAGCGCCGCGGCGAGCATCGTCGTCATACGGGTACGCATATCATTCCCCTTCCTTGACATCATCGGATTGCGCGGCGGACGGTTCATCATCCTGCGGGAGCATCGTCACCAGACCGTCGAACGAGAGTTCGGGGATGTCGACCGGCGGGGCGGGAGGGGCCGGCGACTCCGGCTCGCCCGGCATCGGACTGAAGGACAGACCCTCCGGGGAAGGGGTCTCGTCCGCGGGGTCGTCGGCATCAGGCTCGGCGGCGGCATCGGTCGACACCGACGCGTCCGCGTCCTGGGTGCCGGCCGCGTCGGACTTGGTGTCCTCCTGCGCGAAACGGGCGAAATACGCCATCAGCTCATCCTGGGAGATCACGGACGTCTGGTCGGAGACATCGGCATCCGCGTCGTCCCCGCCGTCGGAGACGTCGCCGGACGCATCCTCCGAGGCGTCCGCGGCCGCTTCCGCGGTATCGGAGGATTCCAGCTGGTCGGCCACCAGGTTGCGCGCGGCGGGGTCGACGATCGTCGGCTCCCCGTCGGACGGCTGCTCCTCCGGCTCGGTCTCACGCTTGCGACGGCCACCCCACGGCATCGCGAGCACCGTGGCGGACAGCACGGCCAGCACGGCGCTGACCCCGCCGCCGATATAGAACGGCAGCGCATAGTTCGGCAGGGACTGACGCACCCACTGCATGGCGATGTCGGCGCTGGCCTCGTCCTCGCCCAGATCCACCAGCGCGACGCGCGACGAATCCTCGTCGGTGGCCTCAACGGTCACACCGCCGGTGTCGCACGCCACCGAGGTCCACATATCCGAATCGGCGAACGCCACATCGCCGTCGCCGGCCAGGCTCTCGCCCTGCGCCTCGGCGTCCGTGGTGGACAGCACGGTCCATTCGCTCAGTCCGGTGACGCGGACGTACGGGGTACCGGACAGCCAGCCGGCGACATCCTTCATCGAACCGATGGCGGTGCATACCGTCGCCTCGGCGTTCCCGCCGGTCACAGTCATAGTCACCGCATCGTCGACCAGGCCCAACACCCCGGGGTCGGTGACCACATACCGGGTGCCGGAAACGGACGCTTCGGCGGTGATATCACGATCCGGCTTCCAGATCGTGGCGTTCAGCACTCCGAGCACAATGCAGGCCACGGCGATCACGCCGAGGATGGGCGTGACCACGAAACGCATGATCCTGGCGCGGCGCGACGGGGCGGCCGGGACCTGCGGCTCTTCTTGTTCGCGTTCTTCAACAGTCATAACAACGTCATTCTACCGTCAGGCCATCCCCCAGAGCCGGGAAACAGTCGGAAATCAGGGCTGGACGGTACTGTTGGTGCCATGCAGAACAAGACATCCACGTCCCTGACCGCCAGGCTGATGGCGGTGCTGTGCGCACTGGCCATGTGCGCCACACTGACCGCCTGCGGCGGCGAGAACGGCGCCGACGACACCGGCGATTCCAGCAATGCCAACGATTCCGCGCAGTCCAGCTCCGACGCGCTGAAAGACCTGCCGCAGATCGCCGGGCTTCTGGCCGAGGGCGAACCCGGCCAGAAGCCGACCGTCAAATTCCATGCCCCGATGAGCGTGGAGGACGGCGCGTACGCGGTTCTCCAAAAGGGTAATGGCGATCAGGTCGAGGTCGGCAACCGCGTGTGTATGCAGGGCATCGCCGTCAATCTCAACGATGGTTCGGAGATGGCGAGCACCTGGGAGGACGACACCCCCGACTGCTCCGCGCTGGTGACCGAGGATGCGATCTCGCAGTCGCCGCTGTACGCGCTGATCGCGGAGCAGAAGATCAACGCCACCTTCGCCATCGGCTCGAACGACGGCGAAACCCCGTATGTCTGGGTGATGACGATCATCTCCCAGTCCACCGACCCGACCCGCGCCGAAGGCGAGGCCGTCACCGACATCCCGGCCGACCTGCCGAAGGTCACGCTCGACAAGGGCGGCAAGCCTTCGATCGATATGAACGGCCAGGGCGACGTGGACGAGCTGGTGGTGCAGACCCTCATCAAGGGCGACGGCAAGGAGGTGAAGGAGGGAAGCTACGTGCGCGCCCACTACACCGGCTGGCTGCTGGACGGCACCCAGTTCGACTCCTCCTGGGACCGCGGCGAGCCCTCCGACTTCTCGCTCACCCAGGTGATCGAGGGATGGAGCCAGGGCCTGGCCGGGCAGACCGTGGGCTCGCAGGTGCTGCTGATCGTGCCCTCGGACCTCGGCTACGGCGATTCCGGCTCCGGAGACACGATTCCGGGCGGCGCCACGCTGGTGTTCGTGGTCGATATCCTGGCAACCTACTGACCTGGGTTCGCACTACCTCAAGGTTGTAGATCAAGGCCCGCGGAATTCCGCGGGCCTTTGTGTTGAACCTCGAGGTAGTGCGAACCTCGCCCAGCATCAGAACAGCCGGATCTCGTCCGATTCCACGCCCTTCATCTCGTCATAGTCCAGAATCAGGCATTCGAAGCCGCGGTCCTGCGCCAGCACACGCGCCTGCGGCGTGATGGTCTGCGCGGCGAAAATGCCGCGCACCGGGGCCAGCAGCGGATCGCGGTTGAGCAGCTCGCAGTACCGGGTCAGCTGTTCCACGCCGTCGATGCCGCCGTGCCGTTTAATCTCGATGGCCACGTGCTGGCCGGAGGCGTCCACCGCCATGATGTCCACCGGGCCGATGGCGGTGGGGTATTCGCGCCGCACCAGCGTGGCGCCTTCGCCGATGCGTTCGATCTGCTCGGCCAGATAGCGCTGGAGGTGGTCCTCGACGCCGTCCTTGACCAGGCCCGGATCCTCGCCCAGGTCATAGGATTCGTCGCTGTAGATGTGCTGCAGCGTGACCTCGAGGACGTCGCTGGATTTGTCTGCGGCGACGCGCAGCACCTTCTGCGGCACCGCGGTGTCCACGTCGTCGTCCGCGCCGGCGGGCTCGATCTCCTTGATCGTGCACGGGGCGGTCATCCAGTTCAGCGGCTTGTACGAGCCCAACTCGGAGAAAATCAGCAGGCTGTTGTCGGCCTTGATGAGCAGCACGCGTTTGGCGGGGGGCAGGGACGCGTTCAGACGGCCGGAATACTCGGCGGAACAATCGGCAACTATGATTCGCACAAGCCACCACGATACCCCATTCCCCGGTCCCCTCTCCCGGACTCTGACACATCGTGACCCTGATCTATCTCCAAAACCGTTGATATTCCAACGTTTCGAGATTCTGACCTTATGGTGAATAGATCAGAGTCCGGAAACGAGGACGGGGGCGGGGAGGAATGGAAAAACCCTCCCGCGGAGGGCGGGAGGGTGAGTGCAAAACGGCGGGAAGGTTACTCCGCGACCGTGTCCGTGGTGCGACGGACGACGTCGCGACCGCGTTCCACGGCGACGGTGAGCTTGTTCGAGTCGAACGAGATGAACCCGTCGGTGACTTCGAACTCGTGCTTCTCGTCGTTGGTGTCGATGACCGTCACCACGCCTTCCTGGAACAGCGTCAGCACCGGCTGATGGTTCGGCAGGATGCCCATCGCACCCTCATACGCGGGGATGACAACGGACTTCGCCTGCCCCGCCCATACCGGATGGTCGGCGGCGACGATGTTCACCTGCATAGTCGAACCAGCCATCACGCACCGTATTCCTTCTGCATGTCGTGCCAACGGCGCTCGAGGTCGTCGATGCCGCCGATGCCCGAGAACGCCTGCTCCGGCACCTCGTCATAGACGCCGTCGCAGATGCGGGTGAAGGCCTCGATGGTCTCCTCGGCCGGCACGTACGAGCCCGGACGACCGGTGAACTTCTCGGCCACGTAGAAGTTCTGGCCGAGGAACTGCTCGATCTTGCGGGCGCGGTTGACGGTGGTCTTGTCCTCCTCGCCGAGCTCGTCGATGCCGATCAGGGCGATGATGTCCTGCAGCTCCTTGTTGCGCTGCAGGATCGCCTTGACGCGGTTCGCGCACTCGTAATGCGCCTGGCCCACGTAGCGCGGGTCCAGGATGCGCGAGGTGGAGGCCAGCGGGTCCACGGCCGGGTAGATGCCCTTGGACGCGATGTCGCGGGACAACTCGGTGGTCGCGTCCAGATGGGCGAAGGTCGTGGCCGGGGCCGGGTCGGTGTAATCGTCGGCCGGCACGTAGATGGCCTGCAGCGAGGTGATCGAGTGGCCGCGCGTCGAGGTGATGCGCTCCTGCAGGGAGCCCATCTCGTCGGCCAGGTTCGGCTGGTAGCCCACGGCGGACGGCATGCGGCCGAGCAGCGTGGAGACCTCGGAACCCGCCTGGGTGAAGCGGAAGATGTTGTCGATGAACAGCAGCACGTCCTGGTTCTGCACGTCGCGGAAGTACTCCGCCATCGTCAGAGCGGTCAGCGGGACGCGCAGACGGGTCCCCGGCGGCTCGTCCATCTGGCCGAAGACCAGCGCGGTCTTCTCGAGCACGCCGGCTTCCTCCATCTCGCCGATCAGGTCGTTGCCCTCACGGGTGCGCTCGCCGACGCCGGCGAACACGGAGACGCCGCCGTGGTTCTGGGCCACGCGCTGGATCATCTCCTGGATCAGCACGGTCTTGCCGACGCCCGCGCCGCCGAACAGGCCGATCTTGCCGCCCTGCACGTACGGGGTGAGCAGATCGATGACCTTGATGCCGGTCTCGAACATCTGGGTCTTGGACTCCAGCTGGTCGAACGCCGGCGGGTTGCGATGAATCGGCCAACGCTCGGTGATGGTGATCGTCTCGTCATCCTTCTTGTTCAGGATGTTGCCGGAGACGTCGAAGACGTGTCCCTTGGTGATGTCGCCGACCGGCACCTGAATCGGGCCGCCGGTATCAGTGACGACGGCGCCGCGCACGAGGCCGTCGGTCGGCTTCAGCGCTACGGCGCGCACGGTGGAATCGCCCAGATGCTGCTCCACCTCGAGGGTGATCTCGTGCAGGGTCTCACCTTCGGTGCTGCCCACGCTGTTGATCTTCACCTTCAGGGCGTTGTAGATGTCGGGCAGGTGGCCCACCGGGAATTCGACGTCGATGACCGATCCCTGGATACGCGTGACGTGTCCGGTGATCAGCGACTCGTCCGTCGCCTGGGGAGCCGCTGTGGTCTGGTTCTCAGCCATTTCGCGTTCCTACTCTTCCTTTGTGTTCAGCGCGTCGGCGCTGCCGATGATTTCGGTGAGTTCCTGGGTGATCGAGGCCTGGCGCGAGGCGTTGAGCTTGCGGGTCAGGTCGTCGATCAGCTTCCGCGCGTTGTCCGTGGCGGTGTGCATGGCGTTCTGTCGACTGGCCGTCTCCGAGGCCGCGGCCTCGAGCAGGCACTCGTGGATGCGCGAGCGGATGTACTTCGGCAGCACCACGTCAAGCACTTCCTCGATGCTGGGCTCGAAGATGTACAGCGGGGAGACCCCTTCGACCGCGGCCAGATCCGGGTCGTCGCCCAGCGTGGTCTCGGCCTCGATGAGCTCCACCGGCAGCATGCGCAGCACGCGCACCTTCTGCACCACCATGTTGATGAACTCGGTGTAGACGATGTACAGCTCCGAGACGCCGCCCTCCGCCGCCGGACGCATGTAGGCGTCCATCAGCGCGTTGGAGATCGAGTCGGCGACCTCGACGCCGGGCTTGTCGGTGTCACCCTCCCACGTCCGCACGATGTCGCGGTTGCGGTACTTGTAGTACGTCACGCCGCGACGACCGTACACGTAGAGTTCCGGCTCCTTGCCAGCCGCGTCGAGGCGGCCGAGCAACGACTCCGTCTCGCGGATGATCGACGAGGTATAGGGGCCGGCCATGCCTCGGTCCGAGGTGAGCGCGAGGACCGCAACCTTGGGGTTGTTCTCCTCCTTGCGCACGATCGGGTGCGAGATATGGCCGTGGGCCACCACCGCCTGGACGGCATCGAAGATCGCATCAGCATACGGCTTCGCGTCCATCGCGACCTGACGGGCCTTGGCGATGTGCGAAGACGCGATCATCTCCTGCGCGTTGAAGATCTTCTCAAGCGACGCGGTGGAGGCGATCCTTGACTTGAATGCGAGCTGCGATCCCATGCCTACTTCTTCTCCCCTGCCATCGGATGCTTGTCCGGATCATGCTCGGGGCGCTCGGCCTTGGCCACGATGCGCTCCTGCTCCACCGGGGTCGGCTTGGCCGGAACCGTCTTCTTCTCGATCAGCGGCTTGCCCGCGCCGGTCACGAACGTGGCGCGGAAGTCGTCGACCGCCTTGTCCAGGGCGGCCTCGGTGTCGGCCGTGAAGTCCTCGGTCTCACGGATCGTCTTGAGGATGTCGGTGTTGTGGTCGAGGTAGTCCAGCAGACCACGTTCGAACGGCAGCACGTCGTCCAGCTCGAGATCGTCGAGCTTGCCGTGCGTGCCGGCCCACACCGACACGACCTCCTGCTCCATCGAGTACGGCGAGAACTGCGGCTGCTTCAACAGCTCGGTCAGTCGGGCGCCGCGCGTCAGCTGCGCCTTCGAGGCCGCATCCAGATCGGAGGCGAACATCGCGAAGGATTCCAGCGAGCGGTACTGCGCCAGCGAGATCTTCAGCGTGCCCGAGACCTTCTTCAGCGCCTTGGTCTGCGCCGCGCCGCCGACTCGGGACACCGAGATGCCGACGTCCACGGCCGGGCGCTGGTTGGCGTTGAACAGGTCGGACTGCAGGAAGATCTGGCCGTCGGTGATGGAGATCACGTTGGTCGGGATGTACGCGGAGACGTCGTTCGCCTTGGTCTCGATGATCGGCAGGCCGGTCATCGAACCGCCGCCCAGATCGTCGGAGAGCTTCGCGCAGCGTTCCAGCAGACGGGAGTGCAGGTAGAACACGTCGCCCGGGTAGGCCTCGCGCCCCGGCGGGCGGCGCAGCAGCAGCGAGATCGAACGGTAGGCTTCAGCCTGCTTCGACAGGTCGTCGAAGACGATGAGCACGTGCTTGCCGTTGTACATCCAGTGCTGGCCGATGGCCGAGCCGGTGTACGGGGCGATGTACTTGAAGCCGGCGGAGTCGGAGGCCGGGGAGGCCACGATCGTCGTGTACTCCATGGCGCCGGATTCCTCAAGGCTCTGCTTGACCGAGGCGATGGTCGAGCCCTTCTGGCCGATGGCCACGTAGATGCAGCGGACCTGCTTCTTCGGGTCACCGCTCTCCCAGTTCGCCTTCTGGTTGATGATCGTATCGATCGCGATGGCGGTCTTGCCGGTCTGGCGGTCGCCAATGATGAGCTGGCGCTGGCCGCGGCCGATCGGCGTCATCGCGTCGATGGCCTTCAGACCGGTGGACATCGGCTCGTCGACCGGATGGCGGTGCATGACGTCGGGCGCCTGCGCCTCCAGGATACGGCGGCCTTCGCTCTTGATCTCGCCCAGGCCGTCGATCGGGTTGCCCAGCGGGTCCACCACGCGGCCAAGGTAGCCGTCGCCCACCGGCACGGACAGCACCTCACCGGTACGACGGACCTCCTGGCCTTCCTCGATGCCTGCGAAGTCGCCGAGGATGACCACGCCGATCTCGCGGGCGTCCAGGTTGAACGCCAGGCCGAGGGTGCCGTCCTCGAAGGTCAGCAGCTCGTTGGCCATGCAACCAGGCAGTCCCTCCACGTGCGCAATGCCATCGCCGGCCGTGGCCACATAGCCCACTTCCTGGGTGGGTGTGTCGCTCGGCTTGTACGACTCGACGAAATCCTCGAGCGCACTGCGTATCGCGGCGGGATCAATGGTCAGTTCTGCCATGATCACTCCTTATTGGTTCTTTGTTATGTTGTCTGGTACGTCTCTCAGGTCCGCATCCCGTTGGTCACGCGGCGCTGCAGCTGCTGCAGCTGGGCCACCACGGTGTTGTCGGTCACCTCGTCGCCGATTTCGATGCGCATGCCGCCGATCACCGTGGGGTCGACGTTCGAATTGATGTGCACCGGACGTCCGAGCTTCTTCGAATACACGGCGATCAACTTGTCGACCTGCTCCTGCTTCAGCGGCGCGGCGGTGGTCACGGTGACCATCGACTCGCCCATATGACGGGAGAACTTGTTGATCAGCCAGTGAATCGTGGACAGGTACCTGCGGTTGCGCGGATTGCATGCGGCGTGCTCCGCCAGACGCATGGTGACCTTGTTGAGGTCCTTGTTCCCGACCAGCGCGTACAGCAGCTTGATGCGGGCCTCGGCGGGGGCGCGGTCGCTGCTCAGGCCGGAGCGGATCACCGGCAGGTTGAGCAAGGCCGAATGCAGCTCGGCCAGCTCGATCGAGACCTGCAGCGTGGCGTCGGTGGCGTCGGCATAGTACATCATGCCGTCCACGCCGAAATCCTCGACGGCGTTCGCGATGTCCGAGACGCGGCTCCACCGGCGACCGACCAGATCGGTGAGGATCTCCATCGTCATCTCGTGGGCCTGGTCGCCGACCAGCTTGTTCAGCAGCGCGACCTTGTCCTCCACCGGACGCGATGGGTCGGTGAGGGCGCGTTCGAGCCTGATATTGCGATCGAGCACATTGGTGACCGAGAACAGCTCGTTACCGATACGCCACGCGTCCTCAGCCGTGGCCCGAAGCTTCGGGGCCAGCGAGTCACGCGAGACGCGGTCGGCGATACGTGAGGCCTCTCCTCGCATCTGTCACCTCCCTTTCCTCATATTCCCGTGGTCGGATACGCCGGTCACTGCTTGTCATCGTCCAGATCGGCGATCATCTGGTCGATCATCGCGGACTGGGTGGCGTTGTCCTGCAACTTGGCGCCAAGGATCTTGCCGGCAAGCGCGGTGGCCAGGGTGCCGATCTCGCCCTTAAGGCTGACCATCGCCTGCTGCTGCTGCGATTCGATGGCTCGCTGCGCGTTGGCGGTGATCTGTTCCGCTTCGGACTCGGCACGGGAACGAGCGTCGGCGATGATGTGGGAGGCCTCGCTACGGGCGTCGTCGCGAATCTTGGACGCTTCGACGCGCGCCTGGCTCAGCTGCTCCTCATACTTGCGCTTTGTGTCCTCAGCCTCACGCTGAGCCTGCTCGGCCTTGGCGATGCCACCTTCGATCCGGGCGGCGCGTTCATCGAACACGGCCTGGAACTTCGGCATGATCACCACATAGAACGCCACGGCGATGACGATGAGAACGACCAGCGACCACACGATGTCGTAGATCTCGGGAATGAACAACGCGATTCCCGAAACTTCTTCCTCCGCTAGCGGCATGGCTTCTCCTTTCTGTTTACCGGGCTGCCGTCAATGATGAGCGAACAGCTCCGGATCACATCGCCAGCATGAACGCAACGAAGCCCAGCAGGCCCAGAAGCTCGATCATGGCGGCACCGATCAGCATGAGGGTCTGCAGACGGCCGGCGACCTCGGGCTGGCGGGCGGTGGACTCAAGAGCCTTGCCGACCACGATGCCGATGCCCAGGCCAGGGCCCAGAGCGGCGATGCCGTAACCAATCAGGCTGATGTTACCGGCAACTTCGGCGAGGGTGATGATATCCATGGTGTTGTCCTTTCTTACCGAAATCTGACAATTCCGAACGGCACCGTGACCTCCACGGGCCGAAATCTGTATATTCCGGGCTACTCCGCCTCCGGGTAGCTCTGGTTGATGTAGACCGTGGCGAGAATCGCGAACACGTATGCCTGCAATGCGGCCACGAACATCTCGAAGCAGGTGAACACCAGACCGCCGCACAGCCACAACGCGCCACCGACCTTGACCGCGGCGCCCGCGGATTCAATCAGATAGAACTGGGTGAACGCATAACAGGTGGCGACCAGCAGATGTCCGGCGACCATGTTGGCGAACAGTCGCACCGTCAGCGAGATCGGGCGAATCAGCACGAGCTCAAGCAGCTGCACAGGAGTCAGGATGATGTAGATCGGCCACGGAACTCCGGCGGGGAACAGCTCCTCCTTGAGGAAGCCGCCCAAGCCGTGCTCCTTGATGCCGGCGCGCCAATACTGCACGAACACCCACAGCGCGAAGGCCAGCGGCATCACCACCGAAGCGGTGGCCGCGATGTTCATACCGGGGATGATGCCGCACAGATTGAAGATGAACACCGTCATGAAGATGGTGGTGATCATCGGCACGTAACGGCGACCGCGAATCGGCCCCATGACCTGATAGATGATGTTGTCGCGGATGTAATCGAGCAGCCATTCGACCGCAGCCTGCCAACGGCCGGGAATGACCTTGGCGCGGCGCGCGGTGATGATCAGGACCGTCAGCATGATAACGGTGGCCACCAGGCGTACCAGAATGATGCGGTTGATGGCGAACGGCGTGCCCTCGAACAGGATCTCCGGAGGCAGGAAGTCGCTCACGGAGGGAAGATGCGGCCCCGATTCGGCCGCCAGCAGCATCGCGTCGCTCACTGAACCCATACTCTCGCCTCCTGTTTCGTGTCTGCTGTCAGTGTAACCCAACAGAACGGGCGAAATGTGACGTTACGGTTACTTCCGTCCATCCCGGTTGCGGAACGTGACTCCGACAGTCCCCACGGGGAATCGGAGTCGGTTCCGAACGGCTGGATACGCATACTACCACCGGCCCCGACTTCCTGCCATCAACGCGACACTCCAGCCGACGGCATCGATTTTCTTCACAATCCAGGCGTTCACATCGTGGTCGCCGCCGCCCGCACCACCCCGTATCCGTCGTCGAGGAAGGGTCGGAACCCGTCGGTGCGAGGGGCGCCCGGCTCATGGCGGATCGACCGGTCGGTGCCCAACCGCTTCTCGGCGCGCAGCCGCGGCACCTCGGTCACATCGTATGGCGTGGTCTGATATACCCAATTGAGCCAGTTGCGCCACAGCAGGTTGGCGTGGGCGCGCCAGGAGAACAACGGTTCCAGCGACGGGTCGTCATGGGGGAAGTAGTTCTTCGGGAACGGCACGTTGGTCAGCCCCTTGGCCATGTCACGCTCATACTCCTCGGCGAGCGTGGTCTTGCCGTATTCCCAGTGGCCCAGCGCGAACACTTCGGAGAAATCGCGCGTGGCGATCAGTCCGGGGCCGGATTCGGGCCCCCAGGTCAGCACCTGCAGGTCGGGGTTGGCGGCCACGTCGCCCTCATCCACGCCCGCCAGACGCGAGTGGGGCTGCAGGGCGATTTCGTCGAACCCGTTGGTCAGGAAACAGTACTCATCCTGCAGATACTGCGGGAACACGCCGAACAGCTTGGTCGGCAGGTCACGCTTGCGCACGCCGTACCGGTAATTGAGCGCGGCCATCGCCCCCCAGCACAGATACATGGTGGAGAATACGTGGGACCCGGCCCAGTCCAGAATCGCCTTGAACTCATCCCAGTAGTCGACCTGTTCGAAGTCCATGTGTTCCACCGGCGCGCCGGTGACCACGAAACCGTCGTAGTAGTTGTCTCGAAACGCGTCGAGCGTTTCGTAGAACTTGACCAAGTGGTCGGCGCTGACATGGGTGGACTCATGCGTGGAGGTCTTCATGAAGTCGATCTCCACCTGCAGCGGCGACTTGGAGATCAGACGCAGCAGCTGGGTCTCCGTCTCGATCTTCTTGGGCATGAGATTCAGGATCACCAGCCTGAGCGGACGGACGCGCTGACGCTCCGCCTCGGGCTTCTCCAACGCGAAGATGCGTTCCGAATCGAGGATGGCTCTGGCCGGCAGGCCGCTGGGAATCTTGATAGGCATGGTTCCCATTATGGCAAACGGGCGACCGGCGCGGCGGGGCAGGTGTCCTGCCGCGTACGACAGCCCACACACGACGGCCCTCACACGACACGCCGACTTGACTTTCCGCAGACAGCTCCTATCGTAGATAGAGCTGCCGCAAGGCAAGCCGACGCGGGGTGGAGCAGCTCGGTAGCTCGCTGGGCTCATAACCCAGAGGTCCATGGTTCAAATCCATGCCCCGCTACTGGTGTCGCAGGCCGTCATCTCCTCATGAGGTGACGGCCTTTCGCGTATCAAAACAACTTGCGTGCAATATGGGCCGACAATCCACCGTCCGCAAACGCGGCGGGAGGCAATACGATAGGGCGCCGCAGCGTATCGACTGCGGCGCCCTATCGTGTAATGCCTTATGTGTTCGGTGATTAAGTCTAATGAGACGAATTGATAGCGTACTTTTTCGCCGCCAGATTGTCAATCTCGGCGTGGGACAGCGCCCATCCGTTGACGGTACCCTCATGGATCATCTGCAGGACCCTCTGGCGGGTGACGCCGAGCGTGGCGGCGGCCTCGGTGACCGACACCAACGGGGGGATGGGCGCGAGCCCGTTCATCCTGTCGTATTCGTCCAACCGCGACCGGAACCGTGGGCTATGATCGCCGACGGATCATCACCAGCATGAATGCCCCGACCGCGAGCGCGGCAGCCGTGATGCCGGCCACGGTCAGCACGCCGGCGCCCGCTTCGGGCAATCGGTCCGGTGTTGGCGTGATCGCCGGCTGTTCGACGTGGATCTGCGGCGTCGGCGTGTCGACGCGTTCCACCCGGGTGCGCTCCCAGGCATCGTCATAGGCGCTGATTACGGGCATGACGCGGTCGTCTCCGGCGAATTCGTAGACGAATATGTACCATCCGTGGGTCTCGGCGGTGATGTGCACCGGGTTGCCGTGGGCGTCGGGCTCGCCGCCGCCGACTCGTATGGTGCCATTGGCCGCCGGGTAGTCCCAGGTGCCGATGAGCCGGTGGTGGTCGTCCTCCTCGGGTTCCCGGGCACTGTCCGGGCGGTAGTCGTCGTCCTTGGTGGGATCGTCCGCGTCGCCCGCCCACCAGACGCGCACCTGGGCATACGGGGTGTCCGCGCCGACGCCGTAGACGTCGTTGCCGGCGAAGGATCCGTGGTCGTCGGGGAATCCCGTGACGGTGATGGTGTCGTCCAGTTCGGTGCCTTCCGTCGCCGAGTGTTCGGTGACGGTTGACGATACGGATGGCTGGGCCCTGTTCGCGTTGGTCTCCGTGGCGTCCAAGAAGCCGCTGACCACGTCGTGCAACAGGTATGCGCGGGCTTCGTCGCTTTGCCGGCTGCGTTCGAACGCCCACACCCAGGTGCCGAACCCGCCGTCCGCCGGGGCGGCGTAGGGCGTGCCGTCCTCGGCGAGCGCCGTCACGTTCACCTGCCGTCCGGGGGCATCGAAGGTCGCCTCACCGTGGGCCGAAGGCTGGTATCCGGCGGCTTCCAGACGTTTCAGGAAGTCCTTGGCGCTTTCGCCGGATTCCGGCGCCATGGCGTCGTCCAGCCTGTCGGACGGGATGCCGTCGAAGTACCAGCCGGTGGCCTGCAACGTCAGGCCGGGTTTCCAATGATCCTGCTCCCCCGCCACGCCGGAGGTCACCGTGTCGACGATCCGGTCGCCCGGATCGACGATCGTGGAGGACGTCTGCGTGGTCAGGGTCGGGGTGAAGTCCTTGCGCACGGCGAACCGGATGCCGGTGCCGGTAATCTCCGTGGAATCGCCAAGCTGGACGTAGTCCTGGTTGCTCACCAGCAGCTGCAGCGTGGCACGGGAGTATGCGGTGGACACGGTCACGTCCCCGACGCCGGTGGCATGCCAGGCGTGGCGCACCGGCTGTTCCACCGACACGCCCTCGATGCTCCGGCCGCCGCCGTCGAACTCGGCGGGGCCGTCCAACGTCACCCGATACTGCACGCCGGCCACGGGCTCGCCGGATCCGTTGGCCACGGACACGTCGATGGTGCCGGATCGCAGGCCCTCACCATACGCGTATGATGCCTGCACGTCCGCCGGCATGCCCTGCCCGGCCTCGTTCCACAACCGTTCGGCCACGCCCTCCAGATCCGGGTGCTGCTGTCGGATTGCGGACCAATGCCGGCTCCACATCTGCGGGTTGCGGTCGAAATGCTGGTGGGCGAGCACGCCGATGCCGGCATGGACCTGAGGGTCCCGCGAATCCCGGTATCGTTCGGCGAGCCAGGCGATGCGGCGGGAATCGTCGCCGTCCGGGATGGGCTTCGTCCTCTCGTATGAGGGGTCGGAGGCCTTGCCGGCCTCGATGCAGTAGACGTGTCCCTGCTCCGAGGTGCCGATCGCCCCTACATATAAGGTCTGTCCGCCATAGCGATACGTCAGGTACGTGCCTTTCGACGGGGCGGCTAGCGTAGCGGCGTACGCCGCGGCCGGCGGCCCGAAGCACAACGCCAGTGCGGCGACGATCCCCAAGGCCACCGCCATCGGTCTGCGCAATCTCGATGTCATCGATCTTCCTTTCGACAACCCATCCCTCCCATGGGTTATCTCCGAGCCTGCCACAGATCGACTCCGCAGGTGGGCGAATCCGGACGATGTGGTCGAACGATTCCGGATTCGGGCGTGTTGTGGATAACCGATCCGAACGGCTTGTGGGACGCAGACCCCCGCTAGGGCACCCGACCTCTACAATGGGCACTATGGCTACAAACAACAGCGCATCCAAGCGCACAGCTAGTGAGAAACCCGCTCCCAAGAGGAGCACACGCAAGCGCACGACGAGGACCCAGACGGCATCGGCCGCGACTTCCACCGCCGCCAAGTCTATGGCCGCCGGCGAGGTCCCCGCCCCCACCATCCCCGTCACTTCGCCCGAACAGTTCGGCCGCATCGTGGTCATGGACGTGACCCCGAGCGCCGAGCAGGGCATGTTCCCCGCCCGCGTCGAGCTCGGCGAGCCGTTCGAGGTCACCGCGCAGGTGTTCATCGAAGGCCGCACCAAGGTCGGTGCCACCGCCGTGCTGCGCAATCCGCGCGGACGTGAGATGCAGCGCGCGGCGATGACCTGCGCGAACCCCGGTCTCGACCGGTGGACCGTCATGCTCAAGGCGGGCGAGCACAGCGACCTGAAGCCCTGGGATGAGGACTACGCCGCCGTCAAGCGCCAGCTGGGCGAGTGGACCGTAACCATCGAGGGCTGGGAGGACACCTACACCTCCTGGCTGCACGACGCCCGCATCAAGGTGCAGGTCGGCGACGACGTGGAGAACGCCCTGGAGACCGGCGCCGAGATGCTCAACCGTTGGGCGCACACCGCGGACGCGCATCTGTCCGCCCGCGACCGCAAGCATCTGGAGCAGGCCGCCGAGCGCATGTCGGACAAGGACCGTCCGGCCGCCGCCAGGCTCGCCGAGGCCGACAACCCGCGCATCGAGGCGTTGCATAAGACGCACCCGCTGCGCGACGGCATCTCCGAGAGCCGCCCGCAGCGCTTCAAGGTCGAGCGTCCGAAGTCCAGCTTCGCCGCCTGGTACCAGTTCTTCCCGCGTTCCGAAGGCGCGTACCGTGCCGAGGACGGCACAATCGTGCAGGGCAATTTCAAGACCGCGCTCACCGGTCTGGACCGTGCCGCCGAAGAGGGGTTCGACATCGTCTACCTGCCGCCGATCTTCCCGATCGGCGTGACCAACCGCAAGGGCCGCAACAATTCGCTTGTGGCCGGCCCGCACGACCCGGGCTCCCCGTTCGGCATCGGCTCCGAGCTCGGCGGCCATGACACGGTGGACCCGCTGCTGGGTACGATGGACGACTTCAAGGCGTTCGTGGCCCACGCCCACGAGCTGGGTCTGGAGATCGCGCTCGACTTCGCGCTGCAGTGCTCCCCCGACCATCCGTGGGTCAAGCAGCATCCGAACTGGTTCCGCATCAAGCCGGACGGCACGATCGCGTTCGCCGAGAACCCGCCGAAGAAGTACCAGGACATCTATCCGATCGACTTCAACGCGGACATGCCCGGCATCGAGCGCGAGGTCGAGCGCATCATGAACCTGTGGATCGAGGCGGGCGTGACGATCTTCCGCATCGACAACCCGCACACCAAGCCGGTGCGCTTCTGGCAGGACGTCATCGCCGCGGTGACCAAGAAGCATCCGGAGGTCCTGTTCCTGGCCGAGGCGTTCACCCGCCCGGGCATGATGCGTGCGTTGAGCTACGTGGGCTTCACGCAGTCGCACTGCTACTTCCCGTGGCGCAACACCAAGGAGGAGCTGGCCGAGTACCTGCTCGAAACCAACGGCAACGAGGGCTACTACCAGCACAACACCTTCTGGCCCACCACGCCGGACATCCTGACCGCCTACGTGCGCGACAACGGCATCGCCGGCCACGCCGTGCGCGCGGTGCTCGCCGCCATGGGATCGCCCTCGTGGGGCATCTACAACGGCTACGAGCTGATCGAGAACCGCCAGCGTCCGGGCTTCGAGGAGCAGATCGACAACGAGAAGTACGAGATCAAGGTGCGTGACTGGAAGGAGGCGGACAAGTACGGCATCGCCGAACTGCTCGGCTCGCTCAACGAGATTCGCCGCAACCATCCGGCCACCCACAGCTACCACAACCTGACGGTGCTGCCCACCTCGGATCCGTCCATCCTGGCGTTCGCCCGCCACACGCCGGCCGAACTGACCGGCACCGGTCAGGCTGACACGCTGATCGTGATCGTGAACCTGGACGGCTACAACGCGCACCAGTCCACCGTGCACATCGAACTGCCCGAGCTCGGTCTGCCGACCGACCGTGCCGTCACCGTGCGCGACGAGCTGACCGGCCGCGAGTTCCAGTGGGGCTGGGACAACTTCGTCTCGCTCGCCCCGTGGGCCGACGTGGCGCACATCCTCAGCGTCCAGGGCTGAAGCCCGCACTGAGGTATCGTAGGTAACGAACATCCAGCTGACCTTCCTAAGGAGGAAGACAATGGCAGAAACCTTCAACGTCGTGGTGGAGATCCCGCGTGGTTCCAAGAACAAGTACGAGGTCGACCATGAGACCGGCCGCGTGTTCCTGGACCGCACGCTGTTCACCTCGATGGGCTACCCGGACGACTACGGCTACATCGACGGCACCCTCGGCGAGGACGGCGATCCGCTCGACGCCCTGGTCATGATCCCGAACTCGGTGTTCCCGGGCTGCGTGGTCGAGTGCCGCGCCGTGGGCCTGTACCACATGGTCGACGAGGCCGGCGGCGACGACAAGGTGCTGTGCGTGCCCGCCGACGTGCGTTTCGACGACATCAAGGACATCGACGACGTCTCCGAGTACCACAAGGCCGAAATCAAGCACTTCTTCGAGCAGTACAAGGCCCTGGAGCCCGGCAAGGAAGTCATGCCCGGCGACTACTGGGCCGGCGTCGCCGAGGCCGAGAAGGAGATCGTGGCCGCCAAGGAGCGCCTCGCCGCCCAGGGCGAGTGATTCGTCTCCCCACCAGATGATTGCGGGGGCGCACGGTGACATGCCGTGCGCCCCCGCACGTATATGCATCGGCATCCGAGCATGTAGCGGCCCAAGCCAGCGACGGCTGGCCCGCCGGCGTCGGATTACACCAGTTCCACAACCAGGCTGGCGACCGCCACCACCGGCCCCATGAACAGCACCGGCATCAGCCCGACACCCAGCCACGGCCGCGCGACCCTCGGCGTCGGATTCACATCGCACGCCCACTTGCAGGAGGCGGCCCCCAGCAGCACCGCCAGCACCACAATCACCGCGCAGCCAGCCCAAGCCGCCACCGCGGCGTTTCCGGACACGCCGCCACGGCACGCCACAATCAGGTCGGGCAGGAAACACCACCCGGGCGCGGCGATCATCGCCACCCCGTCGGTCACCCCGTGAGACAACGACCGGATCAGATGGGACCGGTCCTCACGGGCCATCTGCCGACCAAACGACACCAGCACCAGCAGCACCAGCAACCCCACGACGCCTGCGGCCCACGTCTCCTGCGGATACAGCACGGCCGACGACGAGCTTTCGGCCCCGGTGGCGACCGCGGGGAAGAACACATGGCCCAACGTCCGCACCACCGCGCACGCCAACGACAACACGCCGCCGATCCCGGCGATCAGACGCCCCGCCATACCATCCCGCAGTGGCGAATGCCAGATGAACACCACCATGATCACCGCCACGGGAACCACCGCGAACGTCACGCTCACGGCCCCGCTCGCGTCACGCATCGGGGAGATCATCGACGCCGCGAACAACGCCGCATAGGCGCAGATCTGTTCCGGCACCACTCGGGACCACGGGATCACGCCGTTACCCGCCGTCGACGCCTGCGTTCCGGCCATGGCCGCCCCTTTCCTCAGGGTGATTGCCCGTCAGGGCGATCGCATCGTTCCTGTGTAACCAATGTAGTCGACGATGTCCACATACTGCGCCATATCCGCCGTTTTGGCCGAACCCGCACGTACAATCCAAGCCAGCGGCGCAATCGCGGACCGCGTTTACGTTCACAGATTGGAAGGGAAGGGGCCGGCAGTGATGGATCTGACGCTGATGACGGTGGCGGCCGACCCGGCCACCGTGCTGCCGTCGCTGGCGCTGCTCTCCCACCGTGTCCGCGTGCTGCCGCTGGACGTGGCCGACATCGTGCGGCTGCCCGACCAGACGATTCTCTTCATCGACGCCCGCGACGACCTGGCGACCGCACGGACCGTCTGCCGCATGATCCACGCCTCGGGCTTCCAGCTGCCGATCATCCTGATCCTGACCGAAGGCGGATTCCCCGTGGTCAACGCCGCATGGGGCATCACCGACATGGTGCTCGCCTCCGCCTCGCCCGCCGAGGTCGAGGGCCGGCTGCGGCTGGTCGCCGAACGCAGCGCCGCCGCTCCCGCAGCGCACGGCCATGAACCGGATTCCGTGGAGAACGACGATTCAGGCATGCTGCGCTACGGCGATCTGGCGTTGGACGTCAACAGCTACACGGCCAGCCTGCGCGGCGAACCGCTGGACCTGGCATACAAGGAGTTCGAGCTGCTCAAATACCTGATGCAGCATCCCGGACACGTGCTGACACGCGCGCAGCTGCTGCAGGAAGTGTGGGGATACGACTATTACGGCGGCACCCGCACCGTCGACGTGCATATCCGGCGGCTGCGGGCCAAGCTGGGCGGCGAGTACGAGCATCTGATCGGCACCGTGCGCAACGTGGGCTACCGATTCGACCCGCCCGAGACCGACGCGGAGGATGCGTGATGCCGCGAGAGTCCAAAGCCGCGCGACTCAAGCGCATGCACGACGAGTACGCGGTGCTGTGCCAGGTGTTCCCTGAACCGAAATGCGCGTTGGATTTCGACTCCCCGTTCCAGCTGGTGGTGGCCACGGTGCTCAGCGCCCAGACCACGGACCGGCGCGTGAACACGGTGACGCCCACGCTGTTCGCGCAGTATCCCACCGCCGCCGCGCTGGCCGCCGCGGACCCCCAACGGGTGGAGGACATCATCCGTCCGATCGGCTTCTACCATGCCAAGACCCGCAACATCATCGCCTTGGCCGCCCAGTTGGAGTCACGGTTCCACGGCCAGGTGCCCGACACGATGGACGAACTGGTCACGCTGCCCGGAGTCGGCCGCAAAACGGCGAACGTGGTGCTCGGCAACGCATTCGGCGTGCCGGGATTCCCCGTGGACACGCATGTGATCCGAGTGACGGGCCGCTTGCGCTGGCGCAGCGACTGGAACGGCGACACGCCCGACCCGGCGCGTATCGAACGCGAAATCACGGCCTGCTTCCCACCCGAGGAATGGACGGACCTGTCGCACCGACTCATCTTGCACGGCCGCGCCACCTGCCACGCCCGCCGCCCCGACTGCGAGACCTGCCCGCTGAACGACACCTGCCCGTCGGTCCGCTGACAGCCGATATTCAATTGTTCCGATTAGACTCGGAACCATGCGTACCCACAGCACCCACCGGCACAGCGCATGGAAGCGTTGGCTCATCTTCATCGCGGTAGCCGCCGCACTCTGCATGCTGCTCTGGACGGGGTGGACCCTGCTGCGGGACCGGCATATCATCAACGGCGACGGCACCCTGCAATCGGACACGGCCGTCACCATCGGCATCCCCGGAGGCCCCTCCTCCGTGGACATCCGCACCGAGGAGAACGCCGAACTCGAACAGGTGCTGCTGGGCAACGTCTACGAAACGCTCGTGTCCCGCGATCAGGACAACGCCTTGACGCCGGGTCTGGCCAGCGAGTGGAAGGCGTCCAAGGACGGTCTGACCTACACGTTCACGCTGCGCCAACACCTCAAATTCGCCAACGGACACACCCTGGACTCATCCGACGTGGTCTGGTCCCTGCAGCAGATCATCCAGCAGAACTACGTCGGCGCCGACCAACTGGACGGCATCGCCGAGGTGTCCAACCCCGACGCGACCACCGTCACCATCACCCTGTCCGAACCGGATCCGACGCTGCCGCGCAGGCTGGCGGGACGCGCCGGCATCGTCTACGACGAGGAGGCCGACACCGACTACGCCCGGCAGTCCGCCGGCTCCGGACCGTTCACCATCGCCGAATTCCGGCCGGGAGTGTCGATCACGCTGCGCGGCAACAACGCATACTGGGGCAGCAAGCCGGCATCCTCGCAGATCACCGTCCGGTACTTCGCCGACGAGACGGCCATGGTCGACGCGCTGCGCGACGGCCAGATCGACATGGCGCTGCCGCTCGACGCGGACACCGCCCAGACGCTGACGGAGGACCCCACGCTGACCGTGACGACCGGGGAGAGCCTGAACAAGACCACGCTGGTGTTCAATAACGACGCCGACTCGATCATGTCGGACTCGCAGATGCGGCAGGCCGTGCGCTATCTGGTCGACACCACCGCGATCACGCAGTCGACCGCGGAGGCCTCGCAGGAACTCGGCGGGCCGATCGGACCGCTTGACCCCGGCTACGAAAACCTGACCGACCTGTTCCCCTACGATCTGAACAAGGGGGCGTCGCTCGCCTCGTACTTCGGCACCTCCTACTACGGCGGCGGACTGCGGTTCGTCGTCAGCCAACGGTACGCCGCGCTCGCCTCCACCATCGCCTCGCAGATCCAGCAGGGCGGCGTGCCCGTCAACGTCGAGGCGTTGGACGACGCCGAATACCAGGTGCGCATCGACTCACGCCAGTTCGACCTGACCCTGCAGACGGAGGAGGGGGAGTTTTCCGCGGCCCGCTACGCCGACCCGCAGTCGCTCTCCCGATACACCGATTCGCAGGCGCAGGAGCAGTACCAGGCGGCGATGAGCGCGACGGACGAGCAGTCGTATCTGGACGGGCTGCACCAGTTCGCGCGCACCGTCAGCGAGGACTCCGCCAGCGACTGGCTGTACTCGTGCCATACGTTCGTGGCGGCCAAGCCGCGACTCGTCGGATACGTGACGAATATGGCGGACCGTTGGCTGCCGCTCACCGAAATCGCGCTGTCGTAACGGATTTCTAGACTGGCCTGTATGACACAGAGCCAGAACACCATCATCAATGCGCATCTGACGCCCCTTCCCGACAAGGTGGGCGTCGACGGTCTCGAGGACAAGTGGCGCGGCGTCTGGGACGACAACGGCACGTACCGGTTCCAGGGCACGCGCGACCGCAAGGCCGTGTATTCGATCGACACCCCGCCGCCCACCGTCTCCGGTTCGCTGCACGTGGGCCATGTGTTCTCCTACACGCACACCGACGTGATCGCGCGGTTCAAGCGCATGCGCGGCTATGACGTGTTCTACCCGATGGGCTGGGACGACAACGGCCTGCCCACCGAGCGCCGCGTGCAGAACTACTACGGCGTGCGCGTGGACACCTCGCTGAAGTACGATCCGGACTTCAAGCCCCCGTTCGAGGGCACCGACGGCAAGAAGATCGACGCCAAGGACCAGGTGCCGATCAGCCGCAGGAACTTCATCGAGCTGTGCGAGAAGCTCACCGCGCAGGACGAGCAGCAGTTCGAAGCGCTGTGGCGCAAGCTCGGCCTGTCGATCGACTGGTCGCAGACCTATCACACCATCGGCGAGCATCCGCAGCGCGTGGCGCAGCGCGCCTTCCTGCGTAACCTCAAGCGCGGCGAGGCCTATCAGAAGGAAGCCCCGGGCCTGTGGGACGTGACGTTCCAGACCGCCGTGGCCCAGGCCGAGCTCGAATCGCGCGAATACCCGGGTTTCTATCACAAGGTGGCATTCCGTTTCGAGGACGGCACGCCGATCTACATCGAAACCACCCGTCCCGAACTGCTGGCGGCCTGCACCTCGCTGATCGCCAATCCGGACGACGAGCGCTACAAGCCGTATTTCGGCCAGACCGTGTATTCGCCGCTGTTCAAGGTCAAGGTGCCGATCCTGGCGCACAAGGCCGCCGAGATGGACAAGGGCGCGGGCATCGCCATGTGCTGCACGTTCGGCGACGTGACCGACGTGGAGTGGTGGCGTGACCTGAACCTGCCACTGCGTTCCATCATCCAGCGCAACGGCCGCATCGTGATGGACACCCCGGATTGGATCGAGGACGAGGCCGGCCGCGCGCTGTTCCAGCAGATCGCCGGCAAGACCACGTTCTCCGCCCGCAAGATCATCGTGGACGCGCTGCGTGAGTCCGGCGATCTGGACGGCGAGCCGACCCCGACCAAGCGTATGACGAACTTCTACGAGAAGGGCGACAAGCCGCTGGAGATCGTGACCTCCCGCCAGTGGTATCTGAAGAACGGCGGCACCGACCAGAAGCTGAACGCCGAGCTGATCGAGCGCGGCCGCGAACTGGAGTTCCACCCCGATTTCATGCGCGTGCGCTATGAGAACTGGGTCAACGGTCTGAACGGCGACTGGCTGATCTCCCGCCAGCGTTTCTTCGGCGTGCCGTTCCCGCTGTGGTACCCGGTCAAGGCCGACGGCACCCCGGATTACGATCATCCGATCACGCCGAGCGAGGACCTGCTGCCGATCGATCCGACCACCGACGTGCCGGAGGGCTACGACGAGTCGCAGCGCGACGTGCCGGGCGGATTCACGGCCGAGCCGGACATCATGGACACCTGGGCCACCTCGTCGCTCACCCCGCAGATCGTGACCCGTTGGGAGGAGCCGGGCGAGGAGAACCAGGCGCTGTTCAACGCCACGTTCCCGATGGATCTGCGTCCGCAGGGCCAGGACATCATCCGCACCTGGCTGTTCTCCACCGTGGACCGCGCGCATCTGGAGAACGGCTGCCTGCCGTGGGCGCATGCCACGCTCTCGGGCTGGATTCTGGACCCGGACCACAAGAAGATGTCGAAGTCCAAGGGCAACGTGGTGGTGCCGAACGAGCCGATCGAGAAGTTCGGCGCCGACGCGGTGCGCTACTGGGCCGCCGCCGCGCGCCTGGGCCTGGACGCCACCTATGACGAGGGCCAGATGAAGATCGGCCGCAGGCTCGCCATCAAGCTGCTCAACGCCACCAAGTTCGCGCTGGCGATCGGCCGCGAGGATGAGAACCACCATGTGGGCGCCGCCGCCACCGCCGCCTGGAACCCGGCCGACGTGACCGAGCCGCTGGACCGCGCCGCGATGGCCGCTATGGCCCGTGTGGTGCACGAGGCCACCGAGGCGCTTGACGCCTACGAGCATTCCAAGGCGCTGGAGGCCATCGAGAGCTTCTTCTGGCAGTTCTGCGACGACTACATCGAGCTGGTGAAGAACCGCGCCTACGGCACCGCCGATTCGACCGGCGTGGAGCCGAGCGAGACCGCCGTGCTGTCGGCACGCACCGCGCTGGGACTGGGTCTGGACGCGTTCGCGCGTCTGCTGGCCCCGTATCTGCCGTACGCCGCCGAAGAAGTGTGGAGCTGGATGCACGAGGGCGAGGGCTCCGTGCACCGTGCCGCATGGCCTGAGGCCGGCGTGTATGAGGCGGCCGCGGGCGATGTGTCCGCCGACGTGCTTGACTGGGCCGGCAAGGCGCTGGCCGAGCTGCGCGGTCTCAAGTCGCAGGCCAAGGTCTCGATGAAGACCCCGATTCTCTCCGCCACGCTGGCCGCGCCGGCCGAAGCCGTGGAGGCGATCGATGCGGCTCTCGGCGACATCGCCGAGGCCGGCCGCGTGACCGGACCGCTGACCGTGGTCGAGGCCGACGCTACGGGCGAGGGCGAGGCGACCGTCGCCGTCACCGCCAGCGAGCTCGGTGAGCCGCCGGCCAAGAAGCCGAAGGCCTGATCGTTATCTTCCTCCGGGAGGGGTCGTCCGATATCCGTCGGACGACCCCTCCCCGTTTGTTTAACCGGTATCCACCCGCTCATCCCAACACGCCCGGCCTGTACGGACTCTGCGACATTGTGACCGTGATCTAAGTTAACAATCGTTGATATTCCGCCGTTTTGGGAATTAGATCACGGTCACGATAGATCAGAGTCCGTACAGGCCGGGCGTGTTGGACGGTGGGGTACGATGCGACAGTCCGGGATTATGGGTTACGATGCGGCAATCCGGGATTGTGGGTTACGATGCGTCGGCGATACGCTGATGGCGGGTCTTGGATTCTCCCACCACGAAGGCGTGGTATCCCTCCGCGATATCGGGATCAAGCCCGGCCTGCTCGGCCAGCGCGCGCAGGCGAGCAACCTGGCGATGTTCCCGTTCGGCATCGGCGGGGGCGAACCCGGCTTGGGCCTTCCACCGGCCCACTTCCTCAGTGTATTTGAACCGTTCGGCGAGCAGCATCACAATGGCCGTGTCCACATTGTCAATCGACCCGCGCAGCCGTTCGATGGCCTGCACGGCCTCGGCCGTCTCGGGGTGCGTCTGTGCTTCGGCGGCGTCGATGGTGGAATCACGCCAGCCGCTCTGTTCGTTATCGCTCATATCCGCCAGCCTAGCGCATCGCACAGGCGCCCACCATCCTTGAGTCCCGCCATGCGGTGGTATGCAATTATGCGAAACCGCCGTGGCGCGTTGCGTGCCGCGGCGGTTGATGATGTCATGCGATACGGGCGCGATCTCAGTTGCCGTTAACTGCGGCGTTGCTCTGCTGGACGATCGCGGCCAGGAAGTCGCGGTTCGTCGGCGTCTTCTTGAGCCTCGGCACCAGCGTCTGGTAGGCCTGCTCGGGTTCCAGACCGCCGAGCAGACGGCGCAGACGGTAGATGACCGGCAGCTCGTCGGGCGGGGTGATGAGCTCCTCGCGGCGGGTGCCGGACGAGTTGACGTCGATGGCCGGGAACAGACGCTTGTCGGCCAGCTCGCGGCTGAGCTTGAGCTCCATGTTGCCGGTGCCCTTGAACTCCTCGAAGATGACCTCGTCCATCTTGGAGCCGGTCTCCACCAGCGCGGACGAGATGATGGTCAGCGAGCCGCCGTTCTCGATGTTGCGGGCCGCGCCGAAGAACTTCTTCGGCGGATACAGCGCCTGCGCGTCCACGCCGCCGGACAGGATGCGGCCGGAGGCCGGGGCGGCGATGTTGTAGGCGCGGGCCAGACGGGTCATCGAATCAAGCAGCACCACCACGTCCTGGCCCAGCTCCACCAGGCGCTTGGCGCGCTCGATGGCCAGCTCGGCCACGGTCGTGTGGTCGGAGGCCGGACGGTCGAAGGTGGAGGAGATGACCTCGCCCTGCACCGTACGCTCCATGTCGGTGACCTCTTCCGGACGCTCGTCCACCAGCACCACCATCAGATGCACTTCGGGGTTGTTGGTGGAGATGGCGTTGGCGATGTTCTGCAGCGTGATGGTCTTGCCGGCCTTCGGCGGCGAGACGATCAGGCCACGCTGGCCCTTGCCGATCGGCGCCACGATGTCGATCAGGCGGCCGGTGAGCTTGTTCGGCGTGGTCTCCTGCTTGAGGCGCTCCTGCGGGTACAGCGGGGTGAGCTTGGCGAACTGCGGACGGTTGGCCGCCTCCTCCACGCTCATGCCGTTGATCGAGTCGATGGCCTGCAGCGGCACGAACTTCTGACGCTGGTTGCGGCGGTCACCCTCGCGCGGCGGGCGGATCGTGCCGTGCACGGCGTCGCCCTTGCGCAGACCGTACTTCTTGACCTGCCCCATCGAGACGTACACGTCGTTCGGGCCCGGCAGATAGCCGGAGGTGCGGATGAACGCGTAGGAGTCCAGCACGTCCACGATGCCGGCGACCGGCACGAGGTCCTCCTGCTGCTGGCGTTCCTCACGCTCCTCGGTGCCGCCATCGCGGTCACGACCGCGCATCCGGCGCTGACGGCGGTCGTTGCCGGCGTTGGCGTTGCGGTCGCCACGACCGCGACGGCGGGAGAGCTCGTGGCCCTCATCGTCGTCCTCATGCTTCTGCTCGGGCAGCGTGGCCAGGATGTCGTCCAGATCGTGATTGTTCTCGGCCTGGGCATGCTGACGGTCGCCGCCACGGTTCTGCTCGCGATCGCCACGGCGACGGCGGCGCATCTGCTGCATCGAGCTATCGTCATCGTGGGTGCCGAGGTCACGGGATTCCACCGGCTCGGAAAGGTCAAGCTCGTCCAGCAGCGAGGACGCGAATTCGTCGGCGGACGCCTTATGCTCCTCATGCGCCGTGCGGCGGGTGCGGCGACGGTCCTCAGGCTCCGGCGCGATGTCCATGGACGCCGGCTCCGGGGCGACGGTCGGCTGAGCCGCCTCCATGGGGCGATCGGCCTTGCTTCGGGTCTCACGCTTCGGCGCACGCACGGTGACGCCGGCGGGTGCCTCTCCCCCGCTGCGAGCGGCCTGCAGGGTGGCGAGCAATTCCGGCTTACGCATCGTCGACGTGCCACGAAGCCCCATCTGCTTGGCGAGCTCCTTCAATTCAGGCAGCTTCATCTCTTCAAGATTCTGGCTATTTGCCACTGTTGGTACCTTTCCTTGGCCGTGTCGGGATGGAATATGACCGGCTACAGCTGGTGACAGGATTGCGGAAAACCGCGTTGAAACGTCCGATCCGATGAACAACGCATCACGGACGTTGTTTACGATACTACGCGATGCCGACCAAATGCAACTGGCCCTTTTGCCACAGAACGGCGGTGCCGCTGCGGCAAAAGGGCCTGTTACCCAAGTCAGCTACCCGGACCGGATGCGAGGGACCGGTTGCAAGGGGCCGGACGAACGGGACCGAGCTACTTCGACTCGTGGTAGGACTGCTCGGTGTTCACGCTCCACACGTTCTTCTTGGAGGTCTTGCCGGTCTTGATATTGCCGACCGCCTCCATGGCCGTGGCCATCGAATGGTCCATGTTGTTGTACCGATGCTGGCCGTTACGGCCCACACAATACAGGTTGCCGAACGAATCCAGGTACTCCACCAGCTCGTCCATATGGTCGTAGGTGTCGAAATACGCCGGATACGCCTTCTTCACCCGTTCGCGATGGGAGTCCAGCACATCCTGCGGACCGTTGATCACACGCATGCGGGTGAGTTCCTGGATGGCGAAGCGCGTGGTCTCCTCGTCGCTCATCGACCAGAACGAATCGCCTTCCTCGCAGAAGTATTCCAGGCCGATCCACACGGTGTCGTCCACGTCCTTGACCAGGTACGGGCTCCAGTTGTTGAACACCTGGATGCGCCCGACCTTGTACCCCGGGTCCTGCACGTAGATCCAGCAGTCCGGCACGATCGGCGGGTTGCCCAGCGTGGGGATGTCGGTGGTGTTGCGCAGCTTAAGATGCTTGACCAGCAGGCCCACGGTCACGAAGTCGCGATACGGCAGGCCGTTGGCGATCTCATGCATGTCGGCCGGCACCGACGTGCCCGCGTCCAACGCGTTGACCAGATCCTTGACCGGCATCGACGAGATGAACTGGTCGGCCTCCAGCTGCGTGCGGTTGCCTTCGGAATCAACGTAGACCACCGAGCCGATACGGCCGCCGTCCTGACGGATCTCCACGACATGCGCATCGGTGATCACGCGCACGCCCGCCTGCTCGCAGTTGTGCTCCACGGTCTCCCACAGCTGCCCCGGCCCCAGCTTGGGGTACCAGAACTCCTCGATCAGGCTCGTCTCCACCTTGGAGGTGTCCTGCTTCTTCGGCAGGAGCTTGAGGAACGCGTTCTTCAGCACCTCGGTGATGCTCAGGCCCTTGACGCGCTGCGCGCCCCAGTCGGCCGAGATCTGCGAGGGATGCCTGCCCCAGAGCTTCTCGGTGTACCCCTCGAAGAACATCGAATACAGCTTGCGTCCGAACCGGTTGATGTAGAAGTTCTCCAGATTGTCTTCCGGCAGCTTGTGCACCATCGATTTCAGATAAGAGAACCCGGCTTCGAGCGTGAGCTTGGGGCCCATGGCCTTCAGCGTGTTCGGGCTGAGGCTGATCGGGTAATCGAAGAAATGCCGGTTCCAGTAGATGCGGGAGACGCGATGGCGCTTGAGCATCACCTTGTCGCAGGTCTCCGGGTCCGGGCCGCCCGGTTCCAGATCATGATGGCGGCCGAGCTTCTTGTCGTCGTAGCTGGGCGCGCCCTGCAGCGGCAGGGTCTCACGCCACCAGGCCATGATGCGGTCGTCCTTGGAGAAGAACCGGTGCCCGCCGATGTCCATCCTGTTGCCGTTGTGCTTGACGGTACGCGAGATGCCGCCGAATTCGCGGGTGGCCTCGAGTACGGTCACATCGTAGGTCTCGGCGCCACCGTCCTTGACCAGTTCCCATGCAGCGGTGAGTCCGGCTGGGCCGCCGCCGATGATCACCACGGTTTGCTTCTGCGTCACGATCCGTTCTCCTTGTCGATGCATAAAACCACGCATAGTCTACCCGAAACGGCTATACTCCGGCCGGGTTATCGCCAAATCCTCACGATTACGGCAATTACGGCATGGTTGCGGCGTTGCGCCGCATACGGCGGACGGGCCGCCCCGTTCCCGAGGTCGGCCCGCCCATTCCATTCACGATCGCTCGCCCGCTGTGGGCGGATGCGTCAGATGCCGTCGGGGATATCGATATCCGATTTCTGCACCTCTTCGACGTTCACATCCTTGAACGTCACGATGCGCACGTTCTTCGCGAACCGCGACGACCGGTACACATCCCACACCCAGGCGTCGGTCAGCTGCACGTCGAAGTAGACGTCCTGTCCGGCCGAACGCACGTTGAAATCAACCTTGTTCGCCAAGTAGAAGCGGCGTTCCGTCTCCACCACGTAGGTGAACAGTTTGATGACGTCGCGGTATTCCTTGTACAGGGCGAGTTCGGCGTCGGTTTCGTAGTTGTCGAGATCCTCGGCGCTCATCACTTACCTTCCTCGTCGCGCTTGCGGCCGCGTCCCAGATTGCGCCACCAGGCGATCTTGGAGGGCTTGCGTTCCGCGGCGCCGTACGGCCAGTTGCTTTCCTCGCTCGAATCGGGCGATTCGATCACGTCACCGGTTTCGGGCTCGCGATACCGCTGGGGTGCCGGGGCCGCAGGCGTCTCGGGCGTGTTCTCCTTGCCCGCCAGGTCGGCGACCGGGGCATGCTCCGCGGGTTCGGCCACCGGCGGGATGACGGCGGTGATCCGCTCGTCGTCCTGCGCCTCGGCGTTGCGCTTGCGGATCTGGACGGAATGCTCGCGCATGCTCAAGGCTTCCTTGACGCCCGGATTATCCTCCAGCACATGCATGCCGAAGGCGTCCAGCGAGGCGATCGGGTCGTACTCGTCGGCCAGCGTGTCCATGACGATCAGGTCCTGGTACTTGTTGTTCTCCGCGTCCCACAGCGCGTCGCGAGAGGTGCCGGACGGCACGAAGCCCAGCGACTGGTACACGGAGATCGATCGCGTGTTCTTCTCCGGCACGCCGACCCAGATGCGGTGCATCCCCAATCCGGCCGGCTCCGGCGCGAAGCCGAAGGTCATGACGCGCGGCATCGCGTCGCGCGAATAGCCGCGGCCGCGGTAGTCCTTGCCGAGCACGATCTGGATGCGGGCGGAACGCGCCCATCCGTCGATGTCGATCAGGAAGATCATGCCGATCACGTTGTCCGTGGAGGCGGCGTCGACCACGCCGTCATCGTCATGGTCCGCGTCGGTCAGAATCGACCAGGCGATGGTGCGACGCGACTCCGGATCGTCGACTCCGGTTTCGGTGCGCCCCTCGGACCAGGCCACGGAACGACGGACCCACGCGTGCACGACGGCACGTTCGGCCTGCATGTCCTTGCCGGTGATGCGGGATGCGCCGCAGTAGGCTCCGAGTTCGTCCATACGGGGCAGGTCCTCCACGGCCGCCGGACGCAGATGCACCATCTCGCCCCGAATCGGGGGGATGACGATCCGCGACGGCAGCTCGCGGGAAACCGTATCAGTATCGTTCAATGGAGGTTCAGCGTTCTGATCCATGATGAAACACCCCTTGTCATTCGCTTTCGCTCACTTATCTATCGACGGTATTGTACCCGGCTCAAGATTCGCTGAAAGCACTGTTCGTCAGGCGTGGAGCTTCTCCATCACGATCTTGTTGACCGCCTTGGCGTCCGCCTGGCCCTTGGTGGCCCGCATGACCGCACCGATGATCGCGCCCATCGGCTTCATATTGCCGGCCTTGAGCTTCTCGACCACATCCGGGTTGGCGGCCATGGCATCCTCCACGGCGGCGACCAGCGCGCCGTCGTCGGAGACCACCTGATAGCCGTGCTTCGCCACGACCTCGGCGGGGGTGCCTTCGCCGGCGAGCACACCGGAGACGGTCTGCTTGGCCAGCTTGTCGTTGAGCTTGCCGTCGGCGATGAGCTTCTCCACCTCGGCCACGTCGGCCGGGGTCACCGGCAGTTCCTCCAACGAGACACCCTTGGCGTTCGCCTCGCGCGAAAGCTCGCCCAGCCACCACTTCTTGGCACCGGCAGCGGTGGCGCCGGCAGCCACGGTGGCCTCGATCAGGTCGAGTGCATCGGCGTTGACCACGTCACGCATCTCCAGATCGGAGAAGCCCCACTCGCCCTGCAGACGGTTGCGGCGCTCGCGCGGCATCTCCGGCATCTGCGCGGCCAGGCGCTCGATGTGCTCCTTGGTGATGTGCAGCATCACCAGATCCGGATCCGGGAAGTAGCGGTAGTCGTCCGCATCCGACTTCACGCGGCCGCCGGCGGTGGTCTGCGAGGCCTCGTCCCAGTGGCGGGTCTCCTGCAGGATCTCGCCGCCATCGTTCAGGATCGCGGCCTGACGGCGGATCTCGTACTGGATGGTCTTCTCGATGCCACGGAACGAGTTCACGTTCTTGGTCTCGGAACGGGTGCCGAACGGGTCGGTCGGATTGCGGCGCAGCGACACGTTCACGTCGGCGCGCATGTTGCCCTGCTCCATGCGGGCGTGCGAGATGTTCAGGGCACGCACGATGTCGCGCAGCGTACGCATGTAGGCACCGGCGATCTCCGGGCCGCGGTCGCCCACGCCCTCGATCGGCTTGGTGACGATCTCGATCAGAGGCACGCCGGCACGGTTGTAGTCGACCAGCGAGTGATCGGCGCCCTCGATGCGGCCGTCGGCGCCGCCGACATGCGTGTTCTTGCCGGCGTCGTCCTCGATGTGGGCGCGCTCGATCGGCACACGGAAGATCGTGCCGTCCTCCAGCTCCACATCCAGGTAGCCATTGCCGTTGGTCGGCTTGTCATACTGGGAGATCTGGTAGTTGCGCGGCATATCCGGGTAGAAGTAGTTCTTGCGGGAGAACTGGCTCCACTCGGCAATCTCGCAGTGCAGGGCCAGGCCCAGCTTGATCGCGTAGTCCACGGCCGCCTCGTTGATCACCGGCAGCGAGCCGGGCAGACCGAGGGAGACCGGGGTCAGCTGCGAGTTCGGCTCGCCGCCGAACTCCACGTGCGCCGGGCAGAACAGCTTGGTGTTCGTGCTCAGCTCGACGTGCGTCTCCAGACCGATGACCGGGTCGAACTGCTTGACGGCATCGGCGTACTTCATCAGTTTTTCAGCCATAATGTCTTGCTCCTCCGATGCTTACTCGCCCAGGCCCTCGAGCCACGGGGTCTTCAGGGACTGCCAGATCGGGCCGCCCCATTCCTCGTTCAGCGCGGCCTCGAGCGCGGCGGCCGGCTTGTACATGACCTCGTCACGCTGCTGCGGGGCGATGAACTGGATGCCGGCGGGCAGGCCGTCGTCGGACAGGCCGGACGGGATGCTCATGGCCGGGGTGCCGGCCAGGTTCGCCGGAATCGTGGCGATGTCGTTCATGTACATGGCCAGCGGGTCGTCCATCTTCTCGCCGAACTTGAACGCGGTGGACGGGCTGGTCGGGGAGACCAGCACATCGGCCTGCTCGAACGCCTTGTTGAAGTCCTGGATGATCAGCGTGCGCACCTTCTGCGCGGAGCCGTACCAGGCGTCATAGTAGCCGGCGGACAGCGCGTAGGTGCCCAGGATGATGCGGCGCTTGACCTCGTCGCCGAAGCCGGCCTCACGGGTGTAGGCCATCATGTTGGCGGCGGTCTGCGGCACGTCGGCCGGCGGCATGACGCGCAGGCCGTAGCGCATGCCGTCGTAGCGGGCCAGGTTCGAGCTGACCTCGGACGGCATGATGATGTAGTAGGCGCCCAGCGAATACGGGAAGTGCGGGCAGGAGACCTCCACGACCTCGGCGCCCATCTGCTCGAGCTTCTTGACGGACTCCTCGAAGCGGGCCTGCACGCCCGGCTGGAAGCCCTCGCCGCTCAGTTCCTTGACCAGGCCGATGCGCATGCCCTTCAGGTCGCGCTTCATACCCTCGCGGGCGGCCGCCGCCATCGGGCGGACCGGTGCCGGGATGGAGGTCGAATCGCGACGGTCATGGCCACCGATGACCTCCTGCAGCAGCGCGGAGTCCAGCACGGTACGGCTCACCGGGCCGATCTGGTCGAGCGAGCTCGCCATCGCGATCGCGCCGAAACGGCTCACGCCGCCATACGTCGGCTTGACGCCGACCGTACCGGTCAAGGCGCCCGGCTGACGGATCGAACCGCCGGTATCGGTACCCAGCGCCAGCGGGGCCTCGAACGCGGCGACCGCGGAGGCGGAACCGCCGCCGGAACCACCCGGCACACGATCGGTGTCCCACGGGTTGCGGGTCGGGCCGTACGCGGAATGCTCGGTGGACGAGCCCTGCGCGAACTCGTCGAGGTTCGTCTTGCCCAGCAGCGGCATGCCCGCGGCCTTGAGCTTCTCGATGACGGTGGCATCGTACGGCGGCACCCAGCCCTCGAGGATCTTCGAGGCGGCGGTGGTCACAATGCCCTTGGTCACGATCATGTCCTTGATCGCGATCGGCACACCGGCCAGCTCGGGCAGGCCCTCGGTCTGGCCCTTGGCGGTCTTCTCGTCGAACGCGTCGGCCTGGGCGAGCGCCTCGTCGGCGGACACCTGCAGGAACGCCTTGATGCTCGGCTCGGCGGCCTCGATCACCTTGAGATGGGCTTCAACCAGCTCACGGCTGGAAACCTCGCCGGACTTGATCTTGGCGGCCATCTCGGCCGCGGACAGCTTCACCAGCTCTTCGGTCATCTCACTCCTCCCCCAGAATGCGCGGCGCCACGAACATGCCGCTCTCGGACACCGGGGCGCCGGAGATGGCCTCGGCCTGCGTCAGCGGCGTTTCGGCGACATCCGGACGCATGTAGGTCTCCAGCGGCACCGGATTGGCGGTCGGCGGCACGTCGTCGCCAGCGACCTCCTGCACCTTGTTGATGGCGTCGGCGATGACGTTGAGCTCGCCCTGCAGACGGGTGATCTCCTCATCAGTCAGCGCGATTCGGGCCAGATCGCCCAAATGCATGATCTCTTCACGTGTGAATGTTGGCATGCCCCTAACTATATGAGCGCGGCGTGACACGCAGGTTACCAGCCGAAGGCACCCGTTCGGCGTCCGGGTACGCCACGGTCCGGCCGCTTCGGCCGCCCCGGGCAGTTCCGGCCCTACTTGACGTCGGAGCGGCGGACCACCATCACGCCGATCACATACGCCGCAACCACCCACGCCAGCAGAATCAGGCCGCTCTGCCACCAGGTCGGCTCGAACAGGCCGCTCGCGTCCGGGGTCATGGCGACCGTCGCGCCCGCGGCGGCATCCATCGCCTCGACATCGACGCTCACGTTCGTCGAAGACGACGACACCGCCACATCGACACCCGCCGTCAGGAAATTCGACGCGGCCTGATCGGGCAGGCAACGCGCCACCGACTGCAGCCACGCGAACCGGTCACCCACCAGCGAAGCCATCGACAGCACGGACGGCGCGATGATCAGCACACCGACTAGCGCGAACACGCCACCCATCGTGGAACGGCAGACGCCGCCCAATCCGACGGCCAGCACCGCCATCGCGGTCAGCAGCAACGCCCCGCCGAACACGCTCATGTACGGCAGCGCGCGCTCGGCGTCGGTCAGCGGCGTCAGGCCTCCCGGCGACAGCAGCGCGTAGGCCACGCCCCACGCCAGCAGCAGACCGATCAGCGAGGAGAGGAACGCGAGCGCGGCCACCACCAGCGTCTTGGCGTTCAGGAACATCACGCGCCGCGGATTCGCCACCAACGACGATTGGATGGTGGACGACGAATATTCGACGGTGACCGCCATCACGCCGAAGATACCGGTCACCAGCAGGCACGTCGGCACGAACGAGGACACCGCGGACCACATGAACGACTCGGCCACCGGCTGCTGGGTGTCCAGGATCTCGCCGGTCTGCGGGTCGAGGGACATCACGAACGACATGGCCCACGCCAGCAGCGCCGAACCAATCGGCAACAGAACCGCGTTGATGACCAACAGTACATACGTGGACTTGAGGCTCAACGCCTTGCACAGTTCGGCACGGACGGCGTTGAGGAACGTCAGACGTGGGGCGGTGCGCGTCGCGCCGGCGGAGGCACGGCGACGGGGGCCGGCGGCATGATCCGCACCACGCCGGTAGCCCGGATCGCCTGATGAACCGATTGGGCTGTTCGCAGCACCCGAACGGGGATTTGCGCTCGGCGCGACGGACTCCGCAGCCTGCTGCGGCTGCCGAGTCGAGCTGACCGTGCGGACGGAACGATTGGCGTGTGCGGCGTGGGCTCCCCTGCTCATTGCTGCACCTCCCTGGATGACGTATTCCCGGACTCTGACACATTGGCGGGCCACGTATTCACGGACCACGGCACGTCTTCAGGCCCCGTATTCACGAGCCGCGGCACGTCTCCGGCCTCCGTATTCCCGGGCCGCGGCGATTCCACGGACTCTGACACATTTCCATCATTGTTTCCGGGCCACGTATTCATGGACTCTGACACATTGGCGACGACGGGAGGCGTCGACGGCGCACTCGTTGCGGGCATCGAACGGCCCAGATACTCGGCGCGCGCATGGGTCAACGTCATGTACGCCTCCTCCAGCGAGGCGTGCTCCTGCACGAACAGGTAGGTGACCAGCTGCGCGGCGGCGAACACGCGGGCGGCCGCCTCCAGATCGGCGCCTGTGATACGGAACGCCGCGCCTTCCTGCGGGTCGCCGGGCTCGCGCTCGATCGGCGCGACCGTGACCTCGGACGCGTGGGCGAAAATCGCCTGCAGTTTCTCCGGTTCAGGCGTGATGACGCGCAGCGAATGCGTGGAGTGCTCGGCCACGAAGTCCGCCACGGTGGTGGTCTCCAGGATGCGGCCCTGGCCGATGATGACCAGGTTGTCGGCGGTGAGCGCCACCTCGCTCATCAGATGCGAGCTCAACAGTACGGCGCGGCCTTCCGCGGCATAATAGCGGCACAGCTCGCGCACCCATTTGACGCCTTCCGGGTCCAGACCGTTGATCGGCTCGTCGAGGACCAGGTTGTGCGGCTCGCCCAGCAGGGCGGCGGCGATGGACAGGCGCTGACTCATGCCCAGCGAGAACGAACCGGCGTTGCGGTTTTTTACGGCGGCGATGCCGGTCAGGTCCATGACCTCATCCACGCGGCGCCGCGGGATGCCGTCGGTCAGGGCGATGCTCAGCAGGTGGGCGTAGGCGCTGCGGCCCTTGTGCGCGGATTTGGCGTCGAGCACGGCGCCGACGGTGCGCAGCGGGGCGCGATGTTCGGCGAACGGTCGGCCGTCGATGAGGGCCCGGCCGGAATCCGGGGCGATCAGGCCCAACGCGGCACGCATGGTGGTGGACTTGCCGGCGCCGTTCGGTCCCAGGAAGCCTGTGACCTTGCCGTCCTCGGCGGTGAAGCTGACGTGGTCCAGCACGGTTTTCGCGCCGAAACGTTTGGAGAGACCCTCAATCTCGATCATGGCTCCGAGCCTACACCATAGGGCTCATCGGTGGCGGGCAGCGTTCATGTGTACCTTTTGGCGCGGCAGCACCAGACCACTGCGGCAAAAGGGCCAGTTAGCGCCAACCAACTGAACCTTCTGGCGCAGCAACACGATAGTGCTGCGCCAGAAGGAACAGATGCAACCGGTTAGACGGCCGCCACGGCTTAGGCCACGCCTGCGCGCTGGGCTATCCAGCAGTGCATCGCGACGGCGGCTGCGGCACCGGCGTTGATGGAACGCACAGAACCGAACTGGGAGATGTAGACCACATCATCCGCCATGGATACGGCCTTTTCGGATAGCCCCGGCCCCTCGGCGCCGAACAGCATCAGGCAGCGCTCGGGGAAGCGATAGGTTTCGATCGGCATCGCGCCTGGAATGATGTCGAGCGCGATAACCCGCGCCTCGCGCAATACGCGCAATTGCTCGCGAAGCTCAACCCGCTGCATCGCCAGGTCAGGGATGCGTTCATATTCAAAGTCCGGATGGGACGGGTTGAGGGTCAGGCTTGCGAGCTGGGCCTCGCAGTCGGCGATTTCGGCGGCGATGCCGGCGCGCCAGGTGGTGATGAGCTCGTCGATGGACGGATGGTATTCGACGTGCTGATACAGTTCGGTCATCAACGCGCCCTTGCGATTCCACTTGTGCGGGCCGACGATGTGCACGCGTCGCGCGGCGAAGGCGTTGGCGGTGCGCACCATGGAGCCGATGTTGAAATCATGCGTCCAATTCTCGACCGCCACCTCGAATCCGTGACGCCCACGCAAATCCAAATCGGCCTTGATGGCCTCGACCGTCCAGTAGCGGTATCGGTCGAGCACGTTGCGTCGATCGCCCTCGTTCAGCAAGTCGCTGTCGTAGCGGGCGTCGTAGTTCGGCGACTGCGGATCGTCCGGACGTGGTTCGCCAGGGTGCGTCTGCGCCCACGGCCCGACGCCGACCTCGCGGAAGGTGGGTTCGCCGGAGGCCTTGGCGGCCAGCGAGATGGGATTGGGCTCATGCATGACGACCTCGCATTGTTGGGAATGTGTCGGCGCTGTCAACGGCGATGGTTCGGTTCATTCCACAGTCACCGTTCGCGGAAAGACGGGGACACGGACGGAATCCCGCACGATTCCGAGGCGTGCCGGCGACCCGAGGTCACGACTTGAGTTCGGATTCGTGGAAGACCTCGATGAATGGCAGTTCGTGCGATTCGCCGTTGACCGGGTTGATGACGGTGATGGTCGGCTCGGTCATGTCGACGCCGCCGATCAGGGAGGCGATGGCGACGACCTGCGCGTCCTGCGCTTCGACGACGCCGAAGTCCAGGCTCAGTTCGTTGCCGTTGCGCAGCGTGACCAGCGACGAGGTCTGCACATACGATTTCTCGGAAAGCCAGGAGTCCAGCAGGATGACACGTTTGCCGGCGATGCTCGGACCCTTGATGGACGGGTAGACGAAATCCATGACGAAACCGTCGAGATCCTCACCGCGGGAGGCGGCCGCCTGCACCATCGCGCCGACCAGCGGCACCGCCGCCGCGGTCAAAGCGCCAACCGCGTCGAAGTCGTCGACCGAATAGCCCTGCTCCTCAAGCGTATCGAGCAGAAGATGGCCCACAATCGACGCCCCGCGGTGGTCGAACGTTACGGAGAACAGTTCGCTGAACGGCTTATCCGCCATTTCGGCGCGCAGCAGCGTCTTCATCTGGTCGTACGGCGTCATCATGGCAAAAGCCGCGTCGTCAACGGGAACGGAAGCGGTATTCATGGTCTCTTCTGTCATGTGTCCAGCCTATCGCCACGTGCCACCAAACATCGAGTTATTCGGTGACTTCGGGGGCGGTGAGTTCGCGGATGTTGGTCTTGTCCGCATCCAGCATGTCCACCGGGGCGATGACCTTGCTGCCATCGACCGCCTGCAGCTTGCGCGCGGTGACGAGCACCCGCGATTCCAGCGACGATACGAACTGGTTGTAGGCACCCACGGTTCGCGTGATGGCCACCCCCAGCTTGTTGGCATGATCACCCAATGTGACGAACCGCCCGTAGAGCTCCCGCGACAGGTCGAACAGCTGCTTGGCGTCTTCGGTCAGCCCCTGCTGCCTCCAGGCGTACGCCACGGATTTGAGCACCGCCCAGAGCGTGACCGGCGAGGTGAGCGCCACCTTACGGGCGAAGGCATCGTCCATCAACGTAGGGTCGGCCTCCAACGCCGCCTGCAGCAGCGCCTCATTGGGGATGAACGCCACCACGAAATCGGGTGCCGTATCGAACGCGCGCCAGTACGCCTTGTCTCCCAGAGCCTTGACATGATCGCGCAACGCCTTGGCGTGCGCCCGCAACAACTCGTTGCGCCGCGCCAGATCCTCGGCCGAAGCGGTCTCCGGAATCTCGCAGGCGCGCTGATAATCCGCGTACGGCACCTTGGCGTCAATCGGGATCGATTTGCCGCCAGGCAGATGCACCACCATGTCGGGGCGCTGGATACGCCCCTCGGGGTCGGAGACCACCACCTGCGTATCGAAATCGACATGTTCCAGCAATCCCGCCGATTCCACGATGTTGCGCAGCTGCGCCTCGCCCCATGCGCCGCGCACCTTGTTATCACGCAACGCGGCGGACAGCGTGCTGGTCTCCTTGTCCAGCCTGGCCTGCTGCTCGCCCAGACCGCGCAGTTGCTCGCCCAGCGCGCCCAGCTCCTGCTTGCGCCCCTCCTCGATCTGCGCGACCTTCTGCTGCAAGGCATCAAGGTTCTTCTGCACCGGCGCCAAGGCCGCGAGCACCTTGCCTTCCTCCGCCAGAGCCGCCTCCCGCTCCGCCCGCTTGCGTTCGGATTCCGCCGCGGCGCGGTCACGCTCATGCTGCATACGGGCCTGTTCGGCCTGCTGCGCCTGGGCCAATTGCGATTTGATGAACGAAAGCTGCTGATTCAGCCCGTCGACCTGCGTGCGATACTCCGCTGATTGCGTGGTCAACAGCACGATTTCATGGCGTGAGGAGTCCAGATCCGCCTTGATACGGTCAAGTTCGTTCGATTTGATCGCGCGCGCCTGCTCCTGGCCTTTGGCACGCCCCAACACAAAACCGGCGAGCGCCCCCAGCGCCGCGCCGACCAACACCATCGCCACCATGACCAGTGGCGTTACCACAGAATCGAACATATGTTCTATTGAAGCGTCCGCCGTGGACGAAAAAGCAAACGGTCCCGCCCGACCCTGCCTCGACACCCCACGGGGGAATCGAGACAACGGGTCGAACGGGACCGCACCAACCTGAAATATCAGGAAATATCAGGCCTCGGGATGGGGACCATCCTCGCTCACGCCTTCCACGGTCACATCGGAATCGACGAGATCGTCACTCGCCCACGCCGAGAGCTCCAGATGCTCGCCGCCGGTGTGGTCCACGAGCACCGTGTCGCCGTCATGCACGCGACCGCCCAGCAGCATGCGCGCCAGCTGGTCGCCGACCTCGCTCTGCACCAAGCGGCGCAGCGGACGGGCACCGTACGCCGGATCGTACCCGGTGTTCGCCAGCCATTCGCGCGCCGAATCTGTCACGTCGAGCGTGATGCGGCGTTCGGTCAGACGCGCGGCCACCTGCGCCACCTGGATATCAACGATGCCGCCGAGCTCGTCCCGGGTCAGCGGGTGGAAGATCACCAGCTCGTCGAGACGGTTGATGAACTCCGGCTTGAACTGCATGTGCACGGCGTCCATCACGGCCTTGCGCTTGGCGTCCTCGTCCAGATCGGGCTGGACTAGGAACTGCGAGCCCAGGTTCGAGGTCATGATCAGGATCGTGTTCTTGAAGTCCACGGTCCGGCCCTGGCCATCGGTCAGACGGCCGTCGTCGAGCACCTGCAGGAGCACGTCGAAGACCTCGGGGTTCGCCTTCTCCACCTCGTCGAACAGCACCACCGAATACGGGCGGCGGCGCACGGCCTCGGTCAGCTGGCCGCCCTCCTCATAGCCGATGTAGCCCGGCGCAGCGCCGATCAGGCGGGACACGGAGGACTTCTCCATGTACTCGCTCATATCGATGCGCACCATGGCCTTCTCGTCGTCGAACAGGAAGTCGGCGAGCGCCTTGGCGAGCTCGGTCTTGCCCACGCCGGTGGGGCCGAGGAACAGGAACGAGCCGGTCGGGCGGTTCGGGTCGGAGATGCCGGCGCGCGAGCGGCGCACCGCGTCGGACACGGCCTGGATGGCCTCCTTCTGGCCGATCACCCGCTTGCCGAGGTACTCCTCCATGTTCAGAAGCTTCTCGTTTTCGCCCTGCATGAGGCGGCCGACGGGGATGCCGGTCCAGTCGGAGACGATCTCCGCCACGGAGTCGGCGTCCACATGGTCGGGCACCATCGGCTCGCTGGAGGCTTCGGCCGCATCCGCCTCGTCGGCGGCGCGTTCGGCGGCGGCGAGTTCCTTCTGGATGGACGGGATTTCGCCGTACAGGATGCGGCTGGCCTTCTCGAGGTCGCCTTCACGCGCGGCCTTGTCGGCTTCCACCCGCTTGGCGTCGAGCTGGGCGCGCAGGTCGCCGACCTTGTTGTGGCCGGCCTTCTCCGCATCCCAGCGGGCGGTCAGGCCGCCCAGCTTCTCGCGGGTGTCGGCCAGTTCGGCCTGCAGCTTCTCGAGGCGCTCCTTGGACGCCGGGTCCTCGGCCTTCTTCAGCTGCATCTCCTCCATTTCCAGACGGGTGACCTTGCGCTGCAGTTCGTCGATCTCCTCGGGCTGCGAGTCGAGCTCCATGCGCAGGTGCGCGGCGGCCTCGTCGACCAGGTCGATCGCCTTGTCGGGCAGTTGACGGCCGGAGATGTACCGGTTGGACAGCGTGGCGGCGGCGACCAGCGCGTCGTCGCCGATCGTGACCTTGTGATGGGCCTCGTACCGCTGCTTCAGACCGCGCAGGATCGCGATCGTGTCCTCCACGGACGGCTCGCCCACGAACACCTGCTGGAAACGGCGCTCCAACGCCGGATCCTTCTCCACGTTCTCACGGTATTCGTCGAGCGTGGTCGCGCCGATCAGGCGGAGTTCGCCGCGCGCGAGCATCGGCTTCAACATGTTGCCCGCGTCCATCGAGCCTTCGGCCGCGCCGGCCCCGACGATCGTGTGGATCTCGTCGATGAACGTGATAATCTGGCCGTCCGCGTTCTTGATCTCATTGAGCACGCTCTTCAGGCGCTCCTCGAATTCACCGCGGTACTTGGAACCGGCGACCATGGAGCCGAGGTCCAGCGAGATCAGGCGCTTGTTCTGCAGGGTGCTCGGCACGTCGCCGGCCACGATGCGCTGCGCCAGCCCCTCGACGACGGCGGTCTTGCCGACGCCGGGCTCGCCGATCAGCACCGGGTTGTTCTTGGTGCGCCGGCTCAGGATCTGGATGACGCGGCGGATCTCCTGGTCGCGGCCGATCACCGGGTCGAGTTTGCCGTCACGCGCCTGGGCGGTCAGGTCGGTGGAGTACTTCTCCAGCGCCTTGTAGTTGCCTTCGGCGTCCGGGCTGGTGACCTTCGCACCGCCACGCACGCCGGGCACGGCCTTGCGCAGCGCCTCGGGGGTGATGCCGTTGCGCTTGAGGATGTCGGCGCTCTGGTTCGGGGCGGCCGCGGCGACGCCGATGAGCAGGTGCTCGGTGGAGACGTATTCGTCGTCCATCGCCTGCATCTCCTTCTCGGCCTGGGCGAGCGCGGCGGTCAGCTGGCGGCTGGCCTGCGGCTGCGCGGTGCTCGAACCGCTGGCGCTCGGCAAGGAGACCAGCGCATTGCGGATCTCGGCCCCGATGCGCTGGCGGTCGCCGCCGGCGGCCTGGATTAGGCCGGGGACCACGCCGTTCTCCTGGCGCAGCAACGCGTCCATCAGATGCAGGGTTTCGACCTGCGCGTTGCCCGCGGCGGACGCGCTCTGGATCGCGTCGCCGATCGCCTCCTGGGCCATCGTCGTGAACTTCTGTTCCATATCATCCTCCATGCGTCGCGCCCCGCCGCGGCCTGCTGCCGGGCTGTCTTCGGGCGCGATTCCCGCTGTCTGATATGGTCAACCGACCACGACCCCATTCTATTCCCAAAACTTGAGTGGTAGTGACTCAAGTTTGCGTTTTGTGTCGCTGTCGTTGCCCTGAACAGGGATGCTCACTCATTTCACATGTCAACGCGCCAACCGATAGATATTGGCACGCCCTGGTTCTAGAACGAGGTTTCAAGACGCCGGGGGGCATCCCCGGCACTTCGCTTTCGGGGGAATGCGGTTTTCCTGGTTACGAGTGGCGAACAAGGCGGCGAGGCCAAATGCTTCGGAACGGAGGTTCGCACTACCTCGGGTTTGAAATTTCAAATGGCGGAAAATCAACCCTCGCCCACCAAAACCCTGAAGTAGTGCGAACCTCGGCTTCAGCCCTGCACCACCACGTTCCTCAGCGAGCCAATGCCCTCAACGCTCACCACGGCCTCATCGCCGGGCTTCAGAGAGCCGGAGGCGTGCGGCGTGCCGGTCAGGATCACGTCACCGGGCAGCAACGTGGCATAGCTGGAAATGGCGGCGATCTGCTCGGGGATGCCGTGGATCAGGTTGGCCGTGGTGCCGCTGGCTTCGGGCACATTCTCGCCGTTGAGGCTGAACGAGATCCGCGCGTCCCGCCAGTTGAGCTCGGTCTGGATCCACGGGCCGAGCGGGCAGGCCGTGTCGAAGCCCTTGGCACGCGTCCACATCGGGTCGAGCTTCTGCAGATCGCGCAGCGTCACGTCATTGGTACAGGTGAATCCGAGCACGTAGTCCATGGCCCGTTCCACCGGCACGTTCTTGGCGATTCGCCCGATGACCACCGCCACTTCCGGCTCATACCCCATGTCGTGCGAGGCCCCAGGCATGACGATCGGATCGTCCGGCCCAATCACCGAGGTGGACGGCTTCATGAAGATCATCATGTCCTCGGGCGCGTGCGCGATGTCGGAATGCCCGGCCTCGTGCATGAACTGCGTGTGCGCCTCGTAGTTCTTGGCCAGCCCGTAGATCTTCGAGGGGATGATCGGCGCCAGCAGCCGGATGCCGTCCGCGTCGAGCGCGTACCGTTCGCCGGTGGGATTGACGCGCGAGCCGCCGAGCGGGTATCCGTCGAGTGCCACCAGATAGTCGCGTTCCTCGGCTTCGTCATACTGCACGAAGGCGTACCGTGGAACATCGTTCAGGGAAAAGCGTGCGATTCTCATGGTTCCCCAGTCTACGCGCGGCCGGGAACGCCGGCACCGCACGTGCCACGGCTTGTTTCACGCAAGGTTCCACGGCATGTTTCACGGTATGTTTCACACCACGGTTTTCACGTTCAAACACCCGGTTCGTCCAGAAACCACACCCGGCATGACCTGCTACTTGAATGCCCGCTCCCCGAAGATGGCGGTGCCCACGCGCACGATGGTCGACCCTTCCGCGATGGCGAGTTCCATATCCTGGGTCATGCCCATGGATAGTTCCCGACAGTCCGCGGTGCCCGGCGCACCCGTTTCGAGAATCTGTTCGCGCAGTCGCCGCAGATGCGCGAAGCCCGCCCGGATGACCCGCTCGTCGTTCACATGCGCGCCGATGGTCATGAGACCTTGCAAGTGCAGCCCGCCCATGGCGCCGATCTGCCGGGCGATATCGATGGCGTGCGACGGGTCGCAGCCGGACTTGGATGCTTCCCCGGATTCGTTGACCTCCAGCAGCACGCCGACGGTGATGCCGCGTGCAACGGCCCGACGCGCGATTTTCTCCGCGAGTTCCACAGAGTCGACGGATTCGATCACGTCGACGACGGGCAGGACCTTGTTGATTTTGTTGGTTTGCAGCTGTCCGATGAGGTGGAAGGGGATGGTTGCGCCGCCAGGTTCGCCAGCGCCGAGCGTCCATCCGCGTTCGCCACAGTGCCGCGCGAGCCCTTCGGCTTTGGCGGCCACTTCCTGCGGCCGGTTTTCCCCGATCATGCGCACGCCCGCGTCGAGCGCGGCCATGATTTCGCCGACGTCGCGGGTTTTGGTGGCGGCGAGCAGCTTCACCGAACCTTGCTCGCGCCCGGAGGCGTCGGTGGCCGTGGCGATGCGGTCGAGCACGCGGTGCACGCCGTCGGCGATCTGCTGCGCCCGCGCCGGGTCGATGATCTCGTTCGCCAGGTTTTTCTGCTCCATGTATGCGGCCATTGTCTGCTCCCCGCCGTTGTCTTAATACCCCGTCCATCGTAGTCGTTCGACGGACGTGCGGCTATGGTTGGGCCGCGCGGACGTTAGATTCGCGCGGCCGGTTGTGGGTCAGGCCGTGGTGGAGAGGGATTTGACCGCGGCTCGTTCTTCCGCCGTCTCGGGGCGGTGGATGCCTTGGGGCGGCGTCTCCGGTTCGGGCTCGGGTTCCGGCTCGGGTTCGATGTCCATCTCCTGCATGCGTTCGAGTTCTCCGAGTTTGGATTCGAGCTGGGAGATGTAGTGGGCCTGCTGCTCGATGATGAGGCTGAGCATGGTGGACCGGTCGTCCGCCTGGGTGGCGTTGTCGGCGTCCTGCTCGGTGATGGGGGTTTGGTCGTTGGTGTCGTCGATGTAATGAGGGGTGGTGGTTTCGGATGCGGCGGCGATGCGACGACGGAAGGTGGGTGTCCAGCGTTGGGTGGGGCGGACGGTGAAGAGTGAGGATGAGGCGTCTGCCACGGGATTCGCGTCGTCTACGGCGATGGTGTCTTTCCAGCGCGCGATGCTGCGTTCGATGCGTTTGTAGCCGATCAGCGACGAGTCGAGTCCGGCGCTGCGGAAGATTTCCGCGGGGGATTCTCCGGCTTGGTAGCGGCGGATGCATTCGCGTTTGAAGGCGTCATTGTAGATGATGCGCCCGTTGCGTACGCGATCGACGGCGGGTAGCGACTCCAGGTATTCCACTTCGCGAATACTGAATATGCCTCCCCCCAATGCACTGCTGTTCCGAGTCACGTCAACCCCCTTTCATTGCTTGTGGTTCTTGAGTTTTTGAATTGTACCGGCAATAGCCGAACCTGACCTCTTGTTCCCCCCGTTCTCAAGTGTACGCGGCGGGAATATGTGTATAGGCCGATGCCCTTCGAGCGGGGCATCGGCCTATACGGGTTACCGTTGTGACTGCGGCAGGCCGCCCGCGCAACCCGACGAATCGGATTGCGCGGCACCGGACGAACCGGTTTCAGGCGGCTGCGCAATCATGCGGTGTGGGAAGTTCAGCCGCGCAGCATGTGCTTGACGCTGCGGGACTTCATGTAGACCAGAGCGCCGGCGCCCGCGATCAGCAGGCCGAGCACGGTGAACAGCATCGTGCCCGCGGCACCGGTCAGCGGCAGCTCGGCCACGTTCTTCGCGTTGTAGACCTTGTAACCGTTCTCCGCATCACCCGACAGGTAGCCATTACCGCCGGTGATCTCCGTGCCGTCCTTGCCGATCGTCACGGTGAGCTCCATCTTGATCGGGGTCATGTAGTCTTCCGGAGCCTTGGTCTCCACGACCGTGTACTCGCCAGCCGGCAGACCCTGGAAGCTCACCACGCCCGAAGTCTCGGCGCTCGTGAATTTCTGCGCGGTGTCCTTGGTCGCATCCGTATCGATGCTCCACGCCTTCGTATCGGCATCCTGCTTCAGGTACTGGCCGTTCGCGTTCTGGATGGTGAACTCGGCGCCCGCAAGGTTCTCGTCACCTGCCTTGTTGGTCTTGGTGAACTGGAAGCCGTACGTGTGCAGCTCGACCTCGTCACCGTTGCCCATGGATTCCTCGTCACGGCCCACATAGGCGGTGTTCGTCAGACCACCGGCAACGGCGTTGTCGAGCGCGTTGCTGTTGACGGTCATCGTGTACTCGACCACGACCTGCTTGCCGTCCATGTTCGCGACATTCGAGATCGTGACGACCGTAGTATTCGCCGTGTCGGTGTCGAGGGTGTAGTGAATCGGGTCGTCCTCGTGCCCCTCGGTTCCCTGGGCGTACACCTCGGTGCCGCCGACGGTCACCCTGGTGATCGCGTTGAAGGTCAGGGCCTTACCGTACACGTCCTTGACCACCCAGTTGTAGGTGGACTGGCCGACGGAACCGGTGATTTTGCTCGTCACCCGATACGTGACGGTCTCGCCCACGGAAACGCTCTCACGGTCGAAGTCCACGACCGTGTTCTCCGCGGAGACGGCCTCCTTCTTCTCGGACGGGTCGTAAGGCTTCAGATTCGCGGTGCCCAGAACCTCATCCGACTTCTTGAACCGGTCGATGAACTGGCTTTCAGTGTCCGGATCCGGGACGGCGGTGCCGATCAGGATCGGCGAACCCATGCTGTCCGTGACCAGATACAGGCCCGGAACGGTCGTCAGGGACACCGAGGTCTTCGACGCATCGCCCGTCGTGGTCGTGTAATTGGCATCGGCCGTCTTGCCTGCGACCTGATCGGCCAGGGCGCTGGCGATCGCACGCAGCTTGGCGCCGGCGGCCGTGGTGTCCAGGCTCGCGACGAAGCCAGCCGGATTGTTCGCATACTCGCCACTCTGGAAATCCTTCCACAGCTGCGTATTCGCGTAAGCAGGAGCGGGCTGCCCCTCCACGGTCTCCAACGCCACCGAGGCGTTCTGGATCGCGACCACCAGAGCGCCGACAGCTTCATCGGTCGAGGCCCAGTCTTTATCCGTGGTCACGGCCAGATTCGTCACCACACGATTCACGTCCGAACCCTCCGCGCGCACGTCGGAATAATCACCGATCTTGTACGCGTTGAACACGCGACCGGACACGAACGACGTATCACTATGCAACGTGATATTCGAATCCGCGACCGTGGCCGCGTTGGCGGCGCCCGCGCCCAGGGCCAGACCGGTCACCGCAAGAGCGGCGGCCGCCACACCCGCAAGGGCCCGCTTGAACATGCCCTTCATAATAACTTCTCCTATCCTCCCCGGAAACAACCGGGGCTAATCGGAACAATGGTTCGCCCTCCCATTTAGGATCCCCAACCCATCCGGGAGAGCAATGGACAGGCGGGAAACTCTATTCGGTTATCCAAAGGACCGAGACGGCCCCGGGGCGTCCGGGCGGGCGAAACCCGCCCGGACGCGAGGAACAACTCACACTTGCCGACGACGGGCCAACAACCACGCCGCACCGGCCACCAGCAGCACACCACCACCGGCAAGCAACAGGGTGCGAGCCGTGGAACGACCACCCGTCAACGGGAGAGACGACACCGGAGCGACATACGTGTTGGTGAATTCCACTGTCTGGACCATCCCTCTGGTCTCCGACCGTTCACCAGAGTCATCATCGGAACCGTCCACACGTTCGGGAGACCCAAAGTTGTATCCCGTGTCAGTGTTCGCGTATAGGGTGAGCTTCCACACGACCTCCGAATACGTCATCCCAAGCTCGGGATCATCCGGCGTCACTTCCCGAATCGTGTATGTATATGGCTCTTCGCTGAAGGGGACATCAAACTCGAATTTATGCATACGGACGTCATCGCCAAGAGGAACGTCGCTCGCCTTCACGGTCAACAGCCATCCATCTTCAGCTTCTGGGACCTGATTACCACTAGGACCGGGAGCCTTATCCGCATTCTCACCGATCGGCGTCAACAAGAAGGTAAACGAATCACTGCCATCCCAGTCACGCCCGATCAGATTCTTCTCCACCAGAAGCGGCACGGAACGTGTCTCCAGTGCATTCGTCACCGTCGCCTCGAGATCGGGATGAGAGACGCCCAACACATCTGAATCAACAATCGTTAGGCCGCTACCAGCGTCGGATCCGTTCCGGCTATAGGCCACGGAAGACGTGTAGCCACGGACCGAATCCTCGACAACGGTATACGTATGCCCGGGAATCAGCCCATCGAACGTTCCAGTCCAGCCGTCCGCTTGAAGCATCAACTTCCTGCCGGTGTCCGTGCCATCGTCGTACAGATGAACAGTAACGGGCTTATGGTCAGTTCCGCCCTTCCACTGCTTACTCACAGTCATCTCCGCGGTCTTCACCTGCAAGACCGGATGATCATAAGGAGCCTGATCCGGCTTGCCCGCGGACGTGTACTCCACATACGCGTTCTTGTTCGAACGGAAGCCCGGCTTACCGACCGACGTGTTCGACACACCACCCTTCGGGGTGTTGGTCGCATCCGTATACAGGTCCGTGCCAGCCTCGCCCTTCACCTTGCCGTAGCCGCTGTCCGCGTAATCGCTGTACGCCTGATCGGTCGGGACGACCTTGAACTCGAGCGTGTACTTCCACCCCTGACGCAGCTTGTAATCCGCACCGAACACGGCCTTCACCGTGCCCGTCGAATCCGCGGCACCATCAGCGGCGGGCTTGTACAGGAGCCGCACACCCTCCGGATAACCGTCATCCCCAGGATTCACGGTGACCCAACCACCGTCGTTGCCCGGCTTCTGCACCTTCAACGTGACACCAGAAGTCACTTCGTGGAACCCGTCGCCATCGACTTCCGTCTTGTACTTGACGGTCTCCGGGTCGACCTGCGCCCACTGGGACAACTCGTCCACGATCGCCACGTTCGAATACGAGGCACCCGTCGTGATCGACGACTGGATACCCTCGAACACGGCGTCCAACTCCTCGGCGTTCGTGGCCGCGAAATAATACTCCGCATCACCCGAAGCCTTGTCACCAAGATTCAGATTCTTGAAATCATTGGACGGATTGCCCCTGTTGGTGCATTCGGCGTCCGGATAATTGCTCGACACCGCATTCATGAACCTGTTGAAATTGCCGCTGGTATCATCCGGATTCGCGCCACCGAACACGCCGATTGAATACACGGTCGCGTTGGTCTCGTTCTTCAAGCCGTGGGCCTCATTGATCGCCTGAGCGGCGATGCCGCCATCCCATCCGCTTTTTCCGGGTTCGCCATCCGTGAAGAAGATCACCACCTTCTTCGCGTTCTCACGCGCACCCGCCAGAGCTTCCGATGCCTTCTGCAAACCGTTCTGGGAATACGTGCCACCAACCGCACGCAAACCATTGACCGCAGAAGTGACCTGGTTCATGTTCGAAGTCAGCCCCTGCAGAATCTGCGTATGATTCCACTCGTTTTGGCCTTCCCAGTAGGTATCATCGCCATCCGAATAAGTGTTTCCAGAGAACTTGACCAGGGAGATGCGATGCTTCGCAGCCTCAACCTGAATGGACTTGTTCTCCTCAGCGGTAGCGGAAGCAAACGAATTCACAGCCGCCTTCAAAGCCGCGAGCTTCGTATCGCCAGAACCCTTGTAGAATTGCGTGTCGGAAGGATCATATCTATCCCCGTTGTAATACCAACCGTTGTAATACCAACCGTTATACCAACCGCTTTGGTAGGTCAGCTTGCGGTACGTATCACCATCCTTAATGTAATACTCTCCATCTCTATTCACCTGCGAAGCGTTGACCTTCTCGTATTCCATGTAATCGGCCATCGACCCGGACACGTCCAGCACAAGGCTGATATCCAACGGAGTCGTGGTGACCTGGGTCTCCTCACTGTTCTTACCAATCACATCCAAGGCCAACGTATACGTGCCATCACCATTGTCACCAATCTTCTTGGAATGCTCAGGCACGCCCAACGGCTTGGTGTTCACGACAGTGACGAACGAATCCTTGGAAACCGTCAACATACCGCTCTGGACACTGTCATCGGGTTGGCTAGACATTGTGATGTCGCCGGTACCATTACCGGTGGCGGTTACTTGGAAGCCCCTGGCGCTGTCAGCGACCTCACGGACCACGTACTTCGTATCCTTCGTGATGTTCGAATCCGTCAGTGTGGCGTACTGGCCGGCCTTCACCACGATCGCGCCGCCGTTAGCGGTCTGCTCTCCCTCGACCTTCTGACCGGACAGGGTGTACAGCTGATACTTGCCCGTATACAGGCTAGTGCCGTCGAGCAGCACGTTCATGGTGTACGGCGCGTCCGAATCAACGTCGCCGGAAACGGCCTTGGCGACCGACAGGTCCTCACCCGAGGTCGGGACCGCAGGCAGGTTAAACCGGAACTTGCAGTTCGAACCGCCGGCACCACGCTCCAGATAGAACACCTTCAGCTCATGAGTCTTATTCTCAAGCGAATCCAGACTGCCATAAATATGCTCAAGCGAGTCCTGATCTCCAGCATTGTTATCGTCGGTTACGGTCACCGCACCGGTGGTGAAGTTGATTGAACCGCTGTAATTATCGTGGATGCCGCCCAAATCCAGCACGAGCTTGCCATCCACGAACACCCAGACGTCGTCATCGCCCTCGAACTCGAACACTATGTCCTTGCCATCGACCTGACGTCCATCGGGCATGTAGAAGTCCGCCGAAACGGTCATACCGAAGAAATAGTCGACGCTGCTCTTGTCCGTATTATCGCCGGTACGATTGTCGCCTTCCAGACGATACCCGTGCAAGCCATCAAACGTATTACCGGAATAGATGTAGTTGTCTCCGTCACGCTTCAAATCGTTGAACGGCAGGAACGCACCATGCCCCACAGCGCCGGTGATGTCATCGAAGTTATCGAAACGGCCTCTCTCATACAGTTTGAACGAATTGCTGCCTTTGTCGAACTTGGCGAAATTGTCAGCACTGTCGAAATAGTAGTAGCCATCCTCATCCTGACGGAACAATCCGTCAACGTCCGTCCCCTTGAGCTCCACGCCCTTGGTCTGCCCTTCCGGGTTAAACAGGTAGCCCAAATCGTCCCTACCATGTTCATCAGCCAATCGCGGATAGCCCGATTGGGTAAGATTATCGGCTACGATCCCCTGACGTACGCCACCATTTTCTTTAGTCCACGTATTGATAGTGCCAGTTTCGTCGCCAAAGAGGAAATTACGCCTAGTATAATATCCCCCCGTTCTCTTGTAGTTGACTCCGCCGTCATTCTGAGAGCCTTTGTCGTAGTCGAACAAATTCACATGAATCTTATCGTTCGTCGATTCAACATTCTCAATAATGTCGGGAACATCCACGTGTGTAGAGGCTCTCGATTCAGCCGCCAACGGCGCGGGGACCGCGGCGGACTGCTTCTCGGACGACTGTTCGCCATCGGCCTTATCCGCATCCGCCTTCGGGTCGGCTTCCTCGGTCGAATCGGCCTCGGTTGTGGTGTCCGACTCGGTCTCCGTGGCGGTATCGCCCGACTCCTGGGGCTGATCCGTCTGGTCGCCCTCCGATTCGGTGTTCTGCTCGCCCGTCTGGTCGCCGGCGTTCTCAGTCCCCTGCTGCGGCTGCTCGACGATGGTGTTCTGCTGGGTCGGGTCGGTTTCGTCGATGTCGGCCGCCACGGCGGTTCCGGCAGCGATGGAGGTGGCCAGCATGGCCACGGCCGCTACGGACGCAATGAGCCGCGAACGGATGCCCCTTCTCTGATGCTGGCTGGCATCATGCTTCGTTCCACGCATTGTAGTGCTCCTCGTTCAGGTCTGTTCCACCGGGAAACGGACTGTCTCTCTTGTCTGTTTTCGCCCATTTCCGGGTCACCAAGTAAGCCACTGATGGCCACTCTGGGACGAGACGTTAGAGGAACGCGATACCCAACACACACCCCCGTAATAAACCCCTTACCCCCTCGTAAAGGGGGTACAAAGGTGGCATATTCCGTGTTTTATCGTTGCACTACATGCCCCCTTAAGGGGTTTGTGAATATCATAGATCAGACAAAAACGTCAGAACGACACGACCCGATCGGCACGATCCGCCGCAATCGGTCCCCATGAGAACCGCTCCACCAGCTCATCCACCCCAACCGGGCGCGGTTCATCAATCACCCGCAACAGCCAGGCGCAATACCCCAACACCTCGCGCGGATCCGCCCCACGCTCACGCAACGTCCCCAGATCCAACGAATTCAACCGCTTCGCCATCCGCCGGCCATCCGCCGCATCCACCAGCGGCACATGCGCGAACTCCACCGACGCATCCGTCACCCCGGCATCCCCGATGCCGCCCGCGGCGCCGTCGCAACCAACCCCATCGCAACCGTCTCCCCCGACGCCCGCGACACGCAGCCATCGCCTGATCCACAACTGAATCGCCGTGGACCGCAGCAGGTCACGCCCCCGAACAACCTGCGTCACCCCCATCGCCAGATCATCTACCGTCACCGCCAACTGGTAGGCGAACAACCCATCCGACCGGCGCACCACCACGTCGCCCAGCTGACGAGTCAGATCAAACCGCTGCTCCCCAAACACGCGGTCGACGAACCCCACCATCCGCTCCGACTCCGGCGCGTCCGCACCCGGCACCGCAATCCGCCACGAATGCCTATCCCCCCGAGTCACACGCTCACGCCGCACCGGCTCGGACAACCTGCGACACGTCCCCGGATACAGCAGGAACCCGTCACCCTCATTCGGCGCGGACGCCGCACGAATATCCGCACGCGAACAGAAACACGGAAACACCAGCGGCGACCCGTCATCCAACGTCACCTCGCGCAGACCCCGCAACGCCGCCTCATACCGGTCCAGACGCTCCGACTGATACACCGGATCGCCATCCCAATCGAGCCCCAGCCACGCCAGATCATCCATAATCCAACGATCCGCATCCTTCACCACGCGCGGCGCGTCGATATCCTCGATACGCAGCAGCACCCGGCCGCCCTCGGCGCGCGCGCCCAGCCACGCCGCCAACGCGGCATACGCGTTGCCCACATGCATGCGACCCGTGGGTGACGGCGCCAAACGGCCAACCACCGGAGCGGGGATGGGGGCGGCGGGGGCAGCGGTGTCGGAGACCGAGGAGGCGATGGCTGTCACTGCGCCACCCACAATTCGTCATCCAACGGCCACTCGTTCGGCACGCACCCCAACAAATCCATCGACTGCTGCTGCATCAGCGGAGCGGGCTGGTTGCGCGCAGGACAGGTCATCTCGTTATCGTAATGCCCCAGACGATGGCCCACCTCATGATTGATGACCATCGTGCGGTAGCGCGGCACCGTGCCGCCGGCGTCAAGCCAATCCTCGGTGGCGTTGTTCCACCGGTCGATGTTGATGACCACGTCGTTGCCCACGCGGCAGCTGTACTCGCTGCTGCAGTCGGCGGAGAACGAGGTCATCTGGTCGGCGGATGCCAAGATCAGGGTCATGTCGCAGGAGTCGGCGTCGTCGGACTCCTGGAATGTGGCGCCGGCGCGGGGCCAGCCACGAGAATCGTTCAGCGTGGTGAACACCGTGTTGGCGAAGTCGGTCAGGTCGCCGACCTCGCCCTTCGAAGCGACGCAGTAGGTGAACTCGACCAAGGGGTTGCCGCTGTCGGCGGCGGTCTGCTGGGCTTCGGCGAGGATGGCGGCGCGACGGTCGGCGGATAGGGGGGTGGTGCTGGAATCGGCGGGATCGGCGTCCTGGTCAGCCTTGCTGTCCTTGTTGTCCGACTTCCCGTCGGCGGAGGAATCGGAGGAGTCGGCTTCCGCATCCGAGTCGGCAGATGTGTCAGAGTCCGGGGTTTCAGCGGCATCGGAAGCAGCGGACCGGGAGATGGACTGCGGCCCATCGCCGGCATCGGGGCCGGGGGTCAACGCACGCACGCCGAACACCACGCCCAGGATCACGGCGAGCAATACCAGGGCCGCGACACCGAACACCACAATGCGGCGGACCAGGTAGACATGGGCCATATCGCGGGAGGGCGCGGCGTTTTTGGACGAGACGCCACGGGCCGGCGACGCGGATCGAGAGGCGGATTCGGATTGCGCGGCGGATGCGGCTGCACCGACGCGTGGAGTGGCCTTGGCCGATGCGCGGCCCTCGGCCGACGTGCGGGGTTTACCGGACTGGCGGGACTCGGCCTCCGAGGGGCACATATCGGCGACAAAGCGCGCCCACACGGTCGACAGTCCGTGGAACACCGTGTGAAACATGTTGGCGGCTGCTTGGACGGCGGAACGGCAGGCCGGGGCCACGGTGCGCGAAACGAACCGGCTGAATGAACGGGCGGCGGAGCGCGATGCCGCGGCCATGGAGGCCATCAGACGCTTTGCGACAGCGACGGCTTGACGGCCGGGATTGGAGTTGGGAGTGGAGTTGGCGTTGGGATTGGCGTTGGCGTCAGGGTTTGCACCGGCATTGGAATCGGTACCGGGCCCTGCACCCGAGGGGCGGGCACCGGTGGGACGCGGCGCATCGGAGCGGCGATCATCGCCATGACCGTCGGAGTTGCGCGAAGCCACCATGACGCCTCCCTTCGTACCTCTTTCTGCCTTTCTATTGTGCATCTTTTGCGGCGCTCACGCGTACACGCGTATCACCATGTCGCACGACGGGGCGGCGACCGGGCCATTTGCGGCATGAACGCCGTGAAGATGCAGCAGATGGGCCAAATCTGGGGTGGCAACTGAACCATCTGGCGCATGAGCACAGATGGACTGCGACAGATAGGGCAGGCAGGGCAGGACAGGGCGCACCAGGCAGGGGATCATCAGGGCAGGAGCTCATCAGGGCGGTCCCATACGGCAATCGCCCGCCTCGGATGACCGAAGCGGGCGATTCTCCTATTGCGCCGTTCTCAGGCAGCGGTCGGCAAGCGGCTCAGGCCGTCTGCGCGGCACGCGGCATCAGGCGAACAGCGTGCAGAACAGCCAAGCACCCACAATGGCGCCGAGGATTGGAGCCACGACCGGGATCCAGGCCTCGGCCCAGCGCGACGAGCCCTTGTGCGGAATCGGCAGCAGCTGGTGCAGCAGACGCGGCATCAGGTCGCGGGCCGGGTTCAGGCCGGGGCCGGTCGGGCCACCCATCGAGGTGACCAGGCCCCACACGATGAAGCCGACCACGATCGAGGCGGCGGCCGGGTTCGCGGCGCCCCACGGCAGGCTCAGGCAGCTCAGCGCGCCGAGCACGAGCATCAGGGTGCCGAAGAACTCGTTGACGAAGTAGTTGACGCGCGAATTGTAGGCGTCGGTGGTGCTGAACGTGCCGAAGATGGCCTCCGGCTCCTCGGTGTCGCGGTAGTGCGGATAGTAGGTGACGAACACGATCAGCTGGCCGACGAACGCGCCGAGCAGCTGGGCGACGATGTAGGGCAGCACCTCACCCCACGGGAACATGCCGTTGATGGCCTGGGCCAGGGTCATGGCCGGGTTGATGTGCGCGCCGGAAACGCCGCCGAACATGAGCACGGGGAACATGACGCCGAAGCCGTAGCCCATCGCGATGGTCAGCCAACCGGCATGGTGGCCTTTGGTGTTCTTCAGCTCGACGTTCGCCACAGCGCCGTTGCCGAACACCATCAGGATGGCGGTGCCGACGAACTCGGCGGCGAGCTTGGTAAAGAGCGAGTATTCCATACGGAGTCCTTAATCTTCTCTCTTGCAGTCCGACCGGGCGGGCACTGGGATGGCACGCCCGGGTCTCATTGGCCATGGCCTTTCGCAACGGAAACGGAACGGTCACGGATTCCCCACTACCTTACCTCGAATAGGGTACCTTGCGCGACACGCCGAAGGTTGCGCGTGAATGAATTCCGAGTATAGTAATCACTCGGCTCAAGAAAACATTGAGTCGCTGAGCAAGCCCCTTTAGCTCAGTTGGTTAGAGCAGCTGACTCTTAATCAGCGTGTCCAGGGTTCGAGTCCCTGAGGGGGCACCCCACAATCCCGGTCTTCGACCGGGATTTTTTGTTATCCGGCTACGGCAGCGCGTCGTCGGCACCGTCGCGCCTAATGACCCATCCGCTACGACCATGTCGACACATCTACAGCCACAAGGACCGGCGAGTATCTTAGGCACCACGCTCAGCTCCCAGAGGCCCGATTCCGGTTAGGGTATTCAGGGCGACAATGCGTCTGTCCTCAAAATCGGCGTCGCGACTCCGGTCCGATTGCTGCTTCGCAATTCTCGCGGCTTCGACTTTAGTCCGCAAGGCGTCGCGAATCGCTTCGATCCTCGTAGAGGCATACATGCCATAGGAGAAGAGTCTACGGGCCGTTTCGTCTGGCCAATCGTCGAGTAGACCCAGGTCGAATCTGTCCCAGTTCTTGACCAGCGCGAGTTGCCTGCGCGCGGTGGGCGTCTTGTAGGTGGCGTAGAAGGGCTTGGCGTTGTAATCCCCGGAGTCGATGCGGAGCTCCCACACCAGAGCGACGCCCGGTGTCGAACAGGGGTGCCGGACGCACCTGCATTGTTTCAACGTCCCGGATGAGACCGAAGTTGTTGTAATGGCGGTCGGTGTTGCGCATGAGCCAGTCCACGAGCAGCCAGTCGTCCGTCGCGTCCGATATCGCTTGCAGATCGCAGCCGAAGGATTCCGCGGCGAGCAGCCATGAGTCACGCGCGTCGAGCCTGTTGTCGGTCTTGACGGATCCGAGCAGCTGCCATGCGGAGACGAGCTCCTCCGTGTCCGTCAGCATCTCCCCGCAGATCGACACGGCCTTGTTATCCGACTCTCCCAACCGGTATTCGACGGCCTCGATGCCACGTAATCATTCACAGGCCGTGTGGCGCATGACCGTGTGCGCATATGACGAAACCCCGCCGTACACCGTGTAACCGGTGTACGGCGGGGTTCACATGCTTAAGCTCAGACTCGTTTCAGTCTGGGGTCCGGAATCTCACGTCGTCGTACGGTCTCGTCGTGCACGCGCACACGCCAGCGAACCGGCGGGACTGCCATGCAGCGTGACCGCGTCGACGCGGATTCCGGCAAGGACCGGTCTTACTCGGCCACGACCTTCACGGTGAAGGACGCGGTGATCTCCGGGTGCAGGGCCACGGTGGCGGGGAACTCGCCGGTGGTCTTGATGACCTCGACCGTGATGGCCTTCGGATCGACGGCGGCCTTGTCGGCCAGAGCCTTGGCGATCGCGTCGGCGGAGATGCCACCGAACAGCTTGCCGGACTCGGACACCTTGGCGGCGATCTCGACGGTCGTGCCCTCGATGGCGGCCTTGGCGGCGACGGCATCCTCGCGGGTGGCGACGGCCTTGGCCAGACGGGCGCGACGCATGGCCTCGATCTGGGCGGCGGCACCCTTGGTCCACGCGAAGGCCATGCCCTGCGGGATCAGGTAGTTGCGCGCGTAGCCGGCCTTGACGGCGACGACGTCACCGGAGTGGCCGAGGTTGGCGACGGTCTGGGTGAGAATAACCTTGGTTTCAGCCATGATGCAATCCTCCTAATCCAGATCAGCGACCCGAGGTGGCGTACGGCAGCAGAGCCATCTCGCGGGCGTTCTTGATCGCCTTCGAGATCTCGCGCTGCTCCTGCACGGTGACACCGGTGATACGACGGGAACGAATCTTGCCGCGATCGGAGATGAACTTGCGCAGCAGCGCGACGTCCTTGTAATCGATCTCGGTAACCTTGGCAGCCTTCAGCGGGTTCGGCTTCTTCTTGAACGGCTTGACCGGCGGCTGCGGCCTCTTGCGTGACATTGTGATGTTCTCCTTAAACAACTGATAAGCGCAACGATAGTGCTGGTGAGCGTGATGGGCTAGAACTCGGGTTCGTCGGACTCGCCGCCGAAATCGGAGGTGGCGCCGAACGACGAGAAGGAGGAGCCGGAACCGGCATCGCTCCACGGGTCAACGACGGGTGCGGACTGAGCGGGAGCGGGCGCCGCGGAAGCGCCACCCTGGTATCCACCGCCCTGATAGGACGCGCCGCCGGAATATCCGGCACCGCCCTGGTATCCGCCATTGCCCTGGAAACCGCCGCCGTTGTTGCCGCCGAAGCCGCCACGGTTGCCACCCGCGAAGCCGGAGCTCTGACGGTTGACCTGAGCGGTGGCGTAACGCAGCGACGGGCCGATCTCGTCGACCTGCAGCTCCACGACGGTACGGTTGGTGCCGTCGTTCGCCTGATACGAGCGCTGCTGCAGACGGCCCTGCGCGATCACGCGCATGCCCTTGCTCAGCGACTGGGCGCAGTGGTCGGCGAGTTCACGCCAGGCCGAGCAACGCAGGAACAGCGCCTGCCCGTCCTCCCACTGGCCCGACTGGCGATTGAACGTACGCGGCGTCGACGCAATGGTGAAGCTCGCCACCGAAGCGCCGCTGCCGATAGTACGCAGCTCCGGATCAGCGGTGAGATTACCGATGACGGTGATAACGGTCTCGCCTGCCATGTCGTACCTTCTTACCTAATGCCTATCTTGGTTTGCGCTCTATTGACGACTTACTTGACGTCCTTACGAAGGATCTTCGTACGGATCACGGATTCGTTGAGGTTGAGCACACGGTCGAGCTCGGCGCTCGTGGCGGGCTCGCAGGTGTAGTTGACCACCACGTAGTTGCCCTCGGTCTTGCCAGCGATCTCATAGGCGAGCTTGCGACGGCCCCAGATGTCGATGTTCTCGACGGAACCGCCCTCGTTGGTGACGATCTCCAGATACTGGTCGGTCAGCTTCTTCAGACCGCGCTCATCCAGCTCGGGATCGGCAATGAACATCAGTTCGTACTTATGCGCAGACATCACCCACCTCCTTCGGACTATTCGGCCACGGACCTTCCGCGGCAGGAGTGTGTATACGCGCCGCCCGCGGACATGCCACGGGCAACCTTGAAAGAATAACCCGCGACGACGACATTCCGGAGGAGATCCGGATGCGAAACGAACATACCCCCGAGGCATCGCACCGCTGGAACGGCATCATCCGATACGGCATCATCGCTTCCCCTTTCGCCCAATGATTGACCGTCTGGTGTCTTCAGCATAAAACGCCTCTCTTATGTCGGTAGATATGTACCGACTGCCGGAGGATGCGTCTAGCATGGGAGACGAACAGAGTAGACCCGATCCCTGAATGGAGACCTTATGTTCTGTCCTCAATGTGGAGCACACATGAGAGAAGGAGCCAGGTTCTGCGCGCAATGCGGCACCCAGCTCCCTGTGGCGCCTCCCCCCGCCGAGGCGCCGACCGTGGTGGCCGATGCGCCGGCTGCGCCCGCCTCGCCCACGGCACCTGTCGCGCCCGAACCCGCCGGCGACGATGCCGCACCCACCCTTGTCACCACCCCGGATGCCGACGACACGACCGTCGACGACGCCGCGACAACGGTACTCCCGTCCGTTGAGTCGGAGGGTCCGGCCGAACCGGATGAGTCGAAGACGACCATCATGCAGCCGGTCGCGGAGGTGCAGGACGCCCCCGAGCAGGTAGCCTCGGAACAGGACGCCCCGCAGGCGGCAGCCGAACAGGTTGCGCAAGACACGCCGGAGGCCGCAGAACCGGCCGTACCCGAACAGGGCACCCCCGAACAAGTCACTCCTGAACAAGTCGCCCCCGGCATGCCGACTGACGCGAAACCGGCTACGGCACCAGTCGCGGCGCCGGATGCCGGACCGCAGACCGCCGGACCGCAGATGGCGGGCAATGCCATGGGCGGTGCCGTGCCGCCGCAGATGCCTCCGGCACAGCCCATGCAGACCCCCACCATCAATACCCAGGCCATCACCTCCAACCGCATGGTCCGCGAGCTCACGGCCCCGGCGGTGCTGCAGACGGCCGGGGTGTCCCTGGGCATCGGCGTAGGTGCCGCGATCGTGCTGGCGCTGATCAACGCCATCATCTGCACGGCGGCCATGGGGCAGGTCTCCTCCGAGCTCGGAGACGTGTCCTCGCTGATGTCGTCCATCGGCATGGGCAGCTTCACCTCCCTCTTCTCCGGTTTGAACTTCCTGCAGCTGCTGGTGATGTCGCTGGTCATGGGCGTCTCCGGCTCATTCTCGCTCGGCGCCTCCGCGGCGGGCATCTCGCTGGATTCGATGGCGCATATCTCCCTGGCCACCCCGCTGGGGTTGTCCGGTCTTGCGCTCATGATCGGCGCGGCGTTCGGCGCCTACCTGTTCGCGCGCAAGCACGCCGTGCGCTTCGCATGGACCGGCGCCATCAGCGCCGCGGCAGTGGGTCTGGCGTGCGCCATCGTGTATGTGGTGCTGGCCGCGATCTTCCCGCTGTCCGTCAGCGCATCCAGCGGCGGGTACGGCGCATCGGCCTCGCTGAGCGGCGCGACGTTCCGCACGTTCCTGATGACCTTCCTCATCGCCGGTCTCGGCGCGCTGGCGGGCTATGCGCTGGCCCAGTATGCCCCCGATTCCAGCAATGTGTTCCTTGCCGTATGGCGCTGGATGCATCGCACGCGTGGTTTCGTGCGCACGGTGGCCGAATCCGTCATGGTGTACTCCGTGGTGTTCACCGCCGTCGGAATCATCGCGCTCGTCGTTTCCGCCATCTCCAACAAGGCACCGGGCACGCTGCTGCTCATCCTGATGCTGTTCCCCTTCCTGCCGATCGCGTTCTTCGTCGTCGGTGCGCTCGGATCGGTGGATGTCGTGGTCACAGGGCAGCAGCAGACCGCAAGCATTTCGGCGTATGCCCCGAATGTGAGCGATGGCCGTTGGATGCTCATCCTGCTTGTGGTCGTGTTCGTGGTGGCCACGTTCTATATCGCGCTGCGCGCGTCCGCACGCAACATGTATGACCGCGCATACGCCGATTGGAAGCACTCGTGGAAGTCGCCGGTCGTGGCCGTGGTGGCCTGGCTGATTATGAGCCTGTCCTTCGTCTCGTGGAACGTCACCGCGGCGATCGCCTCCCAGGGTTCCTACGCCATGACCTTCGGACCGGCCATGTGGTTCTTCCTGGTCGCCGCCATCTGGGCGTTCCTCATCGAAGTGGTGGCGCTGACGTTCGGCCCGTCGCTGGTGGTTTCGATGCCCGGGCTGTGGAAGTGCTTCGTCGGAGGCACCGTGCAGGCCACACCGCAGAACGTGCGCGACTATGTGGCCGCCTGCTCGGCCAAGGCCCCCGCGGCACCCGCTGCCCCGGCCGCCGTAGCCAGCCCGGCCGATGTCGCCACGCCCGGCACGATGCCGACCAATACGATGCCGAATGACGCAGCATCCTCCGGAGTCTCCGCAGCCGCTGTGGGCGCTACCGCGGGAGTGGCCGCCATGGGCGTGGCCGGAGCGGCCATCATGAACGCCAACGGCGGCCAGCCTGCTGAAAACACGCAGAGCTCGGTTGACACAGCGACCACGCCGATTGACGTGTCAGCCGTCCAGCAGGCCCCGACCGCGCCGATTCCGACGGCCGTCCAGACGTCCGAACACCAGCAGGATTCCCAAACGCCTCAGCCTGCGCCATTCGCACAGACGGCGCAGGTGCCGACCGGTGCCGTGCAGCAGACGTTCACGCCGCAGCCCGCGCCGACCTACCAGTCCGTTTCGGACCAGCAGGCAGCGGCGGGCAACGCGCAGGTCCCGCCGGCCATCCCGCCGAGCATTCCTCCTGCCGCGCCGCAGGGCAAGCCGTTGAGCGCCAAGCAGAAGACCGGCATCATCATCGGCGCCGTCGTGGCGGGGGTGGCCATCCTGCTCGGCATCGCCTACGCCGTGCTGAACGCCACCGTGTTCAACCCGCAGTCGGTCGCCGACCGGTATGTGGCGGCGCTGGCCAGCGGCAACTATGACGAGGCGAACAACATCGCCGATCCGCAGATCGATCAGGCACAGCGAGTCCTGCTGACCAAGCAGGCCGCCCAAGCCGAAAACGCGACCATCACCAACGCCAGGGTCACGGGTATCGCCGACAACGCCGACGGTTCCAAGTCGGTGAGCGTGTCCTACACGATCAGCGGCAACACGGTCAACGACACCTTCACCATGGCGTCCACCGGATCGAACTTCCTGGTCTTCCCCGACTGGAACGTCACCACGCCGTTGCTCAAGGAGATTCAGGTGACGGCGGATTCCGCCATCTCCGAGATCTCCATCAACGGCATCGAAGTGACCGAGGAGAATGCGGTCAGCGGCAGTCTGGATTCGGGCCTCGTGTTCAAGGTCTATCCGGGCACCTACCGGGTCGCCGCCGCCGAATCGGACTTCATCGCCACCGAACCGATAACCGTGAACACCTATGACACCAGCTACGCCTACATTGATGCGGAGCCTACCGATGCGCTCACCGAAGCCATCCAGTCGGAGATCGACGCGCAGCTCCAGGTCTGCGCCGCATCCACCGAGGCGGAGCCTGAAGGATGTCCGTTCGGCAAGTACGTCTACTTGAAGGATCGCTACCGCAACTTCGCATGGAGCATCACCGAAAGCCCGGTGATCGACTACGTCGACCTGAGCTCCGGCATGTTCTCCACCTCCATAGGCGAAGCCGAAGTCACCTACGAGTACCGCATAAACGACGACACCTGGGAGCCTGAAGACAGCACCGACTTCTTCTACCTCGATGGCACATTCACCATCGACGGAGACCAGGTGACGGTCACCATCGACCAGTACTGACCCGGTGATTCAGTCGGCTCGGCCACATCGGCAGCCGCGCCGAGCCGGCGCCGCATGATGTTCCGCCGCCTTCGGGCATCGGACATTACGCGGTGCCGGGCAAGGGTCACGGTCAACGGACGACGCTGACACAGCGCAGGCAACCCGCCATCCGCATTCGGGTGGCGGGTTGCTTGTATATTGGAATACGGTTTGCACCATGCCATACAACGGCATGCAAGCGGCACGGTATCAAGGAAAGGCGGATCATGTCGGCGATTCTCGAAGGCACACCGGATAAGCGACTGGCGCTGGTAACGGGACGCGCCTACCCCGAACAAGCCACGGAAACCGCCAAATACCTTGGAACCACGGTGTTGGAAACCACCGCCTACGACTTCGCGAACGGCGAGATGTACATCCGTTTCACCGAGCCGGTGCGCGGCGCCGACGTGTTCGTCATGCAGTCGCACACCGCTCCGATCAACACATGGATCATGGAGCAGCTCATCATGATCGACGCGCTCAAGCGCGCCTCCGCACGCTCCATCACCGCCGTCTGCCCCTTCATGGGCTATTCGCGCCAGGACAAGAAGCACCAGGGCCGCGAGCCGATCACCGCGCGACTGATCTTCGACCTGTTCCGCACCGCCGGCGCGGACCGCATCATGACCGTCGACCTGCATGCCGCGCAGGAGCAGGGATTCTTCAACGGCCCCGTCGACCATCTGACCGCCATGCCGGTGCTGCTCGACTATGTGCGCGGCCATCTGCCTTTGGAAAACACCACCATCGTCTCCCCTGACGCCGGCCGCATCAAGGTCTCCGAACAGTGGGCCGCCAAGCTGGGCGGACTGCCGCTCGCCTTCATCCACAAGACCCGCGACACCACGCGTCCGAACTGCGCCGAAGCCCACGGCATCATCGGCGAAGTCAAGGGCCGCGACTGCGTGGTCGTCGACGACATGATCGATACCGCCGGCACCATCTGCGAGGCTGTGCGCACCCTGACCAACGCCGGTGCCGCCTCCGTGACCCTGGTGGCCACGCATGGCCTGCTCTCCGGTCCCGCCGTGGAGCGCCTGAGCCAGTGCGGTGCGCGCGAGATCGTGCTCATGGATACCGTGCCGGTGCCCGAAGAGAAGCGCCTGCCGAATATGACCGTACTTTCCGTGGCGCCGCTGCTGGCGGCCGGCGTCCGCTCGGTGTTTGAATCCGGCTCGGTCAGCACGCTGCTCAACGGACTGCCCGAGGATATGCGCCCGCGCAACATCTACGCGTAAGCCACCGCCTCAGCTTGTAAGCATTCAGCGCAAGGGCCGGCATCGTCGTATCGAGACGATGCCGGCCCTTTTGTTGCAGCAACACCGTAAGCCTGCATCAAAAGGGCCACCTACAGCCCGGCAACTGGCCCATCTGAAGCACAAGCACCGTGAGACTGCATCAAAAGGGCTACCTAGCAGTCCCCATGGGCCAGACGCCCCTGCACCCATACGGCTCGGATGTTCGCCGGTGTCGAGAGGTTCATGATCTTCTGGAAGGTGATCGCCGGATCCTCATCACGTTCGAAGATCGGCAGATCGCCGCCCGGCGCATGCACGTCGATGAGCTGCACGTCCCACGCGTAGCCGGCTTCCAAGCGTCCGGCGCGCACGCCCAACGCCTCCGCACCGCCGACGGTGGCCAGATAGAACGCCCGATCAAGAGTGACCAGCGCGTCCGCCACTCCCCCGCGCTCATCCGCCGCACGGGAAGCGTCGACGCCGGATTCCAGGTTGCGCGACACGATCGCCGCCAGACGAACCATCGCATGCACGCTCGGATCGTATCCGCCGGAGATGTCGGTGCCGAGCCCGACCGTGACGCCCTGCCGCCGATACCGCCGCACCGGCGCCACCGCGTTCGCGAAATACGCGTTGGACAATGGGCAGTGGGCCACGGCCGCGCCTCGCCTCGCGAACAGGTCCGCATCGGATTCGGACAGGTATACGCAGTGGTGCATGACCGTGCGGTCGGTCAGCAACCCGAACATGTCGAGCGCCTCCGTGTCCGATCGCCCGTAGCGTTCGAACACGGTGTGGTGTTCCCAGTCGCTTTCCGAACAGTGCGACTGGGTGAAGCAGTGGTACTTCGCGGCCAACGCCCCCAATCCTTCCAGAGCCTCGTCGGTACAGCTGGGGATGAACCGTGGGGTGATGACCGGCTGGACGAGCGACGGTGTCGCGTCAAGGCTGCGACCAGCGCTGCCCGATAGATCACGGTCCGAGCCGGAGAGGCGAACGGGATCGCCCGCGGAGCCACCGCCTGAAAACTCGCCTGCGAACTCGCGCACCTCGTTGACGAACCGTTCGGTTTCGCCCAATGCCGTGGCGGTGTCCTCGCGATAGTACTCGGGGTTGGCGGCCGGATCGTCCATGACGACCTTGCCGATGAACCCGCGCTGGCCGAGTTCGGTGCACACATGTGCCAGGTTGACGGCGGCGGCCCGATCGATGGTGTCGTAGTACAGGACGCTGGTGGTGCCACGTGCGAGCGTGGCCTGGACAAGGTGACGATGGGCACGGTCGGCGTATGCGAGGTCCTTGAACCGCGCCTCGGTGGGGAACGTGTAGCGGCCGAGCCAGCGTTCGAGCGGCTCGTCCAGGGCGGCACCGGCCTGCGCCCACTGCGGGGCGTGCAGATGCAGGTCGGAGAAGCCGGGGAGCAGATACTGTCCGTCGGCGAGACTGGTGAGACGGTTGAGCCGGGCCAATTCGGCGCGGACGGCGTGGTATTGCAGGTTGTCCGGCGTGAGGACGGCCGCGATGACGCCGTCCGCGCCGATGAGATACAGCGACTGCGGGCGATATGCGACGTGGGTTTCGCTCTCGCTGCTGTAGGCCGCACCTTCGACGGCGAAGGCGACGGCGCTCAGGTCCACGGCGGTGGGGGCTGTGGCTGATGTGGCGGATTCGGCGGACGTCGTGACAGGCATCGATGCTCCTTGTTTCCGATGATTCGCAATACCCCCAGCTTACCGGATTACCCGCACCGTCCTCGAAGCCGGATGCAGCCGACCGAACCGGTCCAGCTTGACAGTGTAGAATGTTGCGGCTGGAATGAACGTCAACAGAACCAACGGTGACATGTGCAACAACGACGATACTGAAATCCCGGACAAGGACGCCCAGGAGACTCATCCGGGGGATGAGGGAACTATGGATGAAACCGCCGGCGAGGAAACCACCGACGAGGGAACCACCGGAGAGGGAACCGCCGGAGAGGGAACCGCCGGAGAGGAAGCCACCGGAGAGTCCACGGAACACGAAGACACCGTTCAGTCGGGGAATCTCGAGATAACCGACGAACCGGCCGGAACCGAAGACGACGCGGAATCGGCAAAGACTTCAGACAACAACGAAAACTCCGAGGAACCGCCAACAATCAAAGAAGAACCAGCAGACCCCGAGAGCCCGGAGGAAGACCTGCAACCAGAGAGGACTCCTGAACCCGACGAAACGTTGAAAGGCAAAGCCCGCGCCGCGCTACAGGCTCTCGCGCCCATCGGTCACGGCATCCGCGCCACGCTGAACGCTCTTGCGCCTGCAGGCCGTGGCATCCGTGCCGTATGGCGCAAACGCCCGAAACTGTCGTTCGCGTTATACGCAATCATCTTCGTGCTGGTGACGGCCGCGGCCGTGCTGTTTCTGCAGTGGAGCGTCTGTGAGGAGCCGACCTACGCCGAAGACGCCCAGGTCGATGATACGACGCGTGCGCTCAACGGCATCATCGGTCAGCTGACGAAATTCGTCTGCCAGATGTGGATCGAAGAGAAGATGACGTTCCTGCTCAACTTCCTGTTGTTGGGCCTGATCTATCTGGTGGTCGTCACGCTGCTCAACCGTTTCTGGGTGGCGACTGCGATCTTCGGCAGCGTGATGGTCACGTTCGCCGTCGCCAACCATTTCAAGGTCCAGTTCCGCAACGAGCCCATCATTCCCGCCGATCTCAGTTTCATCTCCGGCGGCAACACCGGGGAACTCATGTCATTCGTGCCGGAGGAGGGACAGCAGCTGATCGCCGACACCGTCACCGGCATCATCTGGTTCGTGGTGATCTGCGTCCTGCTGCAATTCCTTGATCGCCGCAACGGGTTGATTCCCTGCACGTGGCGCCCCTCGCGCTTCCTGAACATCAAGAACATTATGCTGGCAGCCACCCGTGTCACAGCGGCCGCAGCCAGTTTCACACTGCTGTTCTCATTGGTGTGGAACCTCGGCATCTCCAATTCCTGGGCCCAGCAGTGGGCACAAAGTCTCTCCGACCGTCCCGAGTTATGGAACAGCATCATGGATGCGCAGAACAACGGTCCAGCCATGGCCTTCCTCCGTTTGGCGCACACCACCACAATGGACAAGCCTGAGGATTACAGCGAGGACGCCATGAATGCCGTGGCGCGGCGGTACCGTGACGCGGCCTCCGAATTGAACGACACCCGAACCACGGATTTGACCGACAGCACCGTCATCATGGTGCTCTCGGAAACTCTCTCCGATCCGACACGAGTGCCCGGAGTCGATTTCACCATCGATCCGATGCCGAACATCCGGGAGGTGAAAAACCAAACGACCTCCGGGCTCATGCTCTCGCCCGGATACGGCGGCGGCACCGCCAACATCGAATACCAGGCGCTCACCGGACTGACGCTGGCGAATTTCGATCCCTCCCTGATCGTCCCTTACCAGCAGCTGCTGCCCAAGATGAAGCAGGCGTACTCGTTCAATCAATTGTGGACGGAACGGTACGGCGACGAAGCGTCCGTCGCGTTCCACCCGTACTACAAGAGCATGTATTTCCGCGATTCGAATTACAAGAAGTTCGGTTTCTCCCACCTCTACACGCTGGACAGCGACCCTGAAATCGACCATCAGGACCGCATCGACAATTCCCCGCAGGTCAGCGACGCCGCCTCCTACCGAAACGTGTTGGACGCCCTAGAGCAGTCCGACGACCCCCAGTTCATCCAACTGGTAACCATGCAGAATCACGTGCCGTACGGCGACTACTACTTTGACAACGAGTTCCACGCGGCCGACATCTCCAACCTGCCCGACGGCGAACGCTGGCAGATCGACAACTATACGAAAGGCATCAGTATCACGGACCAAGCCACCGCCGAATTCCTCAGCCAGCTTGACGCCCTTGACGAGCCGGTCACCGTGATCTTCTATGGCGATCATCTGCCCGGCATCTACGAGACGGCCTACGCCGATGAGAACAACGCCGTGACCCTACACGAGACCGACTACTTCATCTGGTCGAACGCTGCATCCAAGTCCCATGACGTCAAACTGCCCGCGCAGACATCCGATTACACATCGTCGAATTACTTCATGTCTTCCGCGGCGGAGCACATGAACGCCAAGGTCTCCCCCTATCTGGCGTTCCTGACGATGGCGCACGACGAGGTTCCCGCACTCAGCCGCATCATCATGAAGACGGGCGGCCTCGGCGAAGGCACGACCACGTGCTTGGACGCGCAAGGCAATGTGGTGGACGTGGATTCACTACCGTCCGATGCCAGTCAGTTGCTCGAGGATTACCGGCTTGTGCAGTACGATCTGACCGCGGGCAAGGGATACCTCTACCAGACGGATTTCTTCGACTTACCTTGAGTCGGACGTGCGCCGTTCCGCATCATCCTACGTGCAGCCTTCCGCCCGTGTTCTTCAGATAAGGCAGGTGGGCGGCGTCACACCGTCCATGATGCTGCCGGCGCACACCATGGCCTCAGATACGTGCTTATTCGCCAACGACGAAGTTCTTCAGTTCTTTTTCATTGGCGTATGTCAGTTCGAAGGCCGCCGCATAGGTTTCCGCCGCGTCCGCATTGTATCGGCGCCGCCATGTATTGCCGTAGCAGTCGGTGAATTCGATTTCGATGACCTGATGCTCATCCTTGGTGCTGTAGATCGATATCCAATCCGAGTCGGATGGCAGCGGTTGCGGATGGGTCCAGGGGTATGTGCTGGCGGGACGGATCAGCCAGTTGCCGGGACGAACCATGCGCCATGGGTGGGATACGCCCGGAACCGCATAGCATTTCCCCTTCCCGTCGTCACCCGCACCGGCGCGGCATCGGGGCGCCTGGGTGAACTCGCTCTCGACCCACCGGACCCAAAGCCGCACGTCGAAAATCGAAGCTTCGGTGGGCACACTGAGCTCGATACCATACTGAAACTGTGGTTTGCCCGAGTCTCCGGAGCGCCGTTGCATGACGGCGAATGCCTCCACATGGGAAATTTCGCGTTGCCTGTCGCGGAACACCTCACGGTTGCGTGATTCCCGCAATTCCCGGTCATGTCGTTCGCGGGCTTCCACCTCACGCTCATCCTGTTTGCGTTCCAATTCCTCGTCCCGCCGCTGCTGCCTGAGGGAGTCACGACACTGAATACCCGCAAAAATCAGCGCCGCCAGCGCGGTCAACGCCATGACGACGTTGCCGATGGCGCTCACCGCATCACACCATGTCCAATCCATGGTCCGCTCCTTCAATCACCTCGGATGCCGGTTATCCCTTCCACGTCGATGGTACCGCGCAGACGTTCCGCCGACATGGCACCCATCCGTTTCGACGTTATCCCGCAGTCCCGATAGCTTGTCCATCGACACCAGCAATGCTTACGTCCATCGGCGCGACACCCGACGACACCCCGCCTGGCCACCGTATGCGGCACGCCGTGAGTTCCTTGCAATACCAACGGTTCCCTCTTTGGGTATACGCACCGCATATATACAACGTTGAAAACAATGCTACAGTGGACCACAACGGCAGCGATGCCGCAGCATGAGGGGCCACACACGTCAACACTCCGATACACCATACCGGCGTGACGGCAACGTGCTCCCATCATCCGCACACCACGCATATCAGAGACAAGGAAGGTCATATGCGAAATTTACAACGTTATAGAACGTTGACGTCTTCCGGTTCACACGGAACCATCGGAACCAAACCGGTGGCCGCGCTGACCGCTGCCGCGCTACTGCTCGGCATTGCCGGGTTCGGCGCGTCCTCGGCTTCCGCGGAAGAGAGTACGCCGCAACCCATCGTCAGCTACGACTTCTCCACAGCCACTACCGGCACCGCCACCGTCACCAACGATGTAGAGAGCTCGCCATTCGGCGACGCCGTCGTCACCGATGCGAACGGTATGACGGAAGGGCGTTACGAGGAAGGCGCCCTGCAAATGGATGGCAGCTACTACGTGAAGCTGCCTGACGATATCCTCAAGGACCACGCCTCCGCCACCATCTCCACAGTGGTGCGCAATGACGAATTCAACAGCTCCGGCAGTCAATGGACCTACCTGTGGTCCCTCGGAGGCACAGGCCAGACCGCCAAAGGCTCCTGGGCCGCATCCACCCACACATCGCTCTACACCTCCATCACCTCCAAGGAAAACGGCGCGGGAGAGACATTCTTCTCCGCCTCCGAGAACCTGTCGATGGAGCAGTTCCAGACCTTCACCGCCACCATTGACGGCACGACCAACACCGTGACCTTGTACATCAATGGACGCGAGGTCGGCAGCAGCCCGGTCACCACCAATCCCGCACAGTTCGGTGACCACACCCACAACGTCATCGGCGAATCCCGCTACCCGGGCGTGGGCGACGCGTACTATCACGGTGCCATCAAGTCGTTCACCGTATACGACGGCGCAATGACCCAGCAGCAGATCGCCGAGACCCTGCCCGCCGAAGGCGTCGCCGACCTGCTCGGCACCCAGGCTTCAGCCATCGAAGTCCCGGGCTACGCGAACGCCGACTTCACCTTGCCGACCACCACACGCAACGCCACCGTCACATGGACATCGTCCGACGAAAATGCGCTCCACATCAATGACGCTGGAACCGCGAACGTCGTTCCCCAGTCCCAGGACGTCGTCGTCACCTTGACCGCCGTCCTTACTCCGTTGGGCGAGATGGAGACCCCGACCGAACCGGTGACCCGCGAGTTCACGGTCACGGTGCCCCGCGACGTGTCCGAAGATGAGCTGCGTGAAATCGTGGCCGCCAACGTCGTCGTAGACAACCCCGACGACGTGCGCGGCAGCCTGCTGTTGCCCGCCACGGTCCATGTCGACTCCTACGACATGGACGGCACGGTCTCCTGGGCCTCCTCCAACCCGGATCTTCTGGCAATCGAACCGCTCACCGAAGGGTCCGCCTCCTACACCACCGTTGTGACCCGCCCGTCCTGCGGCGAAGCGCAAGTTGTCACGTTGACTGCCACAATCGTCTCCGACACGTTCCCTGAACCGATCGTCAAAGCCATTGACGTGATGGTCCAGCCCGCAGCCACCGGCGACGATCCGACGCACGCCCGCGTGACCTCCCACGACCCCGGCATCATCAAGGCCAACGGCAAGTACTACATCTTCGGCTCGCACCGCGCGTTCGCTAAGAGCACCGACCTGCAGCACTGGGAATACTTCACCAACAACCTTGTCACCGACTACCAGACCGTGCTTGGCGATATCTGGGAAGCCTGGCCGAAGCAGGACACCAATCCCGACCTCGCAGGCAACATGTGGGCGCCGGAGGTGGTATGGAACCCGACGATGAACAAGTGGTGCATGTATCTGAGCATCAACGGCGGCGGCGCGCAATACCAGAAAACCGTAATGGTGCTGCTCACCGCCGATGACATCGAGGGCGACTGGACCTACGTTGGTCCGGTCATCTACTCCGGTTTCAACGCCAGCAACGCCGACCAGACCGACGTTTACCAGGTGTTGGGCGAGGGCGCGGACCTGAGCCGCTACGACAGTCTGCAGGACACCGGCATCAACGCCATCGACGCCAGCGTGAAGTACGACGGCGACGATATGTGGATGGCGCTCGGCTCCTGGTTCGGTGGCATCTGGATGATCAAGCTCGACCCGGCCACCGGCCTGCGCGACTACACCACCACCTACGAGACCGTGCCGAATGTCTCCGACGCCTATTACGGACACAAGCTGGCCGGCGGCTACGGCAACTCCGGCGAAGGCGTGGCGATCACCAAGCAGGGCGACTACTGGTACATGTTCCTCTCGTACGGCGGCCTGACTCAAACCGGCGGCTATCAGATGCGCGAGTTCCGTTCCGAGAACATCACTGGACCGTATGTGGACCAGAACGGCAACTCGGCGGTATACACCCAGAACGTGTCCGACGACAAGGCCTTCAACCGCGGCCTGCGCATCCTGAGCTCGTATGATCAGACCGGCTCGGAAAGCGTCAAGACCGCCCAAGGAGGCAATGCCATCCTGACCGATGACGACGGCAGCATCTACAACGTGTTCCACACGCGTTTCGTGCGCACCGAAGGCAACCTCGAGGAGCATCAGGTTCGGGTGCAACCCATGGTCGTTTCCCCCGACGGATGGTTGGTCATGGCGCCGTACGAGAAGTCCGGTACCGTCCGGCAGCAGGACTCCTATACCACCGAGCAGGTGGCCGGCGACTATGAGATCGTGGTGCATAGCCCGACCGCGTTCTACGCTGGCGGCGGCGACGCCAGCAACGCGATCTACCATGCCCTCACTGTCACGCTGAACGCCGATGGCACGATCAGCGGAGCAGCCACCGGTTCGTGGAGTGTGGACGGCACCGCGGTGTCCCTTGCCATCGACACCGCTGACGCAGGCAGCCTCCTGCACGGCTCCTACACGGCCACTCTGGGTACGCAAACCACCGAAACCGGCGATTACGCGATGTTCTTCACCGGCGTTGGCGGCGACGTGTTCCCCGACGCCGGCCCGGACGCGCAGTATCAGACCGGACGCGCCGCGTTCTGGGGAGCGAAGGCCATCGACCCGCCGACCGCTGAAATCGTGCCGTGCCCGACGGATCCTGCTGACCCCGATGCCCCGGGACAGAACGAGCCCAACGCCCCGTCCGACCAGGACAAGCCCGCCGATCAGGGTGGATCGTCCGATCAGGATAACGTCACGCAGGCGGACGGCCAGAACGGAAACAAGCCGTTGGCGCAATCCGGCTCGGCGACGGTACCCGTCCTGATTGCCGCCATTGCCGCAATCGTTATCGGTGGCGCGTGCGCTCTTGCGCGTCGTAACCGTCGCTGACGAAATCGGCTGACCATGGAAGCCGGCGGGGCGAACGTTCAATTCATCCCGCCGGTTTTCGTTTCACACTGCCCTTGCGGGCGCAACACAGGCTACGCGCCGCCTTCCGCCCGCGTTCTCCAGATGAGGTAGGCGGATAGCGTCACGCCATCCATGATGTTGCCGGCGCGCACCATCTCGTCGAATTCGGCGGGCTCCAGCCATTGCAGACGGGGATCGTTGAGCATGGCGGCATCGGCCCTGTCCGACGCGACCCTGAGCTCCACCACGGCGATGGAGTCGCGCAGTTTGCCGGTGTCGGCGTGGATCATCTGCAGGGTCCGATGCGAGAGCGGACGGATGCCCGTCTCCTTCATCAGCTCGTATTCCGCGGTGGCACCGGCGATCATGTCCGGCTCGCCCAAGCTACGCGGGAACTCCCATTCGTAGGAATCCGTGGCGATGCGCCAATGCCGCACCAGCAGGATGCGCCCGTCCGGGCGAACCGCCACGCACACCACACTGGGCTGACCGCCGCGCACCTGCGCGAAATACACGGGATAGACCGGGGCGTCCTCCGACGCATCACCGGTCCCGGCGTCATCGGCAGGCGATACGTCCGCGCGAATGACGGCGAACTGCGCGTCGTCGTCGCCTTGGAACACCACCTGCTCGCCCCGCACGACGAAATCCGTCTCCAAACCGGTGCGGATATCGCCCACCAGCGACCGTTCCGTGTCCTCCCCCAACTCCGAAGCGTTCACATCCGCGCTCATGCCCCACTGCCTTTCGCGTGTACCGATACCGTCAATACCGTTCATCCTACCAACCGAACAAGCTCGATGTTCGATTATCCAGTATCTTATGGCAAGCCCCGGCCTTCTCCCTATAATTGGGAGCATGTCATCACTGAGCATCCGCCACGGCCAGGAAACGCCCGAGGTTTTCCGTTATTGCACCGGACTCCGCTAGCCCGCTGACTTTCTTGACGCGTGCCTCATTGGGCTTCCGCCCCGTTTCGACTCGACCAGGTCGTCGCACTCGTCGTCCGTCACCGGGGCACAAGCAACGTCTCTGCCTGACGCGAGTCCACCGATCCACTTCCGTTCGTACGCGCCAGTCCGCTTTCACACACTCGACGGCGATACCATAGCCCGTGCAAACATTCGAGGCCACACAGCAGCATAAGAATAACCAGCGGGAAGAAATACCTGTGCTGCATGCCCTCGACCACGGCTGCGCCCACCGGCGTGTATTGCAGCCACAACGCCACATAAGTCAACAGCATGATCCCCGTCGAAACCACGACCGCACACCACCAGAACACCAGCCTGCGCTTGGACATAGTGCGCGCGACGCTTGCCGCCAGCAATACGATGGCCACCAGCCCCCACAATGCCCAAAACATCGTAATAACCAGACTATCGGCTCGCGAATCGAGATTCGCTTTGCCATGAACGATTGCGATCCACACCGCATGCAGCATATCCAGGATGCCGGCAGGACCGGAGAGCAGCTCCGCTTTCTTTTCGGACATCTGGTCATAGGAGACAATCATGGGAGTGGTCACGAACCAATTCGTCGTTCGCATCCATACCGCCAGCCACAGGAAAGCCAGTGCATCGCCCGCCGCGCAAATCCATAGTCGCGGATCTCGCCAGACGGCCAGCCGGCGCGCAGTCTCTGCCTCAGAAGCGGTTCCAGCATCGTCACCACTCAGACCACGCTGCATGTACGGTATTAATAACGCCAGCGCAACCATAGGCGCATAAATGAACTTGCACATCGCCAGCAGCACCGACACACAAGCCACAACTATGCAATATCGGTTCGAAACCTTGCAATATAAAGTCCGAAAAACCATACACGAAAACAGGAACGCCAACGCTTGAGTCAACGAATCGGCGGAAATCGCGAAGGCATATCGGCGTATCAGAAGCGGACACAACATCGCCAGTCCGACAATAATCCGCCATCGCGGCAGCAGCGCCACCGACGCGGCTGCACACCCCGCATATATCAGCAGCATCAACAATTCGGCAAGATGATACGTGACGTCGGCGGGGAACCCTTGCATCTTGCCGACGCCGAATACGACCAGTTGCGGCAAGTACGCGACAGGGCTATTGGTGGCAGTGTTGTTATACGGTACGTCCGCCCCGGATTCGTCGAACACTTTGATGGAGTCAGAACGAACGACAGTAGGATCGTAACCGTCATAATGCTGTTGGGAGTACTCGATCCATTCCCAGTCGACATGTCCGCCGACGTTACCGATTCCACCATGCAGGTAGCTGACGGAATCAACCGGCCGCACCATCACGTCACCGTTGACGATACCTGCTATCCGATAGATATGGGACCAGATATCCGGGATATGGCCAGGTGCCGTGGCCAACATGCACCAGCCGCCGATTAAAACCACCCCTATGGCGGTTACCATCGGCATCAGCCTGCGGATTATTACTGTCAACCCCTTCATCTCCATAGTTACCCATTATGGCACCCGGCGTGCGATATGGAACGTCTCGTTGTTTGGCGTAAAGGGTGAGCGCGCACTCGCCCTCATTGCCGTATGAACAACGATTTCGCGCTCACTTATTATGGCAAACCGGCCTTCTCCCTATAATTGGGAGCATGTCATCACTGAGCATCCGCCACGGCCAGGAAACGTCCGAGCATGAATGGGAGACGGTCAACCGGGTTGTGTTCCCGACCCGGGACCAAGACCTGACCATGCCGCTGTACGCCATTGAATGGACGCGTCCGCACCTGACCGACCAGGTGTTCGACCCGCGTGTGGACCTGCATCGCATCGACCTGCCGTCCATGAACAAGTCCGGTTTCCAGCGCCTGATGCGTGAAAGCGCCGACGCCCGGCCCGCCACCGGCACGGACGAGGTCTTCACCGTGGACTCCCGCCGCTCGATGACCGTCCACGCCGCCCGCCATGTTTCGCTGTGCACGTTCTTCAACGCGTTCCCCGCCGGGTATTGGCGGCGATGGACCGGCGTCGACCGGGTGCGGTTCACGGCCACGGTGCAGGGGCGTGGCACCGTGACGCTGTTCCGTTCCACGGGCCGCGGACTGTTCTCCCCCGTTACGACGCTCGACGTGGACGCCGCTGACGAGCCGCGCACCGTGTCCGCGTCCATCCCGATGACCGGTCTGGTTGACGGCGGCTACTTCTGGTTCGACGCCAAAGCCGGTGCCGATACGCCGCTGACCGTTTCGGACGCGCAGTGGGCGGTTCCGGTCAGGGCGCGCACGGCGACGCGCACCACACCTACCACACTGTCCATCACCATCACCACGTTCAACCGCGCACCGTACTGCCATGACCAGCTCAAGGCGATCGCCGCGGATACTGATCTGCGGCAGCGGCTCGACACCATCTACTGCGTGGACCAGGGCACCGATCTGGTGCGCGACCAGCCCGGCTTCGAGGACACCGCCCGCGAGCTCGGCGGTCAGCTCACCTATCTGCGGCAGGCCAATCTCGGCGGGTCCGGCGGATACTCCCGCGGCATGTATGAAACGCTGAAGGCCGCATCCAGCGACTACGTGCAACTGCTCGACGACGATGCCATCAGCGAGCCCGAAGCCATCCTGCGGGCCATGCAGTTCGCCGACTACACCCGCAAGCCCACCATCGTGGGCGGCGGCATGCTGCATCTGGACAATCGCACGATCCTGTACACGCAGGGGGAACGGTTCAACCGCCACACCTGGTGGTACGGCAACACGATGGACCTGGAATACAACCACGATTTCGCGGCGTCGCCACTGCGCGACACCCCGGAACGCCACCGGCGCGTGGACACCGATTTCAACGGCTGGTGGATGTGCCTGATCCCGGTGAGCATCATCCGCGAGATCGGCCTGTCACTGCCCGTGTTCATCAAATTCGACGACACCGAATACTCGCTCCGGGCGGCCGAGCACGGTTACCGTACGGTCTGCCTGCCCGGCGTGGCCGTCTGGCATCAGGCCTGGCATGACAAGGACCCCGCCCGCACATGGGAGGAATACTTCTTCCAGCGCAACCGTTGGATCTGCGCGCTGCTGCACGCGGGCAAGCCGACGCGTCGCTTCATGTTCGAAATGATGTACGGCGATGTGAACGTGGGCCTGAAACTCATCTACTCGGCGTTGCGGCTGCGCCATATGGGGCTGCGCGACATCATGCGGGGCCCCGACTACATCGTGCAGTCGATGCCCGGCAAACTGGCCGAAGTACGCAAAGCGCGCGAGGGGTTCGACGATTCCACCGACATCACCGACCTTGACTCGCTGCCCGAACCGGAACGCGAGTTCCAGCTCAACGCACAACCGGACTCGCCGCAGGCCATCCGCAAGGCCGGCACCAAAGCCGTGCTCAAGGCCGTACTCTCCCGCCGCGACGGCACCAAGGACACCCGGCCAGCCACGGCGATCACCGCCAAGGATGCCGTGCTCTGGCGATCCTTTGTGGACGTGAGCTCCGCGCTGGTCACAGCCCCGGACGGCAACTCCGTGGCCTGGCGCCGACGCAACGGCAAACTGTACCGCAAAGCGCTGCGGGAAGGCTTCCGCCTGTCCCGCAGAATGCTCAAGGACTGGGACCGACTGGCCCAAGCCTATCGTGCGTACGATATGGCCAGTGTTGAGGTGTGGGAGGAGATTTTCAGGCGGACTTCTTCGGTGTGACGATTTCCACGTCGTCGCGTTCCGGATGGATACGCAATGCGGAATCGTTCAACAACGCGTATGAATCCCGGCACTCCGGATCCCTGATCACGAACGTGCATGCATTGCCTTCGATGGCTACCGCCACCTGATCGGCAAAATTCGGATCAGTGGGACTGGGAGTGCGCAACGAGGTGATCAGTCTGAATTCGCCATCGTTGAACAAGTTCAGCGGCATCTCGAAGTACACCTTCTGATGCCCGTGCTTCTTCATCCGCAACACCTTGGCACCCGTATCGTAGGTGATGCCACCACGGCGGATGTCGTGCAACGCGATGGCCAGGTAGAAATCACCCGGCTCGTTGAATTCGTATTCCACGTAGAAACGGAACACGTCCCGGCTGGTGTAAACCTTTTGCTCGACCGGAACCGTACGCAACAGCGGGCAACGCTCGTTCAGCCCATTCGCATAACCGCCGCGCGCCTCCTGCCGTTCCTCCTCCAGCTTCTGCTCCGCCTCCAGATTAGCCAGCGTGTACTTCTGGGAGACCGATTCGGGATCGCCGATCGCCACCACCTCGCCGTCGGCTATCATCATTGCCCGCGTGCAGTATTTTTTCACCGACCCCATATCGTGAGTCACCAGAATCACGGTCTTGCTGGGGTCCTTCTTGATTTCAGCGAAAAAATCACTGCACTTGCGCTGGAACGCCTCATCACCCACGGCCAGCACCTCGTCCAGCACCAGAATGTCGCCCTGGGCCTTGATGGCCACCGAGAACGCCAGACGCACCTGCATGCCGGACGAGTAGTTCTTCAGCTTCTGGTCCATGAACTCCTCGAGTTCCGCGAAGCTGACGATGTCGTCATACATGGCGTCGATCTGCTCGGTGGTGAAGCCGAGCAAAGCGCCGTTCAGGTACACGTTCTCACGTCCGGTGAGCTCAGGGTTGAAGCCGACGCCCAACTCGATGAACGGTACCAGCTTGCCTTTGACGTTGATTGAGCCGTTCTCCGGATAGTAGATCTGCGAGATCAGCTTCAGCAGCGTGGACTTGCCGCCGCCGTTACGGCCGACGATGCCGAAGAACTCCCCCTGATGCACCTCGAAGCTGATGTCCTTGAGCACCTGCTGCATCTTGTAGCCTTTGATGCCCCGGGTCCAGTTGATCACCGCCTGCTTGAGGCCCGTCGCCTGTTCGGTCGGCAGCTTGAACGACTTGGATACATGCTCGGCGGACAGCACCACCGGCGCCTGCAAGTAGTTACGTTGAAACTGCTCGGCAGCGACCTCGCGCTCATCGCGTACGATCTTCCCCTCCATTACATCACCTCCGCGAAACGGCTGCTGTTGCGACGGAACAGATAGATACCCAGCCACAGGGCGAATATGGTCAACGCAATCGGGAACAACCTCGCGCCCCAGTTGTCGAACTGGTTCCACACCGTCGGCTGCGTGGCCGGGGCGATGAAGTTGTGACGGATATCCTGAATCGATTGCGCGATCGGGTTCAACAGCTCGGCCCTTGCCAGCGTGGCCAGGATACCGCCACGTTCCGTCACGTAGCTCAACGGGTAGATGATCGGCATCGCATAGAAGATGAGCTGCTGCAGCACCTCCCAGATATGGGCGATGTCACGGAAATAGACATACATGGTGGCCATGATCAGCGTCAATGCCAAGGTGATGGCATACAGCTCGATGATGTTCAGCGGCAGCAGCACCACCCGCCAAGTGAATTCCACGCGTGCGAACAACGCGAAGATGAACACGACGACCAGGTTGATCGCATAGCTGATCAGCGCGCCCATGGTGGCGGACACCACCACGATGTAGTTCGGGAAGTGGATCTTGCGCAGCAAATCACCACGGTCGACCACGGACCGCAGACCCACATTCGTGGACTCGGTCACGAACTGCCAGGAGCTGATACCCAGCAACAGCACCACCGGATAGGTGGGGGTGCCGTCGGACATGCGCAGGAACTTGCCGAACACGATGTACATCACACAGAACATCATCAGCGGCTTAAGCACCGACCACGCGATGCCCAGGAACGACCCCTGATAGCGCAGACGGAAATCCGTCTTCACCAGGCCTCGGAGCACAACCCACGCGTAGCCATACTTGGCTTGTAAGTCCTTCACCATTTTCGTCACAACGCCAATCCTACCAAGGGGACATCACACCGCACGGAAACATAGCCGACCGACTAATGCGATAGACGGCAGCACCTTTTCGATAACGTTCGACAGCTCTTTCATACTTGACAAGTGCTATCCGGGATGGCCCTATTACCGAAGAATATGCACTCTCACAAGCATTTCGAGACGAAAAGCCGCAAAATCCCGAAGTCAAGCGTGTACTTCGGGATTTTGCAGCACGAAACTAGCCAGTCAGACTGTAGTTCAGTCCATCTTCAGGTAGTGTTTCCAGTACTTGATGGAAGTCAGCTCGTCGCGAGCGGCCGCATACTCGGCACGCAGGCGCTTGACATGCTTCTTGTAGTACCGGAGATCGCGCTGATACCGCTTCATGATCTCCTCGAAACGCTTGGAATCCTTGACGCGGATGGCCCCGGTACGGTTATACCAGTCGATGACGATCAGATACTTCTTGTTGCGGATCACGCCAGCCGGATACACCCAACCCAGCACCGGAATCACAGCGTACCCTTCGCCCTCGGTCTTGATGAACCGCTGGCCGTTGTCGGTGACCAGATCGTTCAGGCGCTGCAGACGGGTACGAGGCTTGTCTCCATCCACCAGCTGACGGTCGATCTTCTTCAGGTCGAAGCCCTTCAACTCAGGAATGGCATCCGCCTGCTTTTGCAGCTCCTCGAACGATACCAGACGTTCCTTGACCTTATTGGCACGCATGAAACAGCTTTCGGCCACACCCATCTGCTTGATGAACTCAGGCCCCTTCAGGAAATCCTCGAAAGCGTCCAGACACAGCTCCGCATTCGCATAGCCGAATTTCTTCAGTTCAAGCCTGATGTTGTTATGCAGCTCATACATGAAATTCGACTTCGGCGCCATGCCCGTGGTGGCCTGGGCGATCATCGTGTTACGTGTGGTCTGGTAACGCTCCACAGCAGCGTTATATCGGGCATGGAATGACATGTGCCAAATGCACAGACCATTCATCGACATGAACTTAGGACGGCACCGAATACCGTACTCGGCATCGTCGCAGCGGACGAACACCGGCAAAGGCAATCCCTCGCGCTTGATGGTGTCGATCGGGATGCAGCAGTACCACCACGCGGCATACCTTTGTTTACGCATCACCTTGGTGGGTTGGAAGATCTCGTTATAGACCAGATCCTCGAACTTGGTCAGGCGCAGCGGCGGCTTGGTGGGGGCAAACGTACCCCCCGGGGTCATAAAGCCGATGTCCTCCCACTGATCTTCGCCGATCTCATAATTCAGCATCGCACCGCTGATGAAGGCATCAGCATACTTATCATTGACCAACCGCAGAAGATTGTACGTACGCTTGATGCTTTCCGGGGATACGGCCACATCGTCATCCATCAGCAGGATGTGGGTCGCCTGCGGGGTCTGCTCCATCGCCTCAATCATGCCGCGGGTAAAACCGCCGGCACCACCGACGTTGTCATTCGGACGAACATGCACGTGCTCGTCGCTCAGGCCTTCGGCATCGAGCGTACGGCCGTTGTCGATCACGTACATGGTGAAATGATCGGCAATGTCCTCGCCGGAAGCCAGAATCTGCTCCTTGATCAGACCGATGTTGCGCTCGATAAAACTTTCTTTCTTGAACGTGGTGGTGGCAAGCGCCAGTTCCACATCGCGCAACTCGCCGTCATAATCCACCGCGTAATAGCTGTTGCGAATCGCGACTCGCCCCTGGGTCTCGATCGTGAATCCAACAATCACCATCTCATCCGTGATAGTCAAAGGCATGTCGATTGTCTGCCAATCATCCGAGGCCTCCAACGAACGCGTCACCCCTTCAACGACCTGGGGGTGTGCGGAAAACGCATCCCCCATGGTCTGCGTCACGGTGCAGGAAGCACCTTTGAGCTCAAGGTGAAGGGAAAAACCCGTAGCGATGGTGTATTCCGTCAGCTTCATCACCGACAATGAGTTGAAGTAGGTGGCAAAATCATAGACGCCTTTGCCATACATCACCCATTCCCGGGCCTCATCATCATAGATGACGGGCTGATCTGCGTCGCAATACATCGAGGGATACTTCAGCGACCGGGGATTTGTTTCCAACAGAATATTGGCAAACTTCATAGTCGGCATGGTAACGGCTCCTTCAACAAGCGTTTGACCTGTCAATACTGTATCAAACGTTCGCTAACGAACTAGTGGCAACTGGCAACTTCCGAGATGCCGTTTCCCTGAATCGGAACCTGCATCTTATCAGTGTCCCCGTTTCCGGCAACCCTGCTCAGCTGCGGATAAAACCACCGGTTCACTACCGGAATCCGGTACAGCACAGCCGCACATGCCACATCCAACGCCAGACGTATCAGGAAAAACGATATCGTCATCGGGACCCAGGCATTCCAGCTCTGGAGCACAGCAAGCACCCGTCCCCACGGGAACACATCATCCTCGACCAGGTGCACGCACAGTATTGCCAGACTGGTACGACCGGCCAGGGACAGAACACGTCCGAGCGCATCCACATGCGTATCGACCAGACGGGACAAGCCGATGATGCATATCGTGCCGGCAAGGCTACCCACAACGGCAAGCGCCGGATGCGGGCCATACTGGTTAATGGCCATGCTCAATCCTCTGGCCCATATAATGTCCGCAACCCACAGCACGGCAGACATCAGCCACATCCACCGATGCGAATCGAGCCAATCAAGAACCCGATGCTCACGGGCAAGCTGGCCGATATACAGGAACAGCACCGCACACATGCCCGCCTGAATGCTCCACGGAAGCCACACCATACGAGAACTCACATAACCGATGACGAAGCAAGCGACGACGGGGATCATCGGCATACGGAAACGCCAACACCAGTGCAACAGCAGATGCGCCCAGAACAACGCCAGCAGAAACCATACCGCACCGATTCTGTTTTCCACAGGCCACAGGGTAAGCGGGCTGACATCGCCGGCTCCATAGAACGCAGCTTCAGCCCAGCTCTTCGCAACGCGCAATCCCGCCTCCGGTTGCAGCTCAACATCGAGCAGTGCGGAGAACATCGCGCCACCGGCCACCACAGCACACGCGGTAATCGCATATGTCAGCAGCAACTCCGTAGATTCCCTGCGCCATCGGAATGCTCGCCCCGGATGCATGAAATAACCGGACAGCAAGAAGAACAACGGCATATGAAACGAGAAGCAAAACGATGTCAGCCAATCCGCCAGCCGTGACGGCACCCATCCCCGGGCAATCAAAGCGCTATGGCCAAGAACCACGCAAAGTATGGCGATCCCTTTGGCGATATCAAAATACCGCACGCGCTTCGCTTGCATTATTCCCACTCCTGATTCAACTTCCAAGAAACACACGGACCTTTGACTCTTTTGACTACATGTGCGTTTCTTTGATCCCGTCACCACTCCGTTGGTAGATATCCATGCTCCCATCCGCATTCATCACGGTCACAGTGTTACCGCTTTGCGCCGAATGCTCTATCTGCTTTCGTGGGAACCCATCGGGAACGACCAGTTGAAGGCCACGACCATCCAAAACTGAAATGTCGGCTGTCGTACATCCAACACTCACGGACTGCAATGACTCGTCATCGGCCAAAACCGATATGTCGCAAGCCGAAGCAGGTAACGCAACCTGCGAGAGATGCGTCAGACCGTCAAGAAAGTCCACGTTGCTTATCTGGGTTTCAGCCAGATTCAACTGCTGCAGTTGGTGAAGTTCGGCAATCGGCGCACCATCCTCCAGCGCGGTCAACGAACTGATGTCCAAATTTTGCAGACCAGTAAATCGCTGAATTCCCTCAAGACTGCGAACATCCGACAAATCGTCGCAGGAATCGGAATGCTCCGAAGCCAGCACAGGAAACACCAGATCCGACACCGTCCGCACATCTCGAACACGATTGCTTCCGGCATCGGCATCCCCGACCGCCGCAGCCACACACTTTCTCAGCGAAGCATCAACAATCGAGGAGATTTCCGGTCCCGTAACGTATGTCTGCTCCCCTGCTGATTCCGATTCATCCACGGGCACCCCGTGATTCCGGTTGGCGACAAATACGCCAATGGTCATCGCCATAGCAAGGATTACAAGGGCGCACAGCGCCACAGTCGTTTTCCTGCGCACAGTAATCGCCTATCAGCCGTAGTACGGATGCGCATAACCCAGGATGCACGAATACGAGTAGTGTTCACCGATTCCATCATTGATGGCGTCTGCCACCCACACGCCTCCGTTATCGACACGAACCACAATGCCGGCGTGGCTGGCCGAATAGTTTTTGGACCATGCCGTTTCCGGGAATTTGTAGAAAGCGATATCGCCAACCTGGGCCTTCATATTCACACGTCCGCGAGTCCGATACCAGTCATAGTTGTGGTGCGGCCATCCGGTTTTTGCCCCGTCGCAAAGGAACACATCCAGACCTGCCTGGTGGAACACGTACCACACGTACGACATACACGGTCCGAACGGGCACAACAATCCGCCGTTGGCGGCCAACGCTCCGGGGCAATCCGGATGCTTGCCGTAATACGATCGAGCGGTTGCGACCAACTTGCTCACAATCTGGCTCTTAGACCAACGCGCACCCGTCTGCTTGTCAAGGTAATACGGCTTGCCATCGATTAGCACGCCACCATAAACCATGCGACCGGTCACCGGATCGTAATACACCCACTTGTTCTTTCCGGGAATCCACGCCCACTCATAATCCACGGCTCCGGTTCCGGGGGTGAGGTAGTACCAGCCGCCGTCGATGTAGCGTTCGCCGTACTGCATGATGCCGGTGACCTCGTCGTAGTACACCCACTTCTTGCCGCCGGTCAGGTAGACGAACCCGTGGGACATGGCGCCGGTAGCCTCGTCG
>NZ_JDUI01000001.1 GCF_000771405.1 Bifidobacterium pullorum DSM 20433 | reverse complement strand
AGGATGTGGGAGAGTAGCACGCCGCCGCATTACACTTACAGAACGGGGATCCCCACCGGGGGTCCCCGTTTTTCATACCCGGCAAACCTCCGTCCTACGTATGGACGCAACCGGAACAACATGGATATCAACCCAGGTCCTGCCAGACACTCTCGTCGGAGGCGTCGAGCTGAATCCGGTTGTTTGCCGCGTAGCAGGCCTGGACCTGAGGCTGCGATTCATCGAACGAATACTCCTCCGACGATGATTCGTGCTGGAACTGGCTCGCGGTGTAGTCCTTCGGCACCAATCCATGCCGCTGCAGACAATCCACGATTCCGACGTTCGGACTGGAATACAGGTTCGGATTATCTATCTGGGCGGCGTAGATGGTCTGCAGCGCCAGCACCTCGCTGTACTCGCATTCATCGGTGGCCTGCAGGAACGCATCCCGTTGCTCCTGCGTGCCTCCGCTGACCCCCGCTTTGGTATATAAGCCATTGGCATAATGAATCAGCTTCGGCTGGGGTTGCCCCCTGTCCACCACACATCGCCGATAGTTCGACCATGCCTTCTCATAGTTCGACAATGAAACGGAACCTTCCGACTGAGCCTGTTCCAATAAGGCAATGAGCTCTTTCGACGGTGCATAGGGGCCACCGGTCTCCAAATCCTTGCGTTTCTGTTCGAGCAGAGTATCGATGAGGCTCTGCAAGGAATCCGCCAGACGGGTGTTATCAGTTGGTTCAGCAGTCGTCTCGCCGCCGGACCGCCCCTCCGCGGATTGCGGCCCGGCGTCAACGGACGAACACCCGGAGAACGACAACGCTGTCGCACATAACAGCGCGAGCAATGGCGTCAGGTAACACCGTAATCCCGATGATCTGCTGTTCACAATTGCCTGCTTTCACTATGGGTGGCTGTCGGATACGACATCATTCAACCGTGTCCCAATCTGTCTATTCGTCGAGTATCTGGTGCTCATCGCGTGCGGTATCAAGGATGATACGCCCGTTGGCGGCATTGCATGACCTCACCTCGGGTTTGATCGTGTTCCTGTCGAATGCCCCGGTTCCCGCGCCACGTTCCTCCAGTAACTGGTCGATCGTGTATGACATGGGAACGGCCCCTGCCTTCTTCATACAGTCCACAATCGCCACATTCGTATCCGCATACAGTTCCGTGTTCCCTAATTGCACGCGATACGCCTGGTTCACAAAGGTGACATGGCGCGTTTCGCATTCCGTCTGCGCCGAGAAAAACTCATTCATGGCCTTATCTGATCCCTTCACCAGGGCCTGTACATATATGCCGTTTTCGTAGCGGGTTAGTATCGGTTCCGGTTGTCCTTTGGAAATCATGCATTGCTTGTAGTCCGACCAGGATTGTTCGTAATCGGACATTGGAATCGTTCCCGCATCCACCCCGCGTTGCAGGATATCGATTTGTTGCGGCGACACGGCATCCCCAGCCTCCGTCGCGTTATCGAGTTGTTGCTGGAAGTAGGACTGCATCGAATCCGCCAGACGGGCTTGAGACGTATCCGTATCGTTGCCCTGTTCCGGCGGATTCGATGCGCTAACGGAGGAGGAACCACCGGCACAGGCGGCGAGAGAACAAGCCAACGTGATCGTGAACACCGCTGAAAGCACCCTTTTCATCATCGTACCTATGCACAAGATGTCCCTCCTCGCAAGCGTCGGTGCTTCGATGGTCTTCATCATAGAAACCAGCGCAGGAATGCGCATCTCGGACGATGCGCGTTTTGTGTATATTCTCCGCTGCGGAGATGTCGCGCCTGCTGAGCGTCTTCATCCGTGACGTTATTGCGCGGGGCTGTCGGGAACGGGGATCATGGCATAGAAGGTCCAATCCCCGTTCTCCGGACGTGTGATGAGCCTGCCACCCGCATGTTCGATACGTTTGCGCAGACCGGCCAACCCATGTCCCGAGTGTGGCATGCCGTTGCCCGCATCCTGTCCTGACAGCGGATTGAACTGGGTGATCTGCACGGCATCCGAGTCCAATAGCACTGATAATTCATAGCCGGACCCGCTCGAAACATCACGGAGGATATTCGCGTACACCTCATGGAGCACATCGAGGATGAGCTGCTGGTGTTGTGGCGAGGGCCGGCAGTCGCCGATGACATGGACGACCGCCTGGCCGTGGATGTTCACGGCGTGTGTGGACTGGTCTCCTCGCTGGAGGGTCAATCGTATGCGGTTGACGAAATCGTCATGCGCGGGTTCTTGACGGTTCCGTTGTTCGGTTCGATCCAGTGTGTCGATGACCTGTTTGACCTGTTGCAGCGCCTTGCGGGCCGAATCATTCACCTGGCGCCATTCGGCCGTATCGGAGGAACGGAGCTGCTGCTGCGCCAGCCTGGCAATGAATGACAGCTCTCCCGTCACCGAATCATGGATGCGCTGCGCCAAACGGGCATTGCGCTGCAGCAGGATATTGTGCTGGCGGATACGCTGTTCCCCCAATCGTAAGGCGAACAGTTCCTCACGCCACCTCAGCGAGCAACCGAGCAGCGTGCTCAAGGCGTACATCGCGATGAACGAGGGCATATTGCGCAATAGCGATCCGTGAAGCGCTGGCAGCACGGCGGTGAGAAGCTGTACCGCGATGGATCCCGACAGCACGCCGATGGCGGTACGTGTGCTGTACCTGTACGCGATCAGTCCCAAGGCGAACAAGAGGGAAAAGTGCGTGGAAGGCAGTCCCTCGAATATGGGCGGGCATAAGGCGGAGGCGATGCTGAGCACTTGAAAGGACAACCAGGCCAAGCGTGGCAGGAAGGCGGTGGCGATGACCGGCATCAGCACAATGACGGTTGCCGCAACGGTGATGGTGTCGGAGGGCCTGATGATCGCGGCTTCCCAGAGATAGAGCATCACGGTGAGCACGTCAATGGCCAGTGCGATGGGATGCTTGACGACAGTGCGTATGCCTCGGACCGCCGTGAATGCTCGCATCAGATGCCGCCGCTGGTCAGCCATAGCGAAATCGCCTGCCGGGTGTTTTTGACATTGAGTTTTTCTATGACGTGCTGCAGATGCTTGCGCACAGTGGCTTCGGAGATATGGAGCCGCTCCGCGATCTCCCCGTTGAGCATGCCCTCGTAGGCGCAGAGGTTGATGATTTCCACTTCCCGGTCGGTCAAGGCGTCGAATCGTTGCACGGTTCGACTGATTCGCACATATGCGAGGCGCGGGGTATCAAACCCTTCGAGCGCCTGTCCGGAACGGACGAGGCGCATGGCGTGGAGTAGGGCGGCGTCGTCGCTTTTATCGACCAGGCCTTGCGCCCCGGCCTCGATCGCCGCGTGCAGGTAGTGATTAAGGGAATAGCAGGTCATCGCCAGAATGGGCGTGCTGGCATCGGTTCTGCGAATGCGGCGGCAGACATCGGCCCCTTGCGGTCCCTCCAGATGCATATCGATAAGGAACAGTCCAGGGACATTCGCCGGATTCTCGCATTGACGTAATGCCGAAACCCCGCTGGTGGCGGTCCAGAGCACGGTGAACCCGTCGGGTGAATAGGCGAACAAATCCACAAGCGAACGTATGACGCGCTCATCATTGTCGATGATGGCGACGCTGTTGTCTGATTCCCGCGAATCGTTTGGGTGTTTTGCACGCAACGCGAGAATCTGCAGGGATTCCATATCTGATCTGATTCGTCAGAGATACCGGCCGATCACAAACGGTCGCAGAGCCATTGAATGATGACCGGGCATTCGATGTAGCGTGCACTGGCCGGTGACGGCTGTACGTCGTCCCCGGTTACGGTGACAGCCGCCGTGGGCGCGCATACCATGACCAGTACGGCAATTGCTGCGACAAGATGCTTCATGATGGGGCTCCCTCCTCTTCACGTCTTCTCCATTGTAGAACGGGAACGGTGAGATACAGCAATCCTGGATACACAAAACGCGTACACCTGCATGGGGCCGTTGATGTCTGTGCCGAGCCGTCATACGCAGACTGATGATGCAACGCAGCGGCGGACACAGCCGTCATGCTGCCTATGGCATCATGAGAACGGATGCTCGACGGGAGTGTTCGGATCTGAGACGTCGAAGCGGATCCGCTTGTTGGCCACCTCGCAGGACCGGATGCCCGGATTGTTGATGTCGATGGAATATTGCTGGTCGGAGCGTTCCTGCCGATACCGTTCAACCGTGTAGTCCTTCGGCACGAGATCCGATCGGTGGAAGCAGTCGACAATGGCGACGTCCTGATCGGCGTACAGGTTCGGATTGCCCTGCTGCAGCCCGAACACCGTGTCGATGACGGACACGTACTCGGCGGCGCACTGCTGCATGTCCAGATTGTATTGTTGAATTTGGGATTCGGTTCCTCCCTCGATGGGGGCTTCCACGTACATGCCATTGGAGAATTTCACAAGATTGATTTCGGAATAACCGTGCGCATACATGCAGTTCCGATATTCGTCCCACGCCCGTTCATAGTCGGACACCGCGATATGTCCGGACTCGGCCGATGATTCCAATATGGTTCGCTGATACTCCGACAGCGATGAATCAGCGATGCGTGCATTCATGTATTCGGTGAGATTGGATGCGAGACGGGAACCGGCTGCCGGCTCGCCTCCGGCATGCTCCGTTTCCGATGAGCATGACGCCAGCACGATGCACGCCATAATGCCCATACATGCGGCAAAGCGCCGCGCGACCGCCACGGCGCCCTGCTGTGCATTACCGGTGCGCTGGGTCATGGTTATTCGTCCTCCGTCCCATGGCACATCCTCGTCGCTGTGCTGTATGCGGCGTCAAAACAGTGAGCGAATCGACACCCAGCACGGCATTTGGTGCCTTCTATTTTGGAATAGTGTTGTCGGCAGGGATGACAACACGCGCTTTGCAGATGCACAAAATGCGTAGTGTGTCGGCGGGGATCGGTCGCCGGTTGCCGACGGTAAGATACAGCTAACATCCCACATTGTCGACAGACAGAATACACAGTGCGGAAGTACCGGGCTTGGGGCGGTGATTATGGCGAAGATGACACGGAAACCGAGGATGGGGCGTAGCCAGACACGACGGCACGACCGCCGCCGCGTATCGGTCACCTGGCTGCTGCTGGCCGTGGTGACGGTGGCGGCGCTCGCGGTGGGGGCGTGCGCGCTGTTCCTGCCGGACAGGCCTCCGGAATTGCTGTCACCGGCCAAACAGGTGACCGGCGCTCCGGTCAACACGCAGGAGTACACCGGCTCGCAGCAGGTCACCGTCGTACCGATCGTCTCGGCCTCGCGCCAGCTGCTCGGCAACGCCACCGGCACGGTGACCGCCGACTGGTCCGGAACCGGGTTGGTTTCCGGTCGCGCCGCCTATCAGGTCAACGGTCGTGCGGTGGTGGCGTTGAACACCGCCATCCCGCTGTACCGCGACATCAGGCCGGGCGATGTGGGGCAGGATGCGCTCGCCGTCAACAACGAACTCAACCGGTTGGGCTACTCGTCCTCCCCGGATTCCACCACGTTCACCTGGTACACCCAACTGGGCTGGCAGCAGCTGATGATCGACCATGGCAACGACTCGGATGGCACGCTGCTGCTCGCGGATACGCTGTGGATCCCGTCCCCATCGGTCACTGCGGCAAACTGGTCGGGCACCGTCGGCACGATGGTCGCGGCCGGTTCCCCGATCGGCGAGATCCCGGGAACCATCACCAGGCTCGACATCAAGAACGGCCAGCCCTCCGCCCAGGACCGCACGCTGACCATGTACGGGCAGAGCATCACGCTGCCGGCCAACGCCACCGGCGTGGACGACGCCGCATTCTGCGCGCAGATTACCGCCACACCCGAATTCCAGCAGATGCTGCAGGGCAGCGCCAACGGCACCATCGACCTGTCCGCGGGATTGGACGCGTCGCTGACGCTGGTCACCCCGATCACCGCGCTGCGTGTACCGGCCGCGGCCGTCGTCGGCGCCGATGACGGCGTCAACGGGTGCATCGTCGCGGAGGATGGGCGGATCGTCCCCGTCGCCATCGTGGGGGCGGAATTGGGCGCCAGCCTTGTTCAGCCGAGCGACGGCACCGACGCCGCGTCGATCGATACGGTGAGGATCGGGCCGGCGATCGCGGGGGCGTCATGTTCGTGAGCGCGCACGGTCTGGCGCATCGGTTCCCCGGCACCGACACCCTGTTCGAACACCTCGACTTCACGATCGAACCGGGGCATACGGTTGCGATCTGCGGACCATCCGGCTGCGGCAAATCCACGTTGTTGTCCATCCTGGCCGGATGGGAGCGGCCGGCCGAAGGCAGCGTGGAACGCGACGGCATCAACCGGATTGGCTGGGTGTTCCAGAACCCGTACGGCGTGCCGGAACGCAGCGCCCTCGATCATGTGGTCTTCCCGTTGCTGGCCAAAAGGGAGCGGCGGCGCGACGCAGAACCGGAGGCGATGGCCGCCATGGAATTGTTCGACCTGGGATATGCGGCCGAACGCCGGTTCTCGGACCTGTCCGGAGGGGAGGCGCAGCGGCTGATGCTGGCCCGTGCCGTCTGCTCGAAACCCGACCTGCTGCTCGTCGACGAGCCGACCGCCCAGCTGGACACCCGCACCGCCCACTCGGTCAGCCATGTGCTCGGCAATCTGGCGGGGCAGGGCATGATCGTGGTCGTCGCCACCCATGATCCGGATACCCGCGACGCCTGCGAACGCGTCATCGATCTGGCCGACTACGCGCCGGAGGACAAGCGCCCGCCATCATCCGACGTTGCTGCCGGTGCCGCATCCGGCGACGGCTCAGCGGCGAGTGTTGCGGCCAAAATCGATATGGCTGCGGCGGAAACCCCGGAACGGGAGGGAACGCGATGAGGTTGGGGTCGGTGTTGTCGGAGGCGATGCGCAACATCGCCGCGGGCACGTCTCGTGCGTTCCTGCTGTTTCTGGTCGTGCTGCTGGCAGGCGGGCTGCTGGCCGGGTATGAGGCGATGACCGTCATGGCGTTGGAGCAGGAGGCCGCGGCTCGCATCCATGCGGACGCCGATGTGAAAAGCGTGGTCGGCGGCCAGGTGGACGGGGCGACCTGCGACCGTCTGACGGAGGTGGACGGCGGTCCCTCCGCATCCGGTGCCATGCGCATCGGACCGCAGATCGTGCCGAAATCCACACCCGGACGTGATATCGCCTCCTACGAGGTGACGTCGGGCATGCTGGCGCTGGTCATCGCGGGGGAGGACGACCCTGCGCTTGCCGCGGACGCGAACGGCGTATGGGTGTCCAACGTGGTGGCCGATGATTTCGGCCTGACCGTCGGCAGCCGGTTCGAGACCGACCACGGCGCCACCACGGTGGCCGGTGTGTTCGACTGGCCGAACGACGGGCGCGATACGCGCTTCGCCTACGCGGTGCTCACCCCGGTCTCCGCCGACGACGGGCGCGCGTTCGAGGAATGCTGGGCCAAGCAGTGGCCTGCCAGCGACGAGACCGATGGCCTGTTGTACTCCACCGTCATCGTCACCGAGCGGGGCGCGCAATCCACCAGCGTGGGGGTGACCCAGGTCAACAAGGGCTTCGATTCCCGGTATGACGCGACCAGCGGGTACCTGACGCGTATGACCCGGTGGATGCCGTTGATCGCGCTGGCGGTCGGACTGCTGCTGGGGGCGATGTCGGTGCGCCGGCGGCGGTTGGAATACGCGGGCGCGTTGCACAGCGGCCAAAGCAAAGGCGCGCAGTTGTTCGGCATCGCGGTGGAGACCACGGTGTGGGCGGGACTGGCCACGGCCGCATCCTGCAGTCTGCTGGCCGCGGCATGTGTGCGCCTGGCCGCGTCGGATCCACTGACGGTGCTGGGCGCGGCCATCCGCACGCCGCTGGCGTTGCTCGCGGGTACGGTATGCGCCGCGCTGGTGTCGGGGCTGCTGATTCGAGAATCGCAGCTGTTCCGATACTTCAAGAACCGCTGACACGGTCATGGCCGGGCCATGCGCACGGAACCCTTGGCTGTCCGCCCCCGACACCCCCGGACTGTGCGGACTCTGATGCATCGTGACTCTGATGCATCTCAAGAATCGTTGCAATATCAAGGTTGTGAACTTGCATCACGGTCACAAAAGTGTCAGAGTCCGTACAAGCCGGGCGTGTTGAATCGCTGCCATGGGCAGGGCTCCCTGTTCGGCTATGCTGGGTACGGAACATTCGTGACGAACAAGGAGCAACGATGAGCGAATCGCGTACGGCATGGGGCTGGGGTCTGGCCAGCGTGGACGAGGCCGGCAACACCCTGGATGTCTGGTATCCGAAGCTGACCATCGGCGAGGCGCCGGCCGAGGGGAGCCGTCCGAACCATAACTTCGACATGATGGTGCATATGGAGGCCGACGCCCGCGGCGTGCGCCGCCTGCCCGTGTTCACCGTCAGCCAGCTGGACGAGCCGATCGCGGATGCGGCCGACGCCTACCTGCGTCTGCATCTGATGAGCATGCGCCTGGCCAAGCCGAACACACTGAACCTGGATGGCATCTTCGCCAAGCTCGCCACCGTGGTGTGGACCAACTACGGTCCGTTCGCCGCCGAGACCTTCGCGCTGCGCAAGATGGATGTGGAGGCCGAACGCATGCGTACCACGCCGGGCATGCCGCATGCCGGCGTGACCGTGATCTCGCTGGACAAGATCCCGCGCATGCTGGATTATGTGATCCCCTCCGGCGTGCGTGTGGCCGACGGCGGCCGCGCTCGCCTGGGCGCCTACCTGAGCGAAGGCACCACCGTCATGCACGCCGGCTTCGTGAACTTCAACGCGGGCACCCTCGGCACCTCGATGGTCGAAGGCCGCATCTCGCAGGGCGTGGTGGTCGGCAATGGCTCCGACATCGGCGGTGGCGCCTCGATCATGGGCACGCTGTCCGGCGGCGGCAAGCACCGCGTCTCGATCGGCGAGCACAGCCTGCTGGGCGCGAACGCCGGCATCGGCATCTCGCTGGGCGACAACTGCGTGGTGGAGGCCGGCCTGTATGTGACGGCCGGCACCAAGATCACCGTGGTCGACAAGGCCAAGCAGGCCGCCGGCGAACCGCTGGATGTGGTCAAGGGCGCCGAGCTGAGCGGCAAGGACAACATCCTGTTCATCCGCAATTCGCTGACCGGTGCCATCGAGGCCCGGTATCGCAAGACCGGCATCGAGCTGAACAGCGAGCTGCACCAGCACAACTGAGCGTCATCCGCTGCACGTCGGCCCTTTCCAGGATTCGGAAAGGGCCGTTTTGCGCTGTGGGCGCACATCCGCAGGACAAGGGGTCGGAGTACCATGGCGGGGACATCCCGAAGGTCGGCGGGCATCGGTTTCCAAGGATTTTCACAATTAGAACTGTATGGTGGTTAACGATGGCAGAATTTGATTTTTCACAGGCGATCGGCGAGGCGCGAGCCAAATACGAGTCGATCGCGAAGGCATTGGACGTGGATCGTCTCAAGACGCAGATCCAGGACCTTGAGGTCCAGGCATCAGCGCCGGGTCTGTGGGACGACCCGGAGAACGCGCAGAAGGTGACCAGCCGTCTGTCCGCGGCGCAGTCGCAGCTCAAGCGTCTGGACTCCGCCAGCCAGCGCATCGACGATGTGGAGACGCTGGTCGAACTCGGTCGTGAGGAGGACGACGCGGACACGCTCGCCGAGGCGCAGTCCGAGATCGGCAACATCCGTCAGGATCTGGACGACATGGAGATCCAGACGCTGCTGGACGGCGAGTACGACGAGCGTTCCGCCGTGGTGACGATCCGTTCCGGCGCCGGCGGCGTGGACGCGGCCGACTTCGCCCAGATGCTGCTGCGCATGTACCTGCGCTGGGCCGAGCGTAACGGGTTCAAGGCCAAGATGATGGACACCTCGTACGCCGAGGAGGCGGGCATCAAGTCCGCCACGTTCCAGGTGGACGCCCCGTATGCCTACGGACGCCTGTCCGTGGAGGGCGGCACGCACCGTCTGGTCCGCATCTCGCCGTTCGACAACCAGGGCCGACGCCAGACCAGCTTCGCCGCTGTGGAAGTGGTCCCGCTCGTCGAGGCGACCGACCACATCGACATCCCGGACACCGATATCCGCGTCGACACATACTGCTCGTCCGGTCCCGGCGGTCAGGGCGTGAACACCACGTACTCGGCCGTGCGCATCACCCACCTGCCCACCGGCATCGTGGTCACGATGCAGGACGAACGTTCGCAAATCCAGAACCGCGCCGCCGCCATGGCCGTGCTCCAGTCCCGACTGCTCGTGCTGCGCCATGAGGAGGAGGCCAAGAAGAAGAAGGAGCTCGCCGGCGACATCAAGGCCAGCTGGGGCGACCAGATGCGTTCCTACGTGCTGCACCCGTACCAGATGGTCAAGGACCTGCGCACGGGCTACGAGACCTCGCAGACCCAGGCCGTGTTCGACGGCGACATCAACGCGTTTATCGAGGCGGGTATCCGCTGGCGCCACGAGCAGCGCCGCGCCGCCGCGGAGGAATCCGAAGCGTAACCCCCAAGAACAGTAAGGATTGGATATGGCGCTTATCTCGCTGGACCACGTCAGCAAGGTCTATCCGAAGGGCACCCGTCCCGCGTTGGACGACATCACCTTGCATGTCGAGCGCGGCGACTTCGTGTTCCTGGTCGGTGCGTCCGGCTCCGGAAAAACCACGCTGCTGAGCCTGCTGCTGCGTGAGGAGGAGGCGACCGAAGGCGAGATCCGCGTGGCCGGCAACGACCTGCGGCGGCTGACGAACCGTCAGGTGCCGCAGTACCGTCGTTCCATCGGCTTTGTGTTCCAGGACTACAAGCTGCTCAACAACAAGACGGTTTGGCAGAACGTGGCGTTCGCGTTGGAGGTGATCGGCACGAGCCGTGCCACCATCCGCTCCCTGGTGCCGAAGGTGCTGGAGACGGTCGGCCTGACCGGCAAGGAGCGCAACTATCCGCACGAGCTGTCCGGCGGCGAGCAGCAGCGCGTGGCGATCGCCCGCGCCTACGTGAACCATCCGCAGATCCTGCTGGCCGACGAGCCCACGGGCAATCTGGACCCGACCACGTCGCTGGGCATCATGGAGGTGCTGGACGCCATCAACCGCACCGGCACCACAATCGTGATGGCGACTCACAACGAGGAGATCGTCAACTCGATGCGCAAGCGCGTCGTCGAGCTGCACAACGGCAAGATCGTGCGTGACGAGGCGCAGGGATCCTACGATTCCGCCCTGTATTTCCCCGACGCCGAAGTGGAATCCAAGGCGCAGCTGTCGATCGAGGCCGCCGACGCCGATGGCGATTCCGGTGCGGGTGATGCCTCTGCCGAGGATACGGTTCCGACGGCGTTGGACGATACCGCCGATCGTCGTGAACTCGCCGCCCAAGTGGTCGATGCCGTATCGCAGGCCGTGTCTTCGGGCACCGGGAACGAGGGCATCGCCCGTCTGGCGCAATCCGTGCATTCGGGCCGTACCGGACGGTACGGCGAGGCGTTCGCCCCGGTGGAGGATACGCTGACCTGGGGGCGGGGCCTGAATCTTGAGGAGTACGCCCAGGCCGAACGGGAGCGGTCGTCCGACGATGCGGAGGATGGCGAGAACGCCGAGCCCGAGACGGTCCCGGAACCGCCGGCCGATCCCACCGTGGAGCAGCCGTCGGCAGAACCGGCCGAGCCCCCGGCGCCTCCGGCACCGCCCGCGCCACCCGCGCCTCCGGCACCGCCGGCGGCGGATGAAGGCGGCCATGACACCGTTCAGACCGGGGAGGAGTCCTGATGCGAGTACGGTTCATCCTGTCGGAAACGTGGACCAGCCTGCGCCGCAATGTCTCGATGATTCTGTCGGTGATGCTGGTCACGTTCATCTCGTTCCTGTTCATCGGCGCCTCGGTGCTGCTGCAGGCTCAGATCTCCCGTGCGAAGGGCGACTGGTACAACCAGGTGGAGGTGGTGGTGTGGCTGTGTCCGGATGGCACCAGCCAGGCGGCCTCCTGCGCGGCGGGCGTGGCGCCGACCGACACTGAGATCGTGGATCTGCAGGACCTGATCCGGCGCGAGCTGGGCGACGACGTATCGCAGATCACCTATGTGAGCCGCGAGGATTTCTATAACGACACGTTCCTGAAGCAGTATCCCGACGGCATGTATCAGGGGCGCACGCTGACCGCCGCCGACATGCAGGATTCGCTGCGGCTGAAGCTGACGGACCCGACGAAGTACCAGATGGTCTCCGAGGTGCTGTCCGGCAGGGAGGGCGTTGAGGATGTGGTGGATCAGCGGCAGATCTTCGACCCAATCTTCGCGGTGTTGAACCGGGCCACGGTGGTCACCGTGGTGTTGGCCGCGGTTATGGTGGTCGTCGCCATCCTGCTGACCGGAACCACCATTAGGCTGAGCGCCGCCTCACGACGCAACGAGACGGAGATCATGCGTCTGGTCGGCGCCTCGAACTGGACGATTCGGTTGCCGTTCGTGCTGGAGGGCGTCGTCGCCTCGTTCCTGGGTTCCATGCTGGCCTGCGGTGCGTTGAGCGTGCTGGTGAAGGTGTTCATCACCGACTGGCTGGCGCAGAACGTGCAGTGGATGCCGTTCATCACGCAACGGACGGTCTGGCTGTCGGCCCCGTTGCTGGTGCTGGGCGCGATGCTGCTTTCGGTGGTGGCTTCGACGATTTCGCTGCGGCGGTATCTGAAGACCTGATCGCCTGGCGTTTTCAGTTTGATTCATTACAATGGCTGCACTATGGACGTGACGGCACGGAAAGGGGCTTCGATGAAAGCGGTGAAGCGGACCAAGGCCATGCTGGGGGTGGCGTCATGCGCGGCGATGCTGGTATCGCTTGGCGTGGCGAACCTGGCGGCGGTGCCGGAGGCCGAGGCCGTGCCGAGCATGAACGAATACCGTCAGGCCGTGGCGGACCATGCGGACCTGAAGGCGCAGCTGGCTGGGGTGAACGAGGACCTGGCCAATACGATCCTGGAACTTGACGATCTGACCGAGAACCAGATTCCCGTCGCCGTGGCCGCCGCCGAAGAGGCCCAGCAGACGTCCGAACAGGCCCAGAGCCTGGCGGACGCCACCGCCGAACGTCTGGAGGCCGCCCGTCAGGACAGGGAGGATCTCGAGCGGAAGATCGAACAGACCGGCGCGGACTATGACGACGCCAAGGACGCGGTGGCGCAGCTGGCCAGGGAGAGCTTCCACGGCTCCACGGCATCGGACCTGATGAGCGTGGTGACGAATTCGACCACCACGGATGAATTCGTGGACCGGATGCAGTCGCAGGCGGCCGTGGCCCGTTCCGAGGCGAACGCCGCTTCCGACGCGGCGGGGGAGCTGGGCGTCTCGATGAACCGCAAGGAACGCCTGGCCGCCATCGAGGACGAGGTGGCGCAGCTCAAGACGCAGGCGGACCAGCAGGCGGCCTCCGCGGCGAAGGCCGCGCAGGAGGCGCAATCCAAGCAGGAGGATCTGCAGGCCCTGCGCGAACGGAGCGAGGCCGCGCGTCAGAAACTCGAGGAGCAGTCCGATCAGCTGACCACGCAGGAGGCGCAGGAGGCCGCGGAGATTGTGTCGATGAAATCGGAGATCGACTCGTGGGCCGCCCAGCAGGAGCAGATACAGGCCGCGAAACCGGATCCGAGCACCGGAGGCCAGCAACAGGTCGGCGGCAACACGGGTGGCGGCTCCAATAGCGGCGGCAATAGCGGCTCGTCCGGCGGTGCCAGCTCAGGGGGCTCGTCCGGCGGCTCCAGCTCCGGTGGTTCCGGCTCCGGCGGCAGTTCCGGGGGATCCTCCGGAGGCTCATCGGGAGGCAGCACCGGTGGCGGCGGCACCGGTGGCTCGTCCGGCGGGAACACCGGCGGCGGCACCGCGAACGGCATGAACTACTCCGTTCCCGGCAGCTGCCCCTCGGGATCGGGATATTGTTATGGACATTCCACCGGCAATACGGTGGGCGGCTCGGCATACCCGGCGCGTCAGTGCACCCTGTGGGCGTATCTGCGTCGCTCCGAACTGGGGCTGCCCGTGGGCTCGTTCATGGGCAACGGCGAGCAGTGGGACAACACCGCCCGCAGCTTGGGCTACCTGGTGAACAACACGCCGCATTACGGCGCGGTCATGGTGTTCGAGCGAGGCCAGTACGTCAACGGCTGGTACGCCGACCCCTACTACGGCCATGTGGCGGTCGTGGAGCGCGTGAACGCCGACGGTTCCGTGCTCATCTCCGAAGGCGGCACCGGCTTCGCCACGTTCCCCGCCTGGGAGACCGTCTACAACGCCTACAACTACACGTACATCCATTACTGATCGAAAGGAATCCGTCCCAGTGTCCAAGCAACAGCAAGGGACATCGCTGATCGTGCAGAACCGCAGGGCACGGCACGACTACACCATCGAAGACCGATACGAGGCCGGCATCGCACTGTCCGGCACCGAAGTCAAATCGTTGCGGGAGGGGCGCGCATCCCTGGCCGAATCGTTCGTGTCGATCGACCGGCGCGGCGAGATCTGGCTGGAGGGGGCGAACATCCCCGAATACCTGAACGGCACCTGGAACAACCATGCGCCCAAACGCAAGCGCAAGCTGCTGCTGCACGCCGCGGAAATCGCCAAGCTCAGCCGCGGCATCGAAGCCAAGGGCTACACGATCGTGCCGCTGAGCCTGTACTTCAAGGATGGCCGGGTCAAGGCGGAGATCGCGCTGGCCCGGGGCAAGAAGGAATACGACAAGCGCCAGGCGCTGCGTGAGGAGCAGGACAAGCGCGAGGCGCTGCGCATCATGCGGTACGCCAATATGCGCAACCGCTGACGGGCAGGGCGTGCGACGGCATCCCACCCACGCGGGTATCGTCCGGCGCATGCGGCCGATGGAGTTACACATCGCACGGTAAAGTGAGGAACTATGTGTGGAATCGTTGGATATGTCGGTTCGTCGACCGCCTGCGGCAAGCCGTTGGAGGTGTGTCTGCAGGGACTGAAGCGTTTGGAATACCGCGGCTATGACTCGGCCGGCGTGGCGCTTGCCGCCCCGGGCATGGATCATGTGGCCGTGCGCAAGAAGGCGGGGCGTCTCGCCAATCTGGAGGCCGATCTCGCCAAGCGTGCGCTTCCGGACGCCACGGTGGGCATCGGCCACACCCGTTGGGCCACCAACGGCGCGCCGAGCGACAACAATGCCCACCCGCATCTGAGCGCGGACGGCAACCTCGCCATCATCCACAACGGCATCATCGAGAACGCCAACGCGCTGAAGGGCGAGCTGCTGGCGGAGGGCTACTCCTTCGCCTCCAGCACCGACAGCGAGGTGGCCGCCAAACTGCTGGGCAAGGAGGCCGAGCAAGTCATCGCGGAGACGGGGCATCCCGACCTGTTCGAGGCGTTGCGCCGCGTGGCGCGCCAGCTGACCGGCGCGTTCACGATTCTGGCGGTCGACCGTCGCCAGCCGGATATCGTGGTCGGCGCCCGTCATGATTCCCCGCTGGTCGTCGGTCTCGGCCAGGGCGAGAACTTCCTCGGCTCCGACGTGGCCGCGTTCGTGGCCTACACCAAGGAGGCGATGGAGCTCGGCCAGGACGAGGCCGTGTGCATCACCGCAGATTCGGTGACCGTCACCGATTTCGACGGCAACGTGGTGGATGCGCCGAACCGGTTCACCGTGAATTGGGACGCCTCCGCCGCCGAGAAGGGCGGCTGGCCGTCGTTCATGGACAAGGAGATCCATGAGGATCCCGACGCCGTGGCGAACACGCTGCTGGGCAGGTTCGACGACAAGGGCGACATCGTGCTCGATGAGGTGCGCATCGAACCCGACGTGTTCCGGTCCATCGACAAGATCATCGTGGTGGCATGCGGCACCGCGTCCTATGCGGGCCTGGTCGCCAAGTACGCGATCGAACATTGGGTGCGCATCCCGGTCGAGGTCGAGCTGGCGCATGAGTTCCGCTACCGCGACCCGATTCTGACCTCCCGCACGCTGGTCGTGGCCATCTCCCAGTCGGGCGAGACGATGGATACGCTGATGGCGCTGCGCCACGCGCGCGAACAGGGATCGCGCGTGCTGGCCATCTGCAATACGCAGGGAGCCACCATCCCACGCGAATCCGACGCCGTGCTCTACACCCATGCCGGCCCGGAGATCGCCGTGGCCTCCACCAAGGCGTTCGTGGCGCAGGTCACCGCCGCCTACCTGCTCGGCCTGTACCTGGCGCAGGTCAAGGGCACGATGTTCCGTGACGAGATTCGCCAGATCCTCGACAACCTCAAGGAGATGCCGGGCAAGATCCAGTGGGTGCTGGACACCCAGCAGGCCGCCATCGAGCGTGCCGCCGAACGTATGGTGAACGCGCACTCGTTCCTGTTCCTCGGCCGCCACGTCGGTTATCCGGTGGCCATGGAAGGCGCGCTGAAGCTCAAGGAGATTGCCTATACGTTCACCGAAGGCTTCGCCGCCGGCGAGCTCAAGCACGGCCCGATTGCGCTGGTGGACGAGGGCGAGCCCGTCGTGGTGATCGTGCCGTCCGCCCGCGGACGCGATACGCTGCACAACAAGGTGATCTCCGGCATCGAGGAGGTCAAGGCTCGCGGCGCGTACACGATCGCGGTGGCCGAGGAGGGCGACCCCGACGCCGAACGGTACGCCGACATCGTGTTCTGGCGCCCGCCGTGCCCGACGTTGCTCAGCCCGCTGGTGGATGTGATCCCGCTGCAGCTGTTCGCCATGGACATGGCCAATCTCAAGGGCTACGACGTGGACAAGCCGCGCAATCTGGCCAAGTCGGTGACCGTCGAGTAGATGAAGCCGCACCGCTGGGTGTATGACGAGCCGGAGATCCCGTTCGAGCTGGACGTGCTGTACGAGGACTCCGGCATCATCGTCGTCGACAAACCGCATTTCCTGGCGACCATGCCCCGTGGCATGTGGTATCGGCAGACCGCGTTGATCCGTCTGCGGGAACGGTACGGGGAACCCGACATCACGCCGGCGCACCGGTTGGACCGGATGACCGCCGGCGTGCTGGTGTTCGTCCGCGATCCCGAGTTGCGCCGCGCGTACCAGATGCTGTTCCAGAACCGGCAAGCCAGCAAGGTTTATGAATGCCTGGCGCCCTGCGTTCCGGTGATCCGGCCGAGGACCGGAACGTTGACGCGGCTGGAGCCGCCACGGCCGTTCCCGTTGCTGCGGCGTTCGCATATCGTCAAGGACCGCGGACGATTGCAGGCCTATGAAATCCCGGGTGTGGCGAACGCCCAGACCTTCATCGAACGCCATGCCTGGTCCTCGGCGGATGCGTCGGGACGGCGGCGCCTCGCGCGATACGTGCTGCGGCCGCATACCGGCAAAACCCATCAGCTGCGCGTGCACATGGCATCATTGGGCATGCCGATCGTCGGAGACGACCTGTATCCAGCGATCACGACGCGGACCTACGATGATTTCAGCCGGCCGCTGGAACTGGTGGCGCGCAGTCTGGAATTCGACGATCCCGTCACGGGCGAGCATCGAGAATTCGTTTCCCGGATGCCGCTGGGATGCCGATCCCGGACGGAGCCCGACGTCAGTCGTTGATCTCGCGTACCGAACCGCGTTCGATCAGCTCGGTGGGGATGACGGTTTTGACGCCGACCGGCACATGCTCGCCGTCGCATATCCTGCGGACCATCAGATACGCCTCGCGGCCCAGCTGTTCGAATTTCATGCGCATCGTGGTCAGGTTCAGCCGCGGCACCGTCTCGGCCAGCGAATCGTCCACGCCGATGATGCTGACGTCCTCGGGTACACGCTTGCCTGCCGCCTGCAGTCCCAGAATCGCGCCGTACGCCATCTGGTCGTTGGCCGCGTACACCGCGGTGCACCCCGGTTCGTGGGCCAGCGCCAAACCCGCCTGATACCCGCTGTCCGCGCCCCAGTCGCCGACATAGGTCGGGGGGATGGGCACTCCGAACTGCTCCAGCGCCTCGCGCCAGCCTCGGGCGCGGCTGCACGCGGCCAGCGAGGTCGAGGGGCCTGCGATGTGGTATACGGTGCGGTGTCCTTTGCTGAGCAGGTAATCCACGGCGGCGGTGGAACAGCCGTACTGGTCGGCGTCGATGGTAGGGCAGTGGTTGGCCGCGCTCTCGTTGATGAGCACGAAAGGCAGTTCCTTGGGCGGTACGAAATCGTCGAAATCGGCGATGCGGTCCTGCATGGCGATGATGACGCCGTCCACCGGCAGCTGTTTCATCCGTTCGGCGATGGCCTGCAACGTCTTGACGTGGCCGTGACCGATGGTGACCAGCGTGGTAGCGTAACCATCGTCTTCGGCGGCTTCGACGATGCCGTTCAGGATGCGGGCGTTGCCGAAGGTGGTCATGTTGAACAGCACGACGCCGATGTTCTTGAACTGGCCGTGCTTCAGCGCGCGTGCCGCGTAGTTGGGGCGGTATCCGAGCTTTTCCATGGCGGCCTCGACGCGTTGCCTGGTTTCGGGGCGTACCGCATTGCTGCCGTTGGCCACGCGGGAGACGGTCTGGGGCGATACCCCTGCCTCTCTGGCCACGTCCTGCATGGACGCCGATGAACGTTCCATGATGCCCCCATTGTGTGAGAACTACATTGTTTTCGTCACCATTGTACCGCATGTTCCCGCAGGGGAGGGGCGACACGAAGTGGACAATGGCGCGGATGGTGGTATTATGATAACGCAAACATTTTTCAGGCCGAGGAGGTTTCCGGGAAGAACCGGAGTCGTCCGCGGCATTTCCTTCGAAGGAGAGGGTGAGGATATGACAGCGGCAAGCCCATCCGCATCGTCCGGCACGGTGCGGGTGAATAAGCATAAGCCTGATTGGCGTGGTTGGAAGTTCATGTGGCCGTTCGCGGTGGTGTTCGTTCTGGTGTTCATCATCCCGATCTTCTATGCGATCTATATCTCGTTCTATGAGAAGCGTATGGTGGGCGGCACGGTGTTCGTCGGGATCGACAACTACCTGCGTTTGTTCGGGGATGATCAGTTCTGGGCGTCGTGCGGCCGGGTGGCGTTGTTCACGATCGTGCAGGTGCCGATCATGTTGTTCTTCTCGGCGGTGATGGCTTTGTGCATCGACAGCATGAAGCTGCATGGGGCGAAGTTCTTCCGGATCTCGACGTTCCTGCCGTATGGCGTGCCGGCGGTGGTCTCGACGATGATCTGGGGGTTCATGTACGGGTCGAAGTACGGTCTGGTCGGGTCGCTGAACGACCTTTTGGGCACGAACATCGACGTGCTGAGCCCGGACGTGCTGCTGGCGAGCATCGGGAACATCGTGACGTGGGAGTTCGTGGGCTACAACATGCTGATCTTCTATTCGAGCCTGTCGACGATCCCGCACAGCCTGTACGAGGCGGCGTCGATCGACGGGGCGTCGGAGTGGCAGATCGTCAAGAGCATCAAGCTGCCGGAGCTTCGGGGTTCGTTGGCGATCACGGTGATCTTCTCGATCATCGGTTCGTTCCAGTTGTTCAACGAGCCGAACATCCTGCAGAACATGGTGCCGGGCAACGCGATCACGACGTATTACACGCCGAACATGTACGCGTACAACCTGAGCTTCAGCGGTAACCAGAGCAACTACGCGGCGGCGATGGCGATCGTGATGGCGGTGATCACGATGGCGATCGCGTACGCGGTGCAGCTCAACAGCATGAAGGAGCAGATGAAATGACGAACGCGACGAGTGATGCGATGGACCGCCGCGCGACGGCGCGCGCGCTCCGCGAGCAGGAGAGGGCCGCCAGGAAGGCGGAGAGGGAAAGGCAGAGGCGGGTCGCGCGCGACGAGGCCGCGGAACGCAAGAGGGCCGCCAGGTCCGGGTTCGCGAACGTGGCCAACCCGCGCCGTTCGACCCTGATGACCGTGTTGTGCTCGTTGTTCGCGATCTACTGCCTGTTCCCGTTCGTGTACCTGGTGATCAACGCGACGAAGTCGCAGGCGGATTTCACCAGCACGTTCGGCCTGTGGTTCGGCGGCGAGTTCAGCCTGTGGGACAACATCAGGACGGTGTTCACCTACCAGGACGGGATCTTCGCCCGCTGGTTCCTGAACACGATCCTGTACGTGGTCGTGGGCGCGGGCGGGGCGACCCTGCTGGCGATCATGGGCGGCTACGCGCTGGCGAAGTTCCGCTTCCCGGGCCGCAAGGCCGTGTTCGCCGTGATCATCGGCTCGATCAGCGTGCCGGGCACGGCGTTGGCGGTCCCGCAGTTCCTCCTGTTCGCCCAGCTGGGGTTGACGAACACGCCGTGGGCGATGATCATCCCGAGCCTGATCTCGCCGTTCGGTTTGTACCTGATGTGGATCTTCAGCGAGCAGGCCGTGCCGACCGAGCTGCTGGAGGCCGCCCGGGTGGATGGTGCGGGCGAGTTCCGCACGTTCTTCCAGGTCAGCCTGCCCCTGCTGGCGCCGGGCATCGTGACCACGAGCCTGTTCACGATCGTGGCGACGTGGAACAACTACTTCCTGCCGTTGATCATGCTCAAGGACGCGGACTGGTACCCGTTGACGATCGGTCTGAACCAGTGGAAAGACCAGGCCAACACCGCGGGCGGCACCGCGATCCAGAACCTCGTGATCACCGGTTCGCTGATCACGATCATCCCCCTGGTCATCGCGTTCCTGCTCCTGCAGAAGTACTGGCAATCCGGCCTCGCCGCCGGCGCCGTCAAGGAGTAGGCCCGACGACATAGCCAATCACACAGGGCGCGGGCGAATGGTCCGCGCCCATTGTGTACCGTATGGCCGTAGCAGAGAAAGGAGGCCCATGCAACCATTCCGACTGCTGCTCATCATCCAGGCGCCGCCGGATGCCGCGCATGCTTCCGCAACGCAGTACAAGACAACGACCATATGAATACCGGGAGAACACGTTTATCATGATGAAGAACACACATCGAGCATTCCGCTGGCCGCAGCCCCTGGAGGGGCAGCAGGCCCGCATCTGGTACGGCGGCGACTACAACCCCGACCAGTGGCCCGAGGAGGTCTGGGACGAGGACATCCGCCTGATGACCAAGGCCGGCGTCAACGTCGTGTCCGTCGCCATCTTCTCGTGGGCCAAGATCGAGCCGCAGGAGGGCGTATACGACTTCGACTGGCTGGACCGCGTCATCGACAAGCTCGGCAAGGCCGGCATCGCCGTCGACCTGGCCTCCGCCACCGCGTCGCCGCCGATGTGGCTCACCCAGAAGTACCCGGAGGTGCTCTGGCGCGACGAATACGGCCACGTATGCTGGCCGGGCGCGCGCGAGCACTGGCGTCCCACCAGCCCGATCTTCCGCGAGTACGCGCTCAACCTGTGCCGCAAGATGGCCGAACACTACAAGGACAACCCCTATGTGATCGCCTGGCATGTGAGCAACGAATACGGCTGCCACAACCGCTTCGACTACTCCGACGACGCGATGCACGCGTTCCAGCGCTGGTGCGAGGAGCGCTACGGCACGATCGACGCGGTGAACGAGGCCTGGGGCACCGCATTCTGGGCGCAGCGCATGAATGATTTCTCGGAGATCATCCCGCCGCGCTTCATCGGCGAGGGCAACTTCATGAACCCGGGCAAGCTGCTGGACTTCAAGCGGTTCAGCTCGGACGCGCTCAAGGCCTTCTACGTGGACGAGCGCGACGTGCTCGCCGAGATCACCCCGGATCGTCCGTTGACCACCAATTTCATGGTGTCCGCGGGCGGCACCGGTCTGGACTATGACGACTGGGGCTACGAGGTCGACTTCGTGTCCAACGACCACTACTTCACGCCCGGCGAATCCCACTTCGACGAGCTGGCCTACTCGGCGTCGCTGGTCGACGGCATCGCCCGCAAGAACCCGTGGTGGCTGATGGAGCACTCCACCGGCGCCGTGAACTGGCGTCCGATCAACTACCGCAAGGAGCCGGGCCAGCTGGTGCGCGACTCGCTCGCCCACCTGGCGATGGGCGCGGACGCGATCTGCTACTTCCAGTGGCGGCAGTCCAAGGCCGGCGCCGAGAAGTACCACACCGCGATGGTGCCGCACGCCGGCGAGGACAGCCAGGACTTCCGCGACGTGTGCGAGCTGGGCGCCGACCTGGCGCTGCTCGGCGAGCAGGGACTGCTCGGCACGCGTCTGGCGCAGTCCCGCGTGGCGGTCGTGTTCGACTATGAGAGCCAGTGGGCCACCGAGCACACGGCGACCCCGACGCAGCAGGTCCGCCACTGGACCGAGCCGCTCGCCTGGTTCCGCGCCTTCGCCGACAACGGCGTGACCGCCGACGTGGTGCCGATCCGCGGTGACTGGGACTCGTACGAGGCTGCGGTGCTGCCCAGCGTGTATCTGCTGGACGAGGCCAACTCGCAGCGCGTCCGCGACTACGTGGCCAAGGGCGGCAAGCTGTTCGCCACGTACTACACGGGCATCTCGGATGAGCGCGACCACATCTGGCTGGGCGGATATCCCGGATCCATCCGTGACGTGGTCGGCGTGCGCATCGAGGAGTTCGCTCCGATGGGCGACGACTTCCCGGGTGCGCTGGACCACCTCGACCTCGACAACGGCACCGTGGCCCATGACTTCGCCGACGTCATCACCTCCACGGCGGACAGCGCGACCGTGCTGTCCCGCTTCAAGGCCGAGCCGTGGACCGGCATGGACGGCGCCCCCGCCATCGTGGCGAACCGCTACGGAGAGGGTGCGACCGTATACGTCGGATGCCGTCTGGGCCGCGACGGCCTGGCCTCGGCTCTGCCGGCGATGTGCGGGTCGATTGGATTCGACCTGCCGCAGGGCGACGGCCGGATCATGCGCATCGAGCGCGTGTCCGACGATGCCGGCTTCGAGTTCCTGTTCAACCGTTCTCGCGAGCGGGTGACGGTCGAGGTGGACGGTGAGCCGCTGGTCGCGTCGCTGGGGCGCGTCGAGGACGGCCGTGCCGTGCTCGACCCGAACGGCGTCGTCGTCATCAAGCGCTGACGTAGCCGAAGCGTCGAAACCATAGTGGGGAGGTCTCCCGAACGGGAAACCTCCCCACTGCCGTATCCGGGGCTCGCCGTGTTGGGGGAGCCCCGTGCCGATTACGCGGTGAACCGCACCGCGGCCCAGCTGATCGCCGGCATCGCGAACGACAGCCGTCCATCGTCGGCGGTGACGTCGAACGGCTGCGGCACGACCGCATCCGGCTGCTCGGCCGTGTTCTGGCGATGCGGGTCGTCGTCGTGCAGCATCATCGTATGGGTGACGGCCGGCGCGTCCGCCCCGGCTCCGGGCAGCGTGGACAGGTCGACGTGCAGCGTGTGCGCGGACGCGATGTCACGGTTGACCACCAGCAGCAGTCCCTCGCGCGTCTCCTCGTCCCAGGTCACGACCGCCTCGACGGCGTCCACGTCGCCGTAGGCCTCGGTGTGCACGGCGGGCGCGTCGACCTCGGGCGCGAAGACGGCGCCCTTGGCGTGGTGCGCGGCCTCGGCGAACGGATAGAACACGGTCTGCCGCCATGCCGGGCCGTGCTCCTCGGCCATGATCGGCGCGATCACGTTGACCAGCTGGGCGCGGGAGGCGGAACGGACACGGTCGCAGTGCTTGAGCAGCGTGATCATCAGCGACCCCTCGACCACGGCGTCCGCGGCCGAGTAGATATCCTCCAGCAGGTGCGGGGCCTTCGGCCACGGCTCCGGGTGCAGCCCCTCGCTGGCGGCGGCCTTCCACTCGGCCTCCTGCTGGTTCCACACGTCCGAATACCACACGCCCCACTCATCGAAGCTCAGGGCGATGTCATGGTCGCCGTTGTGGGCGGCCTTGGCCTCGTCGGCGCAGGCGGCCACCGTGGCGATGAATCCGGCCATGTCCTCGGAGGAGGCCAGATAATCCTGCAGGCTCTTCGCGCCGCGCTCATAGTAGTAGGCGTGGCAGGAGACGAAGTCCAGATTGTCGTAGGCCTTGGTGAGCACCGTGCGCTCCCATTCGCCGAAGGTCGGCATGTGCGCGCTCGACGATCCGCAGGCCACGAGTTCCAGACCGGATTCGGCGAGCTTCATGGCATGCGCCACCTTGTCGACCGCCAGCGCATATTCCTCGGGGGTCATGTGGCCGACCTGCCAGGGGCCGTCCATCTCGTTGCCGATGCACCACATGCGCACGCCCATCGGTTCGGGGATGCCGTTGGCCACGCGGCGGTCCGCCCAGGCGGTGCCGGGGGCGCCGTTGACGTATTCGAGCTCGTCGAGCGCGGCCTTGAGTCCTCGGGTGCCCATGTTGACGGCGAGCATGATCTCGGTGCCGGCGCGCTGGCTCCACCGGTAGAAGTCATCGATGCCCATCTCGTTGGTTTCGGTGCAGTGCCAGGCCAGGTCGCGGCGGACCGGACGCTGGTCGCGCGGGCCGGTGCCATCCTCCCAGTTGTAGTTCGAGACGAAGTTGCCGCCGGGGTAGCGCACGCAGGTCACGCCGAGCTCGCGGACCAGATCGAGCACGTCCGAGCGGAAGCCCTGGTCGTCCGCGGTGGGGTGGTCCGGCTCGTAGATGCCGCCGTAGACGCAGCGGCCGAGATGCTCGACGAAGGATCCGAACATGCGGGCCGGCACGTCGGCCACCGCGCGGGCGCCGCCCAAGGTGACGGACACGTCGGCATGAGTGGTTGCGGTCATAGGGAAACTCCTTTGTTTGCGTTGCCTAAATAGGGTGACGCCTTTCATTATAACCGGATTGCGGTAATCGTTGTTTTGTTGAATTCACTAGGGTTTGTGAGGTGTGTCGCGCGTTGTGTTTGCGTAAACATTTTTGATGTGGTATCGTCATACGTGACGACAGGGCCCAGCTGTTCGGGCCCGCGGTCGATACCTCTAAAGGAAGGAAGAACGATGAAGTTCAATAAGCGCATCATCGCCCTGCTCGGCGCCGCGGCCATGGTCCTCCCGTTCGCGGCCTGCGGCGGCAACGACACCGCCGGCGGCAACGAGGGCGGCGACACCAGTGGCAGCGACGAGCAGATCGAGCTGACCGTCTGGTCGTGGGACTCCACGCTGCCTCGCACCGTCGAAGGATTCGAGGCCGAGAACCCGAACATCAAGGTCACCATCACCAACGCCGGCACCAACACCACCGAGTACCAGGCGCTGAACAACGCGATGGAGGCCGGCTCCGGCGCCCCGGACATCGCCCAGATCGAGTACTACGCGCTGCCGGAGTACGTGATCCGCGGCTATGTGCAGGATATGTCCGAGTACGGCGCCGACGAGTTCTCCGACTTCTTCACCCCGGGCACCTGGGCCTCCGTGGCCATCCAGGGCGGCGTCTACGCCCTGCCGATGGATTCCGGCCCGATGGCCTGGTTCTACAACAAGGACGTCATGGACGAGGCCGGCGTGAACCCGGACGAGGTCCGCACCTGGGACGACTTCTATGAGGCCGCCAAGAAGGTCCGCGCCACCGGCTCCTACATCACCTCCGACTCCGGCGACGCCGGCTTCTTCGACTCGATGACCTGGCTGGCCGGCGCCACCCCGTTCGAGACCGGCGAGGACGGCACCTCCGTCAAGATCAACCTGACTGGCGATGAGAACGTCCAGGCCTTCATCGACTTCTGGCAGAAGCTCATCGACGAGGACCTCATCGACACCAAGACCGCCGGCTGGACCGACGAGTGGAACCGCGGCCTGAACGACGGCTCCATCGCCTCCCTGCTGACCGGCGCCTGGATGCCGTACAACCTGCTCTCCGGCGCCCCGGACGGCGACGGCAAGTGGCGCATCGCCCAGATGCCGACGCTCGACGGCTCCGAGACCAACGCCGAGAACGGCGGTTCCTCGCTCGCCATCCTGGCCACCGATGACACGGCCAAGGCCGAGGCCGCGTACAAGTTCGTCGAGTACGCCTGCCACAACTCCGACGGCGTCGCCGTGCGCGTCGAAGGTGGTGCCTTCCCGGCCGACAACGAGACCCTCGCCTCCGAGGACTTCCTCAACATGACCGCCCTGACCGACTCCGACGGCAACGAGCACGAGTACTTCGGCGGCCAGAAGTTCAACGAGGCCCTGGCCACCGCGGCGGCCAACGTCTCCACCGGCTACAAGTTCCTGCCGTTCGAGGTGAACGCCCGCAACGTCTACGCCGACCACGCCGGCGGCGCCTTCACCGACAAGTCCATCACGCTCGAGGAGGGCATCGCCTCCTGGGAGACTGCGCTCAAGGAGTACGGCGAGCAGCAGGGCTACACGGTCGAGTGAACCGGCCAAGCCGGTAACGGGACACCATAACTGAACATCGGAAGCGGTCCGCGGCATGCGTTGCCCCGGGCCGCTTCGTCGTATTCCCCCTCGCCGCCGGCTTCTTCGACGGTTCAGGGCCGTGATCCTCCCACGCCACTGCGGGGGTGGTCGAACGACGGCGGGCCGGGAGCGCGGCGACCCGCACTCAGACGGATGCCGTACACTGTCCGTACACGACATGATGGAACGGGTCCACACACGGCGGAAGGAGCGGCCATGGCACAAGGCGGCGGAATCCGGAAAACGGCGCGCCGAATCGCGGCGTGGGCCGCCGGCACCGCGTTGCTGGCGTGCGCATCCGGCTGCGGGTCGGCCGTCGACACGCGCACCGCCATCACCGTGTGGTCGTGGGAACCCAGCATGCAGGCGGTCGTCAGCGATTTCGAGGCCGCGAACCCGGATATCCGCGTCGAGGTGGATACCATCAGCGGATACGACAATCTCAACCACGCCATCCAGGATGGCTACAATCTGCCCGACGTGGTCCAGCTCGAGTACTTCGCGCTCGGCCAGTACGCGGTTAGCGGGCAGCTGCTCGACATCACCGAGCGCGTCTCGTCATACGCCGAGCAGTACACGCCCGGCACATGGTCCTCGGTGCAGATGAACGGCACCATCTATGCCCTGCCGATGGATTCCGGGCCGATGGCGTTCTTCTACAACGAGGATGTGTTCCGGCAGGCCGGGGTCGACGCCGCATCCATCCGCACGTGGGAAGACTATTACGAGGCGGCCAAGAAGCTCAAGGAGATCGGCGTATACATCACCGCCGACGCGGGCGACGCGAGCTTCTTCAACGCCATGGTCTGGCTCGCCGGAGGCAGACCCTTCCTCACGTCGGACGACGGCAAGACCGTGACGGTCTGTCTGAACACGGACGACGGCGTCTCGCGGTTCGCCGCGTTCTGGCAGCGCATGATCGACGAAGGACTGGTCGACACCCGGCTGACGACATGGTCGGACGAATGGAAGGCGGCGCTCGGCTCGGGGCAGGTGGCCTCGCTGTTCTCCGGCGCCTGGATGCCGTCGCTGCTGCTGGCGGACGTGCCGGGAGGGTCGGGGTTGTGGCGGGTGGCCACCATGCCGACCGAGGACGGGAGCGCGACCAACGCGGAGAACGGCGGGTCGGCGATGGGCGTGCTGCGCTCCAGCCGCAAGCCGGAGGCGGCGTTCCGGTTCGTCGACTACGTCTGCCACGACGCCGAAGGCATCGCCACGCGTGTGGCCGGCGGCGCATTCCCGGCGGACAACGACACCCTCAGCGATGAGGCGTTCCTGAACAAGACCACCATCACCGATTCCCGTGGCATCGACATCCCCTATTTCGGCGGGCAGCAGTTCAACAAGGTGCTCGCCCAGGCCGCGCGGGAGGTTTCGGTCGGATACCAGTACCTGCCGTTCGAGGTGTACGCCCGCGACGATTTCCGCGACACGGTCGGCACCGCATACCAGTGGTCCACCACGGCGCTGGAGTACGCCCTCGCCGAGGAGCGCAGCGAGGAGAGTGGGCGGCAATCCGACGGAGACGAACCGCCCGAGGAACCCGGTACGCGCGTCAGCATCATGGACGGCATCGCCCTGTGGCAGCGCGATCTGCTGGAATACGGCACCAATCAGGGCTTCACGATGGGCAGCGCCTCGTAGCCGGGCTCCGTTCAGACGTTGCGGGCGTGGATCTTCGCCATGCCCTTGAAAATCAGGTCGGGGTCGTAGATATCGATGAGGTCGGTGTCGTCCATGAACACGCGGCCCAGACCGCCGGTGGCGACCACCTGGAAATCCTCCCGGATCTCCGCGCGGAACTGCTCGATCGTGCGCTCGATGCCGCCCAGGAAGTTGTAGTACAACCCCGCCTGCATCGCGGTTTTCGTTCCGGTGGCCAGAATCGAATCCGGGCGGGTGATCTCCACCTCGGGCAGTTGCGCGGTGCCGGTCCACAACGCGGCGGCCGCCGTGCGCAGGCCGGGCGAGATCAACCCGCAGGTGATCGTGCCGCGCGCGTCGACGTAGTTGAACGTGGTCGCCGTGCCGAAATCGGCCACCAGCACCGGGCCGCCGTACACGTAGTAGGCGCCGGCGCAGTCGGCCAGGCAGTCGGCGCCCAGCGACCTCGGATCATCGATGCGGATGTTCATGCCCGACTTGACCCCCGGGCCCACCACCATCGGATCGATGCCCAGGAACTTGACGATGCTGGCGCGGAACGAATGCATGACCTTCGGCACCACGGAGGCCACGATCACATCGTCCACATCCTGCGGCGCGTATCCGCTCATCCGCAGAAACTCGGTGATCATCAGACCGTACTCGTCGGAGGTGTGGTCGGCCTTCGTCGTCATCCGGTACGTGCCCACAATCCGTTCCCCCTCGAGGAAGCCGAGCACGATATTCGTATTGCCAATATCCACTGCAACTAGCATGACTCCATCATACGGCCCATCCCGATTCCTCCCGTGGCCTCGCCCGTGCTCCATTTCGTGACTCTGATGCATCGTGACTCTGATCCATTCCTGCAAAAGCCCGGAATTCCAACGAAACGTGAAATGGCCAGTGGACGGGAATGTGTCACGGTCCGGCACTCGCGTCGGACAGGGGCGGGTCTACAATGGTGCACGGTGGACGACCCGGACGGGCGGCCAACCATACAACCTCAACAATCGCATCATCAAGCACCACGATTAAGGATCGTCATGGCTGAAAACCCAGGTGCGCACGGCCAGGCCGGCGCAACCACACCGATATCCGCATCCCCCTCCGAAACGGCGAGCACCGACGACTCGCTCAACGCCCGCGTCAAAACGCCGCGGAAGCGTCCGTGGACATGGATCGTCATCGCCGCCATCGCGGCGGCGGCCATCATCATCGGCATCGTCGCAATCGTCAACTGGCCCGCATCGCAGCCCGCGGGACAACGCGACAGCATCACCATCGGACTGAAACTGGCCCCCACCAACCTCGACATCCGCAACCAGTCGGGGTCGGCGCTCGACCAGATCCTCATCGGCAACGTGTACGAGGGACTCGTCGCACGCGACGAGAACAACCAGGTCGTCCCCGCGCTGGCAGCCAGCTGGAAGGAAAGCGCGGACGGACTGACCTACACGTTCCACCTCAACGAAGGCATGACCTTCTCCAACGGGGACGAGCTCAACGCCGACGACGTGGTCTGGTCCATCCAGGAACTGGTGGACAAGCAATACCATGATGCCGATTCGCTGGCCAACTTCGAGTCGATCACGGCCGTTGACCCGCATACCGTGGAACTGCGGCTGACCAAGCCGAACTCCAACCTGCTGTGGACGCTCGCCGGACGCTGCGGACTGGTCTTCGACAAGGACGCCGAATACGACGCGAAAACCGAGGCCATCGGCTCCGGACCGTATCTGGTGACCGATTTCCGCGCCAACGATTCGATCACCCTCAAAGCCAACCCCGACTACTGGGGCGACCATGCGGCGAAGACCCAGACGGTCGTCATCCGGTATTTCACCGACGACAACGCGGCCGTCAACGCCCTGGCGTCCGGGGACGTGCAGGTGCTCGCGCCGGTCAGCGAGAACCTGGCCGGGCAATTCGCCGACGACACCGAACACTACACGGTCCAGGCCGGCGACGGCACCGACAAGTACGTGCTCGCCTTCAACGGGGCGGGGGAGCACACCTCGGATTCCCGCATCCGGCAGGCGATCCGATATGCCATCGACCACGAGGAGCTCATCGCCTCGCGCGGCGGGGCCGACGCGCCCCTCGGCGGGCCGATCCCTTCGCTCGACCCCGGATACGAGGACCTGACCGACCTGTACCCGCACGATGTGGACAAGGCGCTCGCGCTGATGGAGGAAGCCGGCTACGGGCCGGACAACCCGCTGACGCTGCGGCTGGAATACGCGAACACCTACGGCACCGACCTGGGCGACCAGCTGCGTTCGCAACTGGCGGAAATCGGCATCGACCTGAAAGTGGAGGTGGTGGAATTCTCCACCTGGCTGCAGGACGTGTACACGAACAAGGACTACGACCTGTCGCTCGTGGACCACAACGAGAGCCACGACTTCTACCAGTGGGCCGACCCCGAGTACTACTACAACTACGACAACCCCGAGGTGCAGGACCTGTACGCGCAGGCGCTCGCCGCCACGGATGACGCGGATCGGGACGAACTGCTGCGGCGGGCGGCGCGCATCGTGTCCGAGGACGCGCCGGCCGACTGGCTGTTCAACTACCGCATCACCACAGCGTGGGCGAACGGCGTGGAAGGCTTCCCCGTGAACCTCAACCAGACCCAGCTGCCCCTGTGGAACCTGTCCTATGAGGGGTAAGCGGCTGTGATCGAGTGAGGATACGACGTCAGGAAGAGGCATCGAGAGGCATCATGAGGTTCGTACTCCGACGACTGCTGCTGTTTGTGGTGGCGTTGCTGGCCATTTCGGTGGCGGTGTTCGCCATGTTGCGCATTTTGCCGGGCGATGTGGCCGCCGTGATGGCCGGCGTGAATTCGCCGCCCGAACGCGTGGCGCAGCTGCGCGCCGAACTGGGGCTGGACCGGCCGCTGCCCGTGCAGTATCTGGACTGGTGCGGTGCGCTGGTCCGCGGTGATTTCGGCACGTCCATGCTCACCGGCCGCTCCATCACCACGCAGGTGGGGGCGCGTGCGGCGGTCACGTTCCCGCTGATCATACTGGGGCTGGTGATCGCCATGCTGATCGGCATCCCGCTGGGATGCGCGGCGGCGTTGGCCCGCGGGCGTCGCTCCCGTGCCATCTACCGGCTGGTTTCCATCATCGGTGGCGCCATTCCGGCGTTGTGGGGCGGCATGCTGCTGATTCTGCTGTTCGGCCGCGGCGTGGGACTGTTGGGCGTGCTGCCCTCGCAGGGGTTCCCGACCTCGGGCTGGGGCACGCCCGGGGCGGCGTTGGCCTCGTTGGCGTTGCCGGCCCTGAGCGTGGGCGTTATCGTAGGGGCGAGCCTGATGCGGTATACGCGGTCGGCGTTGGGGGAGTTCGTCGCCTCCGGGTATATCGAGATGGCGATGTCCTGCGGCATGACCCGCACCCAGGCCGTGCTGCATGTCGGGCTGCGGCTGGCCATGCCGCAGATGGTGTCGGTGGTGGGGCTGACCTTCGCCGAGATGATCACCGGCGTGATGGTCATCGAGAACCTGTTCGCGCTTCCCGGATTGGGCACGGGGCTGGTCACCGACGTGGGCAACCGCGACCTGATCGCCGTGCAGGGCGAGCTGTTCATGCTCGCCGCGTTCTTCCTGCTCATCGGTTTGGTCGTCGATCTGGCGCATCGGGCCCTGGATCCGCGGCTCAAGGCGTCCGCTGACGGAAACGAGGTGTCCGCATGAATGATGCGAACGGTTACGCGGCCGTGGTGCTGCGTTCGATGTGGCGGCGCGCCAGCGGCAGGTTCCCGCTGATGGTGATCGGCCTGTGGGTGCTGGTGTCGGTGGTTTCGCTGTTCTGGACGCCTCGGCCGCTGATGCAGACCGATGGCTACCACACCTGGCAGGCCCCGTCCGCGGAGCATTGGCTGGGCACGGACGGCACCGGGGCCGATGTCTTCAGCTGGCTGATGGCCGGTTCCCGGACGAATCTGATCATCGTGATCCTGACGGTGCTGGTCGCCGCCGCGCTCGGTCTGCTGTTCGTGGCCGCCATGGTCTCGCGGCATACGGTGTTGGCCGGCGCTTCGGTGGTGGTGGTCGACGCGTTGATCTCGATCCCCACCGTGCTGATCGCCCTGGTGCTGGCGGTGCCGCTGGGGGCGTCGGTGGCGGTCATCGTCATCGCCTGCGGATTCGGATACGGGTTGAACCTGGCCCGCGTGGCGCGGCCGCAAGCCCTGCTGGTCGCACGGTCCGCCTACGTGGAATCCGCGATGGCGGACGGGGCTTCGGGCGCATATGTGCTGTTCCGACATATCGTGCCGAATATCCTGCCGGTCATGCTGGTGCAGCTGTCCCTGTCGGCCGGCACCGCGGTGCTTGCCGAATCGGGGTTGACCTATCTTGGGGTGGGCGTGCCGTCGGGCACACCCAGCTGGGGGCATTCCCTGGCCACCACCGTGCGGTTCATCAGCGTGTACCCGTTGACCGTGCTGTGGCCGGGTTTGGTGGTGACCGTGGTGGTTGTGGCATTGAACCTGTTCGGCGACGCCCTGCGCGATGCGATCGACCCGGTGACGAATCCCGCATTGCGCCAGGGGACGGGCGTATCTGGCAAGGAGGACGGGCATGGGCGTTGACATCCGCGGGTTGCGCATCGCCATCGGTGGGCAGGAGATCGTCCACGGGGTCGACCTGACGGTTGGCGACGGGGAGCGTGTGGGCCTTATCGGTTCCTCCGGGTCGGGCAAGTCGATGATCGCCCGCGCCATGCTGGGGCTGTTGCCGCCGGACGTCGCCGTATCCGGGTCGATTTCGCTTGGCGGCACCGAGGTCGTTGGCGCCTCGGACCGGACGCTCGCCGGTCTGCGCGGCCGGTATACGGGCATGGTCTTCCAGAATCCGGGCGCATCGCTGAACCCCGTGCTGAGCGTGGGCAAACAGATCGAACTGCCGCTGAGGCTGCATTACGATCTGGCCCGCGCCGAACGCGTCGACCGCGTGCGCGCCATGCTGGACAAGGTCGGGCTGCCGCCAGACGTGGAGGGCAAACATCCGCACGAGCTTTCCGGCGGGCAGCTCCAACGTGTCGGCATCGCCACCGCGCTGATCACCTCGCCGCGGCTGATTGTGGCCGACGAACCGACCACGGCGCTCGACTCGATCACCCAGCGTCAGATCGTGGACCTGCTGGTATCGCTGGTCGACGGCGCAGGCGCTTCGATGCTGTTCATCACCCATGACTTCTCGGTGTTGGCCCGCGCCACCACACGCTGCGTGGTGTTGGACGAGGGGTCGGTCGTGGAGACCGGCGAGACGGCCGCGTTGCTTGCCGGTCCTCAGGACGAGCGGACCGAACGGCTGGTGCGCGCAGCCCGCGCGCTGACCTTGCACACGGCATGGCCGGATGCCACGCGGGATGCCTCCGCTGCGGCATCCGCACAGGTTTCGGCCCGGGAATGCGATGAAGCGGAGGTGCGGGCATGACGAACAGTGCGGTATCGCCGCAGGCGACGCGGACGGATGGGCTTGCGGACGAGCGGGACGTGGACGTGGCACATGACGTGGTGCTGCGTGGGTGCCACATCGACAAATGGTTCGGCAGCCGTTCGGAACGCCGGCAGGTGCTGTTCGACGTATCGGTTGACATTCGGGCCGGGGAATGCCTGGCCGTGATCGGTGGATCCGGGTCGGGCAAATCCACGCTGACCCGCATCCTGTTGGGCCTGGAAGCCGCCGACGCCGGCACGGTGGCCTATGCCGGACGGGACGTGGCGTCGCAGGACGGCCGCCAGGCGTTGCGCAGCGAATCGGGGCTGGTGTACCAGGACCCGTTCTCTTCGCTGAATCCACGGTGGACGGTGGCCAGGTCGGTGGGGGAGCCGTTGCGGTTGCGATACCGCGGCATGTCCTCCGCCGAGGTGGTGGCCCGGTGCGGGGCGGCGTTGGAGACGGTCGGGCTTGAGCCGGCGGCGTTCCTGAACCGGTATCCGGTGGAATTGTCCGGCGGTCAGGCGCAACGCGTGGCCATCGCGCGTGCCATCGTCAACCATCCCAAGGTGCTGTTGGCCGATGAGCCGATGAGTGCCATTGACGTGGCCGCCCGCATCCAGATCCTTGAGGCGTTCGCCGCCATCCGCGAGCGAACGCCGGACATGGCGCTGATCGTGGTCTCCCATGATTTGGGCGTGGTGCAGCATCTGGCCGATCGGATCGTGGTCCTGCACGACGGGCGTATCGAGGAGGAAGGCGCTACGAATCGGATGCTCGCCGCTCCGCGGAGCACCTATACCCGGGCGCTTATCGAGGCCGCGTCATAGAGGTTCGCACTACTTCGGCTTTGAGGAAACGGATTGGCGGAATTCCGCCAATCCGTTTCCTGAACATTGAGGTAGTGCGAACCTGCCTTCAGAGCAGGACCACCGTGTCGCACCATTCGGCGGCCAACTCCTCGTCATGGGTCACCACGAGCACGGCCTTGCCCCGGTCCGCCAGGTCGCGCAGCAACGCGCCGACCTGGCGCATATGGCACAGGTCCAGGCCGCTGGTCGGCTCGTCCAGCACAATCAGCTCCTTATCACACATCAACGCGGAGGCAATGGCCGTGCGCTGCTTCTGCCCGCCGGACAGACTCATCGGATGCCTGTCCGCCAGCCCCGCCAGATCCAGATCGGCCAGGATGCGGTCGGCGGTCTGCAGGATATCCTCAGGCGCGTCGAACTCGTTGCGGTACGGCGTGGACAGCAGCAGCTCACCGCGCACCGAATCGGCGAACAGCTGATAGTTCACATCCTGCATGACCAGGAACCCGTGTCGTGTCAGTTCGGCGGACGATGCCGTCTCGCCGTGCCTGAGCACGTTGCCGGCCAACGGTTTGGCCAAGCCGACCAGGGTGCGCACCAATGTGGTTTTGCCGACACCGTTATGCCCCATCAGCCCCACGATCCGACCGGCATACAGCGACAGATCGGGAATCGTCCGACTGAAACGCTCGTGTCCGGGATTGGGGCGGCGCAGCCGGCCGAACGGGCGGGCATCACGGTAGCCGACGGTCAGTCCGCGGGTGGCGATGACCGGAGACGTTGCGTCCGGCCGAAGCTGGGGGCCGATGGTCGTCGCCGCGGCCGTGATGCCGTTGCGCGGCTGCGGCGCGGCCGTGACGCGTTGCCGCACAGCAGCGTGAGACGCGGACAGGTCCAAGGCGCGCAACCCCCATTGCTCGCGCTGATGCTCCGGCATGCTCCGGAACCGGTCGGAGGGGCAGTCGAGCATGATATGGCCGGATTCGAAGAGCACGTAGCGGTCGGCCAGGTCGGCGCACCAGGCCAGCCGGTGTTCGGCCACCACAATCGTGACGTTGGAAGCTTTGATATGGGAGAGCATGGCATTGAGGTCCGCCATGGCTTGCCGGTCCAGATTGCTGGTCGGCTCGTCGAGCACCAGCAACCGCGGGCGCAGCATGCAGGCGGCGGCCACGGCGATGCGTTGCTTCTGACCGCCGGAGAGCTGGAAGATGCTCCGATCCAGCAGATGCGCGATGCCGAACGATTCCGCAACCTCCCGCACGCGCTCGCGGATCGCGGACGGCTCCCATCCGGCGTTCTCGCAGGGGAAGGCCAGCTCGTCAGCCACGAGCGCGTTGAAATACTGCGTCTTCGGATTCTGGAAGACACTGCCCACCACGGCGGCGTATTCCTCGATGGCGGCCTGGCCGGATCGCAGTCCGTACACCGTGCACGAGCCGGTCAGGTCGCCGGTGTGGAATGCGGGCGTCAGACCGTTGAGCAGCCGGGTGAACGTGGTCTTGCCGCAGCCGCTCTGGCCGCACAGCACCACGAATTCGCCGTTGCGGACAGTGAGCGTGACGTCGTCCAGCGCGGCGGGCACGTTGGCCGATGCGCCGGACGACGCGTTGGCCAACGTGCCCGTAGCGGGGGACGCGGCGGTGGCGGCGCGACCGGTCGTTTCCGTTTCGGCCGATGGTCCGGTGCGGTAGCGGAATCCGATATGCTGCGCGTCGATGATGATACGGCCCGTGCCGTTTCGTGAATCCGGGGCGTTGCTCATAGCGACCCCGCCAGGAAAAGGATCAGCGGCAGCGCGCACAGCGCCATGACGGCCCAGTCGAGCAAACCGATGCGGATATCGGTCATGCTGGTATGGCGGCCCGGATTGCCCAGCCCCTTGGTCAGCGCCGCCACGGACAGATCCTGCGCCACGGTGGTGGCGTTCATCAGCAACGGCACGATGATGTACTCCAAGGATTGCGCCGGATGGCGCAGCAGTGACCTGCCGCCGGAGGGGATGCCGCGCAGGGCCATGGCATTGCGGATATGCCGGTAGTCCTCGCGCAGCGTGGGGAAGAAGCGGATGACCACAATGCAGGGGATGATCACCGCTTCGGGGATGCGCATGCGCCGGAGTGCGGCGGTGAACTCACCGGGAGTGGTGGTGGTGAACGCGAATGCGCCGGTGATCAGGCAGGGCAGCAGCATGCGGATGCCGACGGCCAGCATCGGGAAGATGGCCAGCCATGCGCCGGTGCCGTGCGTCGGCGGTTCGATGAGGCTCAGCGCCAGCAGCACGGCGTAGATCAGTGCGAACCGCACACCCGCGCGGATTCTGCCGGACAGGAACAGCAACAGTAGGAAGAACCCGGTCAGCAGCGCCTCGGTCCGCGTGTCCACATGGCAGAACAGCAGCAGATTCGCTTCCAGCAGCAGGAACAGTTTGGTGCGCGGGTCCAGCCGGAGCCGGCGTGCGCGTGCACCCGCCGTTCCTGCGGTTGTGGCGGTCTCGATGGTTCCGACGGCTGCGACGCCTCCGGAGGATGCGGCGCCGCCGGTTGCGGTGGTTGCGGGCGTGCCGGCGGTGCCTCGTGTGGTGATGATGCCGGTCACGGCGGCTCCTGCGTGCGGTGCCGTCTCTATCGTGCCGGTCAAATGATGCCCGCCTTGGCGAAATGCTTGGCGCACATCCGCTGACCGAACCAGCCGCCGATCAGCGCGCACACGAGGATGGCCGCCATGGCCAGCCAGAACGATCCGGCGTTCACCTGCGCGAATACGCCGTCGATATAGGAGGCGTCCTTGCCTTTGGCTTCCAACGCCGCCACATAGGCGTCCTTCATGAACCACAACGGCAGGATCGGGCCCGTCAGGCCGTAGGAGAACACCACGTAGCTGGCCAGAATGCCGGCTTTGCTGCGGTATTTGCCCGCGGCGGCGATGAGGTCGGCGGCCAGCGCGCACACGATGTTCGCCAGGAACGCCAGGATGAAATGCCCGGAGACCAGGAAGAACAGCCCCATCACCAGTCCCATGACGGTGATGCCGCCGAATCTGCCCAATCGGGCGACCAGCAGCATGTACACGCAGCCGGCAGCCAGCGCGCACAGGGCCGGCAGCAGGATGGAGCCGAATCCGGCGAAGACGATGGCCGAGGCGAACGTGCAGACGGCCACAAGCACGAAGTAGATGGCGGTGAACACGCCGATGGTGACCAGGTCGGGGACGCTGAGCGCCTTGAATCCGCGGGGGAGCGTCCGGGCGGCGTCGGGCGTTGCGACGGGGGCGGTGCCATGGTGCGCTGTGGCGAACTCGGCGGTGCCGGCAGCGGCGTCGGGTGTCGTGATGCCGGACGTGGAGGTGAATGGTGCGGCGTCGATGGGGGATTCGGGCGTTGCGTGCTCGGTCATGGTGCGTCCTTTGTGTTGTGCCGGGCTGCGGCTTGGATGCCGCGGTGGATGCCGGGTGGCGATGCTGGTTTCAACCTATCGGGCGAAATGGCGGAAAACAAGACTTTTCTTTTGCGTGCGAATGTGGGATAATGCCGCGCCTGCTTTGCGCGCAGTCGCCATATGGGATTTGACGGGCGTTGAGGTAGACGTTGTACCAAAGAGCTCCTATTATGTAAGATGACAAAACTAAAGCGGAGGAGGCGTCGCTGCCTGCTCCGTACCGGCAATGAAGCGAATGGGGAAACCAGCCATGCGAATCTACGTGGACATCAATGCGGAACGCGACGGCGACGGCAGCGAATCGCGTCCGTTCCGGCACATCGACGACGCGGCTCGCGTCGCCATGCCCGGCGACGAGGTGCTCGTCGCCCCCGGCATCTACCGCGAATACGTGAACCCCCGCCACGCGGGCACCGAGGACGCGCGCATCACCTACCGCAGCGTCGAACCGCTGGGCGCGGTGATCACCGGTGCTGAACAGGTGCGCGACTGGGAACCGTATCAGGGTGACGTGTGGGTCGCCCGCATTGACAACACGGTGTTCGGCACCTACAACCCGTACACCACCTACGTGTACGGCGACTGGTACTTCGCCGGACGCAGCAAGCACACGGGCGCGGTCTACCTCAACGACAAGATGATGTACGAGGCCGCGAGCGTGGAGGATTGCCTCAAGGCCGAACCCTCCGAAACCTCATGGGAGCCGGAGGCCTCCGTTTACCAGTGGTACGCGGAGCAGGACGGCGACCGGACCGTGATCTACGCGAACTTCCAGGGGCGCAACCCCAACGAGGAGAACGTCGAGATCAACGTGCGCCGCGAATGCTTCATGCCGTCGGAAACCGGCGTCGGCTACATCACGGTCAGCGGATTCGTCGTCACCAAGGCCGCGACCACCTGGGCGCCACCGGCCGCCTACCAGGACGGCATGATCGGCCCGCACTGGTCCAAGGGATGGATCATCGAGGACTGCGAGATCAGCAACAGCAAGTGCGCCGGCATCTCGCTGGGCAAGTACTACGATCCGGACAACGATCACTACTTCACCACCCGGCACGTCAAGAGCCCGACCCAGATGGAGCGTGACGCCGTCTGCCGCGGCCAATACCACGGCTGGCTCAAGGAGAAGGTCGGCGGCCATATCATCCGCCGCTGCAACATCCACGACTGCCAGCAGGGCGGCATCATCGGACGCATGGGCGGCGTGTTCTCGCTGATCGAGGACAACCACATCCATCACATCAACAACATGATGGAGCTGGGCGGCGCCGAAATCGCCGGCATCAAGATGCACGCGGCCATCGACGTGACGATGCGCCGCAACTGGATCCACCACTGCACGATGGGCATCTGGTGCGACTGGGAGGCGCAAGGCACGCGCATCAGCCAGAACCTGCTGCACGACAACCAGCGTCCGGCGTTCGCCAAGCAGCTCAAGGGCGGCATGTGCAGCCAGGACCTGTTCGTGGAGGTCAGTCACGGCCCCACGCTCATCGACAACAACATCCTGCTGTCCGATGCCGCACTGCGATTCGCCACCCAAGGCGTGGCCATGGTCCACAACCTCATCTGCGGTGCGCTGACCTGTGTGGGCGGCGGCACGACCTGGCGCTACACTCCGTACCATATGCCGCACCGCACCGAGGTCATGGGCTTCATGACGATCCTGCATGGCGATGACCGGTTCTACAACAACATCTTCGTACAGAAGTGGCCGGCCGAGCCGTTCGTCACCCTGCATGACAATGATGACGGTTTCGACGAGGAGAACCGCGAGGTCGGCACGCATGTGATGGACGAGTATCCGACCTACGACGAGTGGATCGCGATGTTCGACATGGACACCGACACCCCCGACATGGGCAAGCTCGAGCCCGGACATTTCCACAGCCTGCCGGTCTGGTGCCGCGGCAATGCGTACCTGAACGGCGCGAAGGCGTGGAAGCATGAGACCGACTGTCTGGTCGACGCCGAGCATCCGGTGAGCGTGGATGTGGTGGTCGGCGAGGACGGTCGACCGCGCCTGAGGACCAACCTGTATGACGTGCTGGGCGAGTTCCGCGCCGGCATGGTCGACAGCGACGTGCTGGGGTGCGCATTCGAACCGGAGCAGCGCTTCGAGAATCCGGATGGCACGGCCATCGTCTTCGACCGCGACTATTTCGGCGGCCACCGCGGTGTGGCCGTGGTGCCGGGGCCGCTGGCGCAGTCCGACGGGGCCGAGCAGCCGTTGTGGTGAACACGGGGTTCGCACTACTTCAAGGTTTCCCATCCGGACTCGCCATTTTCCGCCGGTCCGGATGGGAAAACCCGAAGTAGTGCGAACCTCAGTTCGCGGCCCCGGGCACGCGGGCCGTCTTCTCCGGTGTGATCGTCATGCTTTGGAAGCGGTGCTGCATGTATGCGTTGTCGAAATGCTTGGCGTAGAACACCTCGACCGGCGAGTTCGGCTGCAGTCCGGACTCGCGGTCATACCAGCACTCCAGCGACTGCAGGGTCATCACGCCGTTGACCAGCATGAGCAGCGCGCACACCGTGGTGACCGCGTACCGCCATTGCCAGGGGATGCGGTTGATCAGCCGCAGCAACCATGGCAGGCAGAATTTGATCCACACGAACCCGAGCGCGCCCCACATGCACATGAACAGCGTGCTGGTGCGTCCGCCGGTCAGCTCGGCGATCGGGTCGGGGAACAGGCCGAAGATCGTGAACCCGGAATAATCCCAAGCCACCGCGCCGAACGACACCTCCATGAACCAGCTGGTCGCCGCCTCGAACGCGCCGCCGATCACGGCCGACACCAGGAAGATGATGAGCGGATTGGCTTTGTAGAACCGGTTGAGTGCGATGGTCATCAACGTGGCGCCAAATCCGTAGATCGGCGAGAACGGGCCGAACAGCATGCCCGCGCGGTCCTGATAGTGGCCGGGATCGACGATCACCATGTGGTAGATCGTCTCGATGATCAGGCCGATCACGCAACAGACCGTGAACACCCAGAACAGGTTGAAGAAGTTCAACTCGATGAACCCGCGGCCGTCCTTGGCGCGCCCGAGCGTGCCGGCGGCGGCCTCCTGCGCGAGCTCCTTGTCGCGCCGTTGGCGTGCCAGCTCGCGCTCGCGGTTGAGCGACGGATCCACGGTGGCGGCGATGACCAGAAGGATCGCGATGCGGATCAGCGGATCGGCCACATGGCCTTTGAAGCCCAACAACATGATGGTGATGAGACCGATCACGATGTTCAGCAGCACCAGCAGATAGGCGTAGAGCGCCGCATGCCGGCGCCGGTTGCGCAGCAGCGAGATGCCGAACGCTATGGCGGAGATGCAGTGGACGAACACCAGCACGAGTTGGATGACGGTCAACGTCACCGTCAGCGTGACGTGGTATGAGTGCCCGACGGCATCGGCGCCGCCGTTGGCCAGCGACCAGATGATCAGCGCACCGCCCACCAGCACGGTCGCGCCGCTGACCAGCGAGATGACGCCGTAGATCTTCATCAGCAGCGGAATCTTGCTGTTCGCCCGGGCGGACGGCTCCGCGGACGCCGGGGCGGATGGTGTGGCGGAAGGTATGGATGCGGCAGCCGACATGGGAACTCCTTCATAATCAGACACGCGACACGGCGCTGGGCGTGACATTTCCATCGTAGCCGTGGCGGCTGCGGGCCGCCCCCTCTACGGGGGTGGGCGACACGCCGATGCGTGGCAAACCTACCCCTGAAGTTTGCCGACTTTCGCGGAAAACCAACAATCCCGGCAAACTTCCGGGGTAGGTTTGCCACCACTTCCGCGTGTCGCCCCGCGGCTACGATGAGAGGGAAGGCGAAAGGAGCGCGTGATGCCGAAGGCGATCAAGGTTACGGGGGTCCGGGTCAACAACCTCAGGAACATCGACGTGAGCATCCCCCTGGATGCGTTGGTGGGCATCGCCGGCGTCTCCGGTTCGGGCAAGTCGTCGCTGGCGCTCGACGTGCTGTACGCCGAGGGCTCGCGCCGGTATCTGGATGCGCTGTCCACCTACACGCGCCGGCGCATGACCCAGGCCCGGCGTCCGCAGGTCGACGAGATAAGCTATCTGCCGCCGGCGCTGGCCCTGCGGCAGCGTCCGGGTGCGGGCGGCATGCGCTCGACCTTCGGCACGATGACCGAACTGCTCAACGTCCTGCGGCTCATGTTCTCCCGTCTGGCCAGCCACCGTTGCCCGAACGGGCATTACGCGCCGCCTTCGCTGGACGTGGCCACCGGGGCCGACACCGTATGCCCCGAGTGCGGCGTGTCCTTCATGGGGCCGGGCGCCGAGGACCTGGCGTTCAATTCGACCGGCGCCTGCCTGCGTTGCCAAGGCACCGGCATCGTGCGCGAGGTGGACGACGCCACGCTGGTTCCCGACGAGTCGCTGACGATCGACGAGGGGGCGGTGGTGCCTTGGCGCACGTTCGGGTTCAACGTGCAACCGGATATCGTCCGTGAATTCGGCGTGCGCACGAACGTGCCGTTCCGCAGTCTGACCGACGCCGAGCGCGAGATCGTGTTCAACGGTCCCGAGGAGAAGAAGCATATCGTCGTCACGTCGATGAAGGGCGTACATGATCTGGACTTCACCTTCCGCAACGCGCGACTGACCGTGCTGAAGGAGCTGGAACGCGCCACCGATGAGAAGCGGTTCGCCAAGGTGGCCAAGTTCCTGGTGGAACGCACCTGCCCGGATTGCGGCGGCACGCGTCTGAGTGAGGCGGCGCGCGCCCCGCGAATCGGCGGATACGGATTGGCCGAGGTGACGGCGATGCCGCTGCGTGACGTGCTGGCATGGGCGAAGGGCGTGCCGGATGGACTGCCCGCCGAGATGCGGGACATGGCGGCAACGCTGGTCGCCACGCTGCGGGAGATGGGCGGCCGTCTGATGCAGTTGGGCTTGGGGTACCTGACGCTGGACCGTTCGTCGGCGTCGCTGTCGACCGGCGAACGCCAGCGTGCGCAACTGTCGCGCGCGGTGCGCAACGAGACCACGGGCGTACTGTACGTGCTGGATGAGCCGAGCACAGGCCTGCATCCGGCGAACATCGAGGGGTTGATCGGCGTGATGCATGACCTGCTCGACGCCGGCAATTCGGTGGTGTTCGTCGACCATGACGTGCGTGTGCTGCGCGCCGCCGACCATTTCATCGAGATGGGGCCCGGCGCCGGACGGGAAGGCGGGCGGATTCTCGCGCAGGGCACGCCTGAACAGATTGCCGTGAACCCCGAATCCCGCATCGCCGGATTCCTGACCGGCCGGGAGCCGTCGGTCATTCGTGAGCGAGCGGCAATTCCGTCGTTGCCGGCGGATTGGACGGGCCCGTTGCCGACTGATTGGGCAGGGCAGTCGCCCGCTATCTCCGGCGCGTCCGCGGCGGGAGTTGCGTCGTTCCGGGATATCGAGGAGGAAGACGTGGCGGTGGCGGAGTCTGACGTGGATGCGGAGCAGTCTGCGGTTAGTTGCGAATCCGCAACTAACCGCAGATGGCTGCGCATGGCCACCGCGCCGGTCCACACCGTGCGCGCTTTGGATGTCGCAATCCCGCGCGGGCGGCTCACCGCGGTCACCGGCGTTTCCGGTTCCGGCAAGACCACGATGATTCTGGAATCGCTGGTGCCGGCAATCGAAGCGTGTGCGGAGGACCGTCTGCTGCCGGCGCACGTTACGTCGATCGATCCGGCGGGCATCGACCGTGTCCGCATCGTCGACTCGACGCCGATCGGCATCAACGTGCGCTCCACGCTCGCCACCTATTCGGGCGTGATGGACATGCTGCGGCGCGCCTTCGCCGGCACGGACGCGGCCAGGGGGAAGGGCTACAAGGTCGCCGATTTCTCCTACAACACCGGTTCGCTGCGTTGCCCGCAGTGCGACGGCACCGGGCGGGTGGACCTGGACATCCAGTTCCTGCCTGACGTGACGATTCCCTGCCCGAGCTGCGAAGGCCGACGGTTCCGCGCCGAGGCTGATACGGTGCGTCTGGCGACGCCGACCCGCCCGCAAGGACTGACGATGCCGGAGGTGCTGGCGCTGAGCGTGGATGAGGCCTTGTCGGTGTTCGACCCGAAGAGGGCGGTGAAATGCGAGGCGCGCGATGCCGGACCGGCTGCGTCGAACGGGTCGGTTGCCGGGGGCGACAACGCCGTGCGGGCCGCCGACGCCGTGCGGGCCGGCGATGCCTCGCAGGTCGGTGCGGGTGACCGTATTGCCCCGACGCTGTGCCGGCGCATCCATACGGCGTTGGAGACGCTGTCGTCGTTGGGATTGGGGTATCTGACGCTCGGCGAGGACACGCCGTCGCTGTCCGGCGGCGAGGCGCAACGGCTGAAGCTGTCGAATGAGCTGGGCAAGAAGCAGCACACGTCGATGTTCGTGCTCGACGAGCCGACCACCGGCCTGCACCCGCTGGACGTGCGCACGCTGATCGCCGTATTGCAGCGCCTGCTCGACGGTGGTGCCACGATCGTCGTGATCGAACACGATCTGGACATGATCGCCAACGCCGACTTCGTCATCGACATGGGCCCCGGCGGCGGCGAGGATGGCGGCCGCATCGTGGCGGTCGGCACGCCCGAGGATATCGCCGCGAACCCCGACTCAGTCACCGGGCGGTACCTCAAGTCCGTGTTGTAGGACCGGCTTTTCGAACAGATTCGGTGACGGACTGTGCGCGCTGCTGGTCCGGCGTCGCGAGATTCCCCGACTGCAGATGCTGCCGGTGCTGTGGTAGGACGCGTCTGCATGGTGGACATGGGGTGCCGGTTCCATATCCGGCTTGCTATGCTCGCAGCATGATCATTCGCTGCTGTTGTTGTCGCTGAATCGGGCCGCACCCGCGGTCGCATCGTCCGTTCCTCCGACTTCGATTCCGCAACCGTCAACAACTCGCAGAAGGCAGCATCATGACCATCCATACCCGTATCACCGATCTGATCGGCAACACCCCGCTCATCCGTCTCAACAGTGTCGCCACCGGCGTGCGCGCCACCATCGCGGTCAAGGTCGAGTATCTCAATCCCGGCGGTTCGTCCAAGGACCGCATCGCCGAACGCATCATCGACGCGGCGGAACGCTCCGGCGAGTTGAAGCCCGGCGGCGTGATCGTCGAACCGACCAGCGGCAACACCGGTGTCGGTCTGGCCCTGCTCGCCCAGCAGCGCGGCTACCGGATGATCGCCGTCATGCAGGACAAGGTCTCGCAGGACAAGCGCGACGTGCTCCGGGCCTACGGCGCCGAGGTCGTCGTGACCCCGAGCGGTCTGGAACCGGATGATCCGGGCTCGTATTATTCGGTTGCGCGACGGTTGGCGTCAACGATTCCCGGCGGCTACATGCCGAACCAATATGCGAACCCGAACGGTCCGGACAGCCACTACCGGACCACCGGCCCGGAGATCTGGCGGGATACCGATGGACTGGTCACCCATTTTGTCGCCGGCATCGGTACCGGCGGCACCATCACTGGCGCCGGGCGGTATCTCAAGGAGATCTCCGGCGGTGCGATCACCGTCATCGGCGCGGATCCGGACGGTTCGGTGTTCTCATCCGGGGAGGGGCGTACCCACCCGTTCCTGGTGGAGGGTGCCGGCAAGGAGGAGGTGCCCGAGGTCTACGATCCGTCCGTCATCGACGGGATCGTGCCGGTGCCGGACGCCGACTCGTTCGAGATGACGCGGCGGCTCGCCCGCGAGGAGGGACTGCTGGTCGGCGGGTCGTCCGGCATGGCCGTGGCTGCGGCGATCCGGTACGCGCGTGAGCATGATCTGGACGAGAACCAGCTGATGGTGGTGCTGCTGCCGGATTCCGGCCGTGGCTACATGTCGAAGATCTTCAACGATGACTGGATGCGCGCCCACGGTTTTGCCGACGTGGTCGAACGCACGTCCGCTCCCGCGCTGGTCGAACGGTATCTGTAGATATCTACCGTCATCCATGGCGCTCGGCTAGACTTGGACGGTATGGTTGGCGATGCGGATATGACGGATATCACAGGAGACGCGGGTCTCCCGAGCGGCTCGGATAACGCGGATGCCGTGGATGGCGTCGCGGCGCGGGCGCTGGCCGCGCTCAAACGGTACTTCGGCTACGATTCGTTCCGGCCCGGACAGGAGGGGCTGGTCGAAACGATCATGGCCGGCAGGGATGTGCTCGGCGTCATGCCGACCGGTGCCGGCAAATCCGTGTGCTATCAGATCCCCGCCGCATTGTTGCCGGGCGTCACCATCGTCGTCTCGCCGCTGATCTCGCTGATGCGTGACCAGGTGGATGGGTTGAATGACGCGGGTCTGAACGCCGCGTACATCAACACCACGCAGGATCCGGACGAACAGGGCATGGTGCTGGCCCAGGCCGCCGCAGGACAGGTCAGGCTGCTGTACGTGGCCCCCGAACGGCTGGAAACCGAACGGTTCCAACGGTTCGCGGCACAGGTGCCGATCGCGCTCGTCGCCGTTGACGAGGCGCATTGCGTATCCCAGTGGGGTCAGGATTTCCGCTCCGCATATCTCGGCATCGGCGAGTTCATTGCCTCGCTGCCGCAGCGGCCCACCGTCGCCGCGTTCACCGCCACCGCCACCGAACGCGTGAGGCGCGACATCGTCACGCTGCTGGGCCTGCGCGACCCGCTGGTGACCGTCACCGGATTCGACCGGCCGAACCTGTACTTCGACGTCATCCGCCTGGAGACCAAGCACAAGGCCGCATGGGTGGCGCAGTACATCGCCGCGCACCCGCAGGATTCGGGCATCGTGTACTGCTCCACGCGCAAGGAGACCGAGGCACTCGCCGAAACGATCAACCAGATCGTGCCGCAGCTGCGAGCGGCGGCCGGAACGGCGTCTGGATCGGCCGCCGGTGCCGGAGTCTTCGGCGCAGGTGACGGCGGGCGCGGCGTCGTCGTCGATACAGCCGAAAACGGCGGCGCTGCGGGGCCCTCCGCGGCGGGCGCGGAGACTTTCGGCGGCGATGGGGGAGCGTCGATTGCGGTCGCCTACCACGGCGGCATGCTGGCCGACCAACGTGGGCGGGCGCAACGCGACTTCGTCACCGACCGGGTGCCAGTGGTCGTGGCCACCAACGCCTTCGGCATGGGCATCGACAAATCGAATGTGCGGTTCGTCATCCACCACAACATGCCCGAAAGCATCGAGGCCTACTATCAGGAGGCGGGGCGCGCCGGGCGCGACGGCGAACCCAGCCGGTGCACGCTGCTGTGGAACGAGGGCGACATCGTGACCCGCCGGCGGCTGCTCGACACCGACAACGAGAACGAACGGCTGACCCCCGAGGAGCGCGAGATCGTGCGTATGAGCCGGCGTCGGCTGCTGGACGGCATGATCGGCTACTGCCGGACCACCGACTGCCTGCACCGGTACATGACCCGCTACTTCGGCGAGTCGGATGACGGACGTGACGCGCATTGCGGCAACTGCTCGAACTGTGAGAGCACGTTCGAGACCATCGACGTGACCGACATCGCGCGGGCGATCAGCCGATGCGTGCATGACGTGAACCAGTCGTTCGGCTCCGGCAAGATCGTGGCCGTGCTGCGCGGCTCGCAGGCGCAGGACGTGGTCTCCCGAGGACTGGACCGATGCCCCAGCTACGGTGTGCTGCGCGATGTGCCCGAAGCGCGGGTGCGGGATGTGCTCAGTCAGATGGCCACCGACGGGTTCCTGTTCATCTCCGAGGGGCGGCTGCCGATCGTGCGTTTCGGCCCGCGGGCGGCGGAAACCGTGACCCCCGAGTTCCGGTATGCGATCAAACGTGTGGAACGCAGGGAGGGTGCCGCCTCGGGGCGGGGCGCCGCGCCCCGGCATGTGGGCGGAACATACGGCACCGGGGGCTCCCCGGCCGTGGCCGCGCAGGATGCCGCCGAACTCACCGACGCCGACGAGATGCTGTTCGAGCGGCTGCGGGCGTTGCGCCGGGATATCGCGCAGGAGATCGGCAAGCCGCCGTACATCGTGTTCTCGGACAAGACCCTGCGCGACATGTGCGCCAAACGGCCGCGTACGCCCGCGGAATTCCTGGAGGTCCACGGCGTGGGCGAGAACAAGCTGAATCTGTACGGCGAACGGTTCCTCGCCACCATCGCCGAGTCCGCCTAGGCCGCACCTCCTCCAGCGCCACATGGCGGCGTGCCGTGCCGGCTCATATGCACGAATCCCCCGATTCTTGCGTTGGCAACGCAACTATGCGACCCATTCCGAACGAATCCCCCGATTCGGACAGATCGCGGGACGTCCATATGCGTGGCGTGTAACCCGGCAGGCGGATAATGGACGGTACCTGACTGCAACCGACACCATAAGGAGACAGGGATGAGCGAAGACAGCAAGCCGGTGGTGGAAAGCTTCCAACTCGACCACACCAAGGTCAAGGCGCCGTATGTGCGCTACATCGACACGCAGACCGGACCGAACGGCGACGTGATCTCCAACTACGACCTGCGGCTGGTCCAACCCAACGAGAACGCCATCCCGACCGGCGGCCTGCACACCATCGAACACACGATCGCGGTCCTGCTGCGCGAACGCATCCCCGGATACATCGACTGCTCGCCGTTCGGCTGCCGCACCGGATTCCATCTGCTGACCTGGGGCGAGCATTCCACCGAGGACGTGGCCCGCGCCCTCAAGGAATCCCTGGAGTTCATCGCGGAAGAGGCCACCTGGGAGGACGTGCCCGCCACCACCATCGAAAGCTGCGGCAACTACCGCGACCACAGCCTGTTCACGGCCAAGCAGTGGTGCCGCGACATCCTGGCCCAGGGCATCAGCTCCGACCCGTTCGAGCGCAGGGTGGTCTGAGAGTCCGTCGTGCGGCCGGCGCAACGGTGCCGCCCGGCCGCGGCCGTGATGGCGCGGGACTTCACCACGTGGACGTGCGCACGCGTAAGACGATACGCCGTGCTAGCTTTATCGGTCAGTTGACGATGAGGAAGATGAGGACCAATTGACCGACACCATGCCCGCGCGGCGGTTCCGTCACGCCACAATGCGGGATTTCCCGCAGATGCAGAAAATCTACGCGCACGCCCGCGAACTCATGGCGCGCAGCGGCAACCCCACGCAATGGGGCACCACATTCCCCAAGGAGGAGGTCGTCCTCGACGACATCGCCAACCATCGCACGATGCTGCTCGTGGACCGCGTGGACGGCAGGGAACGCATCCTGGCCCAGTTCGCGCTCTGCCCCGGGGAGGATCCGACCTACAGACATATCGACGGCGCCTGGCTCGACAACGACGCCTACGTGACCATCCACCGCATCGCCTCGGCGGGACTGGTCCGCCACGCCGCGCGCGACTGCATCACCTGGGCGCTCAAGCACTACGGCAACGTGCGCGCCGACACCCATCCGAACAACAAGGCCATGCAGCATGTGCTCGAAACCTGCGGGTTCGCCCGCTGCGGCCTGATCCAGCTGCTCGACCGACCCACCGACACCACCCGCATCGCCTACCAGCGCCACGAATGGTGACAGGCATGTCACACGCCGGTGCCGAAAATGCCGGGATGAGAAGCGCCGCACGCACAGATGGCCTGGCATACGCCGAAAAGTGACAAAACACTGAAAAAGTAACGGAAGACCACCGTATTCGTCACCGCAAGGGGACACAATGGAGACCATGACATTGAGTGCAGCACCGCAATGGCGGTTTTCCAGCGAGCAGGGTAAGGCGAACTACGAACGGGCGCTCCGGGAATACCCGGCGCAGGCGATTGTGGACCTCGCCGCATTGCGCGACAACATGCGGCATCTGGTCGAGGTGTGCGGCGGACCCGAATCCGGCACTGCCGTCATGGGCGTGGTCAAGGCCGACGCCTACGGGCATGGGCTGATCCCGTCCGCGCTCGCCGCGCTCGCCGGCGGCGCCACCTGGCTGGGCACCGCGCAGGCCCGTGAGGCGCTGCTGCTGCGCAAGGCCGGCATCGGACTGGACCGTTGCCGAATCCTGACCTGGATGTACAGCGGCCCCACCGCGCCGCTGGACGAGCTGATCGCCAACGACATCGACGTGTCGGTCGGCTCCCTCGACGGCATCGAGCTGGTCGCCGACGCGGCGCGCGCCACCGGCCGCACCGCGTTCATCCATGTCAAGGTCGATTCCGGATTCGGCCGCAACGGCTTCACCGAGATGAACTTCCCCGACGCGGTGGCGCGGCTCGCGCCGTTGGCCAAGGAGGGACTGGTGCGCGTGGTGGGCCAGTGGAGCCACCTGGCCGTGGCCGATGCCCCCGATGTACCGGAGTTCGTGGCCGCCACCGACCAGCAGATCGAGAACTTCAACGCGTTCACCGAGCTGATGAAACAGGCCGGCATCGCGCCGCAGATCCGGCATCTGGCCAACACCGCCGCCACGCTCGACCGCCCGGAGATCCGCTTCGAGCTGACCCGCCCCGGTATCGGCCTGTACGGCTACGAGCCTGACCCGGCCATGGGCACGCCGGCCAAGTACCGGCTCAAACCGGCCATGACCCTGCAGGCGCAGCTTGGCACGGTCAAGGACGTCCAGGCCGGGCACGGCATCTCCTACGGACGCACCTACCTGACCGGCGAACGCACCAGCACCGCGATCGTGCCGATCGGGTACGCGGACGGCATCCACCGCTCCGCCTCCGGCTTCGACGTGGAGGGCGCGCAGCACGTGGACAAGCCCGGCGGCCCGGTGCGCGTGATGACCGTGGAAGGGCCGCGCGTGCTGCACGTCTCCGGACGCGTGTGCATGGACCAGTTCGTACTCGATCTGTGCGGCTCGGCCTCCGAATTGGGCGTGCACGAGGGAGACACGGTCATGCTGTTCGGCCCGGGGCGCGGCGAGGCCTACGGCGAGCCGACCGCCGACGATTGGGCGCGCGCCGCCGGTACGATCAGCTATGAGGTGTTCACCTGCCTGCGCGGGCGCATCCCGCGCCTGTACCTGAACGCGCGCGAGGTGCTGTCCGAGGACGACCTCAGGCTGCTCGACCCCGCCAGCATCCTGTAGGACCGGCAGGGAGACGATGATGGAGCCGATGGTCGGTTCGGGGGAGCGGTTGCCCGACAGCGAGGGCTACACCGCGTTCGACGAGGAGCGTTGGGCGGCGGAGCCTCCGAAATCACGCAACCGCACCTCCTTCGAACGCGACCGCGCCCGGCTCATCCATTCCTCCGCGTTGCGTCGGCTCGGTGCGAAAAGCCAGGTGCTGGTCGCCGGCACCGACGATTTCGCGCGCACCCGGCTGACGCACACGTTGGAGGTCGCCCAGATCGGACGGCAGATCGCCGCGATGCTCGGCTGCGACCCCGACGTGGTCGACTGCGCCTGCCTGGCGCACGATCTGGGTCATCCGCCGTTCGGACACAACGGCGAGAAGGCGTTGGCGACCATCGCCACCGGCATCGGCGGGTTCGAGGGCAACGCGCAGACGCTGCGCCTGCTGACCCGGCTGGAACCCAAGATATTCCATGACGACGGCCGCTCGGCCGGCGTGAACCTGACCCGCGCCTCGCTGGACGCGGCGGTCAAATACCCGTGGACCTACGCCGAGGCCGTGGCGCGCGGCGGCAATGGCCGCAGCGTGAAATTCTGCGTGTACCCGGATGACGTGGACGTGTTCCGCTGGCTCAAGCAGGGCGCGCCGGCCGGCGCCAAGCCGATGGAGTGCCAGGTGATGGACCTGTCCGACGACATCGCCTACTCGGTGCATGACGTGGAGGACGCCATCGCCACCGGGGCGTTCAATCCGATCGTCCTGGCCGACTCCCGCATCGTGGACCGCATCGTGGAGATCACGCGCGAGTGGTACGGCGAGCGGTGGGACCCCGACCTGCTGGTCACCGCCCTGGAGCGGCTGAGGCACGAGCATATGTTCCCGGCGCATTTCAACGGCTCCAGGCAGGCGCTGGCGCAGCTGAAGAACATCACCAGCACACTGATCGGCCGATTCGCCTGGTCGGTGGAGCGCGAGACCCGCGCCACCTACGGCGGCGGCCCGCTGACCCGATACTCGGCCAACCTGGCGATCCCCGAACAGACCAGCTATGAGATCCTGGCGCTCAAGGGCATCGCCGTGTACTTCGTCATGGCGCCGCGCGAACGCGAGCCGTTCCATCAGGAGGAGCTCGGCATCGTGGAGGATCTGGTGGACGTGCTCATGGCCGACTCGCCGCGCCCGAGCGACGCGCTCGAATCGGTGTTCCTGCAGGACTGGAACGAGGCCACCAACGACGACGAACGGCTGCGCGTGGTCATCGACCAGGTGGCCAGCCTGACCGACAACTCCGCGCTCGCCCTGCATTCCATCCTGTGCTGACCCGGTCGGCGCATCCCGCGTGTCCGTAGGGACCGCGGCGTAATCCGTTCCCACGCGGTACTCTGGAAGCTATGCCCGGAATGATCAAGAAGGAAGACGTTGAGAAGGTGCGTGCCGCCGCGGACCTGTACGACATCGTGTCCGCCTCCGTCACCCTGAAGCCTTCCGGCACCGGCACCTACGTCGGCCTCTGCCCGTTCCACGACGAGAAGACCCCCAGTTTCTCGGTCCGTCCCGCGCTCGGCGTCTGGCACTGTTTCGGCTGCGGCCTGGGCGGCGACGTGTTCGGCTACGTCGAACAGCAGGAGAACATCGACTTCCGTGAGGCGGTGGAGCTGCTGGCCGACCGCTACCACATCGAACTGCATTACGAATCCGGTTCCGGCCGCAACGAACATGTCGGGTCGAAGCGCACGCGCCTGCTGGAGGCCAACGAGGAGGCGCAACGGTTCTTCGTCTCCCAGATCATGAGCAAGGAGGCGCTCGCCGCCCGCAAGTTGCTGGGCGGGCGCAACTTCAGCCAGGCCGACTGCGAGCGGTTCGGATGCGGATACGCGCCGCAAGGATGGGACAACCTGGTCCGTCACCTGGCGGGCAAGGGATTCACCCAGCAGGAGATGCTCGACGCCGGTCTGGCCCGACGCGGGCAGCGCGGCGTCTACGACTACTTCCGCGGCCGTGTGACCTGGCCGATTCGCGACTCGACCGGGCGCACGCTCGGATTCGGTGCGCGCAAGCTGTATGACGACGATGCGATCGCCGCCAAATACATCAACACCCCGGACACGCAGCTGTATCGCAAGAACCAGGTGCTGTACGGCATCGACCTGGCCAAGGCCGCCATCGTCAAGAAGCGTCAGGTGGTCATCGTGGAGGGCTACACCGACGTGATGGCCTGCCACCTGGCCGGCGTGGATACGGCCATCGCCACCTGCGGCACGGCATTCGGGGCGGAGCACGCCAAAATCGTCCGTCGGCTCATCGCCGACGACTCCCTGGGCGCCATCCAGCTCATCGGGCCGCTGAAGGTCGAGGGGCAGGCGCTGAGTTCGCGCATCGTGTTCACCTTCGACGGCGACGCGGCCGGGCAGAAGGCCGCGCTGCACGCCTTCGGCCTGGACGCGGCGTTCCTGAGCCAGACCTTCGTGGCCGTGGCCGACGACAACCTCGACCCCTGCGACCTGCGCATCGAACGCGGCAACGAGGCGGTGCGCTCGCTGATCGAGCGGGCCAAACCGCTGTACGACTTCGTCATCGACGCGGCGATCGGACGGTTCGACACCACCTTCACCACCGGCCAGATGGGCGCGGTCAAAGCCGTGGCGCCACTAATCGCGCAGATCCGCGACCGGTCGCTGCACGACCTGTACACCCGCAAGGCCGCACGGCGCGTCGGCGTGGACTTGGACGTCCTGCAACGCGAGGTCGCGAACGAACGACGGCGACTCAACGTGCGCGACGAGGACGCCTACGCGCCGAAACGGCGGTATGGCGCGGGCGGCGCCGCACCCCGCGAATCACGTATGGAACCGGGGCAGAACCCGTATGCGAACCCGGCCGTGCGCAAGGCGTTGGAACGGCGCGATGCGAACGAACAGACGTATTACCGGATCGACGACGCCGTGTTCATCTGCGAGCAGCAGTTCATGGCCACGCTGATCCAGGTGCCGCGTGCCATCGATCGTGGCGCGTTCGGACAGCTGACGCTTTCGAATTTCATGACGCCGGTGTTCCGCTCCCTGTTCCAGGCCATCGCCGCGGCCGGTGGCTTGCCAAGCGACGATACGCCTCAAGGGCTGTGGATGCACAACCTGACCAAGGCGGGCGGGACGCTGCTGGAGCCGGTGATCAACGAACTGGCGGTTATGCCGCTGCCGTTGCCCGCGTCGGAACACGGCGCCGATGACGCGGAGGGCCCCTCGTCGATGGGTGGCGGCGTTGGCGGGGCTGCCGCCGTGCAGCTGCGTCCACCCACCCCGGCGGAGCGGCAGTATGCCTCCGAGCTGCTGGCTCGTCTGCTGGACATGGGATTCATGCGGCGTATCGGCGCGGCCAAGCGCAAGATGGCCATGCTGCCGGATGGCGAGGAGAAGATCGCCTTGCTGGGGCAGATCACGCAGATGGAGACCGCCCGCAAGGAACTGCAAGCACAGGTCTACGGCAACAACGTCGGCTGACCGCCGCCGTCGCCGGACTCCCGCTTCACGGTCGCGATGTATCAGAGTCCGGAAACAGAAACTTGGATGCCGAGGGGTGGGGATGGGTGGAGACGGTAGTGAGTCATCCCAAGGGAGAGACAGTGTATATGTCGCAAAACGATATATATTTATCGACAAACATTAATTTTAGGGATATTATGGAGATGTAGGACATGACAATGGGTGCAGCAAGGAGGTTGCATCATGAAACAGGCAATTGGTGCAAGGTGGGGCGGGGTCAACGGCGTCGCATCGGTGATTGCCAGAATCATAGAGATCGTGCTCTGGCTGGGTGTGGCATGGCTGGTCGTGGGGGCCGTGCTGTTGTACATGAACCGTTCGGCAATCGTGGTGGATGCCGATGCAAATCGCGTGTATGCGGACTCGATCTCGGTGTCCGGCTCGTTCCTGGACGTGGACGTGTATCTAGGGCGTGGGCGCATGCGTGACGAGGTGTATTATCCGCTGGTAGCGTTGGTGCTGGTGGCCCAACTCGCCATACTGGTATGCATGGCGTTGGTCTTTCACGAAATCGCCGATGTATGTCTGCGGCTGAAGGAGTGGGAGCATTCCCGTGGCGGATTGGAAGGGCCGTTCGGCGAACGTATGGTGCGGTCGTTCCGTTTCGTGGGATCCTGTCTGATCGCGCTGCCGGTCGTCTCCTGGGTGATGGCGGCGGTATGCGGCCTGCTGGGGGCTTCGGTCTCCGTGGGGCTGGGTTCGGTGGTGTTCGTCATGCTCGGGTTGCTCTGCTGGTCGTTGGCGCACGTCTTCGAGAGCGGTGCGGCCATGCAGCATGAGATGGATGGACTGGTGTAGCGGTCTTGAATGGCAGCGATAAATGGAGGTGATGCGGCGTGGGCCGGATCGTCCTGCGATTGGACCGGATGATGGTCGAACGCGGTCGGAGTCTGAACTGGCTGGCCGACCGCGTCGGCATCACCAACGTGAATCTGTCGAAGATTAAGAACAACCACGTCACCGCGATCCGTTTCTCCACCCTCGCCGCGATCTGCGAGGCCTTGGACTGCCAACCCGGCGATATCCTCGACTACGTGGAAGACGACACTCCCGAGTGCTCCGGACTCTGATGCAACGTGACTCTGAACTAACTTCAAAACCGTTGGAATTTCAACGGTTTGCGACATGTATCACGGTCACGATGCATCAGAGTCCGGAGAGGCCGGGAGTGTCGGGTGGAATGGGTCTTGTGGTCAGGCCTCGTGGATGGGCCTTGTGGGTGACCGAAGGATGTCGCCGAATCCACCGGTGTGGCCCTGTTCAGATGCGGTAATCGCGCAGGTCCTCCGGAATGGCCTCGTCGGGGAGGTCCCGCACGGCGTCCTCGGTGCCGGCTGCGGCTGCGGTGTCGTAGTACCAGCACTTGTAGCGCAGCATGTTGCGGGTGCGTTCGAGCTCGGCGATCTGTGACTCGACCTCGGCGAGCCTGCGGTGGAACATCGCGCGGCGTTTGCCGATGGATGAATCACCCTCCTGGCACCAACCGAGGAACTCCTTGATGTCTCTGATCGACATGCCCGAGGATTTCAGGCATTCGATGACCTTGAGCGTGGCCAGCTCCGTGTCGGAGAACACGCGGATGCCGCCGGAGGAACGTTCCATCGCGGGGAACATGCCCTCGCGGTCGTAATAGCGGAGCGTGGACGCCGCAATGCCGGTGACGTCCGATACCTCGCCGATCGAATAGTGCATGGTGTCCTCCTTCGCGGCGACACGCCACGATGCTTGACCTTAAGTTAACTTCAACTTCTACGATCATACTGCGATCCGAGACGAGCCGGAACAGCGGTTTCCCACAGTCCGGAAGAGGTCGGACGGATTCGGTCGCGACGATCATCGCAAGGAAAGGACAACGAATCATGGCGGATACCACAACCCTGACCCTCACCGAGGAATGGGACAAGACATTCCCGAAAAGCGAGCAGGTGAACCATCGCAAGGTCACCTTCCGCAACCGGTACGGCATTACGTTGGCGGCCGACCTGTACGAGCCGAAGAACGCCGCCGGACGCCTGGCCGCAATCGCGGTGTGCGGTCCGTTCGGCGCGGTCAAGGAGCAGGCCGCGGGCCTGTACGCGCAGACGATGGCGGAACGCGGATTCCTGACCATCGCCTTCGACCCCTCCTTCACCGGCGAAAGCGGCGGCGAACCCCGCTACATGGCCTCACCGGACATCAACACCGAGGACTTCCAGGCAGCCGTCGACTTCCTGTCCGTGCAGGAGAACGTGGATTCTGAACGCATCGGCACCATCGGCATCTGCGGTTGGGGCGGCATGGCGCTGAACGCGGCCGCACTGGACACCCGCATCAAGGCGACCGTGGCATCCACGATGTACGACATGACCCGCGTCAATGCCAAGGGTTACTTCGACGCGGAGGATTCCGCCGACGCCCGTTACGAGAAGAAGCGGGCGCTGAACGCGCAGCGGACCGCGGACTACCGCAGCGGCGCATACGCGCTGGCCGGCGGCGTGGTCGATCCGCTCCCGGACGACGCCCCGTTCTTCGTCAAGGACTACTACGACTACTACAAGACCCCGCGCGGCTACCATCCCCGTTCCCTGAACTCCAACGGCGGATGGAGCGTCATCGGCTGCATGTCCTTCCTGAACCAGCCGATCCTGCAGTACGTCAATGAGATCCGCAGCGCGGTGCTGGTGATGCACGGTGAGAAGGCCCATTCCTGCTATTTCAGCCGCGACGCCTACGCCGCCATGGTCAAGGACAACCCGTACGCGGACAACAAGGAACTGCTGATCATCCCGGATGCCGTGCACACCGACCTGTATGACGGCGGCGGCAAGGACGCGATCCCCTTCGGCAAACTGGAGACGTTCTTCAACGAACACCTGCGCTGATCCGGCGGAGGATACGCAAATGCCGTGTTGTCGCACGGACGCGACAACACGGCATGCTGGTCTCGTCTTCGGGCGCGTGTTGTCGCACGGATGCGACAACACGGCGCTGTGCATGCGGGTTGGAAGGCGTGTTGTCGCGTGGAGATGACAACACGCACCCGAAGACGGTTCTCACGAGCTGTGGCTTGGAACAGCAGGCTGAGGCTGAGATCGTACGCCTTGAGAACCGTGCCTCTGCGGCATATGCCGGGGTGATGGATGCGTTCAGCCCAGCAGCAGGGCGGGCAGCTCGGCCATCGTGTCGATGACCGCGTCGGCACCGGCGGCCAGGAACGCCTCGCGCGCCATCAGGCGCTCGCGGTCCCGCTCGGCGGGGGAGAGGACCTCGAACTCGGCCTGCGTGAGGCCCATCTGCGAGCTGCCCTCGGTCACACCGATGGTGAATGTGCCGGCGTTCTTGCCTTCCTTGATGTCGGAGACCGTGTCGCCGACCTTGGCCACGCGTCGCACATCCATTAGCTGCATCACCTGCATGTTGTGGAAGATCATGTACGGGTAGGGGCGGCCGAAGCCCTGCGTGCCGTCGGCGCTGACCCAATGGTCGGGGGCGTAGCCGAGCTCGGCGGCCTTCGGCACGACGATCTCCATCATCGCGTCGGTGTAGCCGGTGGTCGAGCCGATCTTCAATCCGGCCTCGCGCAGCGCGGCCACGGCGTCGATCACCCCCGGCTTCGGGTCGGCGAACCGGTCGAGGATGCTCAGCAGCTTGGGCTCGAAGTGGCTGTAGACGGCGTCCACATCCGCATCGGTGGGGGCGGCGCCATGCGCGTCCTCCCATGCGCGGGCGATGCGGTCCATGCCCATCATCGTCCTGATGTGGTCATGCTTGAGCATGCCCATCGGCTGACGGGTCTCATCCATCGTCGGCTCCACGCCGAACTCGCGGAACGCCTCCACGAACGCCTGCACGGGGGCGAAGCAGCCATAGTCCACGGTGGTGCCGGCCCAGTCGAAGATCACGGCGTCGAAACGGTTGGTCATCAGATACATCCTTTGCTATGCGGTTATCGGGTTGTCACAGAGCGGCCGACGCCTCGTCCATCGCCTCGATGGCGGCGGCGATGTCGGCGGTGCCGGCGCAGGCCTCGAGCAGGCCGCGCTCGGCCATGTACATGGCGAACAGTTCGGTCACGCGGCGGATGTCGTCGGGGTAGATCTCGCCGATGTTGCCCAGACGGAACGTCTCCTCGTCGGTCAGTTTGCCCGGGTAGATCGCGTAGCCGCGCTCCTTGATGAACGCGTACATGTCCGCGAAGTCGAAGCCCGCGCCCTCCGGGTAGGTGAAGGTGGTGATGATCGGGCCCTGATGGTCCTCGAGGAACGTGCCGAACCCGAGCGCCTTCATCCGGGCGATCAGCATGCGGTTGTTGGTGGCGTAGCGGGCCGAACGCGCGGGGATGCCGCCCTCGGCCTTCATCTCGTCGAGCGCCCTGTTGAACGCGAGCACCACGTGGGTGGGGGAGGTGTAGCGCCACTTGCCGCCGTCCTTCTCCAGCGTGTTCCACTGGTCCCACAGGTCCAGCGACAGGCTGCGCGCCTTGCCGCGCGACGCCTTCAGCCGGGCCGTGTTGCAGATGATGAAGCTGAAGCCGGGCACGCCCTGGATGCATTTGTTGGCGGAGCTGACCAGGAAGTCGATGCCCCAGTCGGACACCGGAATGTCCACGCCGCCGAACGAGCTCATCGCGTCCACGATGAACGTGCAGCCGTGCGCCTTGGCCACGCGGGCCACCGACTCGATGTCGTTGAGCAAGCCGGAGGTGGTCTCCGAGTGGATCATCGAGACGTGGGTGATCGACGGGTCGATGTCGAGGATCTCGGCCACACGCGCGGCGTCCGGGATCCGGTCGTACGGCTCGGCGTACTGCACGTAGTCGATGCCGGCGTGCTCGCAGATCTTGACCTGACGGTCGCCGTACGCGCCGTTGGTGCACAGCAGCACCTTCTCGTCGGCGCCGATGACGCTGGTCAGCACGCTCTCCACACCGAAGGTGCCGGAGCCCTGCATCAGCACGGTGGTGTACTCGGCGGGGTTGCAGTGGGCGAGTTCAAGCAGGTCGGCGCGGATCTTCTGGGTGATGGCCTTGTAGTCGTCGTCCCAGGTGCAGTGGTCGAAGAGCATCTCCTCCTTGACCGTGCGGGTGGTGGTCAGCGGGCCGGGGGTCAGCAGCTTGTAGTCGCGGTTCATGATGGTGCGTGTGCCTTTCTGTATGGTTCTGTGGTTGCGGTGTGCAGATGTGAGGTGGTCTGCATGCACGAATCGGAGGATTCTTGCGGAATCGGCCATATGGTTGCGATGCCAACGTAAGAATCGGCCGATTCGCGCAAAAGGGGAGGGCGTGCACCCCGGGCGCGCCCCCGGGGCTGAGCTACTTGCCCTGCGCCTCGCGCTTGCAGGCTTCGGAGAAGTCCTGGTGCTCCTGCAGCAGGTCCACGGTCAGCGCCTCGGGGAAGACCTGCGGGTTCGCTGAACCGTTGTCCGGCGCCTGTTCGCCCACGTACAGCGGGTTCGGATATGTCCGGAGCAGTTCGGGGCGGCCCTCGTCGATGATGACGGCGGCCATCCGCTGGGCCAACGGGTTCGTCCGGTCGCCCTTGTCGAGCACGGCCACCGACTCGGTCAGCGAGTAGTTGCCCTCTTCGGGGTCCACGTAGTCGATCGGCAGTCCCTCGTTCTTGTCGGCCACGGCCTGGTGGCGCAGGCCGAAGCCGATCGCCACCTCGCCCGAACGCACCGAGTTGAGCGGTCCGGAGCCGGACATCTGCAGGTGCGGGCCGGCGTTGCGGTAGATGCCGGTCAGGATCTCGCGGCCTTCCTCGCCGGTGCCGTAGGCGTCGGCGATGGCCTGGACCATGAGCCAGCCGGTGGAGGAGCCCTCCATGTCGGTCACCGAGATCTGGCCCGCGTAGATCGGGTCGGCCAGGTCGGCCAGCGACTGCGGCACGGGCAGCCCCTCGTCGCGCAGCACGGTGGTGTTGTAGAAGATCGCACCCTCCTGCACGGTGGTCGGCCGGCGGTACGCCGGGGCGGTGGAGTTGCCGCTGTCCTGGAGCAGCTGGGACTTCACTTCGGTCAGGTCGGCGAACATGTGGTTGCGTTCCTGCGCCGAATCCACGTAGTACGAGCTCATCGTGATCAGGTCGGCCTCCAGCGCCTTGCCTTCGGCGAGCAGCTTGCCGCCGAGCTCGGAGGTGCCGAAGCTCTGGATGACGTACTGGTTCTCGAACCCGTTGGCGTTGAGCGCGTTCTGGAATGCGGTGACGGCCTCGTCGTCGGCGTTCGTGTAGATGACGACCTGGCCGTCGGCCGCGGCGGTTCCGGAGAACGCGCCGAATCCGAAGGCGACGAGCAGCACCGTCAGGATGCCGGAGAGGGTGCCGGTGAAGATGGTGCGGCCGCGACGGTTGCCGGTGGTAGGCAGCGGGAAGTCGGGCGATCCGGAGCGGGAGGCCTGCTCGGCGGCCACGAGCCGGGAGTCGCGGCGGACCGTCATTGCCGCGGTGGCGACCTGCACGACCCGTTCGCGAACCGTGGCCTTGCCGCGTTCGCGGGTGGCCAATGCCACCACGCCCTTGACGATCAGGTTGGTGGCCAAGATCAGGATCGACAGCGCGAAGATCTGGTCGAACTCGGCCAGATGCTGCAGTGCGGAGATTTCGGTGGTGATGACCTGCGTGCGGGCGCCGGTCAGGAACACGACCGCGGAGATCGTGACCATCGCGTTGACGAAGTAGTAGCCGAACACCTGCAGGATCGTCGGCCACGCGTTCGGCGTGACCACGCGCATGATCGTCTTGAACCAGTTGTCGCCCATGAGCTTGGCCGTGGTCTCCCACGAGCCGTTCATCTTGGACAGCGAATCCTTGATCATCTGGTACGGCGTGGCGAAGTAGTGCACGATGTTCGCGATGATGAGGATCCAGAACGTGTTCTGCAACGAGCTGCCGGAGAACGCGAACAGGAACGCGATGCCGAGCACCATGCCGGGCACGGTGTTGATGACCGAGCTCATCGCGTCCACCGCGCGCTTGGCCCAGTTGGGCAGCTTGGAGCGCGAGGTCACCAGGCCCGCGGCGTAGGCGAACAGGCAGCCGATAAGGGCGGTCATCACGGCCACGTACAGCGAGTTCGTGTACACCGAACTCAGTTCGGATTCGGTGAACAGCGCGGTGATGTGCGCGAGGGTGAACGAGGTGTCGAACGGCCATTCGTTCACGAACGGGATGACCAGGATCACCGCGAACAGCGAGAGCACGCACACCAGCGTGAACACCGAGCCGATGCCGCACAGCCAGTCGCGCACCGGACCCTTGGGCAGCTCGACCTGCGAGACCTTGGAGTAGCGGATCGAATAGCGTTCCAGAACCGTCATCAGGATGATCGACAGGATCGAGGGGATCAGCATGAACACGGCGATCACGGCACCGCGGTTGAAGTTCGGGATCGAACCGAGCATCTGGTTGTACAGGGTCATGGCCAGCACGTCATAGGTGCCGCCGACCGAGGTCGGGATGCCGTAGTCGGTGAACGCCAGGAAGAACGCCTGGATGAACGCCACGGCCAACGTGCCGACCAGCGGGCGCAGCACGGTGTTGAGGAATGTGGTCCACGGCTTGTCGCCCATGATGTGGGAGACGATGATGAACTTCTTGTCCACGAACTGGAAGCTGTTGTTGATCAGCAGGAAGCAGGTGGGCAGCGTGTAGATCACGTAGCCGATCATCAGTCCAGTGAAGCCGTAGATGTCGAACAGCTGGGTGCCGAACAGGCGGGTGATCAGGCCCTGGTTGCCGAAACTGTAGATGATCGCGAAGCCGTAGGTGATGGTCGGCAGCAGCATCGGCACCTGGGTGAGCAGGGAGACGGCCTTCTTGAGCCCGACCGGGACGTTCGTGCAGTTGACCGTGTAGGCCAGCAGGAACGCGAGCAGCACCGAGACCAGCGCGGAGGCGCCCGCCACCTTGAGCGAGTTGAGCACCGAGGTCAGGAACTCCGGCTGGGCGATGATCGCGCCGTAGTTGCTCAGCGTGGCCGCGCCGTCGCCGGTCTGGAACGATTTGATGACGACCAGCGCCATCGGCACGATCAGGAACGCGCAGAACGCGACCGCCACAACCGCCAGCAGCACCCACAGCTCGGTCTGCTTCGGCTTGGAGGGGCGGCGCTCATGGTTGAGGATCTCCGGGGCGATGTTGGGCAGCTGCTTGCCCGCTTGGATGGATTCGACGGACATCGTGGATCACTCCTCTCCAATGCCGGCGAGCGCCGGTTCGCGGCGATTGCCGGCGGCATGGTCCTCGGAGAACAGCGAATAGATGTTGTTGCGCTTGACCTCCAGCTGGTGCAGGATGAAATCGCGCACGAAGTCGCTGGCCGGGTGCTCGATGATGTTCTCCGGGGTGTCGTACTGCGCGATCCTGCCCTGGTTGAGGATCAGCACGCGGTCGGACATCGTGCAGGCCTCCTCCGGGTCGTGGGTGACCATGATGGTGGTCAGATGGTACTGGTCCACGATCTGCTTGATCTTGGCCTTGATGGACTCCTTGATCACGCCGTCGAGCGCGGACAGCGGCTCGTCGAGCAGCAGGAGCTTCGGCTTCATGACCAGCGTGCGGGCCAGCGCCACGCGCTGCTTCTGTCCGCCGGACAGTTCGTCGATCGATTTGGTCAGGTGTTCCTCGAGGCCGAGCAGCGAAATCATCTCCCGGATCTCCTGTTCGCTGGAGACCCCGGGGTTGTTGCGCAGGCCGTAGGTGATGTTCTCGAAGGCGTTGAGGTTCGGGAACAGGGCGTAGTCCTGGAACACGATGTTGAAGCCGCGCTTCTCCATCGGCACCCGGGTCAGGTCCTCCCCGTCGAAGAGGATCTGACCGCCGGTGGCGTCGGTGATGCCCAGGATGATGTTCAGCAGCGTGGTCTTGCCGCCGCCGGAGGGGCCGAGGATCGACATGATCTGCCCCTTGTCGAGGGTCAGGCTGATGCCGTTGAGCACGTGGGCATCGCCGAACGACTTGGTGATGTTCTTCAGTTCAAGCATGGTGCATTGTTGCCTTTCGCGGACGGGGAGCGGTTGTGGCCGTCCGCCTGTGGTGCCGGCCCGGTCGCCGGCTGGGTTCGATGTTCGGTTATGTCTGCGGTCTGGTTCGCCCGCATTTCCATCGTCGGTCCCGGGCGGGCGCGTATGGGCCATGGCGGGAGAAAGGTGGTGGAAAGAAATGCGAACTCCGCGTAAAACTACAACGGTTTGACGTAGTTGTGTAGGTCGAGGTTGTCCGTGCGGGCCGGCCGCGATGCGCATCGGGATGCGTGCATGGACGCGTTTCGGAAGCGGGGTGGCGGCGTGCGCGGTTCAGACGGCGGCGCCACGGTCCTGGATGTAGCGTCCCGAGCGGTCGAGTTCGGTGGAGAACCGTCCGTAGTCGCTGAGGATGACGCTCATGTACAGGATGTCGACCATGGCGATATGCGCGGTGCGGGAGAAGATGGCGTTGCCGTAGATCGTTCGCTCGCCGCGTCCGGCCAGCAGCCTGACGTCGGCCCAGTTGCCGATGGGTGCGTCGGGGGAGTCGGTGACGACGATAGTGCGTACGCCGCGGGACTTGGCCAGACGCAGCGCCTTGATGGTGTCGATGGACCTGCCGGAATGGGAGAAGGCCACCGCCACGTCGTTCTCGCTCAGATGCCCCGCGCCGATCTGCTGCATGTAGGCGTCGGTGTTGAGCCGGCAGTTGAGCCCCAGATAGCTGAGTTTGGTGAACAGGTCGGTGGCGGGCACCAGGGAGTTCTCCACGCCGACGATGTCGATGAGCCGCGCGTTGGCGATCAGCGAAACGGCCTTGTGCAGCTCCTTGCGGTCGAGCGAGGCAAGCAGGTCGTCCAGCAGGCTCTTGGTGGCGTTCACGGCCTTGCCGGGGACATCGTCGAGCTTGTCCCACGGGTTGAGGTCGAAACCCTCCAGCGGGTCGAACGTGGTCCGGCGCTCCGCCTGCGGATGCCGGAGCACGTAGCGGAGTTCACGGTAGCCGCCGAACCCGAGCTTGCGGGAGAACCTGATCACGGTAGGCTCGCTGACGTGGGCGACCTCGGCCAGCTGGCCGACGGTCAGCTCGGACGCCTCGGCGAGATGATCGCGTACATACTGCGCGACGGCACGCTCCGCCGGACGCAACGAGGGGTACACATGGTCGATGCGTTCCCTGATTCCCGTGGAAGTCTGCACGTCGTTCTCCTATGGATGCAAGCCGTCGCGTTCGGCGGACGGGGCCAGAGTACCGTTGCGGAATGAGCCGTCGGGGTCTCGTGGATAACGCGGAGATGAACAGCCGATGAATTGTACGAAAGGGTATGGCGCGGCCGGCCCGTCCGCGCCTTTCGGTGGTGTCCCCGAGGGGCGTGGCGGATAATGAAACCATGGTGACGGTAACGGTGGGCATGCCGACGCATCAGGTAAGCGATCGGCTGTACGGGGTGTTCTTCGAGGACATCAACCTGGGAGCCGACGGCGGGCTGAACGCCAACATGGTGAACAACTACAGCTTCGACGGCGTGTACCTGGACCATCATGGCCTGCGCGTGCGCGGCTCGCAGCGTTGGCGGGCCCAGTCCGACCCGCTGCGATTCTGGAGCTTCGAGGGGTTGTCGGCGGTGAGCTGCGGCATGGAACGCCGCGACGGGCACGGCCGGCCCACGCCCACGGATTGTCCCGAACCTCCGGTTCATCCGCACAGCCGGTATGCGCGGCTCTCGGTGCATGACGGGCACGGCGTGGATTCGGCGCCGGCGCGGCTGGAGAACCTGGGATACAACGGTGGCGGTGCGAACGTCCATGCCTGCGCGATGTCGGTGGCCGTCGGACATGAGTATGAGTTTTCGGCATACCTGCGGCCGGTGGCGGGTGCCTGCGAGATGCGGGTGTCGGTGGTGGACCGGTATGGGCTGCCGCTGACCGACGCCGTATCGTTCCGTTGCGCCGCGCGGCCGGAGGACGATGCGGTGACGCCCGGGGAGGCGGACGGCCGGGTTCGCCGGGAGTCGGACGGCTGGTTTGCGCTCGCCGCGGTGCTGCAGGGGCGTGGCAATGAGTACGGCAAGCTGCGCATCGATCTGATTCGCCGTGATGCCGGACCCATCGTGTGCGATCTGGACTGTGTGACGTTGATGGATGCCGACCATTGGGGCAAAGGCGACCCCAAATGGCGGTTCGGCAAGCTGCGCCGCGACCTGGTCGAGACGATCGCCGCGCTGCGTCCCGCCTTCATCCGGTTCCCGGGCGGCTGCATCGTGGAAGGGGTGACGCCGGGCAACGAATATCAGTGGAAGGACACGATCGGCACCCTGCCGGCGCGGCGACAGCAGTACAGCATGTGGGGGTTCCGCACGCCGGACGGGTCAAGCTATTCGCAAAGCTACCAGATCGGCTTCTACGAGTATTTCTGCCTGTGCGAGGACCTCAACGCCAAACCGCTGCCGACGCTGTTCGCCGGCATCACCTGCCAGTCGCCGTATCGTGACCCCAAGCACATCGGCATCGACTCGCCGTATTTCCAGGACGTCGTCGTGCAGGACTGTCTCGACCTCATCGACTTCGCCAACGGTGACCCCGAGACCAACGAATGGGCGCGGATCCGCGCCGAGATGGGGCACCCCGAACCGTTCGGGCTGGATATGATCGGCATCGGCAATGAGAACTACGGTGCCGACTACGTGGCCAAATACGACGCGATCGCGCGCGCCGTCCACGCCAAGGACCCCTCCATCCTGTGCGTGATGAGCGCGGGCCTGTTCCCGTTCGCGCTGCCGATGCGCCGGACCTGGGAGCATGCCCGCAGCGTGGCCCGCGTCGCCTCCGCCATCGGCGGGTCGCGGAGCGGGAGCGCCGGCGATGCCGCACCCGCCGCGGACGGGGACGGCGGCGCACTCGGGGACAAGCCGGAAACCATCGTCGCGGCAGTCGGGTCGGCCACCGGCGACGCCATCATCGTGGACGAGCACTCCTACCATTCGCCCGACTGGTTCATCGCGCAGGCCCATCGCTTCGACGACTACCCGCGTTGCGGGGCGGGCGTCTACTTCGGCGAATACTCGGCCAACGGCTACTTCGCCGGACAGCCGCAACGCTACGACACGGCCTGCCGATGGCGGTCCGCGCTCGCCGAAGCCGCGTTCCTGACCGGTTGCGAACGCAACAGCGACGTGGTGCGTATGACCTCGTACGCGCCGCTGCTCGCCCATATCCCCGGCAAGGGCTGGGAGCAGAACCTCATCGAATTCAATCCGGCGCACGTCAACCCGACCGTGAACTATGAGGTGCAGCGGTTGTTCGCGACCAACGTCGGTTCGATGGCCTATGAGTGTTCGGTCAGTCCGGAAGCGCCCCGGCAGCTGTTCGTCTCGGCCACGGGGGACGAGGGTTCGCGGCGGTATGTGAAACTGGTGAACGTCGGTGGGTCATCGGTGCAGGTCGCGCTGGACGTATCGCTGGGCTTGCGGGCGTTGGGCGCCGCGGACGGCAAGCCGCCGGTGATGCGCATCGAAACGCTTCATGGTCGTCCGGAGGACAAGCGGTCGTTGGCGTATACGGGAACCGCGCAGGGCGGTATCCGTCACGAGACCAGCGAATACCGGTTGTCGTCGTCGGCGGCGCACGTGGCCTTGGCCGTCAAGCCGTACAGCGTCACCGTGGTCACCATGGGGTGAGGCGCAGTCCGCTCCGGCGGGTGCGCCGCGGTCGGATCGTGCGGCCGGGATGACGGGATCGGCGCGGTCGGGCGCGTGGTCCGGCGGAATCGTGCGGTGACGTCAGGCGAGACGATAGCGGGTGGCGCGCGACCGCCCCTGGCGGATGACCTTGCCCTGGTGTTCCAGGTTGCGCAGGATGCGGGTGCTGCGGTTCTTGTCCAGTTGCAGCGTGGTTTCGATCTCGGTGCGGGACAACGGCATTCCCGTGGCTGCCAGCAGCTGCAGCGTCATGGCCTCCATCGAGGCGGCGGGCAGTGCGCGGGGCGGCATGGCGGCGCCCAGTCGGACAATGCTCGGCCCGGCCGCGTCCAGGGGCGCATTCGCGCCGTCCGCGAACGGTATGGCGGGGAACGTGTACCGTTTGGCGGTGGTCTGGGATGCGTCGTCATCATCGTCGCCGGACAGTGTGGAGCGCAGCGGGTCCATCGGCGCGGGCAGGACGATGGCGACCGAGCCTGGACCGATGCGCAGCTGCGGGCAGACGGGCTCCTCGGCGTAGGCGTCCATGATGCGCTGGATGCCGGTGCCGCAGTTCTCGCTCCACCCCAGTCGGGAGATGATGTCGGCGAGCACGGGGTTGCGCGGCTGGCAGACGCCGTTGAGCAGATCGTCGTTGCCGAGTCCCGTGACCAGGCCGCCGAGCGAGATGATTTCGGCGCGCGAGGCGAACCGGTTGATGATCGTCGGGCCGTAATGGTCGTAATCCCGGTGGGTCAGCGCGTTCGTCACCGCCTCCCGGACCACGGCGTGCGTCAGCGCCCCGTCCTGGGTCAGGAACGTTTCGGCCTCGCGGATCTGGCGGAGCAGGGAACCGCGGATGGTGGTCTTGCTGATAATCGTGTTCTTCGTGTTGTCCTCGAAGCGGATGCAGCGGGTGATGAACGGGCACTGGTCGGACAGGAGCAGGGCGGCGTTCGTATACGCGCCTTCGTCGGTGTGCAGGCCGAGGTCCCACAGGTTCTCGTCGTTCAGCGGGATTCCGGCGTCCTCGAACAGTGGACGGCACTCGGTAAACGTCAGATTCGATTCGCTGCAGGGGCGTCGGTCGAACGTGAGCGGAGCGTGGCATTCGCGGCTGTTCGGCATCCGGTCATCGTTTTCGGCCCCCTGCGGCCATGATCCCTGCATTGTCCCCATGCGTGCAGTCTACCGTTGCGATGCGACACCTCGCATCGCATCGCAACGCCTCGCAAGCGGTGGCCGCACATGCCGGCATGCATGCGATATCGTGGTATATGAAACGCTGTACGGGGAGGTGACAGCATTGAATCGCCCATTGGTCAGAAGCTCGATAGTCGCCGTCACAACTGAGGATAGGCCGAATCAGTACCTCCTCTATCATGACGACGGATGGGATTGCGACTTCTTCCCCAACCGTAGAAGCAGCGACGATTATGAGACCGATACAACAAATATGGCGGAATACCTGAAACGCGAGTACATGGTACCGGTGAAGCCGTCCGGTCTTAGGCTCGTGGGCACCTCTACGAACAGCAAACTGTCCCACGGAACATAACGAGGTGCGAGACTATGAGTACCGGTTGTACCTGCTTCGTCTCCACGAGACTCCTGAGACGTGGGCTGGGGAGCGGTTCCGTATCCTTGATAAGGATTGCTGCATGATGAGTATCGGAGACATGCTGTCGGACAGCCGGATGAACAGCGTGAATCATGATGTGATCGCCATGGTGAGGGACATGGCGTAAAGGGGCGGCAACGGTCGAAAGGTCCGCCATCCACGATTGCACCGTTTCCCGTTTTCTCGTGTCCGAGGAACGGGAAACGGTGCAATGGGGGCGGACCTTTCGTCGTTTCCACGTGTTTGCACGAATCCGGAAGGCGACCGCCGATGTGGCCGGTCGATTATGCGCGGGTTATCGTTCGGCGCGACGCTTCGGGAAATCCTCGCGGCGCCGCTCGATCAGTCCCTTATGCTCAAGCTGACGCAGCAGATTCGGCGCACGCCTCGGGCGCGCCTGAGGAACGGCTATCATCCACGTGACCCCGGGGAGGCTCGAACTCCCGACCTTGAGATTAGAAGTCACATGCTCTATCCAACTGAGCTACGGGGCCAAAACAACCACCAACTATACCACGTCGCGACCGCGCCTTGATATACCCGTGAAACTGTCTCGTCGTATAGTCGCGACAGCACTGCGGTTTGTCTGTGCTGTTCTGCGGGCAGGGACGGGCGCAGGGACGTTCAGCGCGACGACATGGCGGTGCGGATGCGCTCCACGATGCGCCAGGGGCTCAGATCGTACCGACCGCGCAGCTGCAGCACGGGGACCCGGTCGGTGAACTCCTTGTCCGCGCCGAAGTTGAGCACATGCTGCGGCGCGACGGTCGCGCGGTAGCGGGTCTGCCGGTCCCGGGGCAGCGACGGCAGCGAGGCGTAGTACGCGGTGATCTTCTCACCCCAGCCGCCGTCCAGCTGGCCGTCCTCGATGGTGGCGACGATGCGGTGTCCGGCGGCGATCGCGTCCAACGTCCGGTAGTCCAGCGCGTCGTACCGTCGCGGGTCGATGACCGTGGCGTCGATCGGATCCTCCGGGTCCCGGGTCAGCTCGACGGCGACCTGTTCGGCGATCGGGTAGGCGTCGCCGAGGCCGATCAGGGCGACCTCTGAGCCTAGACGGCTGATCCGGTACCGGTTCCACGGGCAATCAGGCGCCGGCGGCGTGGGCAGGTCGCTGCGTTGCCCGGTGAGGTTGAACGATTCGGGGCCTTCGTCGGCGGTATATGCCGGATAGTGGCCTTTGCGCTCCCCGTCCAGGATCATGTCGCCCGGCACGCGGATGACGACCGGATCGTGGTTCTTCCCGCTGGTCGACCAGGCGAGCATCCGCAGGAACTCCTCGCCGGTGGTGGGTGCCAGGCACACCAGGTTCGGGATGTTGGCCATCATCGCGATGTCGAACGCGCCCGAATGCGTGTTGTCGGCGTCGGAGATGCCGGAGCCGAACACGAGCAGCGTGGCCGGCGTGCGGTTCAACGCCAGCTCCTGCTGCAGCTGGTCGTAGGTGCGCTGGAAGAATGTGGCCGACGTGGCCAGCACCGGGCGCCCGCCGGCCTTGGCGATACCGGAGGCGAAGGCGACCGCGTGCTCCTCCGCGATGCCGGTGTCCACGTAGTGCGCGCCGGCGCGCTCGCGGAACGCCCGGGTGATGCCGTTCGACCCGGGGGTGGCGGGGGAGATGACGACCAGTCCCGGCTCCGTGGCGAAGCGCGCCTCCAGCGCCTGCATCGCCATCTCTCCGTAGTACTTGCGCGCCCCGGGCAGTTTGCCGGCGGCGGACAACGGATCCTGCCAGTGATTCGCCTCGCAACGGCCTTCCGTCAGCCCGGCGGCCGCGTCCTCGGCGTCCAGGCCCAGTCCTTTGCGCGTGTGCACGTGCAGGACGATCGGATGGTCGATGTCCCTGACCTGTTCGAACGCCTCGACGAGCGCGGCCACATCGTTGCCGTCCCCGACATAGCGGTAGTCCAGGCCGAAGGCGTGGAAGATGTTGGGTTCCGCCGTGCCGTCCGATTCGCGCAGGCGGGCCAGCGGGCCGTACATGCCGCCGAAATCCTCGGCGATCGACATCTCGTTGTCGTTGACGATGACGATCAGGTTGCCGCCCTGTTCGGCGGCGTTGTTCAGTCCCTCGAACGCGATGGCCGAACTGAGCGAGCCGTCGCCGATGACGGCGATCACGTTGCCGATGCCGCTGCCGCCGGAAAGGCCGCCCATCATATCGCGGGTCTTGGCCAGGCCGCAGGCCAGCGAGATCGAGGTGCCGGTGTGGCCGAGCACGAACTGGTCGTGCGCGCTCTCCTCGGGGTTCGTGAAGCCGGTCACCTCGTCGTACCGTGCGGGATCCAGGTATGCCTGGGCGCGGCCGGTGAGCATCTTGTGCACATAGCTTTGGTGCGAGACGTCGAAGACGATGCGGTCGCGGGGTGAGTCGAAGACGCGGTGGAGCGCCACGGTGAGCTCGACAACCCCCAGATTGGACCCGATATGCCCCCCATGGGCCTTGCCGTAGGCGACGAGCGTGGAACGGATGTCGGCGCACAGCTGCGGCAGTTCGGCGGAATCCAACGCCTTGACGTCGGCCGGGGATTCGATCCGTCCCAACAGTTCGCCGTTCATGCGTGCGCTCCTTCCTCCGGTGAGTACCGGCGAAATTGTAGACGACGGTGAGGGAACAAACGTGTCGCACCCGGAAATGTCCCCGAGTTCTCCGTATCAGAGACAGGTGGCGTGTCGCGTCGCATGGGCGTGCCCCGTGCCCGCACGGCCCGGCGGTCCCGTCGTCCGCGCACAATGGCAGGTGGAACCGTTCGCCGTCGCAAGGAGCGCCAATGAAGGCCGTAATCGCCGCAGGAATCAACCATGATAATCCGTTGTCCGTGCTGGAGGTGCGCGACATGCCGGAGCCGGCGCCGCGCCCGTACTGGTCCACGGTGTCCGTGAAGGCGGCGACCGTCAACCACCACGACCTGTGGAGTCTGCAAGGGGTGGGGCTGGCGGAGTCCCAGACGCCGATGATCCTCGGCACCGACGCCGCCGGCGTCCTCGATGAGGACATCCCGGGCAGGCATGGGCTCAAGGCCGGCAGTGAGGTCGTGCTGTACACGTTCGTGGGCAATGACGGCTACGGGGTCATGCCGGGGGAGCGCCGCACGATCCTGTCCGAATACTATCCGGGCACAATGGCCGAAAAGACCGCGGTGCCCAGCGCGAACGTGTTCGCCAAGCCCGCGAACCTGACGATGGAGGAGTCCGCCGCGCTCGGCACGAGCTGGCTGACCGCCTACTCGCTGGTGTTCACGGCCGCGAACGTCAAGCCCGGCGACACGATCCTCATCCAAGGCGCGGGCGGCGGCGTGTCCACCGCGGCGATCCAGCTCGCCCATGCGGCCGGCCTGGAGGTGTTCGTCACCTCGCGTTCCGAGGCCAAGCGCGCCCGGGCGATGGAGCTCGGCGCCGATATGGCGGTCGAGCCGGGGGCGCGTCTGCCGCGCAAGGTCGATGCGGTCATCGAATCGGTGGGCGCGGCCACCTGGAGCCATTCGGTCAAATCGGTGCGCCCCGGCGGCACGATTGCGACCTGCGGCGCCACCACCGGCGACCAGCCCGGTGCCGAACTGACCCGCGTCTTCTTCCAGGACATCCGCGTGCAGGGCAATACGATGGGCAGCCGCGAGGACTTCGCGCGTCTGCTGCGCTTCGTCGAGCATGCGGACCTGCATCCGCTGATCGACGCCGTCTACCCGCTCGCCGAGGCGCCCGCCGCCTTCGCCCGCATGGCCGCCGGCGACGTGTTCGGCAAACTCGCGTTGCATGTCTGACCGGTTGACACACCCGGCTTCCACGGACTCTGACACTTTGTGACCGTGCGAGGAATCTCCGAACGGCATTATTCCGCCGTTTTGGAACTTGTGTCACGGTCACGATAGATCGGAGTCCGTGGAAGCCGGGCGTGTCGGGGTCTGGCGGTCGGGAAGACGGACTTGACCCCGCCCGCCGCTAGAGTGGGTCGTATTCTTTGCCACTGATTTCGGGAGGTTGATATGGCAGACGTGACGCCGCAGGTCGCGGTCATCATGGGTTCATCGAGCGACTGGGAGACCATGAGGCACGCGTGCGACATGCTCGACCAGTTCGGCGTGCCGTACATGAAGCAGGTGATCTCCGCGCACCGTACGCCCGAACTCATGGGCGAGTTCGCGCACGAGGCCCGTGCCAACGGTCTGAAGGTCATCATCGCCGGCGCCGGCGGCGCGGCCCACCTGCCCGGCATGGTCGCCGCCCAGACCACGCTGCCCGTCATCGGCGTGCCGGTCCAGTCCCACGCCCTGTCCGGATGGGACTCCCTGCTGTCCATCGTCCAGATGCCCGGAGGCATCCCGGTGGCCACCACGGCCATCGGCAAGTCCGGCGCCACCAACGCCGGCCTGCTCGCCGTGAGCATCCTGTCGACCACCGATCAGGCTTTGGCCGACAAACTGCAGGCATACCGTGACGGACTCAAGCAGAAGGTGGCCGAATCCAATGCCCAGCTTGTCTGATGAGACCCGCGGCGCGGTCGCGCGCCTGATGCCCGGCGCCACGATCGGCATCGTCGGCGGCGGCCAGCTCGGCCGCATGATGGCCCTGTCCGCCAAATACATGGGCTTCCGCGTCGGCGTGCTCGACCCGACCCCGGACTGCCCGACCGCGCAGGTCGGCGACTTCCAGATCGTCGCCGCGTACGACGACAAGGCCGCCATCCGGGAACTCGCCGCGAAAAGCGATGTGCTCACCTATGAATTCGAGAACGTGGACGCCGATGCGCTCGACGAGGTGCGCGGCAGCGGCGAAGGCCAATGCGCCGTACCCCAAGGCACCGATCTGCTGCGTGTGACCCAGAACCGCATCGCCGAGAAGAGCTTCATCAACCGGCACGGCATCGAGACCGCCCCCTGGCGCGCGGTGAACTCCCGTGCCGATCTGGACGCGGCGCTCGCCGAACTCGGCTATCCGGCGGTCCTCAAGACCTGCGAGGGCGGCTACGACGGCCACGGGCAGATCGTGCTGCGCTCCGACGGTGACTTGGATAAGGTCTGGCCGGACGACGGCTTCCCCCAGGCGATTCTCGAAGGCTTCGTCGATTTCGCGTTCGAGGCCTCGATCCTCGTCTCCGGTGACGGTGAACGGTATGTCACCTTCCCGATCGTGCGCAACGTACACCGCAACAACATCCTGCATATGACCATCGCGCCGGCTGAAGTGCCCGCCGAGGTCGCCGACAGGGCGCACGAATTGGCCCTCACGCTCGCCGAAGGCTTCAAGCTGGCCGGCACGCTGGCCATCGAACTGTTCGTCATGGCCGATGGGCGTGTGCTGGTCAACGAACTGGCGCCGCGTCCGCACAACTCCGGCCATTACACCATCGAGGCCTGCTCGATCGACCAGTTCGACGCGCACATCCGCGGTATCGCCGGATGGCCCCTGGCGCAGCCCAGGCTGCTCAGCCCCGCCGTCATGGTCAACGTGCTCGGGCAGCATGTGGCGCCGACCCGTGCCCTGATCGGCGAGCATCCCGAGTGGAACATGCATGACTACGGCAAGGCGCAGGTCAAGCACGACCGCAAGATGGGGCACATCACCGTGCTGACCGATGACACGGCGGCCACCGTGGAGGCTTTGGAATCCACCGGCTGCTGGGACGATCTGAGGTAGACGGTCATGGCGCAGCGGCAAACCCGGCAGAAGGACGCCATCCGCGAGGCCCTGCGCGAGAATGATGAATTCATCTCCGCGCAGGACCTTCACCGCTGGCTGGAGGAGCGTGGCATGCACATCGGCCTGGCCACGGTGTACCGGCAGCTCAACGCGCTCGCCGACGCCGGGCTCGCCGATACGATCAGGCTGGACGGCCAGCAGCTGTTCCGGTTGTGCGGGGACGACGGGCACCATCATCATCTGGTGTGCGTTAAATGCGGCAGGACCGTGGAGATCGAGCCGCCCAGCGAATCGTGGTTGCGCGGCATCGCCAGCGCCCACGGGTTCACGGTCGAATCGCACACGCTTGAGGTGTTCGGCCTATGCCCCGACTGCCGGTGACATCCCCTACGGGGTGACCGTTTCGTCGGGAATCCACCGTTCATAGGTGGGAATCGTGCATCACGCGACGGCTCCTGCGGCGTCGTGCGCACTATTATTGAAAATGATTATCAATATATGGTAGAGTGTGGGGACCGAGACCGGAAAGGAACCATCATGACCTCAATGTCCCATCCCTGCGTTCGCGTACGTTACCTGGGCGTGCTACTGACCGCCGCGATGTCCGTCGCATCGCTTGCCGCCTGCACGCCGGCCGCACCGGCGGCCGATGACGGGAAGCTGGACGTCGTCGCTTCAATCAGCCAATGGGGCACGATGGCCCAGGCGCTTGGCGGCGACCATGTCACGGTGACGTCGGCGATTGCCAACGCCGCCGCCGACCCCCACGATTACGAACCGACCACCGCCGACATCGCCGGCATCTCCGCGGCTGACATCGCCGTCGTCAACGGCGCGGGATACGACGCATGGGCCTGCACCGCGGCCGAGACCGCGGACGTCGAGGTCGTCGACGCCGGCGCGCTGGCAGGGGTCGCGGAAGGCGACAATCCGCACCTGTGGTTCTCCTCGCGGGTCAGGACGGCCGTCGCCGACGCGATCACCGCCGCCTACGCCGCCGCCGACCCCGACCACGCGGACGACTACGCGCGGTTGAACGCCCAATGGGAGGAGCGCGAACGGCGTCTGGACGACGGCATCGCCGACATCCGCGAATATGCGGCATCCATGCCGTACGCGGCCACCGAGTCGGTAGCCGCCTACCTGTTCGAGGATCTGGGCATGGAGGACGTCACCCCGCAGGGATATCTGCAGGCGGTATCGAATGAGGGCGAACCCGGTCCGGCCGACCTCAGGCGGTTCATCGATCTGCTGGAGGCGGGGGAGGCCCGACTGCTCGTGGCCAACAGCCAGCATGGCGATGCCGCAGGCGGACGCTTGACGGATGCGGCGCACGCCGCGAACGTGCCCGTGATGCAGGTGGGGGAGCAGATGCCCGAAGGCTGCGACGACGTGATCGCATGGATGGAGACGTTGCTCGGAGAGATCCGGGACCTGCTGGGCTGAGCGCGATGACGTGGCTCGGGCGGCCGCGACGAGCTGGCCGCCCCCCGTACGGTCGGGGAAGAATCAGGGAATCTTCAGGGTGAACCCAGGCCGATGACCGCGGTGGCGACTACTATCGTATGCTTTGGAAACAATCGTAAAGAAACCGTCCGTTCGCTTGGAAGCCACGCATACCTTGGCCAACAATGGTGGCTGTATGCGTCAAGGAAGGAGCGGACACGGACCCATGGTGCAGGAAATGAGTGAGGCTACGGGCATGACCGACATCGAAGAACTGGACATCAAACGCGCCGACCCGCAGGCCAAGCGTCGGCGCAAGCCATTCCCCAATTGGCTGTACGCGGTGCTGTTCCTCGTGTTCGACTTCGCCGCGGTGGCCATCCTGCAGTGGGGCGTGACGATGTCCAGCACGCGTGTGGAACTGTCGAGCCCGCTGGTCGGACTGGGCGATCTCATCGCGAAGATGTTCACCAGCGCCAACTTCGTGCTGATACTCAACATGATCCTGGTCGGCATGATCTACGTGGTCCTGCTCATGATCACCAATCGGTTCTGGATCGCCACTCCGGTGCTGCTGGCCGTGGCGATCGTCATCTCGGTGATCGAACACTTCAAGGTGCAGATCCGCTACGAGGCGATTCTGCCGTCGGACCTGGGATTCCTCGGGTCGAACACCGGCAACCTCATGAGCTTCGTGCCGGCCGGATGGCAGTGGATGGTGCTGGGGGCCGCGGCGGTGTTCGCCGTCCTCGTGGCGCTGTGCGTCTGGCTCAACCATATCGACGCCCGCCATGGCAGGATGATCCGTGGCGCCAATCCGGGCCTGAACGCGGTCGTGCGTCTGCTGCTGGTCCTGTGCCCGGCGCTGTTCTTCGGCCTGTATGCGGTGCATGTGGGCACGGTCGGTTCATGGGCGAACACGCTTTCCTCGGTGCTGGGAGACAAGCCGTCGATGTGGGATTCCGTGTATGACGCCCAGCGCAACGGCCCCGTCGTGGCCTTCGTGCGCCAGCTCAACCCGAAGGTCATGGACAGGCCGGAGGGATACGACGAGGAGACGATGCGCGAGCTCGCCGCCCGGTATTCCGACGCCGCGGATGAGATCAACGGGGAGCGTGCCGAATACCTGAACGAGAGCACGGTGATCTTCGTGCTGAACGAATCGTTCTCCGACCCCTCCCGCGTGCCGGGCATCGAGCTGAACAAGGAGGCGATCCCCGAGGTCGATGCGATTCGAAAGCAGACGACCGGTGGCCTGATGCTCTCCTCCGGCTACGGCGGCGGCACCGCCAATCTGGAGTATATGAGCCTGACCGGCATGAGCATCGCCAACTTCAACTCGTCGTTGACCAGCCCGTACCAGCAGCTGGTGCCCACCCAGCAGTGGACCCCGAGCGTCAACCAGATGTGGGGCGACGCGGAGAACTCGCTGGGATTCCACCCGTACGAGCCCTCGATGTACTCCCGCTCCACCAACTACAAGAAGTTCGGATTCTCCCACTTCTACACGCTCGAGGAGCCGGACGTCATCGCCCACCAGGACACGATCGACAAGTCGCCGTACGTGTGCGACGAGGCGACGTACCGGAGCGTGCTGGATGAGGTCGGATCGACCGATGCGAACCAGTTCATCTCCGTCGTCACGATGCAGAACCACATGCCGTACAACGACTGGTACTCCGACAACGAGTTCGAAGTCACCAACACGAAGGGTTCCGAACCGCTGTCCGAGGACGAGACCGAGGAGATCGAAACGTACGCCAAGGGCGTGTCGCTCTCCGACAAGGCCACGGCCGAATTCCTGGACGAGCTTGACGCCATCGACAAGCCGATCACCGTGGTGTTCTACGGCGACCATCTGCCCGGCATCTATTCGACCGCGGGGGATGACCAGAACAACTCGCTGGCGCTGCATTTGACCGACTACTTCATCTGGTCCAACAAGGCCTCGGGCACCCAGGGCATGAAGAACGAGAACAGCGAGTACACCTCGCCGAACTATTTCATCGCGCAGGCCGCGGAGCATATGGATGCCAAGGTCTCGCCGTTCCTGGCGTTCCTGACGCAGATGCACGAACACGTCAGCGCCATGGAACCGCCCGTGGTCAACAACATCCAGGGATGGGACCGCATCCCCGAAGGTCAGCCGATCTATCTGGACGCCGACGGCAACCCGATGGTCGAGGATGAGATGGACGCCGAAACCCGGCAGCTGCTGGAGGACTACAAGCTCATCCAGTACGACATCACCGCCGGTGACGGCTACCTCAAGGACCTCGGATTCATGGACGCGCCCGAACGTTAGGCGCTGTACCGGGTCGTGACGAGTTACGATACATACTAAGGATGATGCCGACCGGCTGTTCCGGTCGGCATCTTGCATAGTTCCGGCAGTGTTGCAAAGGAGGAGCGGTCATGAAAGCCAACCAGTATTACGCGGGCGCGTGCGTGGTGATCACCGGCGCGGGCTCGGGCATCGGGCGTCTGATGGCATTGCGCATCGTCGAGGAGGGCGGCCGCGTGGCCATCTGGGACATCAACGGTGAGGCGGCGCAGACCACCGCCGACATGGCCAACGCCCAGGTGGGCGCCGACCCGGCCGACCCCAAGGCCATCGCGTTCACCGTGGACGTGACCGACAACGCCGCCGTGCAGCAGGCCGCCGCCGAAACCATCGAGGCGTTGGGCCGCGTCAACGTGCTGATCAACAACGCGGGCGTCGTCTCCGGCGCGCCGTTCGAGGACCTGACCGAAGCGCAGATCCGCCGCACCTTCGCCGTGAACGTGCTGAGCCTGTTCTGGACCACCAAGGCGTTCATGCCGGCGTTGAAGAAGCAGCAGCGCGCGGCCATCGTCACCGTGGCCTCCGCCGCCGGCATTGTGGCCGTGGCTCGGCAGACCGACTATGCGGCCAGCAAGTTCGCGGCCGTGGGCTTCACGAACTCGCTGCGCAGCGAGCTGAAGAAGGCCGGATCGCATATCCGCACGCTCACCGTCTGCCCGTACTACATCGATACCGGCATGTTCGAGGGCGTGACCACCAAGTTCCCGCTGCTGCTGCCGATCCTCAAGGAGCAGGCCGTGGCCGACAGGATCGTGGAGGCCGTGGCCAAGGGACGCGAACGCCTGATCATGCCGCCGTTCGCCGCCGTGGCCGGATTCGTGGCCGCCCTGCCGCCGAAGATCGCCGACCCGATCTACGGCATCTTCGGCCTGAACGAAGGCATGGACCATTTCACCGGACGCAAGTGACGGGCCGGCAAGGAGGACGACACCGATGACCCATGAAGTCTTCAACCGGCTGCGTGACGCCTACACGGCCGGCATGACCAAGCCCATGACGTGGCGGCGCGAGCAGCTGCATGCGCTGCGCCGGATGATCATGGAGAACAAGCAGGCCATCATCGACGCCGTCGCCGCGGATCTGGGCAAGCCCGCCTCGGAGACGCTGCTGATGGAGATCGACCTGGTGCTGAGCGAGGCGAATTTTGTCCGCAGGAGGATGCGCTGGTGGTCGGCACGCCACCCCAAGCCGATGCATTGGCTGCTGCAGCCCGCGGTCGGATGGACCATCAACGAGCCCAAGGGCGTGGTGCTGATCATCTCGCCATGGAACTACCCGGTGCTGCTGTCGCTCGAACCGATGGTCGACGCCATCGCCGCGGGGAATGCGGTGTGTCTCAAACCGTCCGAATTGTCTCCCCATATCTCGCATCTGACCGCCGAACTGATCGAACGGTACATGGACACCAGTGCCATCGCCGTCGTCGAAGGCGGGCCGGACGAGACCACCGACCTGTTGGCCGAGCCGTTCGACCATATTTTCTATACGGGCGGCGGGCGCGTCGGGCGCATCGTCATGAAGGCCGCGTCCGAGCACCTTACGCCAGTCACCCTTGAACTGGGCGGCAAATCGCCGTGTTTCGTGGACGGCACCGTGAACCTCGCCACCGCGGCGCGGCGCATCACCTGGGGCAAGTTCACCAACGCGGGCCAGACCTGCGTGGCGCCGGATTACGTGCTGGCCACACCGGATGTGGCGCAGGTCCTGGCGGAGCGGATCGCACTGGCCGTCACCGAGTTCTACGGCGAGGATCCGCAGGCCTCGCACAGCTTCGCGCGCATCATCAACGAGCGACACTTCGACCGGCTGTCGCGTCTGCTGCCGCAGAGCGGCGACGCGCATGACCCCGCCGGACAAATCGTCTGCGGCGGCCAGACCGACCGCGCCGACCGGTATATCGCGCCGACCGTGCTGTTCGGCACCTCGCCGGACGCTCCGGTGATGGGCGAGGAGATCTTCGGCCCGATCCTGCCGGTGATCGTGGTACAGGACGCCCGGGAGGCCATCGAGTTCATCAACGCCCGCAGCAGGCCGTTGGCCGCCTACGTGTTCTCGCGCAATCTGAAGACGCGTGGCGTGTTCGAGCGCGACGTGAACGCCGGCGCGATCGGCTACTCGCTGCCGTTGGGACACCTGATCTCCAGCCGCCTGCCGTTCGGCGGCACCGGCGAATCGGGCATGGGCGCCTACCACGGCAAGGAGGGCTTCCGCATCTTCAGCCACAAGAAGACCGTGATCTCCAAGCCACTGTTCCCCGACACACTCCAGTTCATCTACCCGCCGTTCAACGATCTGCGTCAGAAGCTGATCGCGATCATCGGCAAACTGGTGTAGCGAGGCTACGGCAGCCGCCATACGGTCGGACCCCTGGCGGGCAACCCGGTCTCGGGATGCCCGCCAGGGGTCCGTGGCGTTAGGACGGTACCGCGGCTCAGGCGTTCAGCGCCTTGGCACCGATGTCGTGGCGGTAGAACATGCCGGAGGTGTCGAGCTTGTCGATGATGGCATACACCTTGTCCTGCGCGGCCTTGATGTCGTCGGCGGTGGTCTCGACGAGCAGCACGCGGCCGGAGGAGGCCATCAGGCCGCCATGCTCGGTGGAGGCCACGCCGGCGTAGTACACGTGGCTGGACTCGTCCACCGGGATCTCAGGGATCGCCGCACCCTTGATCACGTTGTTCGGGTAGCCGTCGGCGGCGAGCACGACGCCCAGGGTGGCGTGCTCCTCATCCCAGGCGAACTCCGGAGCGCCGCCGTTGAGGATCGCGTCGATGCCGGCGCCCAGGTCGCTGGTCAGCTTCGGCAGCACGACCTCGGTCTCCGGGTCGCCGAAACGGGCGTTGAACTCGATGACCTTCGGGCCATCGGCGGTGGCGATCAGGCCGGCGTACAGGATGCCGGTGAACGGCGTGCCCTCGGCGGCCATGGCCTCCACGGTCGGGCGCACGATCGTCTCGATGGCGGCATCGACCACGTCCTGCCCGATCTGCGGCACAGGGCTGTAGGCACCCATGCCACCGGTGTTCGGACCCTCGTCATTGTCATAGGCGCGCTTGTGGTCCTGCGAGATCGGCATCGGCCAGAAATCGGTGCCGTGCACGAAGCTCATCAGTGAGAACTCCTGACCCTCCAGGAAGTCCTCGATGACCACCTTGGCGCCGGCGGAACCGAAGCGGTGGTCGACGAAGATGTCCTCCAGCGCGTGCAGCGCGGTATCCTCGTCCATCGCCACGGTCACGCCCTTGCCGGCGGCCAGGCCGTCCGCCTTGATCACGATCGGGGCACCGTGTTCGCGCACATAGTCCTCGGCCGGCTCGAGCTCGTCGAAGGTGCGGTACTGGGCGGTGGGGATGCTGTGCCGGGCCATCAGACGCTTGGCGAAATCCTTCGACCCCTCGATCTGCGCGGCGGCCTTGTTGGGGCCGAACGCCTTGATGCCGGCCTCCTCGAAGTCGTCGACGATGCCCTCGATCAGCGGCACCTCGGGGCCGACGAACACCCAGTCGTAACCGTTGTCCTTGACGAAATCGATCATGGCCGCATGATTCGACGGATTGATTCGTTGGGTGCGGATGCCGTCGAGCTCCATACCGGGATTGCCGGGGGCCACCGTGACCTCGTCGACGCTGCCGCCACGCAGCAGCGCATGGGCGATGGCATGCTCGCGGGCACCGGAACCGATAACCAGAACCTTCATGTTTGCTACCTCCTCAAAAAACTTAGGCGAATTCCACGTCGTCAACGGTCTTGCGCACCACGGCGCCGATGCGGTAGGCGGCCTCGCCGTGGTCGGCGAGCAGCGCCATCGCCTCGTCGGCACGGTCGGCCGCCACGGCCAGCACCATGCCCACGCCCATGTTGAAGATGTTGAACATCTCCATGTGGTCCACCGCTCCGGCATGCTCGATCACGTCGAAGATCGGCAGCACGGGCCACGATCCCAGCTCGATGCGGGTGGCCAGGCCATCGGGAATCATGCGCGGGATGTTCTCGATGAACCCGCCTCCGGTGATATGCGCCACGCCCTTGACCACACCGGCCTGGAACAACGGCTTCAGAGCCTTGACATAGATGCGGGTCGGCTCCAGCAGCACCTCGCCGAGCGTCTTGCCGTCCAGCTCGTCCAGCGTGGCGTCGACGGTGTATCCGGCCTGTTCGAACAGGGCCTTGCGCACCAGCGAGAAGCCGTTGGAATGCACGCCGGAGGAGGGCAGGCCAATCAGCACGTCGCCCTCGGTGATGCCGGAACCGTCCACGATGGCGGAACGCTCGGCCACGCCGACCGCGAAACCGGCCAGATCGTACTCGTCCTCGGCATACATGCCGGGCATCTCGGCGGTCTCGCCGCCGATCAGGCCGGCACCGGCCTGCACGCAGCCGTCGGCCACGCCGGAGACGACCTGCTCCAGCAGGGCCGGGTCGTTCTTGCCGCAGGCGATGTAGTCCAGGAAGAACAACGGTTCGGCGCCCTGGGCGGCGATATCGTTGACGCACATGGCCACGCAGTCGATGCCGATGGTGTCGTGCTTGTCGGCCATCTTGGCCACGACGAGCTTGGTGCCCACGCCGTCGGTGCCGGAGATCAGCACCGGTTCACGGTATCCGAGCGAGGCGAGGTCGAACAGGCCGCCGAACCCGCCGATGCCGCCGACCACGCCGGGGCGTTCGGTGCGGGCCACATGGGACTTGATGCGCTTGACGACCTCATAGCCGGCCTCGACGCTGACTCCAGCGTTCTCATACGCTTTGGGCATGATCTCCCTTTCTTGGTGCAGCTGGCGCTGCGATGGTTGCTTGGGTTGATGGGTGAAGGATGGGTGCCGTCACTGCTTGGGCGGCCATTCGCCGGGCTTGAGGCCCTTCTGGCAGGAGAACTCGTTGCCCTGGTAGTCGCTGTCGTCCAAGGCGAACTTGGGGATGCGCACACGGTCCTCCGGGGTCAGCGAGGCCAGGAAATCCTGCTCGTAGTCGTCCAGGGCGGTCGGGTAGTCGCCGTTGAAGTACGCCACGCACAGGCCACCGTACGGGGCATCGGCGTTCAAGCCGATCGATTCGATCAGGCCGTCGAGGCTGAGGAAGGCCAACGTGTCGGCGCCGATGAACTCGCGGATCTCCTCGACCGACTTCTTGGCGGCGATCAGCTCCTTGGTGGTGGAGATGTCAATGCCGTAGAAGCAGGGGTACTTCAGCGGCGGCGAGGAGATGCGCATATGCACCTCGGAGGCGCCGGCCTCGCGCAGCAGCTGGACCAGGCGCTTGGAGGTGGTGCCGCGCACGATCGAATCGTCGACGACGACCACGCGCTTGCCGCTGACCACGCCGCGCACGGCGGCGAGCTTCATGCGCACGCCCTGCTCGCGCAGCTCCTGCGTCGGCTGGATGAAGGTGCGGGCCACGTACTGGTTCTTGATCAGACCCATCTCGTTGGGCAGATGCGCCTGTTCGGAATAGCCGGAGGCAGCGGACAGCGACGAGTTCGGCACGGCGATGACCATATCGGCGTCCACCGGCGACTCCTGCGCCAGACGGGCGCCCATGCGCTTGCGGGCCGAATGCACGTTCACGCCGTAGATGTTGGAATCGGGGCGGGCGAAGTAGATGAACTCCATCGAGCAGATCGCCAGCTGCGTGCGGTCGGTGTAGGTGTCGATGCGGTAGCCGTCATCGTCGACCACCACGATCTCGCCGGGGCGGATGTCGCGCACGAGCTCGGCGCCGACGATATCCAGCGCGCAGGTCTCGGAGGCGAGCACGTAGGCGCCGTTGGTCATGCGTCCCAGGGAGAGCGGGCGGAAGCCGTTCGGATCGAGCGCGCCGATCATGGCGTTCTCGGTCATCAGCAGGTAGGCGAACCCACCGTGGACGGTGTTGAGCGCCTCCTTGAGCTTGTCCATGAAGGTGGGCTGCTCGGAGCGGCGGATCAGGTGCATGAGCACCTCGGTATCCGAGTTCGAACGGAAGATCGCGCCCTGGGATTCGAGCTCGCGTCGCAGCGTGGGGCAGTTGGTCAGGTTGCCGTTGTGGGCCAGCGCCATGTCGCCATCGGAGAAGCGGAAGATGAACGGCTGGATGTTGTCCGTCGAGCCGGAGCCGGCGGTCGCATAGCGCACATGGCCGATGGCGCGGTCGCCCTTGAGCCGCTGAATCTCGCGTTCGTCGGAGAACACCTGCGTGAGCAGACCCAGTCCGCGGTGTCCGATCAGATGGCCGTGGTCGTTCGAGACGATGCCGGCGCCCTCCTGCCCGCGGTGCTGCAGCGCGTGCAGGCCGAAGTAGGTCAGTCGGGCCGCGTCCGGGTGCCCCCAGACGCCGAAGATGCCGCATTCCTCGTGGATGTCTTCAAGTTCGGCGGACAAGCCAGATGCCTCCTTGTTAAGGCGTGGAGCATTACAGCACAACGATAGCAATCAAGGGCTACATCCCGGGTGTTGCCCGCGCGGGCGGTACCGACGGCATTCAACTGCGGTTCACCGAATCGAGCGGGGGCGTTCACATTGTTCTGCCGCGTCGTTCAAATTGTGTGTTTACCGTGAAAGGCTGTGTGGCACACCGCCCGCACCATCTGTACAGGAAGAGTAAAAGCATATGAATCACTTGGTTATGCGTCTGAGGCGTCCAATCGTTGTGGCGGCAGCCGCGGCAACGATGCTCGCCATCGTCCCCTCCACCGATGCGCAGGCGGCCGGCGTCCCCGGTTTCGAATCCGGGGAAGCCTACCTGACCAGTCTGCTCGGCGAATACGGCACATACTGGACCGCTCCCGGCGAGCCATATGACGGTACCGGTGTTGGCGGCGCCGTGACCGAGACCGGCGAGGCCGTGCTGCGGCGAAACGACGAGACCATCGTCGCCATCAACAACAAGGCCGCGGCCGATGCCGACCAGACCGCCCGTGCGCTCGCCGACCGCGATGCCGACAAGAACGTCGCCTTCGCCTTCAAGGACGGCTTTGGCCCCATCATCGGAAAGTACTTCGAGGAAGGCTACAACGACGGCAGCCTCGAGCTGGTGGCCAACGTGATGAACGGCAATGGCTGGAGCGCCAATCCCGCCAAGGAGGTCTACCAGTATCCGCGTCCGTATACCGAACGCACCACCTGGCTGCCGAACGCCGACTACAGCACGGACGGCACCAACGACATGGGCACGCTGTCCGACGTGCTGACGATATCCAAGGTCGCGGATGGGCTGGGCAACGACGGCGCCACCCACAGCGCCGACTACCCGAAGAACTACACCGAGGGCTCCTTCCCCTCCGGTCACACCAACAAGGCCTATTCCCGCGCCGTGACGCTGGCCACCATGGTCCCCGAGCTTGCGCCGGAAATCCTGGCCCGCGCCTCCGAAGCGGGCAACAACCGCATCGCGCTCGGCGTGCACTATCCGCTGGACGTGATGGCAGGCCGCATCGGCGGCGCGGCTTCGAACGCGGCATACTTCGAGGCCAACGGCGACACCGTCGACGCGGCCCGCACCCAGCTGCGCGACTACCTGACCCGGCGCTGCCAGCAGGACGGACACGGCGACACGCTCGCCGAATGCATCGTCAACACCGGTGCCGACGACGAGAACGGCTACCGGAACACGTTCACCGATGTCGTTTCCACCGAGCCGGTGACCGATCGCGCCTCCGCCATCGCCGCCTACACGGCCCGCATGACCTACGGCTTTGAACAGGTCAACGCCGCAGGCCAGCCGTTCGTGGCCCCCGATGGTGCCACCGAGCTGCTGCGGTACGCCTACCCGGATCTCAATGATGCGCAGCGCGAGGCCGTGCTCGCCGCCACCGCCATCGATTCCGGCTATCCGCTGGACTCCAGCTCCGAAGGCTGGCAGCGCATCAATCTGGCCCGTGCGCTGAGCTCCAAGGTCACGCTTGACGGGAACGGCACCGTAACCAAGGTGGAGGACGCGGACGCGCCGGAGGTCGTGACGGCTTCGGACACCACCGTCACCGTGTTCGGCATCACCGACTTCCACGGACACATCGAAAATGGCCCGTATTTGGCGACCGCTCTGAACGAGGTCCGTGAGCAGAACCCGAACACCGTGTTCGTCGGCGCGGGCGATCTGGTCGGCGCCTCCGCCTACGCCTCGTCGCTGCAGAACGATGAGCCGGCCATGGAACAGCTTAAGGCCATGGGCCTGGCCGTCTCCACCACGGGCAACCACGAGTTCGACAAGGGCGCCTCCGACCTGGTCGACCGGATCATGCCCGGCGTCTCTCCCGCGCAATACGTGGTTTCCAACGTGACGGGCGGCGCGCTGGACGGCGCGGTTCAGCCGTACGCGATCGTCGAGGTCGGCGGCAAGCGGGTCGCCTTCATCGGAGGCGTCTACGATGACCTGCTCGGCTCGGTCAGTCCCGCAGGCATGCAGGGCGTGACCGTCTCCGATCCGATCGAGGCGATCAACCGCTACGCCGATCAGCTTTCCGACGGTGATACGTCGAACGGCGAAGCGGATGCCGTGGTGGCGCTCGCCCACACCGACGCGAACTCGCTGACCGCTCTGAACGCGAACGTGGACGCGGTGTTCGCCGGACACACGCATCTGGACCAGGCCGCCAGCACCGCGTCCGGTGCCCCGATTCTGCAGGCCGCCAACTACGGCACCGCGTTCGCCACCGTGGATCTGACCATCGGCACCGATGACGCGGTGACCGCGGGCGACTTCGGTGTGCACAGCGTGTTCGCGGAGGACGGCGAGACTCCGCTGTATGATCCCGAGCCGGAGACCCAGGGCATCTATGATGCCGCGAACGCGCAGGCCCAGGAAATCGGCAAGCGGCAACTCGGCACCGTCGCCGAAGGTTCCGTGTTCAACCGCGGTTCCGACAAGCCCGGCGACGTGACCGGTAACGGCAACAACCGCGGTGTGGAATCCACGCTCGGCCATCTGCAGGGTGACGTGACGTTGTGGGCCGCCAACTATTCGATGGGGGAGGGTGCCGCCGACATCGGCGTGATCAACCCCGGCGGCCTGCGCGCCGACCTCGACCCGAATGGCGACGGCATCGTCACCTATCAGGAGGCGCACGACGTGCTGCCGTTCGGCAACACCAACGCGGTCGTGACACTGACCGGCGCGCAGCTGAAGACCATGTTCGAGCAGCAGTGGCAGCCGGCGGGCGAGGATCGCCCGGTGCTGTGGCTGGGGGTGTCCAGCAACGTGACCTACAAGTACGAGACCGCCACTGAAACCGTGGACGGCGTGGACGTCCCGCGCGGACACGTCTTCGACCTGCGTGTCAACGGCAAAGAGGTCAAGGACGATGACACCTTCAAGGTGGCCGGCAACTCCTTCCTGCTGGCCGGCGGCGACAACTTCACCGTCTTCCAGGAGGGGGCCGACTATGTGGACACCGGGTTCGTGGACCTCGACGGTTTCGTCGAGTATCTGAAGGCGAACCCGAATATCGTCGCGCCCAAGACCCGCCTGTCGGCCGGTTTCTCGAACATCAAGCTGGACGGTGACACGCTGTCCTTCGATGTGACCGGTCTGGCTTACACGGCCGGCGAGGCCGCGCCTAAGGCCATCGACCTGCATGTCAACGGCGTGGATTTCGGTGTGGTCGAAGGCGTGGATGCCGGCAACTATCAGGATGTGTCCAATGGTCCGGGCGCCGGTTGGGTGCACGTGACCAAGACCCTGACCTCCGACGAGTTGGCGCAACTGGTCGACCCTGCGACCGGCGCGGTCGACCTGCGCAACGCCGAGGTCATCTCCCTGTTCACTGATACTGAGATTCAGGCCGCCAAGGATTCCCGTAACCCGGCCGGTGGCGAAGGTTCCGAGGTTGTGCCCGGCGATGCGCCCGGTGACGAGACCGGTGACGGCGGCCAGCCGGGTGCCGACCAGCCGGATAAGAAGCCGCAGGACGGGGCCCAGCAGTCTGGCGATAAGACGTCCGGCAAGCTGTCGCAGACCGGTTCCGCGGTGGCGCTGGTCGCAGTCGGCGCCGTGTTGGCTGCGGCCGGTGCCACGGTTATCGTCGTGCGCCGCCAGCGTCAGTGTTGAGACGGTGGTCGTCGTCGGATGACGATTGCCCGTGATTCGACGGACTGATACGAGGGCCGCCGGCATTCGATTCCGGAATCGGGTCGAGTGCCAGCGGTCTTGTCGTATCCGGGGCTGTGCGATGGGCCTTGTGCCTGATCCCATGTCCGGTCTTGTATTTTCCGGGACGTGTTCCGCGACCGGACCGTGATGTATCCCGTCCGGATTGCGCGACATCGCTCGGTCCGGATCGTATGACACGTCGCGGTTCGTACAAATGTTCGAATGATTTGCTATGCTGGTGGCATTGTTCTCGGTACGGCAGGCAACGGAGGGGGGCGTGATGCGTGAACGGGTGTATCTTGCCATCGACCTCAAGTCGTTCTATGCCTCCGTGGAATGCCGGGAACGGGGACTCGACCCGCTGTCCACGCATCTGGTGGTGGCGGATGAATCCCGTACGGACAAAACCATCTGCCTGGCGGTCTCGCCGTCGTTGAAGGCATACGGGCTGCCGGGGCGGTGCCGGTTGTTCGAGGTGCGGGAACGGCTGCGGGCGATCAATGAGGAGCGTCGTCTGCGGGCGCCGGGCCGGCGGCTGGCGGGGGAGTCGTTCGATGCGGCCGAGCTGGCCGATTACCCGGAGCGTGCAGCCGGACTGATCATCGCCAAGCCGCGTATGTCGCACTATCTGCGGTGCAGCGGTGATGTCTACCGTGTGTATCTGCGGTATGCGGCCGCCGAGGACATCCATGTGTATTCGATCGATGAGGTGTTCATCGACGCCACGCGGTATCTACGCGCGCGTGGCATGACCCCGCGGCAGATGGCCGCCGCGATTGTGCGCGACGTCGCGGCCGCCACCGGCATCACGGCCACAGCCGGCATCGGCACCAACCTGTATCTGGCCAAGGTGGCCATGGACATCGTGGCCAAGCACATCCCCGCCGACGCCGACGGCGTGCGTGTGGCCGAGTTGGATGAGATGTCCTATCGGCGGCTGTTGTGGGATCACCGCCCGTTGACCGATTTCTGGCGGATCGGACACGGGTATGCCAGGAAGCTGGAGGCGCAGGGGCTGCTGACCATGGGGGATATCGCCCGTTGCTCGCTCGGCTCCGCCTCCGACTATTACAACGAGGACCTGCTCTATCGGATGTTTGGGGTCAACGCCGAACTGCTCATCGACCACGCCTGGGGGTGGGAGCCGTGCACGATCGCCGACATCAAGGCGTACCGGCCGGAAGGCCACAGCATCAGCTCCGGCCAGGTGCTGCAGGGGCCGGTCGATTTCGCCACGGCACGGCTGATCGCCAAGGAGATGGCCGACTCGGTGGCGTTGGATTTGACCGCGCAAGGATTGTTGGCTGGCCGTGTGGGATTGGCCGTCGGCTATGACATCGGCAACGTGGACCCGTCCAAGCTGGAATGCGCGCCGCTGGGCAACGGCGGGGGAACGCGTGCATACGCCGGGCCGGTGAAGGAGGACCGGTACGGACGTACTGTCCCCAAACCCGCGAACGGCTCCATACCGTTGGGCAAGCGGACGGATTCGGCGACCCGGTTGCGTGAGGTGATGACGGAACTGTTCAACCGATTGGTCGATCCCTCGCTGATGGTGCGTCGCATCACCGTGGTCGCCGACGACCTGCATCCGGCAGAGGCATCGAAGACGGAAGATGTTGGGTACGAGCAGCCCGACCTGTTCTCCGCGCTGGCTGCGGATGGGGGACCGCGAGACGCCATTGACGCGGGCCGGACCGGCGATCGCCGGAACGGCGGGGCACGGCGGGGCGTGGACGCTTCCGATGAACAGCCTGTTGATGCGGGGGAATCGGCGGCGTCACGTGAACGCGACATCCAACAGACGCTGCTGGATGTCAAGCACAAATTCGGCAGGAACGCCGTCATCAAGGCGATGAACATGGAACCCGGTGCCACCGGACAACAGCGCAACCGGCAGATCGGAGGGCACGCCGCATGAACGGAGGACGCCATGGCGCTTGAAACCACACACCGGTATGACGACATCATCAACCTGCCGCATCACGTCTCGCGGCGGCATCCGCCGATGTCGCGGCATAACCGCGCCGCCCAGTTCATGCCGTTCGCTGCGGTGGCCGGATATGACGCCATCATCGCCGAAACCGCTGCCCGCAACGAGAAGCGGGTGGCGGCCGAGAACGCGCCCGTCGACGGTGTGGACGAAGGCTGGATTCCCGCCTGACGCCGGCGATCGGCGCCTTCGGGTTGTCGGCGCATCGAGCGTCAGGGCAGGGGATCGTCGTTAAACGGTTGAGCTCCGGGTGATGCCGGAGCTCAACCGATTGACGTGGCGGATATCTCGGGTATGTTATGGATTCACAGGCCCAGTTCCTTGACCCACTGGGACAGCGCGGCCTCGCCGTCGCGCGTGGTCAGGCGCTTGCCGGTCTTCCAGTTCGTCTCTGTCGAGCAGCATCCGTGCAGATGCGCGCCGTCAGCGCCACGGGTGCTCGTCGAGGACGTGGCGAACGTCACGACGGTCTTGCCGGAGAAATCCTGTCCTTCGAGGAACGTGCGGATGATGTTCGGCGCCTGCTCCCACCACAGCGGGTAGCCGACGAACACCGTGTCATAGGCGGAGATGTCCGGCATGTCGGCGATCTCCGGACGGATCGACGGATTCTCATGCTCGCGCACGCAACGGCTCGCATGATCGGTCCAGTTCAGATCGGATGCGGTATAGGGCAGGGCCGGAATCAGCTCGACGATGTCGGCGTTGATGGCCTTGGCCAAATGTTCGGCAACGGTACGTGTCGTACCGGAAGCGGAAAAATAGGTAACCAGCTTGATGCTCATGCAGTAGTCCTTTTCTGATGAAAATGGTTCATCGGCTGTTGATGGTGCCGATGTAATTGATTCACAGCGCGCCGATGGAGATCATCGACTTGATGGCACGGCGTTCGTCCATGGCCTCGTATGCATCCTGCACATGATCAAGGTCGAAATCGGCGGTGAAGATCATGCCCGGATTGATGTCGCCATTGAGGATTTTCGCCACCAGCCCGTTCTTGCCGTTCGCGTACGGTGTAACGGAGGCAGGCCCGCCGCTGAGTGTGACGTTGCGCCAGAACAGGTTGTTGACATCGATGTTGGTGGTATGGGGCACGCCGACGCGGCCGATGAACCCGCCTGGGCGGGCCACGGCCAGCGCGGATAGGGTCGATTGTTCGGTGCCAACGCATTCAAGTACACTGTCGGCACCTATGCCATCGGTCAGTTCCATAACACGGGAGACGGCCTCGTCGCCACGTTCCGGGACAATGTCGGTCGCGCCGAATGCGCGGGCGACTTGCTGACGGTCTTCATAGCGACTCATCGCGATGATGCGTTCGGCACCTTGCAGCTTGGCGGACAGCACGCCGCACAGTCCCACACCGCCGTCCCCGAATACCACCGCTGTACCGCCGGGCTGAACTCTTGCACATGTTGCCGCGTGATAGCCGGTGCACATCACGTCGGCGACGGTCAGCAGTGAGGCAATGGTCTCATCGGATAGTTCATGGGGATCCGCCGGGACCTTGACCAGTGAGGTGTCGGCCGAATAGACGCGCATATATTCAGCTTGGTATCCGGCATTGCCACCCGGCTCGGCGTTGAAACAGTTGGACTCGAACCCCGCCTTGCATGCTGCGCATTCGCCGCAGCAGTGGGTGAACGGCACGATGACGAAATCGCCTTCTTGTAGGGTGTGTACATCGTCGCCGATTCGTTCAACAACACCCAGCGCTTCATGACCGGTGAGCGATCCGTGCTGGCGTTGACCGATGCCGCGGAACCACCATAGATCGGAACCGCAGACGCAGGCCTTGATAACGCGAACGATCACATCGCCTGGTTTCCTGATTTCGGGCATCGGCACCTCGTGGACTTCCATACGGTGCGGCTCGACGAATACTGCTGCTTTCATGGATTCACCTTTCCACATGCGCATTTGGTATGAGTCATGCGTGACTGAACGGCAATGTAGGTTGTTGTCGATTCGTTGGCTGTGCAGTTATATTCTAGCGTTGCATCGACGGCGTTAAACAATGACGACTTGCCATAACCATATGCATAATATGCATGAATAATTCCGGCATGTTCGATATGGGGCGTTTGCGTGTGCAACATACGATTGTGCCCGGTTCCATGCGGTGGAAACCGCGTAGAACCGGGCACAACGAATGGTTGCATATGCTGAGATTGTCGCTGACGGACTGTGATGCGGCAATATGACACAGTCCATCAGCATCCGCTATTACCGAATGTGTTACGACAATGCGGCCGTCAGGCGGCGAAGTACTCGACGCCGGCCTCGAAGATCGGCTGGTACTTGTTGCCCGGCACGTTGACGTACAGGCCGTTGCCGGAACGCTCCGAATGGCCCATCTTGCCGAACACGCGGCCGTCCGGGCTGGTGATGCCCTCGATGGCCAGCAGCGAGCCGTTCGGGTTCACGCTCAGGTCCATCGACGGCACGCCGGCCTCGTCCACGTACTGCGTGGCGATCTGGCCGTTGGCCTTGAGCTGCGCCAGCACCTCGTCCGAGGCCACGAAACGGCCCTCGCCATGGGAGATGGCCACCGTGTGCACGTCGCCGACCGAGGTCTTGGACAGCCACGGCGAGAGGTTCGACGCCACACGGGTGCGCACCAGACGGCTCTGGTGGCGGCCGATCGTGTTGAACGTCAGCGTCGGGCATTCGGCGGTCATCGGCACGATGTCGCCGAACGGCACCAGACCCAGCTTGATGAGCGCCTGGAAGCCATTGCAGATGCCCAGCATCAGGCCATCGCGGTTCTTGAGCAGGTCACGCACTGCGTCGGTGACCGCGGGGGCGCGGAAGAACGCGGTGATGAACTTCGCGGAGCCATCCGGCTCGTCGCCGCCCGAGAATCCGCCGGGGATCATCACGATCTGGCTCCTGCGGATCTCGTCGACCAACGCTTGCGTCGACTCGGCGACGGCTGACGGGGTCAGGTTGTTGATGACCAGCGTGGTCACGTCGGCGCCCGCACGCTCGAACGCGGCGGCGGAATCGTACTCGCAGTTGTTGCCGGGGAAGACCGGGATGATGACATGCGGCTTGGCCACCGCGGAGCCCGTATACACGGTCTTCTTCGGTGCTTCGAACGACACGGTCTCGACCGGTGCCTCGGCGGCCTTGCCCTCGCTGCGGTACGGGAACACGGATTCGATGCCGCCCTCCCACTTGTCCTGCAGGTCGTTGAGATCCAGCGTCTCGCCGCAGGCCTCGAACACGTAGTCCTCGCAGGTCACGCCGATCTGGCCGACCTCCACCAGGTTCGTGACCTTGGGCAGTTCGGCGTAGTCGTCGAGTTCGACGAGGAACGAACCGTAGGCCGGGGTGAACAGGTCGTCGAGGGCGATGGACGGGTCGAGCTTGACGCCGATGCCGTTGCCGACCGTCATCTTGAACAGTGCCTCGGCCGTCGCGCCATAGCCCGGCGTGGAGACGGCGACCGCGTCATGGAAGTCGACGAGGTATTCGACCATCGTCATTGCGGCCAGCAGACCGTCCTTGTCCGGGGTCAACCCGTCGGCCAGATAGCGCGGGGCGATGCGCACCACGCGGTGACCGGCCTTCTTGAATTCGGGGGAGGTGGTGTGACGCATGTCGCCCACCGCCACGGCGAAGGAGATCAGCGTCGGCGGCACGTCGAGGTCCTCGAAGCTGCCGCTCATCGAATCCTTGCCGCCGATCGCGCCGACTCCGAAATCGGCCTGCGCCATCAGCGCGCCGAGCACCGAGGCGACGGGCTTGCCCCAGCGGGTCGGATCGTCCTTGAGCTTGCCGAAATACTCCTGGAAGCTCAGATAGGCCTTCTCATGCTCGAAACCGGCGGCCACCAGCTTGGACAGCGATTCGACGACCGCCAGATACGCGCCGGTGAACTGGTTCTTCTCGGAGATATACGGGTTGAAGCCCCACGCCATCGCGGAGGCGGTGGTGGTCTCGCCGAACACCGGGAACTTGGCGACCATGGCCATGTTCGGGGTCAGCTGTTTGCGGCCGCCGAACGGCATGAGCACGGTGCCCGCGCCGATCGTGGAATCGAATCGCTCCGACAGGCCCTTGTTCGAGGCCACGTTGATATCGGTGACGAGCTTGTCCATGCGTTCGGACAGCGTGCCGGACATCCACGGGGTGGCGTAGCCGGCACCGGACTCCACATGCACGTCCATATGCTTGGGGGCGCCGTTCGAATTGAGGAATTCGCGGGACAGGCTGACGATCACGTCGCCGTTCCAGGTCATCTTAAGGGTCTTCTCCTCGGTGACGGTGGCGATGACCGTGGCCTCCAGATTCTCCTCGCGCGCATAGCCCAGGAACTCATCCACGTCCTCGGCCGCGATGGCCACGGCCATGCGCTCCTGGGATTCGGAGATCGCCAGCTCGGTGCCGTCCAGGCCCTCGTACTTCTTCGGCACGGTGTTCAGATCGATGTCCAGGCCGTCGGCGATCTCGCCGGTGGCCACGGATACGCCGCCCGCGCCGAAGTCGTTGCAGCGCTTGATCAGACGGCAGGCGTCGCCGCGGCGGAACAGGCGCTGCAGCTTGCGTTCGATCGGCGCGTTGCCCTTCTGCACCTCGGCGCCGCAATCCTCCAGGCTCTCCACATTCTGCGACTTGGAGGCGCCGGTGGCGCCGCCGATGCCGTCACGGCCGGTGCGGCCGCCGAGCAGGATGATCTTGTCGCCGGGGGCGGGCTCCTCGCGGCGGACATGATCGGCCGGGGTGGCGCCCACCACGGCGCCGACCTCCATGCGCTTGGCCACATAGCCGGGGTGGTAGAGCTCATCGACCTGGCCGGTGGCCAGACCGATCTGGTTGCCGTACGACGAGTAGCCGGCAGCGGCCGTGGTGACGAGCTTGCGCTGGGGGAGCTTGCCCTCGAGCGTCTGCGAGACCGGGACGGTCGGATCGGCCGCGCCGGTCACACGCATCGCCTGATACACGTAGGAGCGGCCCGACAGCGGGTCGCGGATGCAGCCGCCGATGCAGGTGGCCGCGCCGCCGAACGGTTCGATCTCGGTGGGATGGTTGTGCGTCTCGTTCTTGAACAGGAACAGCCAATCCTGCATCTCACCGTCCACATCGACCTGGACCTTCACCGTGCAGGCGTTGATCTCATCGGATTCGTCCAGATTCTTCAGGATGCCGTTGGTCTTGAGCCACTTGGCGCCGATCGTGCCCATGTCCATCAGCGTGACCGGACGCTCGTCGCGTCCCAGCTCGTGGCGCATGGCCATGTACCGGTCGAATGCGGCCCTGACCGTCGCGTCGTCGATCTCGATATGCTCCAGCTGCGTGCCGAAGGTCGTGTGACGGCAGTGATCCGACCAGTAGGTGTCGATGACCTTGATCTCGGTGATCGTCGGATCGCGGTGTTCGCCGCGGAAATACCGCTGGCAGAACCGGGCGTCCGCCAGATCCATCGCCAGGCCGCGTTCGTCGATGAACGCCTGCAGACCGGCATCATCCAGATCGTTGAATCCGGCGATGACCTCCACCTTGCCCGGCTGGGCGACCTCCATCTTCAGCGTGGTCCTGGTCTCCAGCGAGGCCTCGCGGGCCTCGACCGGGTTGATGACGTAATGCTTGACGGCCTCGATGTCGGCGTCGGACAACGCTCCGGACAGGGCATACACCTTGGCGGAGCGCACGGTCGGGCGTTCGCCCTGGCTGATGAGCTGGATGCATTCGCTGGCCGAATCGGCGCGCTGATCGAACTGACCGGGCAGGTACTCGACGGCGAACACGGCCGCATCGCCGAAATCCGGCAGGTCGGCACCGACGGTATCGACCTGCGGCTCGCTGAACACGGTCGGAGTGGCCTGCTCGAACAGCTCCTGGCTGATGCCCTCCACGTCATACCGGTTGACGATGCGCACGCCCTCCAACGCCTCGATGCCGAGGATGGTCCTCAGCTCGCCGGCGAGCTGCTGCGCCTCGACGTCGAAGCCGGGTTTCTTTTCCACGTATACGCGAAAAACCACGATTGATAACTCCTTCAATGGTCGAATAAGCCCACATCCTGTCAGGATGCGGGCTCGGATGTCACTCGGCGGAATCGACGCCCTCGGAGGCGGCCAGCGCCATCAGTCGGTCGTAGATCTCCTCGTAGGCGGGGATGATGTTGCCCAGGTCGCGGCGGAACAGGTCCTTGTCCAGGTGCTCGATCTTGCCGCTGTGATCCTTCTGGTCCCACAGGCGGCAGGTGTCGGGGGTGATCTCGTCGGCCAGCAGGATCGTGCCGTCCGAGGTCTTGCCCTCCTCGATCTTGAAATCGACGAGCTTGACGTCGATCTTGGCGAAGATGTCCAGCAGCGCGGCGTTCACGGCGCGTGCCTGGCGGGAGATCTCGGCGATCTCATCCTCATCGGCCAGGCCGAGGGCCACGATGCCGTCCTCGTTGATGAACGGGTCGCCCAGCGCATCGGACTTCAGGCAGAACTCCAGGATCGGCTTCCGCAGCTCGGTGCCCTCCTCCACGCCGTAGCGCTTGGCGAACGAGCCGGCGGCCGTGTTACGCATGATGATCTCCAGCGGGTACATGTCCATCTTCTTGACCAGCTGTTCGGTCTCGGAGATGCGGCGCACGAAATGGCTGTCCACGCCACGGGCCTTGAGCAGGTCGAAGATCACGGAGGTGATGCGGTTGTTCAGCGAGCCCTTGCCTTCGATCTGGGCCTTCTTCTCGCCGTTGCCGGCCGTGGCCTGGTTCATGTACTCGACCCAGAGCACATCCGGGTCGTCCGTTGCATACAGCTTCTTGGCCTTGCCCTCGTAGAGCTTCTCCAGCTTCTCCATGATCTGCCTTTCGCAAACCGCGTCAAACCGCGGGATATCAAGGGTGAATGGTACGAGGTACAGGCTACCAACCGCCGACTACAACCGACACGGGCCGAGTCATGCCATCATTCCGGATTCCCGCCATGGACCGCGAGGCATCCACGTCACGGATGCGTCACGGCCCGGAAGGCCGCCCCGGGGATTCACCGCACGTCGATACGGAGCGCATCGGCCACACGGCCGGCCTTCGCGCGCGCCTCGTCGGGCGTCGGCGCGATCGCCAGCGCCACGGCCATGCGCCGGTGCCCGTGTACCTCGGGCTTGGCGAAGATGCGCAGATCGGTATCCGGTTCGGCCAGTGCCGCCGGAACATTCGAGAACACGGCCTGACCGTCGCCTTCGACCACGATCGCATGGCTGGCCGCGGCCGTGCCCTGCGGAATCGACAGCGCCACATGGCCGTCGGTCACAGGCAGGCCCAGAATCGCGCGCGCATGCAGCGCGAACTCGCTCAGCCGCTGCGAGGCCATCGTCACCATGCCGGTGTCGTGCGGGCGGGGGGAGACCTCGTTGAACAGCACCGAGCCATCGGTCAGCACGAACAGCTCCACGCCGAACACACCCCAACCATGCTCGCCGGTCGCCCGCGCCTTGCCGACCAGTCCCTCGACGGCGGTCCGCGCGATGCGCCGCGCCTGCTCCAGCACCGCGGCGTCGGTGGCCGCCGGCTGCCAGGATTCCCGGTAATCGCCGCTTTCCTGACGCTGTCCGATCGGCGCGCAGGCCACAATGCCCGCGGACGAACTGACGGTCAGCACGGTGAGCTCATAATCCAGCGGTGCCAACGCCTCCACGATCACGCGCGACACATCCCCCTCGCCGGCCGCACGCCGTCCGGTCTGCGCCTCGATCCACGCCGCCTCGATCCCATCGGCCGAGCGCACGATCGACTGGCCATGGCCGGACGAACTCATCACCGGCTTGACCACACACGGATACCCCACAACCCCGGCACCGTCGCGCAGCTCCTCCAACGAGCCGGCGAACCGGTACGGCGTGGTCGGCAGACCCAATTCCTCGTGGGCGAGCACGCGCAGGCGTTCGCGGTCCATACAGATCGCGGCGATTTCGGCGCTCGGCACCACCTGCATGCCCGCGGCCGCGGCATCCGCCAGCTCGCTGGTGGCGATGGCCTCCACCTCCGGCACGATGATGTCGGGACGCACCTCGTCGAACAACGCGCGCAGCTGCGCGGCGTCGGCCATATCCAGCACGCGCGCCTCATGCGCCACCTGCTGCGCCGGGGCGCCGGCATACGAATCGGCGGCGCACACCCACGCGCCGAGCCGCATCAGCTCGATCACCACCTCCTTGCCGAGTTCACCGGCGCCCAGGAACAGCACGCGGGTGGCGCGGCTGCCCAACGGCGTGCCGAGCGGGCGGGCCGTCGCATGCCCGGCGTCGGGAACGGCAACGGTGGCGGTGGACTGATTGGCGGACTGATCGATCGTGTTCTGCGTCATACTCACATTCTGCCATCGTCCGGCGATGTCCGTGGCACGCATGCCGGCATATGCGGTGTGACCGCGGTTGCACAGACCGCTGGGCGCTGTCCGGTTTTCGGCGGATGTCGCGGCACCGCGGGAAACCGCCGGCGGAACCGCAGTAGGATGAGGGGATGAGCGAAAACGCGTATGGGGATAGAGGTCGGCCGCTGACCATCGCGATGGTGGTCGACACCTCCGGCAACCGCGGCAACGGCACGTCGAATTCGGCGCTGCAATGGGCGGACGAACTCAAGCGGCAGGGGCATCGCGTGCGTCTGGTGGGCATCGGCGCCCCCGACTTCCCCGCGCGGGTCAACCATGTGCCCCTGGTCAGTTGGGTGGCGGGAAAGCAGCAGATGCAGTTCGCCGAGCCCAGCGACACCCTGTTCCGGGCCGCGTTCCTGGGCGTGGATGTGGTGCACCTGTACACGCCGTTCCGATTCTGCCAGCATGCCTGCCGCGTGGCCCGGCAGATGGGGATCCCGGTCACCGCCGGCTACCACGTGCAGCCCGAGAACATCACGTATTCGGCCGGACCGTTGAAGCATGTGCCCGGCATCGACTCGATCATCTACCATCTGTTCGATTGGTGGCTGTTCTCCAAGGTCGACCGCATCCACGTGCCCACGGAGCTCGGCGCGAGCCTGCTGCGCTCCCACGGCTACACAACGCCGATCAGCGTGATCTCCAACGGGTATGAGCCGCGGTTCACACCGAAAATCCAGCGCGCCACCGACGCCCCGGCGCCGCAACCGTTCCATATCGTCGCCTCGGGGCGTCTGAGCAATGAGAAGGACCAGATCACCCTGATCCGTGCGGCGTCGATGTGCCGGCACGCCGCCTCCATCCGGTTGACGATCGCCGGAACTGGCCCGTTGAAGCAGCGGTTGCAGCGGACGGCGGACCGTTTGCTGCCGGGGCAGGTGGAGATCGGCTTCCACCGCAACGCCGACATGCCGGAGCTGCTGCGTTCCGGTGACCTGTTCGTGCATCCGTCCATCGCCGACCTGGAATCGGTGAGCGTCATCGAAGGCATGGCAAGCGGGCTGGTGCCGGTGATCGCCGCCTCCGACCTGAGCGCCGCCGGACAGTTCGCGCTGCTGCACGAATCGCTGTTTCCGGTGGGGGATGCGGCGGCGCTCGCCCGGCGCATCGACTGGTGGATCGACCATCCGCGGGAATTGTCCGCATGGGGCGCGCGGTATGCCGAGCACACCAGGGAGCACTATTCGGTGGAGGCCAGCGTGCGCCGGTTCGCGGCGATGGAACGCGAGGTCATCGCCGAACGCGCCGGGTCGCACAACGCGTAGCGGGAGCGCGTGGCGCGGGGAACGCATGGGGCCGGCGACGGATTCATCGTCGGCCCCATGCGTGTATCGGAGCGCAGCATCGTCCGTGTCGGAGTCGGCGGTGCCGTGACTGAGACACGGGGGAGGGTCACAGCACCGCGATCAGTTCGTCGACCTGCTCGTCGGTGGTCGACCAGGCGGTGCAGATGCGCATGACCGTGTGCGTGTCGTCGGCCTTCTCCATGAATCCGAGACGGACATGCTCCTGCAGGCGGGCGATCGTGTCGTTGTCCATCGTGATGAAGATCTGGTTGGTGGGCGTCTCCATCGTCAGCGTGTAGCCGCGTTCGCGTAGCACCGCGCGGATGCGTGCGGCCGCCTCGTTGGCGTGCCGGGCGATGTCCATGTACCGGTTGTCCTCGAACAGCGTGTCGAACTGCAGGCCGAGCAGCCAGCCCTTGGCCAGCAGCGCGCCGTGCTGTTTGACGGTGGTCAGGAAGTGCTTCGGCGCGTCGTTCTTCGGGAACACGACGGCCTCGCCGAACAGGGCGCCGACCTTGGTGCCGCCGATGTAGAACACGTCGGTCAGCCGGGCGATGTCCTCGAGCGTGACATCGGTGCCGTCGGCGGTCAGGGCGTACCCCAGGCGTGCACCATCGAGGAACAGCTTCATGCCGTAGCGGTCGCAGACGCCGCGCAGGGCCTCCAGCTCGTCCAGCGTGTACAGCGTGCCGTATTCCGTGGGGTGGGAGATGTAGACGGTGCCGGGGAACACCATATGCTCGTAGTTGCCGTCCGCGTAGAACGTGGCGCAGTAGTCGTCGAGCTCGGCGGCGGCGATCTTGCCGTCATGGTGGGGGAGCGTCAGCACCTTGTGTCCGGTGGCTTCGATGGCGCCTGCTTCATGCACGTTGATGTGCCCGGTGGCGGCGGCCACCGCGCCTGCATAGGCGGGGGTGATGGCGTCGATGATGGTCTGGTTGGTCTGGGTGCCGCCGACCAGGAAGCGCACATCCGCATCCGGCGTGCCGCAGGCCTCGCGGATGCGGGCCTTGGCGGATTCGCAGACGGCGTCGGTGCCGTAGCCGGGGAACTGCGTGGCGTTCGTGGCTTCCAGACGTTCGAGGATGCTGGGGTGGGCGCCGCAGCAGTAGTCGTTCTCAAAGGACAGCATGGTCGGTTCCTTCCTCATGGTGAGGGGTGATTCTGTAATCGAGGTGCAGTGTATCCCCACCAAGGGGCAATCCGGGAAGCACGGCCACGCGTCGGCGCATGGACGTGAAAAAAGAAAAACCCCGCTTGCGCGGGGTGATGGGGTGGATAACGCGGCTCGAACGCGCGACCTGCTGAACCACAATCAGCTGCTCTACCGACTGAGCTATATCCACCATGTGTGGCATCCGGTTTCCCGGATTCGCACAACAGATGGATACTATACATGATTTTCGGGACAATGCATCTTCGGCGCGTCGCGGAGGTGAATTTCCGTGCCGGCATACCCCGAAAGCCATTCTTTGGCGCCGAAAACCCCGCGGCATGGGCGTGGGCCGATAGCCTGAATGGTGGCGTCCCCACGTATTGGGGCAACACTGAATCACCAAGGAGCATATATGTCGATTCTTGACAACATCAAGGATTTCGCCAAGGACCACGGCGTCAACCTGGACAACGGCCTCGGCCTCGATGATCTGGCCGCCGTGGGCGAGGACATCAAGGGCATGGCCGAGAATGCCGGTCTGACCCCGCAGGAGCTGGGCGAGAAGCTCGGTCAGCTCAAGGAGATGGTCGGCGACAAGGTCGACGACATCGATCTCAAGGGGCTGGCCGAGAAGGTCGGCCTGCCGGAGGACCTGGTCAACAAGGTGCTGGGCAAGTAAGGCGGTGTGTCCGGCCTGGCCGGAGCGTCGCGTTTGGGCCCCGTGCCGCCCCGTGCGTCGATGACCGCGACGCGGGCGGCACGGGGCCTGCCGTATGTGCGGGGTGTGCGGCTCGATCGTGATCAAACAGCACGGAACCTACCATGGCGTGTGCGTCTGCGTGCGATGCAAGCGTATGCGCTGAGCGCTACGAAACATTGGGTTTTCGGCGTTTTTGGGGTGGACATTTCAGGGGTGCGCCGGTATACTGTAAGTGGAGGCCGGAGTTATGGTCGGGTGGGAATCCGCCAGGCGGTAACGAAGCACCAATCCTCCGATTCGTGCAACGCCTCCAATAACGTAACAGAGTTGCGCAGGTTGCACGAGGATTGAGATGGGCATACGGCGAGGGAGCCGTCAGACCTGCGCCGAGGGTATGGATGATGGATAGTGGCTGACTGAGGATGTTGGTTCCGCGCAAGGTGGCGCGGATGAAGATAACTGAAGACGATCACCTCCTTTCGCGGATGGGCCCGGTGCCAGGTAACGACACCGGGCCCATCCGTGTGTGAGGGGCATTCGCGCGGATGCCCGGCGGGGCGTCGCCGGGGCCCGTCCGGGCCTGTGGCGACACGCGTTGTCCGGGGCTCTGGTATGCTGAATATTTGTGTGTGCCGCTAGCGTGCCTTATGTGACAGGCGCGGGTAGCGGGACATCCCCGAGTCCGTGGGAATGCGCGCAGTAATGCGGCGGCAGGAGGGCAAGGGGCCATCGGGCCGGTGGACTGGGCTGTCTTTCCGATTCAGGGGAAGTGTGGGCGCAGTGTGGCGGCTCCACAGATGAAGAACAACCAACGAATCGGAGAATTCAGTTGCCTACGATTGAACAGCTCGTCCGCAAGGGACGTCAGGCCAAGCCGAAGAAGTCGAAGACTTTGGCCCTGAAGGGCAGCCCGCTGCGCCGCGGCGTGTGCACCCGTGTGTATACCACCACCCCGAAGAAGCCGAACTCGGCTCTGCGTAAGGTCGCCCGTGTGCGTCTGAGCTCGGGCGTCGAAGTCACCGCCTACATCCCCGGTGAGGGCCACAACCTGCAGGAGCACTCCATCGTGCTCGTGCGCGGCGGCCGTGTGAAGGATCTGCCGGGCGTGCGCTACCACATCGTGCGTGGCGCGCTGGATACCCAGGGTGTCAAGGACCGTAAGCAGGGTCGTTCCCTGTATGGAGCAAAGAAGGCGAAGTAAGAGATATGTCGCGTAAAGGACCTGCCAAGAAGCATCAGCTGCTGCCCGATCCGATCTACGGCTCGACCGTCGTGGCCCAGCTCATCAACAAGATCCTCCTGGACGGTAAGAAGTCGATCGCCGAGGACATCGTCTACTCCGCGCTCGACATGGTCAAGGAGAAGACCGACCAGGAGCCGGTCGCCGTTCTCAAGCGCGCTCTGGACAACATCCGTCCGAGCCTCGAGGTGCGTTCCCGCCGTGTCGGCGGCGCCACCTACCAGGTGCCGGTCGAGGTCAAGCCGGCCCGCGCCAACACGCTGTCGCTGCGCTGGCTGACCGACTTCTCGCGCGCCCGCCGCGAGAAGACCATGGCCGAGCGTCTCGCCAACGAGATCCTGGATGCCTCCAACGGCCTGGGCGCCTCTGTCAAGCGCCGCGAGGATACTCATAAGATGGCGGAGGCCAACAAGGCGTTCGCTCATTACCGCTGGTAATCACTCGAGAACGAGAGCTAAGGAAAACACTCATGGCACAAGACGTGCTCACTGACCTGAACAAGGTCCGCAACATCGGCATCATGGCCCACATCGATGCCGGTAAGACCACCACCACCGAGCGTATCCTGTACTACACCGGCAAGAACTACAAGATCGGCGAGACCCACGACGGCGCCTCGACGATGGACTTCATGGCCCAGGAGCAGGAGCGCGGCATCACCATCCAGTCCGCCGCCACCACCTGCTTCTGGAACCGCCAGACCCACGACACCGAGGACAAGTATCAGATCAACATCATCGATACCCCGGGCCACGTGGACTTCACCGCCGAGGTCGAGCGTTCGCTGCGCGTCCTCGACGGCGCCGTCGCCGTGTTCGACGGCAAGGAGGGCGTGGAGCCGCAGTCCGAGACCGTGTGGCGTCAGGCCGACAAGTACGGTGTCCCGCGCATCTGCTTCATCAACAAGATGGACAAGCTGGGCGCCGACTTCTACTACTCCGTCCAGACCATCAAGGACAAGCTGGGCGCGACCCCGCTGGTCGTCGAGCTGCCGATCGGCGCCGAGAACGACTTCGTCGGCGTCGTGGACCTGATCCGCATGAAGGCCTACGTCTGGAACGACGTGAAGGGCGACATGGGCGCCCACTACGACACCGTGGACATCCCGGCCGACCTGCAGGACAAAGCCGAGCAGTACCGCGCCGAGCTGCTGGACATGGTCGCCGAGTCCGACGAGGAGCTGCTCGAGAAGTACCTCGAGTCCGGCGAGCTGAGCGAGGACGAGATCCGCGCCGGCATCCGCAAGCTCACCGTGGCCCGTGAAGCCTACCCGGTGCTGTGCGGCTCCGCGTTCAAGGACAAGGGCGTGCAGCCGATGCTGGACGCCGTGGTCGACTTCCTGCCGAGCCCGGAGGACGTGCCGTCCATCGTCGGCTTCGACCCGAAGGACGAGTCCATCGAGATCGACCGCAAGCCGGTCATCTCCGATCCGTTCTCGGCTCTGGTGTTCAAGATCTCGACCCACCCGTTCTACGGCAAGCTCGTGTTCGTGCGCGTGTACTCCGGCGCCGTCAAGCCCGGCGACAACGTGCTCGACTCCACCAAGGGCAAGAAGGAGCGCGTCGGCAAGATCTTCCAGATGCACGCCGACAAGGAGAACCCGGTCGACGGCGCCTCCGCCGGCAACATCTACACCTTCGTGGGCCTGAAGAACGTCTCCACCGGCGACACCCTGTGCGACGAGAAGGCCCCGATCTCCCTGGAGTCCATGACCTTCCCGGACCCGGTCATCGAGGTGGCCGTGGAGCCGAAGACCAAGGGCGACCAGGAGAAGATGGGCATCGCCCTGGCCAAGCTGTCCGACGAGGATCCGACCTTCCAGGTCAAGACCGACGAGGAGTCCGGCCAGACCCTGATCTCCGGCATGGGCGAGCTCCAGCTCGACATCATCGTCGACCGTCTGCGCCGCGAGTTCAAGGTCGAGTGCAACGTCGGCAAGCCGCAGGTCGCCTACCGTGAGACGATCCGCAAGGCCGTCATGAACCAGGAGTACACGCACAAGAAGCAGACCGGTGGTTCCGGCCAGTTCGCGAAGGTCCTGATGAACTTCGAGCCGCTCGACACCGAGAACGGCGAGACCTACGAGTTCCACAACGAGGTCACCGGCGGCCACATCACCAAGGAATTCATTCCTTCGATCGATGCTGGCGTGCAGGAGGCCATGGAATCCGGCGTCCTCGCCGGCTTCCCGGTCGTGGGCGTCAAGGCGACCGTCACCGACGGCCAGACCCACGACGTCGACTCCTCGGAAATGGCCTTCAAGATCGCGGGCTCCATGTGCTTCAAGGAGGCCGCTCCGAAGGCTCACCCGGTCATCCTCGAGCCGATCATGGCCGTCGAGGTCCGTACCCCGGAGGAGTACATGGGCGACGTGATGGGCGATTTGAACGCCCGTCGTGGCCAGATCCAGTCCATGACCGACGCCACCGGCGTCAAGGTCATCGACGCCAAGGTCCCGCTGTCCGAGATGTTCGGCTACATCGGCGACCTGCGCTCGAAGACCCAGGGCCGCGCCATGTTCACCATGCAGATGGACTCGTACGCTGAGGTTCCGAAGAACGTCTCCGACGAGATCATCAAGGCGCAGCGCGGCGAGTGACACGCGCTGCCGCAATGGTCGCATCTGTCTCCAGTCAGCGCTAATATTTTGTAGCGCTGACTGGGTTCAGGGCACCACGGTGGCACAACCCAGCAACCCAGTACAATGTAGCGAGTGCCTCGGGCCACAAGCCCGGGGAGTACTACGAGACGTCCAGGAGGACAACACACAATGGCAAAAGCAAAGTACGAGCGTACTAAGCCGCACGTTAACATCGGCACCATCGGCCACGTCGATCACGGCAAGACGACCCTGACCGCCGCCATCTCCAAGGTGCTGCACGAAGAGTACCCGGATGTCAACCCGGCCTACGACTTCAACCAGATCGACGCCGCTCCGGAAGAGCAGCAGCGTGGTATCACCATCAACATCGCCCACATCGAGTACCAGACCGCTGAGCGTCACTACGCTCACGTGGACTGCCCGGGCCACGCCGACTTCGTGAAGAACATGATCACCGGCGCTGCCCAGATGGATGGCGCTATCCTCGTTGTGGCCGCCACCGACGGCCCGATGGCCCAGACCCGCGAGCACGTGCTGCTCGCCCGTCAGGTCGGCGTTCCGAAGATCCTGGTCGCCCTGAACAAGTGCGATATGGTCGAGGACGAGGAGCTCATCGAGCTCGTTGAGGAAGAGGTCCGTGACCTCCTCGACGAGAACGGCTTCGATCGCGACTGCCCGGTCATCCACCTCTCCGCCTACGGCGCCCTGCATGACGACGCCCCGGATCACGAGAAGTGGGTTGAGGCCGTCAAGGAGCTCATGAACGCCGTCGACGAGTACATCCCGACCCCGGTTCATGACCTGGACAAGCCGTTCCTGATGCCGATCGAGGACGTGTTCACCATCTCCGGCCGTGGCACCGTGGTTACCGGCCGTGTCGAGCGTGGTAAGCTCCCGATCAACACCCCGGTGGAGATCGTCGGCATCCGCCCGACCCAGACCACCACCGTCACCTCCATCGAGACCTTCCACAAGCAGATGGACGAGTGCGAGGCTGGCGATAACACCGGTCTGCTGCTCCGCGGCATCAACCGCACCGACGTCGAGCGTGGCCAGGTTGTGGCCAAGCCGGGTTCGGTGACCCCGCACACCAAGTTCGAGTCCGAGGTCTACGTCCTGACCAAGGACGAGGGCGGCCGTCACTCGCCGTTCTTCTCGAACTACCGTCCGCAGTTCTACTTCCGCACCACCGACGTCACCGGCGTCATCGAGCTGCCGGAAGGCGTCGAGATGGTCCAGCCGGGCGATCACGCGACCTTCACCGTCGAGCTGATCCAGCCGATCGCCATGGAGGAGGGCCTGACCTTCGCCGTGCGTGAGGGTGGCCACACCGTCGGCTCGGGCCGTGTCACCAAGATCCTCGCCTGATTTCCATCGGCGATGATTCGGTGCGCCTGAACTAGCGCATAGGGAATGCCCCGGAACCGTTGGGTTTCGGGGCATTCCGCATATCGGGGGATGGAAACGGCGGATGCCGGGACCGAAGGTGACCGCAATCCGCAGGCCGACCATCCGGCTGTCGGACGTGTGATACGCCTGTATAGGCATGGTGGCATAATAGGCAAGGCTCATTTTGAACGTCGCCAACAACCATCGAGTGAATAGGTGAACAACAGTGGCACAGACTACCAATGACATCAAGAACGGTTCCGTCCTGAACCTGGACGGCCAGCTGTGGACCGTCATCAAGTTCCAGCACGTCAAGCCCGGCAAGGGCCCGGCCTTCGTGCGCACCACCATCAAGAACGTGCTGTCCGGCAAGATCGTGGACAAGACCTTCAACGCGGGCATGAAGATGGAGTTCGAGACCGTCGACAACCGCAACCTGCAGTACTCCTACGAGGACGGCGACAACTACGTCTTCATGGACATGACCACCTACGACCAGATCTACATCCCGAAGACCCTGGTCGGCGAGCAGAGCAAGTACCTGCTCGAGGGCACCGACTGCATCGTCAGCTTCCATGACGGCACCCCGCTGAGCGTGGAACTGCCCGCTTCCGTGGTGCTGACCATCACCCACACCGAGCCCGGTCTGCAGGGCAACCGCTCCAATGCCGGCACCAAGCCCGCCACCGTGGAGACCGGCGCCGAGATCCAGGTCCCGCTGTTCATCGGCGAGGGCGAGAAGGTCAAGGTCGACACCCGCGACGGCTCCTACCTCGGTCGCGAGAACAACTGACCTGAAGAAGGGACACCGAGAGCTTCATGGCACGTTCCACCGCCCGCAAGAGGGCTCTGAACACGTTGTACGAAGCGGATGAGAAGGGACAGGACATCCTGTCCCTTCTTGCTGAGCGCATCGCGATGCCGGGCGCCCAGACCCCGCTGCCCGACTACGCCATCGAGATCGTGCGTGGCGTGGCCGAACATCGTCGCCAGATCGACCGCACCCTGGACGAGCACTCCACCCGTTGGAAGGTCAAGCGCATGGGCGTGGTGGATCGCAACATCCTGCGCATCGCCGCCTGGGAGATCCTCTTCAACGACGAGGTGCCGGATAAGGTCGCCATCGACGAGGCGCTGGGGCTGGCCAAGACGCTGTGCGACGACGACGCGCCGTCGTTCATCCATGGCCTGCTGAGCGCCGTATGCGCCGACAAGCCGCAGGATGCGCCGCAGGACGGATCCGAACAGGCCGATGGGGACGCCGCGGCGTCCGACGGGGCCGACGCGGTCATCCCCGTGCAGGACGGGGCATCCGAATCCGGCGCAACCGATGCCGACGCCGCCGAACAGTCCGGCGAGTCCGTAGAAAACGACTGAATTTTCAAGGATTCCGGCCGGTTGTGAGTCCCAGCCGGCCGGTATCCTGAGGGGTAGATTCAACCCAAGGATAAAGGGGGTTTTGGTGAACCAGACCGATTCCGGAACCGTGATGTTCTCCACCGACGACGCCGTTCTCGTGCTCGAGGACGGACAGGTGTATGTGGGGGAGCCTTACGGTGCGCGTGGCTCGACCAGCGGCGAGATCGTCTTCGCCACCGGCATGACCGGATATCAGGAGACGCTGACCGATCCGAGTTATGACCGCCAGATCGTGGTCCAGACGTTCCCGCACATCGGCGATACGGGCATCAACGGCGAGGATCCGGAATCCTCGAGGATCTGGGTCGCCGGGTATGTGGTGCGCGACCCCAGCCCGAACGTCAGCAATTGGCGTGCCACAGGCAGCCTTGATGACGATCTGGTCGCCAATGGCATCGTCGGCATCTGCCGTATCGACACCCGCAAGCTCGTCCGCCATTTGCGTTCCGCAGGCGTGATGCGTGCGGGTGTTTTTTCAGGTGAGGCCCTGCTGGATGCCAACGGCCGCCTGCGCGCCATCGACGACCTGCTCGACGAGGTCAAGGCCACCCCGCAGATGAAGGGGCTGAGCCTGTATGACGAGGTCAGCACCAAGCAGACCTACACCATCGAACCGTGCGGCGAGTTCGAAGGCAAGGAGCCGCTGTTCACCGTGGCCGCGGTCGATCTGGGCATCAAGGCGATGACCCCGCATCGCATGGCCGAGCGTGGCTGCCGCGTGCATGTGGTGCCGTCCACGATCACCTTCGAACAGCTGCAGGCGCTGAATCCGGATGGCGTGTTCTTCTCGAACGGCCCGGGAGACCCGGAGCAGGCCGAGCCGGAGGTGGCGCTGCTGCGCCAGGTGCTGGACGCCGGCTACCCGTTCTTCGGCATCTGCTTCGGCAACCAGCTGCTGGGCCGTGCCCTCGGCTTCGGCACCTACAAGCTCAAGTTCGGCCACCGCGGCATCAACCAGCCGGTCAAGGACATGACCACCGGCAAGATCGAGGTCACCGCGCACAACCACGGCTTCGCCGTCGACGCCCCGATCGGCGACCCGGTGCCCTCCCCGTACGGTGACGGCCATTACGGCAAGGTGTTCGTCTCCCACATCGATCTGAACGATGATGTGGTCGAAGGCCTGCAGTGCGTCGACATCCCCGCATTCTCCGTGCAATACCATCCCGAGGCCGCGGCCGGTCCGCACGACGCCTCGTACCTGTTCGACCGTTTCGTCGATCTCATGCGTTCGTCCAAGGAGGAAACCCGCAATGCCTAAGCGCACCGACATCAAGTCCGTCATGGTCATCGGCTCCGGCCCGATCGTGATCGGCCAGGCCGCCGAGTTCGACTACTCGGGCACCCAGGCATGCCGCGTGCTGCGCGAGGAAGGCATCCGCGTCATCCTGGTCAACTCCAACCCGGCCACCATCATGACCGATCCGGAGATGGCGGACGCCACCTATATCGAGCCGATCGCCACCCCGATCCTCGAACAGATCATCGCCAAGGAACGCCCCGACGCGCTGCTGCCGACGCTGGGCGGCCAGACCGCGCTGAACGCCGCGATGGCGCTGGGCGAGGCCGGTGTGCTCAAGAAGTACAACGTCGAGCTGATCGGCGCCTCGCTGGAGGCCATCGACCGTGGCGAGGACCGCGAGCTGTTCAAGAAGGTCGTCGAGGATGCCGGCGCGGAGTCGGCCCGTTCCGAGATTGCGCATTCGATGGAGGAGGTCGACGCAATCGCCGCCGAGATGGGCTTCCCGATCGTGGTGCGTCCGAGCTTCACGATGGGCGGCCTGGGTTCCGGCATCGCGCACGACGAGGAGGAGCTGCACCGCATCGCCGGAGCCGGCCTGCACTACTCGCCGACCGACGAGGTGCTGCTCGAGGAGGGCATCGAGGGCTGGAAGGAATTCGAGCTCGAGCTGATGCGCGACAAGAACGACAACGTGGTGGTCGTCTGCCCGATCGAGAACGTGGACCCCGTGGGCGTGCACACCGGCGATTCGATCACCGTGGCCCCGGTGTTCACACTGACCGACCGCGAATACCAGAAGCTGCGCGACATCGGCACCGCCATCATCCGCGGCGTGGGCGTGGATACGGGCGGCTGCAACATCCAGTTCGCCGTGCATCCGGACACCGGCCGCATCATCGTCATCGAGATGAACCCGCGCGTCAGCCGCTCCTCGGCGCTGGCCTCGAAGGCCACGGGCTTCCCGATCGCCAAGATCGCCACCAAGCTCGCCCTCGGCTACACGCTTGACGAGATCCGCAATGACATCACCCAGTCGACGCCGGCCAGCTTCGAGCCGACCATCGACTACGTGGTCACCAAGGTGCCGCGCTTCGCGTTCGAGAAGTTCCCGGGCGCCGACCCGAGCCTGACCACGTCGATGAAGTCGGTCGGCGAGGCGATGGCCCTCGGCGGCAACTTCCAGGAGTCGCTCGGCAAGGCGATGCGTTCGATCGACAAGCGTCACATGGGCTTCAGCTGGGATGGCGAACGCCCCGACGAGACCGAGGTCGCCGAGCTGCTCAAGGCGATGAAGACCCCCACCGAGGACCGCTACCTGCAGCTGCAGCGCGCCATCTGGGGCGGCGCCACCATCGAGCAGCTGTTCGAGGCCACCAAGATCGACCCGTGGTTCCTCAAGCAGTTCATGCTCATCAACGAGACCGCCCTTGAGGTGCGTGATTCGGAGACGCTGAACTTCCGTCTGCTCAAGAAGGCTAAGCAGGCCGGTCTGTCCGATCTGCAGATCGCCCACCTGCGGGGCCTGGGCGACGAGGGCGAGAACACCGTGCGCGAGCTGCGCTGGGCGTTCGGGCTGCGCCCGGTCTACAAGACCGTGGACACCTGCGCCGCCGAGTTCGACGCGGTCACGCCGTACTACTACTCGTGCTACGCCGATGAGAGCGAGCTGCGCCAGCGCGACCGCGAGGCGGTGATCATCCTCGGCTCCGGCCCGAACCGCATCGGCCAGGGCATCGAGTTCGACTACACCTGCGTGCACGCGGTCCAGGAGCTCGGCAAGGACTATGACACGATCATGGTCAACTGCAACCCCGAGACCGTCTCCACCGACTACGACATGTCCGACCGTCTGTATTTCGAGCCGCTCACCTTCGAGGACGTGCTCGAGATCTACGAGGCCGAGAAGAAGATGGGCCCCGTCAAGGGCGTCATCGTCCAGCTCGGCGGTCAGACCCCGCTGTCGTTGGCCGCCCGTCTGAAGGCCGCCGGCGTGCCGATCCTCGGCACCACGCCCGAATCGATCGATCTGGCCGAGAACCGCGAGCTGTTCGGCGAGGTGCTCAAGAAGGCCCGCATGAACGCGCCGCGCTACGGCACCGCGCTGAGCCTCGAGGAGGCGCAGGACGCCGCCCGTTCGATCGGCTACCCGGTGCTGGTGCGTCCGAGCTACGTGCTCGGCGGCCGCGGTATGGAGATCGTCTACGACGACGCCCAGCTGGAGAAGTACGTGAACCGCGCGCTGGCCGAGGCCCAGGCCGATACCGTGGTCTCCGGCCGACTGCCGTCGCCGCTGCTGATCGACAAGTTCCTCCAGGACGCCATCGAGGTGGACGTCGACGCGCTGTTCGACGGCGAGGAGCTGTATATCGGCGGCATCATGGAGCACGTGGAGGAGGCCGGCGTCCACTCCGGCGACGCGGCCTGCACGCTGCCCCCATCCACGCTGTCGGACGACCAGATCCGCCGCCTGCGCGAGGGCACCTACGCCATCGCCAAGGGCTGCGGCGTCCAGGGCCTGATCAACGTGCAGTACGCGTTCATGGCCAATACGTTGTACGTTATCGAGGCCAACCCGCGCGCCTCGCGCACCGTGCCGTTCGCGTCCAAGGCCACCGGCGTGGCCCTGGCCAAGGCCGCGGCGCGCATCATGGCGGGGGAGACCATCGCCCAGCAGCGCGCCAACGGGCTGCTGCTGCCCGAGGGCGACGGCGGCGTCATGCACGTCGGCCAGCAGGTGGCGGTCAAGGAGTCGGTGCTGCCGTTCAAGCGCTTCCGCACGCCCGTCGGCAAGACCGTGGACATCCTGCTCGGCCCCGAGATGCGTTCGACCGGCGAGGTCATGGGCTTCGACCGCGACTTCCCGCACGCGTTCGCCAAGAGCCAGCTGGCCGCCTACGACGGCGGCCTGCCGACCAGCGGTAACGTGTTCATCTCGGTGAACGATTCCGACAAGCGTTCGCTGCCGCTGATGGCCGTGCGCCTGGTGGAGCTCGGCTTCACGCTGTGGGCCACCGAGGGCACCGCCTCCGTGCTGCGCCGCTACGGCATCGAGTCGAAGATCGTCGACAAGATCACCGCCCGCGTGGACACCTCCGCCGACACCCAGGTGGAAGTCAAGCACGCCGAAGGCAGTGTGGGCAAGAACGTCGTCGAGCTCATCGAAGAGGGCAAGATCGACATGGTGCTCAACACGCCGAACTCCCGCGGCTCGCGTTCGGACGGCTATTCGATCCGCGCCGCGGCCATCGCCGCCGACCTGCCGCAGTTCACCACCATGACCGAGTTCTCGGCCGTGCTGATGGCCATCGAGGCGGTGAAGCGCAACGACTACCAGGTCATGAGCATCCAGGAGCATGCCCAGCAGTTGTTCGACTTGGAAAGGTCGTGATTGACGATGCCGGATACCGTCAGCAGTGAAGAGATGCAGATGCGCAGGTCCGATTTCGGTCTGCGTCTGAAGAATTCGATGGACAAATACGGTCCATTGTGCGTGGGCATCGACCCGCATCGCAAGCTCCTCACCGACTGGGGGTACAACGTCGACGCCGACGGCGCCGAGCTGTTCGCGATGCGCATGCTGCAAGCCGCGAACGGCCGCGCCGCGGCGGTCAAATTCCAGGTGCCGATGTTCGAACGGTACGGGTCCAAGGGCTTCGCCGCCCTGGAACGCGTGCTGTACGCGGCCCGGCAGATGGAGATCATCACCATCGTCGACTGCCTGCACGGCGGTCTGAACACCACGATCTCGGCCATCGCCGATGCCTATTTCAAACCGGGCGCCCCGCTGCTCGCCGACGCGATCACCCTGCTGCCGTATTACGGCGCACGCTCGCTGCAGGGCGTGATCAACGACGCGCTGAACAACAGCCGCGGCGTGTTCATCGCCTCGCTGACCTCCAACCCGGAGGGCGCGAGCATGCAGACCGCCATCCGCCAGAGCGGCGAGTACAAGGGCAAGACCGTGGCCTACGGCATCGCGAGCACGGCGCAGAAGTTCAACACCGGCATCGACGGCATGGGATCGGTCGGTCTGATCATCGGCGCCACCATCGGCCAGTGGATCAATGACAGCGGCGTGGACCCGGCGAAGTTCACCGGTCCCATCCTGTCTCCCGGATACGGTTGGCAGGGTGCCGAGGCCAAGGACCTGCGCACGGTGTTCAAAGGCACCAAGGGCAACGTGCTGGTGACCGTGTCACGGTTCATCGCCGCCCACGGGCCGGACATCGCCTCGCTGTCGCAGGCCACCGAGGCCATCGCGCTCGACGTGCGTCAGGCGCTGATGGAGGCCACGCAGGAGGGCGCCGAGGAGCCGGAGGTGGAAGCCAAGTGAATCCCGCACATGACAACATGACCGCCGCAACCGCTTCCGGGACGCCTGGCGGGCGTCTTATCGTGCTCACCGGGCCCGCCGGCGTGGGCAAAGGCACTGTCGAGGCCAAGCTGCGCGCCGATCATCCGCAGATCTGGCTGTCGGTGTCCGCCACCACGCGTGACCCGCGACCGGGCGAAGTGGACGGTGTGAACTACCACTTCATGACCGAGGAGCAGTTCCTGGCCGACGAACGCGCCGGCAAATTCCTGGAGACCGCCGTGGTGCACGGCATGGCGCATTACGGCACGCCGCTCAAGCCGGTATTGGATCATCTGGCCGCCAACGTGCCGACCATCCTGGAGATTGATCTGCAGGGTGCGCGCCGCGTCAAGGAGCGCGCCGCCGAACTCGGTATGGAGGTCGTGTCGGTGTTCCTCGCGCCGCCGAGTTTCGACGAGCTGGTGCGCCGTCTGACCGGCCGCGGCACCGAGACCGAGGAACAGCGCAATCGGCGTCTGGAGACCGCGCGCGTGGAGCTGGCCGCCGAATCGGAATTCGACGTCGTCATCGTCAACGCCGACGTCGATCAGGCCGCCAACGAACTCTGGTCCGTCATCGCCAAAGAATACGGACTGTGAACACTTTTGTGTTCGGGCATGAAAAAAGCCTCGCATCGCGAGGCTTTTTTCATGCCCTTCAGCAAGGGGACGGTTGAGGTCAGCTGTTCTTGACGCTCTTGTGGATGTTGGTGGCGTAGACGGCGCTGGCGATGGTGACCGCGAACACGAGCCAGGCGAACCAGCTCACGGAGGTCATGCCGTTGAGCAGCTGCGACAGGATCACGCCGATTAGGCCAAAGACGACCACGATCCAGGCGAGCACCATGAACACGCCGATCTTGGCGGGGTTCTTGGCGCCATGGATGCCCAGCACACCGAAGATGACGTAGAACAGGCCGCTGATCAGCCACCAGATGGCCAAGGCGAGACCCCAGACCATCACATTGAGGTCCAGACCTTCGGCCACGTTCACGGTCAGGTTCGGGTCGACGAAACGAGCGCCGGCGATCATCACGCCGCCGCCGATCAGATAGACGATGCCCAGGATGATGAACAGGACGCCGAAGATCTTCAGCGCGCCGCGCTCGGCGGAAACGGACTGGTTGGAAGAAGTCATGAATAATCCCTTCAGGATGTTCTCTCGGTAAAAGGTATGCCGCGGTAGGCACACCAATCTTTCATCGTACAGGTTTTTTCGCTTGAGGGGGAGGGACGGTGTCTTGGTTGCCCCTGAGGGGCAACCAAGACGAGATTTCGTCACAACGCAGTTGCCGGCGATTCGGATGAATCGCCGGCAACTGATGGGAAACGGTCGCGCTGCGACGGAATCCGCAGGTCCCGTCATCAGGCCAGGCCGCTGAGCCTGTCGATCAGTTCGGGGTCGCGGGTCGCGCCCTTGTCCGCCGAACGGGCGAAGGCCGCATAGGCCTTCAGCGCCTGGCTGACCTTGCGGTCGCGGTGCGCCACATAGCCGTCGCCGGCCTCGAGTTCGGCGCGGCGCTCGGCCAGCTGCTCGTCGGTCAGCTCCACGTTGATCGTGCGTGCGGGGATGTCGATGTCGATCATGTCGCCGTTTTTAATCAGCGCGATCGGTCCCTTGTTCGCCGCCTCGGGTGCCACATGGCCGATGGACAGGCCGGAGGAGCCGCCGGAGTACCGGCCGTCGGTGATCAGCGCCACTTCCTTGCCGATGCCCTTGCCCTTGACGAACGAGGTCGGGTACAGCATCTCCTGCATGCCCGGGCCGCCCTTCGGACCCTCGTAGCGGATCACGAGCGCCTGCCCGGGCTTCAGCGTGTCGTTGAGGATGACCTCGATGGCCTGCTCCTGGGATTCGACGACCAGCGCCGGTCCGTGGAACTTCCAGATCTCCTTGGGCACGCCGGCGGTCTTGACCACGCAGCCGTCGGGGGCCAGGTTGCCGCGCAGCACTGCCAGGCCGCCCTCGGTCACGGCCGGATGGTCGATGTCGTGAATCGCGCCGTTGACACGGTCGGTGTCCAGCGTATCGAACAGCGTCTCATGGGTGAACGGCTCGGGGGAGACGATATGGCCCGGGGCGGCGTGGAACAGCTGCTTGGCCTCCTCGGTGCAGGTGGGACGCATGATGTCCCAGGCGTCCAGCTTGGCTTCGAGCGAGGGATAGTCCACCGAATGCACGTCGCGGTGCAGCTTGCCGGCGCGGTCGAGCTCGCCCAAGATGCCGGTGATGCCGCCGGCGCGGTGCACGTCGGAGATCTCCCATTCGCCGGACGGGCTTGCCTTGCAGATGCACGGCACGGTGTGGCTGATGCGCTCGATATCGTCCAGCGTGAAGTCCACGTCGGCGGACTGGGCCGCCGCCAGGATGTGCAGCACGGTGTTGGTGGAGCCTCCCATCGCCACATCCATCGTCATCGCGTTCTCGAACGCGTGCTTGGTGGCGATCGAACGCGGCAGCACCGAGGCGTCGTCCTCATGGTAGTAGCGGTTCGCCAGGTCCACGATCACGCGGCCGGCCTTCTCGAACAGCTGTCTGCGGTAGGCGTGCGAGGCGAGCGTGGTGCCGTTGCCGGGCAGGGCCAGGCCCATCGCCTCGGTCAGGCAGTTCATCGAATTCGCGGTGAACATGCCGGCGCAGGAGCCGCAGGTCGGGCACACGGTCTTCTCATAGGCCAGCAGATCCTCCTCGGAGACGCCGTCGTCCGCGGTGGCGTACATGACGTCGATCAGGTCGGTGTTCTGCTTGACGGTGCCATCGGGCAGCACGGTGGTGCCGGCCTCCATCGGGCCGCCGGAGACGAAGATCGTCGGGATGTTCAGACGCAGGGCGGCCATCAGCATGCCCGGGGTGATCTTGTCGCAGTTCGAGATGCACACCAGCGCGTCCGCGCAGTGCGCGTTGACCGAATACTCCACCGCGTCGGCGATGATGTCGCGGCTCGGCAGCGAGTACAGCATGCCGGTGTGGCCCATCGCGATGCCGTCGTCCACGGCGATGGTGTTGAACTCGCGCGGGATGCCGCCGGCCGCCTTGACGGCCTCGGAGACGATGCGGCCCACCTGCTGCAGGTGCACGTGGCCGGGCACGAATTCGGAGAACGAGTTGGCGATGGCCACGATCGGCTTGCCGAAATCCTTGGCGTCGACGCCAGCGGCACGGTACAGGGCGCGCGCACCCGCGAAGGTGCGGTCCTTCATCAGTTTTTCAGAACGCATTTCCATGCTCACCATTCAAGTGAGGCGAGGGGACAGCCGCCCGTCGCTGGTCACATCGTGGAACGGGCCGCTATATCGGGGCGGTGGGGTATACTTACACGGTTGGAATACGTATTCTCAAGCATGGGAGAACATCATATGGCTTTCGGTACCGATCCCACCCCGCAGGGTCTGGCGGATCCGCCCGTCGACGATCTGATGGAGCATGCTGACTCCAAGTACGCGCTCGCCATCTTCGCGGCCAAGCGCGCCCGTCAGATCAACTCCTATTTCACCCAGCTCAACGAGGGCCTGCTGCAGAACGTGGGTCCGCTGGTCGAATATCAGAACCAGGAGAAGCCGTTGTCGATTGCGTTCCGTGAGATCAACAGCGGTCTGCTCGAGGAGACCCTTGGCGAGGACGATCTGAGCGAGGGCAACTGATCTTCGTGAGGCGCCGGCGGGCGAGATGCGCGGCCCGATCGCCGCAGCCGGCCTCCAACACCAGTACGTCCCGACCGGGAACCGTGCCAGCGGCATGGGAACCGGCCGGGACGTCGCGTATCGGGCCGTGCCGATGACGTATGCCCCCTCGCGGTGGTGCCGAGCGGGTGCCCCGACGACTACGAGAAGGAGCGCAATGATGAGGGAAGCAAGATTGATTACCGCGGAGTCGGTGACCGAAGGCCATCCTGACAAGATCTGCGACCAGATCTCGGATGCGATTCTGGACGACATGCTGCGCCAGGATCCGCATTCGCATGTGGCGGTGGAGACCTGCGCCACCACCGGACAGTTCTTCGTCTTCGGCGAGGTGACCAGCGAGGGGTACAGCGACATCCAGAACATCGTGCGCTCCACCGTGCGCGGGATCGGATACACGAGCTCGCGCGTGGGCCTCGATGCCGACTCCTGCGGCGTGCTGGTGTCGTTGACCGAGCAGAGCGCCGAGATCAACCAGGGGGTGGAGCGGCTGAACCGCGAACAGGAGTCGAAGGCCAGCCGTGAGGAACGGTATCAGGCGCAGGGCGCGGGCGACCAGGGCGTGATGTTCGGCTACGCCTGCGACGAGACCGACGTGCTGATGCCGATGCCGATTCATCTGGCACACCGGCTGGCGTACCGGCTGGCCCAGGTGCGCAAGCAGGGCATCGTGCCGTATCTGCGTCCGGACGGCAAGACGCAGGTGACCGTGGCATACGACGACCGGGATCGTCCGGTGCGCATCGATACCGTGCTGGTCTCCACGCAGCACGATCCCGAACCCACTCGCGAATGGCTGTCCGACCAGTTGGCCCGGCACGTCATCGAACCGGTCCTGGATGAGGTGTGCGGCGATCGCGTGGCGCACGACGGCTACCGTCTGCTGGTCAATCCCACCGGTTCGTTCGTGCTGGGCGGCCCGGCGGCCGACTCGGGGCTGACCGGACGCAAGATCATCGTCGACACGTACGGCGGTGCCGCTCATCATGGCGGCGGCGCGTTCTCCGGCAAGGACCCGAGCAAGGTGGACCGGTCCGCCGCCTACGCGGCGCGTTGGGTGGCCAAGAACATCGTGGCCGCCGGCATGGCCCGCAAGGTGGAGGTGCAGGTGGCCTACGCGATCGGCGTGGCCGACCCGGTGAGCATCAACGTGGACACGTACGGCACCGAGCAAGGCGTGAGCCGCGAACAGATCCAGCACGCGGTGCGTGAGGTGTTCGACCTGCGGCCGGCCGCCATCATCGACGAGTTGGACCTCAAGCGTCCGATCTACGCGAAAACCGCCGCCTACGGCCATTTCGGCCGTGAGGACGCCGACTTCACCTGGGAGCGCACCGATAAGGTCGAGGCGCTCAAGGTCGCCATCCGGTAGGCGTCGGGTCGCGTGCGCGCAACCGCTGCACTAATCTGGACTGCATGAGCACAGCGGACGCCGAACAGCTGGCGCTTGACGGTCTGGCACCGCGCAAGCGCCGCAAACGCGCGCCCGCGGAGCGCGTTCCCGCCCCCGAGCGGCCGATCGCCCGCGTCGTGCTTGATGTGCAGGCCACCCATCTGGGCCAGACCTTCGACTACCTGATCGACGAGCGGCAGTCCGATGATGTGCGCCCGGGCGTGCTGGTCCGCGTGCGGTTCGGGGGGCGCCGCGTCAACGGCGTGGTGTGGGAACGGGCCGACCGCAGCGATACGCCGGCCTCGTCGCTGCGCTATCTGGAACGCGTGTTCGGCCCCGACGTGCTGGTGCCGGCATCGATGCGCGAGGACATCACGCTGATCGCGGACGCCTACGGAGGCACGCGCGCCAACATCCTGCGGCTGGCGGTGCCCCCGCGCGTCGCCCGCGTGGAGCAGGAGCAGCGCATGGTCGCCTCCCCTGCGCACGGGCGCGCCGACGACGAGGCCCGACGCGGCGCGGCGGATGAACTGCGCCGGACGCTGACCCCCCTCTACGACGGCCTGCAGGGATTGGATGAGGCGTTGCACGGCGGCCGGTTCCGCGCCTTCGCCCTCGATCCGCTGCCGGGTGCCGGGCAATGGTGCCGGCTGGCCGGATGGATGGCCTCGACCGCGCTCGCAGCCGGCAAGGCCGTGGTGATCGTGCTGCCCACCATGCGCGAGGTGGACGACCTATCGCGCGAACTGACGGCGTTGGGCCTGCGGATGTTCGAACGGACCGGCGCGTCGCATGGCGGGTTTGACGGCGACGTGGCCGTGCTGAACGCCGCATTGCCGCCCGCGGAACGGTATCGCGCGTATCTGGCCGTGGCCACGGGCAGGGTGCGGTGCGTCATCGGCACACGGGCGGCGATGTACGCGCCGGTCGAGGGGCCGGCGCTGTTCCTGATCTATGAGGACATCGACTATCAGAACGCCGACGGCATGATGCCGTACGCCCATGCCCGCGGCGTCCTGCGTCTGCGGGCCCGCAGCCATGATGGCGTGTTCGTCGCCATGGCGAACGCGCGCAGCCCGATCAGCCAGTGGGAATGCGGCGCGAATCATGTGGCGCAGACCCCGGTCAGCGGGTTCAGCACGTCGATCAGACCGCTGCAGTCCGTGGTCAAGGACCGCATGCCCTGGGTGCGTTGGCTGAACCGTGAGGAGTTGGGACGACTGGGGGATACGACGGTCGGCGCCCGCGTGCCGCATACGGCGGTCACGATTCTTTCCAAGGCGTTGGAAAACGGCCCGGTGCTGCTGTCGATTCCCCGGGACGGGGTGAACGAGGCGTTGAGCTGCGCCGCCTGCCATCGCAGGGCGCGGTGCCCGCGGTGCACGGGGCCGTTGGCGCGGCCGCAGCAGGGTGTGGCCCGGTGCCTGTGGTGCGGGGCCGCCGCGGTCGGCTGGCATTGCCCCGGATGCGGCGGCGAGCGGATGCGTGTGGTGCGCGTCGGTGCGGCGGGAACGGCGCAGGAGCTGCGCGGACTGTTCCGTTACGTGCCGATCGTCACCTCGAGCCCGAACCAGCCGCGGGGGATTGTGGAGGACATCGCCTGCACCCCGATGATCGTCATCGCCACGCCGGGTGCGGAACCGAGGGTGCGCGGCGATACGCCGGGCCGCTCGGAATACCGTGCCGTGGCGATTCTCGACGCCTGGACCAGTCTGTACGAGACGGGCGTGGACGCGCGCGTGGACACGCTGACGGCGTGGATGCGCGCCGTGGCGATGTGCGCGCCGCGTTCCCGCGGCGGGCAGGCGCTGATATTGGGTGAGACGGATCCGGTGCTGGCCAGGTCGCTGGCGTTGTGGGACGGTACGGTGCTGGCCGAACGGGAGCTGGCGGAACGCGCCGAGACCGGACTGCCTCCCGTGGCCGCCGCGGCCTGCGTATGGGGACGACGGGACGCGGTACGCACGGCGTTGGAGCATATCGGCGCGTTCCGCGGCGACCTTGCCGTCGTCGATACCACGCAGGGTGAGATGCCGTCGGTGTGGGGTCCGGTGCCGATCGCGCAACCGCGCACGATCGACGCGCGTGAGCTGGAGGCCACGCAGGACCGGGTCAAGGCGGTGGTCAGGGTGCCGTTGTCCCAACGCGCCGAACTGGCGAGACGGCTGCGCGTTGAAATCGCCAGGCATGTGGCCGCGCGCGAGCCGGGGGAGCTGCGCTTCCAGTTGGATCCGAAGGACCTGACCTGACGGGAGCCGGCTCGGCTAGACTGGGATGGACACCGCCGTGCGGGCGTAACCGGACGGCGACGCAGACCGATGGCAAGGAGGATGCCGTGAAGGGATGGCCGGGCGAACCGGAGATGGACTACGACGTGATGGTCGCCGACGATGCGGCGTCCGAGGCCGCGGGCAAGCCGATCGAGAACGTGATCTTCGATTTCGGCAACGTGCTGATCTACTGGGATCCGGCGGCCGTGTTGGTGCCCCGGTACAGCGAGCGGACCGTGGAACGCTTCCTCGACAACGACGTCTCGGGGTTCTACGACGCCAACGACATGATGGACGGCGGCGCGCCGCATGAGGAGGCCATCGCGTGGATGCGCCGCACGCATGGGGACGAATGGGCCGACATCCTGGAATACTATGTGGCGAACTTCCGCGACTCGCTGACCGGCGTCGTGCCCGGCGCACGCGTGCTCGTCGACGATCTGAAGGCCGCGGGCATCGGCGTGTGGGGGCTGTCGAACTGGGAGAAGGAGCTCTACCCGATCGCCGAGGAATGCTGCCCGATCCTGCAGCGGTTGGACGGCAAGGTGGTCTCCGGATATGTGAGGCTGCGCAAGCCGCATCGTGACATCTACGAGTATGCGCTGCATGAGTTCGGCATCGAACCGTCGACCGCCGTGTTCATCGACGACAAGGCCATGAACATCGTCGGGGCGAACGCCGCGGGCATCCGCGGCATCCGGTTCAGCGACCCACGCCGGCTGCGTGACGTGCTGATCGAAGCGGGCGTGGACATCCCGGCTGTGGTCTGAGACCTACGCGGCACGTCCTTGAGACGTGGAATGGTGGCGGAGTCATGAACGTAAGGAGTCGATGATGGTGAAGGTGCTGTTCGCAGGCACTCCCGAGGTGGCGGTGCCCTCGTTGCGGGCGCTGGCCGGTGATGCCGAGCATTTCGAAGTGGTGGCCGTGCTGACCCGGCCGGATGCGCCGACCGGGCGCGGCCGCAGGCTGATGCCCAGTCCGGTCAAGCAGGCGGCCTTGGAACTGGGACTGCCGGTCATCGAATCCGACCCGGGGGAGGAGACGTTCCTCACCGAGCTGACCGCCACCGGCGCCGAGGCCGCCGCCGTGGTGGCCTACGGCAGGCTGCTCAAGCAGGATGTGCTCGACGCCTTGCCGATGGGCTGGTACAACCTGCATTTCTCATTGCTGCCGCAGTGGCGTGGCGCCGCACCGGTGCAGCGCGCCATTTGGGCGGGTGACGACGTGACCGGCGCCACGGTGTTCCGCATCACCCGCGGCATGGACGCCGGCCCGATTCTGGCCCAATCCACGGTTTCGATCGGCGCCCATGAGACCTCGGGCGAACTGCTGGCCCGTCTGGCCGAGGACGGCTCGCATCTGCTGGCCTCCGCGCTGCTGGGCATGGCGGAAGGCCGGATCGTGCCGGTCGAACAACTGCAGGGGGCCTATGAGAAGGCCGAGAAGATCACCGTGGAGGACGCCCGCATCCGTTTCGACGTGCCGGTGTTCGCCGTGGACCGGCAGATCCGCGCCTGCACGCCCAACCCCGGCGCCTGGTGCGAGCTGCATGCGCAGGGCGATGCCGAGCCGGTCGTCCTGCATGTGCTCGCCGCACGTCCGGCCGATATGACGCATCCCGCCGTGCCGACGGATCTCAAGCCGGGCATGCTGCGCGTCGGCAAGAAGAACGTCTGGGTCGGCACTGCCAGCGATCCGCTGGAACTGACCGAGGTCAAGGCGCAGGGCAAGAAGGCGATGCGCGCCGCCGACTGGGCGCGCGGCGCCCGGCTGGGCGAGGCCGCATACTGCGCCTGATGACGAGTCCCGGGCGCCCGTCATCGGCATTCCGCCCGTGACGGACGCCGTATCAGCGCAGCAGATCCAGCACGCGCGTCAGGTCACGCTCGTCGATGGCATGGGGCGCCGCGGCGCGCACCGCCGGTTTGGCGCAGAACGCCACGCCGAGCCCGGCCTCAAGGATCATCGGGATGTCGTTCGCACCGTCGCCCAGGGCAACGGTCTGGCGCATCGGCACGCCGTCGGACTGTGCCCATGAGACCAGCGACCGTCGCTTGAGATCACGGGTCACAATCGGGCCCACCACGCGCCCGGTCAGCACGCCGTCCACCACTTCCAGGCGGTTCGCCAACGCGTGGTCGATGCCGGCGTCGGCGACCAGATCATCCACCACCTCGTGGAATCCGCCGGACACCACGCCGACCGTCCACCCGTGCCCGTGCAGCGTGCCGATCAACGCCAGCGCGCCGTTGGTGAAATGGACGCCGGCACGGACCTCATCGAACACCGATGCCGGCAAACCCTGCAACAGCGCCACACGGGCGCGCAGCGCCTGAGCGAAATCCAATTCCCCGGCCATGGCGCGGGCCGTGATCCGCGCCACGCGATCGCCCACTCCGGCGGCGTCGCCCAGCAGGTCGATGACCTCCTCGTCGATCAGCGTGGAATCCACATCCATGACCAGCAGCCCGGGCTGGGTTAGCGTCGGCTCGTCAAGGGGTTGCAAAGTTTCTTCGGGCATACTGTCGATTTTCTGCAATCGTTGGGACAATGGCCGGTATGGATTTTTCTGTTCTTGCCGCCGCGGCCCCGTTATGTGAGACCAACGAGGGCGGCATCATCGGCGCGATCACGGATTGGCTGGTCTCGGTCATGGATACGGTCGGGGGCATCGGTGTGGCGTTCGCCATCGCCTTGGAATCGATCTTCCCCCCGATTCCCAGCGAGGTCATCCTGCCGTTGGCCGGTTTCACCGCCGCGCGCGGCAGCTTCAACCTGGTCGAGGCGATCGTCTGGGCCACCGTGGGATCGGTGCTCGGCGCCTGGGCGCTGTACGGCATCTCCCGCTGGGTGGGCCTGCACCGCATCCACCGCGCCGTGGATAAGATCCCCGGCGTGGACCGCGGCGACGTGGACAAGGCCGACCGCTGGTTCACCAAGTACGGTCACTGGTCGGTGCTGATCGGCCGAGTCATCCCCGTGGTCCGTTCGCTGATCTCGATCCCGGCCGGATTCAACCGGATGAACTTCCTGACCTTCACCGGCTGGACGCTGCTCGGATCGGCGGTCTGGAACACGATTCTCGTGACGGCCGGATACCTGCTGGGCGACCAGTGGTGTTCCATCCTGGGGGCGCTCAACATCTTCGAGGACATCGTCATCGTCGTCTTCATCGTGGTCATCGTGGCGTTCGTCGCCCGTTGGGCGCGTAATCTGATGAGGAACCGACGAAACGGAGGCGAACGGAGCGAATGACGCAGGATGCGCAGCCGCCGCAGGATCTGGCGGCGTTGAACGACCGGCTCATGGCACGCAACCATGCGCTGGCCGAAGCACTGACCCGTGCCGGCAAGGAACTGGCGAAAGCCAAATCCCAGATCAGCCAGATCACCCGGCCCCCGTTGAGCTTCGCCACCATGGTGCGCGTGGACGGCAGCCATATCGACGAGGACGGCGTCCGCCACGCCAGCGCCGAGGTCATCGCCGGCACCCGGCGCATGATCGTGCCCATAGCCGCATCGCTGAACCCGGCCGGACTCGAACCGGGACGCACCGTACTGCTCAACGAGAACATGGTGCTGGTCGACCAGCGCGACATGGACGGCGTCGGCCCCGTGCGCCGCGTGGCGCAGACGCTTGACGACGGCCGCCTGATCGTGACGGACAACGCGGGCAACCCCGTCCTGGTCCGTCGCTCGACCGCGCTCGCCGGCATGAGCATCAACCCCGCGGACCGCGTGACGGTGGATCCTTCCTGCCGGCTGGCGCTGGAACTGCTGCCCGGCGAGGATGACGCCGATCTGGTGCTGGAGGAGACCCCGGACGTGACCTTTGCGGACATCGGCGGCCTCGACGAGCAGATCGGGCGCATCCGCGACGCCGTGCAGCTGCCGTTCCTGCATCGCGAACTGTTCGAACGCTACAATCTGAAACCGCCCAAGGGCGTGCTGCTGTACGGCCCTCCGGGCAACGGCAAGACGCTGATCGCCAAGGCCGTGGCGCACATGCTCGCCGAGGGAACGCAGGCCGGCGGTGTGTTCCTGTCGGTCAAGGGCCCCGAACTGCTCAACAAGTTCGTCGGCGAATCGGAACGGCTCATCCGCATGATCTTCGCCCGCGCCCGTGAACGCGCCGCCACCGGACGGCCCGTCATCGTGTTCATCGACGAGATGGACTCGCTGCTGCGCACCCGCGGCTCGGGCGTCTCCAGCGACGTGGAGACCACCATCGTGCCGCAGTTCCTGGCCGAACTGGACGGCGTGGAGCAACTGGACAACGTGATGGTCATCGGCGCCTCGAACCGGGTGGACATGATCGACCCGGCCGTGCTGCGCCCCGGCCGTCTGGACGTGAAGATCCGCGTGGACCGTCCGGGCCCGCAGCAGGCGTCCGACATCATCCGCCATTACCTGACCGACGACCTGCCGCTGGAACACGGCGTGGACGCGGACGCCCTGGCCCGTGTGCTGGTCGGCGACATCTACGCGCGCGACGAACACCGGCATGTGTGCGACGTCTGTGACGAGCACGGCCAATGGCATGCCGTCCATCTGGCCGACGTGGTCTCCGGCGCCATGCTCAGGAACATCGTGGACCGCGCCAAGACACGCGCGGTCAAGGCCTCGATCGAAACCGGGGCCGCCGTGGCGTTGAACGTCGACATGCTGGGCAAGGCCGCGCAGGAGGAGTTCCAGGAAACCACGGATTCCATCCTGGACGCGGATCCGACGCAATGGTCTCGGATCACCGGACTGGAATCCGGGGGCGTGACCCGCATCCGCCCGGCCTCCGACGGACCGACGGCATAGGAGGGGCGGAGACATGAGCGTACGTCGTGTCATGGGCACGGAAACCGAATACGCCGTCTCCCGGCGTGGTGCGGACCGGTACAACCCGGTGCGCCTGTCCTTCGATGTGGTGGCGGCCGCCGCCGACCCCGCCACCTCGCATATCCGGTGGGACTACCGGGGGGAGGATCCGGTCAACGACGCGCGCGGGCATCGCCTGCCCCGTGCCGCCGCGCGCCCGGACATGCTGACCGACGAGCCGCAGCTGCAGATCGTCAACGTCATCGCCCCCAACGGCGGCCGCGTCTACGTCGACCATGCCCATCCCGAATACTCGTCGCCGGAGACCACCGATCCGTTCGACGCGGTGCGCTACGACCATGCCGGAGACCTGATCATGGCCGAAGCCGCCCGCCGCGCATCCACCGCCGACGCCGTCATCGAACTGCACCGCAACAACGTGGACGGCAAAGGGGCCAGCTGGGGGACACACGAGAACTACATGATGGACCGCGCCGTGCCGTTCGAGCGTGTCACGGCGCTGATGACGGCCCACCTGGTCAGCCGGCAGATCTATGCCGGATCGGGCCGCGTGGGCCTGGGCGAACGCGGCGAACAGGCCGGGTTCCAGCTGAGCCAGCGCGCCGACTACATCCACATGCGCGTGGGATTGCAGACCACGTTCGACCGGCCGATCATCAACACCCGCGACGAATCGCACAGCACGGCGGACCATCGCCGCCTGCACGTCATCGTCGGCGACGCGAACCGCATGGACGTGCCGCAGCTGCTCAAACTCGGCACTACATCGATGATCCTGTGGCTGCTGGAACATCTGGACGAATCCGGCACCGATTTCGACTCGCTGATGGACGGGCTGATGCTGGCCGATCCGGTCGAAGCGCTGCACACGGTCTCCCGCGACCTGACGCTGTCCGCCCCGCTGGCCCTGGAATCGGGAAGGTGCACCGACGCGTGGAACATGCAGGTGCGTCTGCGCGGCGCCGTCTACCGGCTCGCCGCCGCGGTATACGGTACCGACAACCGCGGGGAGCCGTTGTGGCCGGACAAATCGACGGCGAGGGTCATGGCGATGTGGGGCCAGGCACTGGCTGATGTGGCCGCCATGCGCCACGCCGGTGACGATGCCCGTCTGACGATGCGCGACGAGGCATCACGGATCGAATGGCTGCTCAAATGGCAGCTGATGGAACGCTACCGCCGTAAGCGGCATGCGGGCGGAAGCTCCGCGGGGGCGGCGGACGCACGTTCCGGCATGGCCGGGGTGGCCGCCGGGTGGGATGATCCGCGGCTGGCGGCGCTGGACCTGGCTTGGGCGGTGCTGGATCCCGGCACATCGCTGACAGAGCGACTGTCGGCGTCCATCACGCATCTGGACGGACGGGAGCGGGTGGAACAGGCGGCGACCGAACCGCCCTCCGACACCCGCGCATGGCTGCGCGCCATGCTGGTGCGGCGCTACCCCGAACAGACGGTGGCCGCATCGTGGTCCCAGCTGACGGTCCGTGATGCGAGCCTGCCCTCGGGATTGCGTACACTGGATTGCACGGACCCGTTGGCGTATAACCGAGATCGATGCGAACAGGCCGTGGAGGAATCGTGTGATGCGGCCGGACTGTTCGGCGCGTTGTGTGCGGATGCCGGGAATACCCGGTAGAATCGCCCCACTGGAAGTAACGAATGAGGAATCGCCGGAATCAGGAAACGGCGCAGGATGAAATGAGATGACGATGGAACTGCAGGAAATGACGTTGGCCGTGGCCCGCATCGCGGTGGACGCGGGCAAGCACGTGCTGAGCGAACAGACCACGCCCCGGAAGCTGAACCGGTTGAAGGTGCCGAAGGAATCCACCCAGTTCGACCTAGATATCAACTACAAGCTGATGGATTTCCTCGGCCAGCGGCTGATGCAGCTCGAACCGTTCAACGGCCTGTGGAACGACCGTCCGGAGGAGTGCCGCCCAGGCGAGCGCTACTGGTGCCCCGGCAATATCGACGGCGCGGTGAACTTCATCCGCAACATGCCGGAATGGTCGATCACCATCTCGCTGTTCGAGGTCAACGAGTATGGTTCCGCCCAGCCGATCCTCGGCGTGGTCCACGCCCCGGCGCTGGACATGACGTATATGGCCGCGCGCGGGCAGGGGGCGATTCGGGTGCGCAAGACGCCGATCGGCGACAAGCGGGAGAAGATCATCCCCTCCACCACGTCCTCGCTGGACGGTTCGGTGGTCAGCTTTGGCATGTCGTACGTGCAGGAGGAATCGAAGCGCGCACTGAAGGTGGTCTCCTCGATCGCCGGCCGCCCGACCGACATCAAGCGTGTGGGGCCGGTGTCCCTGGACCTGTGCAAGGTGGCGGACGGCACGTATGACGCCTATTTCGAGCCTCACCTGCACACCTGGGACGTGCCCGCCGTGTCCGCGGGCGCCGTGGTGCTGTGGGAATCCCAGGGCAAGCTGCGGCAGTGGAACGGCAACGACATCCATTGGCGCAGCAACAATGATGTGGTCGCCTCGAACGGCATCATCATCAACGAATTGCGTCCGTATCTGATCGAGAGCTGACGGATGCCGGCACGTCCGGTATGGACGGGATGACGGAAAGGGGAGCATAGCATGCCGCAGGAGTTCGCACAAGCGCGGAATCAGGAATCGCAGCAGCCGCAGGAACAGCCGACGGTCATGGGCGAGTCCCGGATGAACGGGTCCGTGGACGCGTTGGACGCGGTGCTGGATGATATCGAGAGCGTGCTGGAGACCAACGCGCAGGAGTACGTGAACAGTTTCGTGCAAAAAGGCGGCGAGTGATGCCCCAGCTGCGTGACAGCGGCAACCATCCGGTGTCGGATGCCTCGCGGCGTTCCGATGAGCAACCGGCGTCCGTGCCGGGTGGCGCGGACCGGTTCGACCGGATCTTCGGCATCGAAACCGAGTACGGCGTCAGCGTGACCGGGGCTGACGCCGCCTGCGACGCCGGAGCGGTGGCGATGGAGATGTTCCGGCCGGTGGTGGCGAACACGCGATCCACCAATACGTATCTGGAGAACGGCTCCAGACTGTATCTGGATGTCGGCTCACATCCCGAATACGCCACGGCGGAGGCCCGCGACCCGATGGACGCGTTGGCGCAGGACCTGGCCGGGGAGGCCGTGATGCGCCGGCTGGCCCTCGAGGCCCAGGAGCGGCTGCGGAGCTCGCACGGCGACGGCCTGACCGTTCATGTGTACAAGAACAACGCCGATTCGGCGGGCCATTCCTTCGGATGCCACGAGAACTATCTGGTGCTCCGGTATGTGCCGTTGACGATGATCGAGCGGCAGCTGCTGCCGTTCCTGATCACCCGGCAGATCTTCACCGGCGCGGGGCGGGTGACGTCCGGCGGATTCCAGATCACGCAGCGTGCCGATTTCCTGGACGAGGCGGTGTCCTCGGCCACCACGCGGGCCCGCCCGATGGTCAACACCCGTGACGAACCGCACGCCGACCCCGACTCGTACCGGCGTCTGCACGTGATCATCGGGGATTCCAACCGTTCCCAGTTCGCCACGTGGATGAAAATGGCCACCACGCATCTGGTGCTGTGCGTGATGGAATCGGCGGTGCGGCATGGCTGCCCGACCGGGTTCGAGACCTGTGCCCTGGCCGATCCGAACGCCGCCAACCGTGCGGTGAACCGCGACCTGGGCTGCCGTGATGCGCGGCTTGACGTGGTCGACGAGCCCGGATTCCGGCGGGACGCCGTACGTGCCGCGGGGGGCGAGGACTTCGGCGTCACGGCGCTGGCCATGCAGTATCGGTACTGCGCGGTGGTGGAACGTTTCCTCGAACGGTACGGCGATGCGGTGGACCAATCCCTGAACGGCACCCACGCCCGTACCGTGGTGGAGCAGTGGCGTGGCGTCCTGGACGCCATCGCGGGAGGCCGTTTCGATGCCATGGCGGACCGTGTGGATTGGATGGCCAAACGCCGCCTGCTGGAGGCGATGACGGCGCGTCACCCCGATATCGACCCGGCCCGATTGGCGCAGATCGACCTGGACTACCATGACGTCGCCAATGGCAGGACCTATGAGGCGTTGACCGCACGCGGCGCGATGTCGATGCCGGTGGATGCCGCGCGGGTCCGAACGGCGGTCCATGAGCCCCCGCATGGCACCAGAGCCTTGCTGCGCGGACGGTTCGTCCGGGAGGCGAAGACCTCGGGCGCCCAGTATTCCTGTGATTGGACGCGGTTGACGGTGCATGCGCCGGTGCGGCGCGAACTCGTGCTGCTCGATCCGTTCGACGACACGGTCACCGAGGATTTCCGATCATTGCTGGCGGCGCTGTGACGCGCCGCACGGAGGCCCCATACACGTGTGGGCCCCGACCAACAATGGTCGGGGCCCACACGGCACCAGTGTCCTGAAAGGGCAAACTTACTTGGTGACGGCCTTCTTCAGCAGCGAGCCGGCGGAGATGCGGACGCCGTAGGAGGCGGGGATCTTGATGGTTTCGCCGGTGCGCGGGTTGCGGCCGGTGCGCTCGGCGCGCTTGACGCGCTCGGCGGAGAACAGACCGGTGAGCTTCAGGCCCTCGCCGGACTCCATGGCCTCGACGAACACATCCTGGAAAGCGTTGACAGCAGCCTCAGCCTGAGCCTTGGTCAGGTTCGACTTCTGGGCGATCTTCGACACGAGATCAGACTTGTTGTATGCCATACAGCATCCTTCTTGGGTCAGGGGATGCCACGATTCTGCGGCATCCAACGTTCATCACCGATAATAGCGCAGAAAACTGGCAAGAACCGCCAATTACAAGGGTTTTCGCGATAGTTTGCACAAAAAGGGGCACGAATCAGATGAGATTGTGCCGATCCAGCCATTTCATGGCCAGCGCACCCATCGGGATGCGCAGCCAGTAGAAGGCCACACGGTAGACCAGCGTCGCCGACAGCGCCACGGCGGGCGGCACCCCGACGGAGGTGAAGGCGAAGGTCAGCGCCGCCTCCACCGCGCCCAGGCCGCCGGGGGTGGGGACCGCCGAACCCAGGGTGTTGGCCAGCAGGAACACGAAGGTGGTCTCCAGCGGGTTCGTCGGCTGCCCGAACGCCATCAGCGCGGCCCAGAAGCCCAGCCCGGTGGCGATGTTCAACACCAACGCCCCGGCCAATCCCATCACCAGCTGTTTGGGCTGGCTGAGCACGTTGACCAGCTGCCTCGCATACGCCTTGACAAGGGGCAGATACCGCTGCGCCACCACGTGACGGACCGGCGGTATGGCCATGGCGATGGACAGCAGCAGGGCCACGGCGGCGATGACGATGATCAGCGTGTTCGTGGGGATCATGCCGGAGAGCATATTGCGGCCGGTGAAGATGCCGATGGACAGCACCAGCGCGATGGTGGTGCCGCCCTGGATGGCCCAGACCGCACTCATGATGGCCGTCGCCGCGGTATTGCGGTAGCCGCTTTTCCTCAGGAACTGCAGATTGACGAACGCGGGGCCGACGCCGGCCGGCATCGAGACCGCGGTGAATCCGGATGCCGCCTGGGAGCACAGCAAGCCAATGGTGTTGCGACGCTGCGGGTCCATGAACGTGCCGAGCGTCAGCGCCGAACCCGCCCACGCCAGCAAACCGAACAGCACGCACAGCACCGCCATGAACGGGTTGGCGTTCGACACGGCCGCGATGACCTCGTCCGGGCGCAATTGGGTGAACACCACCGACACCGCGACGATCAGCAGCACGATGGTGATGAACGAACGGATGTTGAACCGGGAGATCGTCACCGGTTCCATCGCCTCGGAGACCTCCTGCGGCGCAAGCGCGCGCAGGGCATCACGCACGTCGTCGAGCAGCCGTTTGCTCCATGGGTTGAGCGCGCGCGTGGCGGCGGGAATGGCGGCCTTCTGCACGAACGGCAGCAGGCCGATCATGGTCTCGTCGCCCCAGACCAGCCGTCCTGCGGCCACGGCCCTGTCGACGTCGAGCAGCACCGCCATCAGGACAAGCAACTGCACCTTGTCGATCGAAAGGTTCGCGCCTGTGCTGGTGCAATCGCCGTTCTGCCACCCCGCGATGACGGGGGAGCCGATCGGCAGGCGGGCCAGGGTGTCCGGGGTGATGCGATGATGCGACAGCCCATGCCGATGGGCCACGTCGAGGTATCGCATGAACGCGACGGCGTCGTCGTCGGTGAGCGTGTTGAGGTTGCACGGCAGGGCGGTGGACTCGGCGTCGAGCACGAGCAGCGAGGATTCCCCGCAATCGGCGATGCCGTATGGGCGCGATGCGGCCAGACCGATGTTGTCCAGCGACAGCAGCATGGTCAGGTGGTGGTGGACGGCGTCGGAGACCGAACGGTCGCGTCTCATCGTCACTCCGGTCAGGCGCAGCCATTGCCAGAGCTGATTGAGATAACCGGCGTTGTGCTCCTGTCCGTCGATGACCGATACGGTATAGCGCCGCCCCTGTCCGTCGACCATGTCATAGACGCGGGAGTTCTCCGCCAGATCGTCGTCGAGCGTGGTCTTCAGCATGCCGGATTCGGCGTGGGCCTCCGGACGGCGCGTCAGCGAACGGACATCCAGTCCGATGCCCTGCAGGCTCTGCACCACCTGGGTGCCCCACGCGCCCTGATTGCGTGTGCCGACGGCGAACCGGATCACCATGCCGACGATGCGTCCCACAGCGAACGAGAACACCACGCCGGGCACGGAATTCCAGGACAGCACCACCAGCAGGACACCGAGCGCATACAGCGCGTTCCAACTCCATTTGACTGCGGAGCGCATGCGGCGGGGACCCGCCGTGGTCAGGAAGGCGGCGAATCCGGCGTAGAAATCCGGTACCAGGCCGGAGCCGCTGAGCGCGCCGGGCGATTCCAATCCCTGGATCAACGGATCGAATCCGGTGAGGGTGATGATGGACGACAACGCCCACACCGCGGCGTAGCCGCCGAACATGGCGATCAGGGAGATCGCGGACTGCAGCCATTCCCGGTTGACCAGCAGCTGGAACAGCACGCTGATCGCGATCACGATGGTGATGATCTGCTGGAGCAGCGAGGCCGGCACATCCATGACCCAGCCGATCGCCTGCCCGGCGTTGTGCACGTCGGATTCCATGCCTCGGGTCAGACCGCGCAGATACACGGCGACAAGCAGCATGAGCACGGCGAGCACGAGTGCGCCGGCGGCATGCATCAGATCGGCGAAGTCCCGCGTGCGCCGGGGCGGGATGTCATCGATGACGACACTCCCATCGGCTGCGCCATCCGTTTGCGGATTGCCGCGCTTCGTGTGTTCCTCGCTCATCCATCCACCTGCCTTGGGACGGACCGACCTCCCGGTGTGGGGATGCCGGGAGGTCGGTGCATATCGAACGGATTCGGGTCAGCGGTCGAAATCGACCAGCTTGTTCGCCACGCCGGTGTAGGAGGCGGGCGTCAGGGCCTTCAGGCGTGCGGCGGTCTCGTCGTCGAAGGCCAGTCCGTCGATGAACTGCTCGACGTCCTCGCGGCTGATCTCATGGCCGCGCATCAGCTCCTTGACCTTCTCGTACGGCTTGTCCATGCCGGGCAGACCCTTGAGCTCGCAGGCGCGCATCGCGGTCTGGATCGGCTCGCCGAGCACCTCCCAGTTGGAGTCGAGCTCACGCTGCATGACGGCCGCGTTCGGATGGATCGAGTTCAGCCCGCCCAGCAGGTTGTTCAGCGCCAGCAGCGAATAGCCGAGTGCGGAGCCGATGTTGCGCTGGGTGGTCGAATCGGTCAGGTCGCGCTGCCAACGGGATTCCACCAGCGTGGCCGACAGCGTGTCCAGCAGCGAGCAGGACAGCTCGAAGTTGGCCTCGGCGTTCTCGAAGCGGATCGGATTGACCTTGTGAGGCATCGTGGAGGAGCCGGTGGCACCCTTGACCGGCACCTGCGCGAACACGCCGCGCGAGATGTACATCCACACATCCACGCACAGGTTGTGCATGATGCGGTTCGCATGCGAGACCGTCGAGTACAGCTCGGCCTGCCAGTCGTGGCTCTCAATCTGCGTGGTCAGCGGGTTCCAGGTAAGTCCCATGCGGTTCGAGACGAACTCGCGGGACACCGCCACCCAGTCGACCTCGGGCAGCGCGGCCAGATGCGCGCCGAAGGTACCGGTGGCGCCATTGATCTTGCCCAGATACTCCTGGGACTCCAGATGCTTCAGCTGCCGGTTCAGACGGTACACGTAGACGGCGAGCTCCTTGCCCAGCGTGGTCGGTGTGGCCGGCTGTCCATGCGTCAGCGAGAGCAGCGGCATGTCGCGGTATTCCTCGGCCTTGGCGGCCAGATGGTCGACGATCGCGCGGAACGAGGGCAGCCAGACCCGCTCCATCGCCTGCTTAACGCACAGCGCCGTGGACAGGTTGTTGATGTCCTCGGAGGTGCAGGCGAAATGCACCAGCGTCTTGATGCGCTCGTTGAGCTGCGTGTCCGGGCCGAGCACGGCGGCCGCCTTGTCGATCTGGTCGTCGATGTAATACTCCACGGCCTTCACGTCATGGTGGGTGACGGCCTCGTGCGCGGCATGCGCGGCGATGCCCTCGGCGCCGAAATCCTCGGGGATGGAGCGCAGGAAGTCGATCTCGGCCTGCGTGAACGGCTGGACGCCTTCGACGATCGGCTGGTTGCCGTTGCCGTCGAAGCCGTTGGCCAGCAGGATCATCCACTCGACCTCGACGTGGATGCGCTCGCGGTTGAGCGCGGGCTCGCTCAGGTATTCGACGAGGTCGGCGGTCTGCTTGTGGTAACGGCCGTCCAGGGGGGTCAATGCGATTGCGGGGGAGATATCGGTAAGCTTCATGCCCCTAAGACTACCGCCACCCCGCGATGCTGCGGCGGGCATCCTGATTTCTTATATACAGGAAGACATTGCGAAATAAGCTGCTAGTTTCTTGTATACAAGAAACACGAAGCCAAATGGTGGACCGTCCGCGATATCCCGACCGCCTCATGTCCTTTATCGGCACCGATGTCGTCAAGGTGCTAGTCGGTTTGCGCCGCAGCGGCATTCGGACACGCCCGGCCTGTACGGACTGTGACACTTCTGTGACCGTGATGCAAGTTCAAAACCTTGGTATTCTGCGGGTCTGGTGAATGTATCAGAGTCACGAAGTGTCACAGTCCGCAGAAGCCGGGCGTGTTGGTGTAGTTGTGTCACAGTCCGTACAGGCCGGGCGGGGTGGTCATAGACGCGGTGGGTTGACCGGCTCGCCCGGCGCCACGGTGGCGGATTTGGTCATGCGGCCCTGCCAGTAGGTGGTGGAGACCAGCTCGCCGTCCAGAACCTCCTGGAAGTGCGCCTCATGGCGTTGCACGGCGGGAGAGCCCAGGTCGGTGGCGTTCTGGTAGGCGGCCTGATGGTATTTGAGCCAGTGGGTGATCTCCTTGTCCTCGCCGGTGTCGCGCACGCTGGCCGCCGTGAACGGGTCCTCGGCGCCCGGCCCGATGCCCGGCACGCAGTACCCCTCCTCGCTGACGCTGGTGGTCAGGCTGCCGGGCACCTTGTGCACGGTGCCGCTGACAGTCAGCCAGTTCTCGGTCGCCGGATTGGCCGCGCCATCCAACGCGGCCACCAGTTCGTCGTCGATCTCCACACTCGTCACCCAGGTCTTCTCCGGGATTGGATGGTTGGCGACCGGAGAGCCGCAGGTCACCACATGCTCGATCGTGTAGACATCCGCCATGTCGGCGGCGATGGCCGCAGCCACGATGCCGCCCTGCGAATGCCCAATCAACGCCACCGGTTCGTCCTCGCCGATGCCGGCGCGTTCCATCGCCTCCAACACCATGCGGGCGCTGTCGGCATGCATGCGCCGTTCCGGATCGTCGCTCATCAGCTCCACGTTCTGCGGCCAGCCGAACGGCGAATCGAGCTTGCCGTCGGTGCCGGGGATCGTGACCAGCCAGGAGGACGAGCCGTCGGCCTTGCGATACTCCTGGATGGCGATCGTGCCGTACTCGAGCCCGCTGTTCAGGTCGATCTTGCCCAACCGTTCCTCGCCGAGCCGTCGCAGATTCTCCATCGCCTCGGCCACGGAATGCGATTCGCGCACCACTTCGGTGCGCGAATGCACCTGCCTGACCTGCAGCACATCGCCCTGAAACGCGCCGTACAGCGGTGCCGTCACCGAGGCGACCCGTTCGGCCGCCTGGTTGACCTCGTCGGAGGAGACCAGGCCCTTGAGGGCGCCGACGCCGGCCACCTTCGACGCCAGTCCGTCCATCAACCCCTCCTGGGCCCATGCCGTTGCGTCCAAAGCGTGGATGCCGTTGGCGCCGCCTTCGGCCAGGGATCCCGCCAGGAATCCTCCGACGGCGATGGCCGTGGTCCCCACCAAGGCGTGTCCGGGGAATTGGTAGCTGGCCAGCTGTACCAGTTCGGTCAGCATCCGCTGGGTATTCCGCTCCGCATGCGAATACAGGGAATAGGCGCGGATCAGCAGATCCGCCAACTCGTCGAGCCGGTCGGCCACCACGCCGCCGCGACGGATGAGATCGGCGCAACGATCGGTGATCTGCTGGAAGGGGATCGTGACATGCCCCACCACCGGCGTCGCGCTCCCTCCGGACAGCACCGGGCACAGGGGAGCGCTGACGCGGCGGTTGCCCAGCAGCATCATCGTGGTGTTCCAGGAGGCCGCAAGCGTCCGCCACCGCCGGGCCGTTTCCGCCATCTGCGTCGCAAACCCCGAATACTCCTCCACGGTGGCGGCGGCATACGCCTGACCGCCGTGGATGGTGGCCGTGACCTGCCAGCTCATGACGTCTCCGTCAGGGACAGCCGCCAGGTCTCGCGCGCATCCGTGTCGAACAGACGCGCCTCGCCGTCGAGCTCGCCGAGTCGTTGGCGGAACATCGTCGCCGCGTTACCGGTCCAATCCAGCCCTTCCGCCTGCATATGCAACGCGGCCACGGCGAGGGCGGCCTGCTCGCTGAGCAGGGCGGAATTCCGGAGTGCGGCACGGCTGTCCTCGACGGCCTGCCGGCAGGGGCATGCCGCCGAGGCGAACGGTGTGATCGTCGCCACCGACAACCCCTGCAAGCCTGCGGCCTGAAGGCCCTCGGACGGCACTGGCGTGCCGGGGAACAATGATGTCGTGCTGCTCATGCATCCATGGAACACGCCACCTTCGGCGCGCGTCCAGCCGAATGGGCCGATGTGGTCGAACGCTGGCAGTTATCCACATCGTGGCGTGTCGCCGGTGTCACCAGGGTTTGCTCTCGACGGTGGATTCCCCGTCGTCGCCGCCGTTCGCGGAATCCCCGTCCTGGGAATCGGTTCCGGACGATTCGGCAGGCGTGGACGACTGATTGGATTGCAGCAGTTCCTCGACGCGTCTGCGCTGCTCCTCGGTCAGCCCGCCGCCCTCGGATGCCGTTCCGTCCTCCTGCGGGTCGGACGAGTCGGTTGTGTCGGCGTCGCCTTGCTGCTGGCGGTCGAGCTCCTCCTGGATGCGTTGCGTCAGCGCTTGGGAGACGGCGGCATTCGTCTCGATGGAGGACCGCAGCGCCGGCAGCAGCGCCATGCCATAGCGGCCGGCGTCCTCGAACTGGGCGTCGACCTGCTGCTGCCGGATGCGCAGCATCTCCAGATTCGACGTGTCGTCGGCGGCCTCCGCCACATTGCGTTCCAGCGCCTGCGTCGCCTCATCGTGGAGAACCGCGGCGGACAGGTTGACGACGGTCAGCGCGGCGAGGCACGCCACCGCCACCGCCAGGACGATCAGCGCCACACGCATCGGTAGCGGAGCGCGGGCGACGGTACGTGTGCTCATAGCATCCTCCTCGAAAGCGCCAGCCATGCGCCGAGTTCCCAAGCCAGCAGCGCGACGGCGGCGATCGCCAGCGGCCAGACCACAGGCGTCAGCCGTGTACGTTCCTTGGAGGTTTCAGTCACCCGCCATCGGTCCGACGCCTCCTTGGAGACACCGGCGTCGATCGTCGTCATGGCATCCAGCAGCAGTGTGCCGCCGCTCATCTCGTCGGCCAGCTCCTCAAGGCCGGCGGTGTCCATCACGGAGATGCCCGGTTCGCCCGTGGCCGGGTCGACCGCCCACTGCCCGTCGGCCGTGCCGTCCACACCGTCGGAGACCAGCGGCACCATGCCGCCTTCGGTCGAGCCCACCCCGATCACCAGGGCGTCGTCAAGGTACCGGCGCAGCGTGGAGAACGTGCGGCGCGTACGATTCGAGGTCTGCTCGCCGTCGGTGATCAGGTACAGGATGATCGCATCATCGGGGCGTTGCTCCCGGATCGACCTCAGCGTGATGAGCAGCTGATCCAACGGGGCGTCGAGACTCGAGCCCGCGGACACCGAGGTGGCCTCGACCGACAGGGTGTCCGCCCAGTTGTCGATGGCCAGCGTGTCCGGGGTCAGCGGCACGTCCAACGTTCCGGACGCGCCGAACCGCACGGCGGCGAAGCTCGCGTCCGCATACATCGCCGTCAGCCCATGGACGGCCTGACGGGCGGCATCCAGCCTGCTGACAGGCTGGTCGGTGCCGTATCGGGCGTCCGAAACCGCCATCGAACCCGTCACGTCGACGGCCACCACCACGTCGGTGGCGTTCACGGCACGGCTGGTCGTGGAGGTGACCCTGCTCGGCGTCAGCGCCATGACGGCCACCACGACGACGATCAGCACACGTCGCACGCAGGCGGCGGTCGTCTCATCGCTCGAACGACGCCGTACGACATGGAGCACCACCTCTACGACGGCGAGCGCCAGCATCACGGCCGCCACGGTGCCGCCGACCGGCCAACCCATCACGGGGGAGAACGTCCAGGAATTCATCGCCGCAACCTCCAAGCCAACATCAGCCAGACCGCGGCCGCAGCGGCCAACGCCAAGGTCCACCATCCGGGAGCGTCGATCAGCGCGGCCCTGGTGCGTTCCTCGTTCTCGTCCACCCGGCGGCGTTCGATGCGTTTGACCAGCTCCTCGACCGATCCGCCGTTCGACTGGGTCAGCATCACGCCGTCATGCGATTCGATCAGGGTGCGCATATCGGCGGCCTCCGCGCCGTTCTCGCTTTCACGCGGGCCGGAATACAGCCCGTCGACGCCGATGCCCGCGGCGTCGGTCAGTTCCAGCGCCTCGGACAGCGTGTATGTGGGGTCGCCTGACACCACGTTGTCGGTGGCCAGCACGATCGAAGCGGCGCGGTGGCGTTCGTCTCCGTCCCGCCCCGCCGAACCGTAGGCGAATCCGGGGAGCATCGCGGCGCAGCTGACCAGTCCGTCGCCGATCAACGATGTGGCGTTGGTGCGGTTCTGCGTGCCTTCCAACCAGTTCGAGATCCGCTGGTAGTCCTCGTCGCTCATCGCGTCGATGTCGTCCTGCGATTCCACGCCGCGCAGCAGCCGTTCGGCCTCGTCCAGCTGGGAAGTGACCAGATCGTAGTCGTCCGTGAGGGGGAACACCGTCCGCGAGGTGGAGTTGAAGATGCTCAGTCCGATGCGCTCGCCTTCGAAGCTGCGCACCAGATCACGGTAGGTGTCGATGACCTGCCGGTCATAGGGCAGGGCCGATCCGGAGACGTCGAGGCACAGCACGATGTCGCGGTCGCTGGCGCGTTCGGCGCCGACATCGACCTGCGAGGGTCGCGCGACGAGCGAAACGCCGATCGCCAACGCCAACGCCAACGGCACGACGGCCATCCTTCCGAGCAGCTTCCATTGACGGAACAGGCGTGAGGCGTGTTCCGTGCGCAGATCGTCATCCAGACTGAACACACGCTCCCCGTCGTCGCGGCGGTGCCGACGCGTGGAGGCGACCAGCATCACGACGACGATCGCGATAATCGCCAGCCCGGCGGCCAGCGCGGCCCAGGGCCATTGCCAGGACAGGCTCATCATCGCCACCTTTCCACGAGCGCGGACACCCATTCGGCGGCGTGGGCCACGTCGATGCCGCGGGCGGCGTCGTTGACGGACGGATCGGCGAATTCCGCGGGATACAACGCGCCGATGGTCTGGCGCAGCAGATTGAACCCGTCTCGTTGCGAGGAATCGGACCGCTGCCGGTGCAGGTCGGTGAGCGTCTGGGAGCTCAGGTCCCGCCCGCTGGCCGCGGAGGCGTAGTCGCGTGCCACGGCGGCCAGACGAATCATCGCCTCGTCGCGGTCGATCGAACCGCGGGCATGGTCCTGGACGATCGCGTCGATCCGCTCGTGCCAGACGGCCTTGCCCGTCGACGTGCGGTGGACGCCGCGCACCGGTGCGGATGCGCGGGGCCGTCTGGGTTTCGAAAGCACGACGGCCAACGCGATCAGCACGGCCACGGTCACGACGCAACCGATGAGCACGGCGACCAACGGCATCGCCAGGTCGAGGGGAGCGCCGACGACCAGATCATCCGTGGGAATGGACAGCTGCATCTCATCCTCCCGCCTGCAGGGCCGGCATGACGGCGGGCCGCAGCTGGTTTTGGGTCGAGCGGGCCAGCGTGTCCGACACCAGATGCACGAACGCGGCGAACATCGCCTCGCTGGAACCGGAGCGAATCATATGCGAGCCGCACCGGGCCAGCTCCCGTTCCATCGACGCTGCCCGATACGCGCGGTGGACATCGACCTCGTCGCGGGAACGGGCGTTTCGCAGGAACGCCGGCACGGCACGGCCGGACACGCCGTCGCGCAGTCCCCGCCCGCCGGTTGCGCCGAACGGGTTCGCTGTGGCCACATCGATGAACACCATCGGGTGCGTTCGCGCGATGCGCCGGATCGTCGCCAGATGCCCGTCGACCAGGGCATGCTCGTCGGTGGCGAGCACGATGAGTGCGCGACGGTCGCGGATGCGCCGGGCGTACTCCAGCAATGCATCGATATTGCGCGGACGGTCCCAGGTCCGCTGCAACGCCAGGTCGAGCGCATGCTCGAACTGGGCGAACCCCCCGTTGAACGGCACGCGGGTGATGCTGGCGGCGTCGCCGAACACCAGCGACACGTCATCGGAACGACGCAGACTCAACGCGGCGAACATGCGCAACGCGTTGGCGGCCACCTCATAGGCATGTTCGCCGGAGGGGCATGCGCCGGTCATCTCCCGGCCCACGTCCAGCAGCAGCCATGCACGGCTGGTCGAAGGCCGCTCGCGCTGCACCACCATCGGGCGGCCGACGCGAGCGCTGGTGCGCCAATCGATATGGCGGGCCTCGTCGCCTGCGGCATAGGGGCGGATGTCCATCAGCTCGTCGATGCCGCCCCTGCGCTGCGAGGCATGCTCGCCCTCCAGCACGCCGAGCGCCTTGCGCACGGTGGGCAGGCTCAGCGACGTTCCCAGCGCCTCGATCTTGGCCCGGATCTCCTTGCCGGCGTTCGGATCCCGGCTCATCATGGGACGGGAACCGCCTTGACGACCGAATCGATGATCTGATCGGTGGCGACTCCGTCCGCCAACGCCTCGAACGTGAGAATGATGCGGTGCCGCATCACCTCGTGGATGAATGCCTTGATGTCCTCGGGCACCACGTAGTCGCGCCCGGACAGCAGCGCATACGCCTGTCCGATGCGGACCAGCGCGATCGAGGCGCGGGGGCTGGCGCCCAGACGCACCAGGGCGTCGAGGCCCTGCAGCGGATGGGGGCCAGCGCCGCGGGTGGTGGCGGCCAGGTCGACCGCGTAGCGCATGACCGCGTCGGCAACGTGCACGCGTCGCGCCGAGGCGCGCAGGAACTCCACGTCGCTGATGGACAGCACGTCATGGCTGAGCGCGTTGACATCGACCACATCGGAGCCGCGCCGGGTGAGCAGCGCCAGCATGCGCCGTTCCTCGTCGGCCGTGGGATAGGTCATGACGGCCTTCATCATGAAACGGTCCATCTGCGCCTCCGGCAGATTGAACGTACCCTCCTCCTCGACGGGATTCTGGGTGGCGATGACCATGAACGGTCGGGGCAGCGCGATGCGCTCGCCGCCGATGGTGGTCGCGCCTTCGGCCATGGCCTCGAGCATGGCCGACTGGGTTTTGGCATTGGACCGGTTGATCTCATCCAGCAGTACGAAGTTCGCGTGAATCGGGCCGATCTGCGTGGTGAAACGCTGGGAGGCGAAATCGAACACCTGCGTGCCGACCAGATCGGAGGGCATGAGGTCGGGGGTGCACTGCACGCGTTTGAACGTACCGGACACCGATGTGGCCAGCGTCTGGGCGGCCGTGGTCTTGGCCAGGCCGGGCACCGATTCGATGAGGATATGCCCCCCGGCGACGAGGGTGACGATCAGGGATTCGCGCAGGTTGTCCTGCCCGACCAGGGTCTGGGCGAAGCGTGCGCGGATGCGGTCGGCGAGCTGACGTGCACGGGCGAGGTCCTCCCGGCTGAGCGGGTGGGGCGTTGGCGTCTGCTGCTGGAGTGCGGGTTGCGCTGATGACGAGGCGTGGGTGGGGAAAATCGGCATGATGGTTTCTTCCGGTCGGCTGTGTGCTCACTCAGGTCAGTTATTGTAACCGCTGATTGGGAGGGTCGGCGGCCGGAAGGGACCAATCTACCGGTTTCGCCCCCATCCGGATCAGCGCCTCGTTGGTTCGGGAGAACGGTTTCGACCCGAAGAATCCCCGTGATGCCGATAGGGGGCTTGGATGGGGCGAGGTGATGATGAAGGCGTTGTTCAGCAGGGGAGCGAGGGTCTGCGCCTTGCGCCCCCAGAGGATCGCCACCAGCGGCTTGGGGCGCCCCTGTTCGTCCGTGCGGGCGTTCAATGCGCGGACCGCCGCGTCGGTGATCTGCTCCCACCCCTTGCCTTGATGGCTGTCGGGCCTGTTGACCTGTACGGTCAGACACCTGTTGAGCAGCATCACCCCCTGCCCGGTCCAGGGCGTCAGGTCGCCGTTGGCCGGCATCGGTACGCCAAGGTCGTCGACAAGCTCCTTATAGATGTTGACCAGGCTTTTGGGCAGCGGCCTGACGTCCGGCGCCACGCAGAAGCTGAGCCCCACCGGATGGCCGGGGGTCGGATAGGGGTCCTGCCCGACGATCAGCACCTTGATGCTGTCGAACGGAATGGTGAAGGCTCGCAGGATGTTGCGGCTCGCCGGCAGATACCGTCTGCCCGCGGCCAGCTCGCCCCGCAGGAAATCGCCCATGGCGTGGACGGCCGGTTCGACGTCGGCCAGCGCTTCGGCCCACCCGGGGTCGACCAGCTCCGACAGAGGCTTGACATGTGTGGTGCTCATGCCTCCCACTCTAGGCGTCTCGTTCGATGAACCTGTGCATATCCGGTATACGCTGCCGCCTGCCTGTGGCGTGCTGGCGATGGCGACGGCTACACTCGTGCATGGAACCAGACGTGAAAGGGAACTCTGATGGCGCACAGCGAGAAGGAAAGCTACCAGTCGTATCCGCGGGATGCCTTCGACAATCCGCCGAGCGGCCCCGTGGGTGTGCACCGCGGTCGTCGTTCGGTCGTGGCGCGCGTCGCGCCGTTCCTCATCGTGATCGTGGCCGCCGCGCTGGCGGGGCTGCTGGCGTGGGGCATCGCCTCCGGAGAACTGGCCAAGGTGCAGTTGCCGTGGTCGAACCAGTCGCAGACGTCGCAGGCCGACGCCGGGGACGACGGGCAGTCCGACGATCAGGACGCGTCCGATTCACAGGACGATCAGTCCGACCAATCCGACCAGTCCGATCAGACGGATCAGACGGATCAGACGGATGGCGCGCAGGATGAGCCGGACGGGGACGACCAGTCGCAGGATGGGGCCGAACCGGCCGCGCCGGAGCAGACCGTGAACTACGGCACCGGCGTCCGTGTCGTCAACGCCACCGGGGTCAACGGGTATGCCGCCCAGCAGATGGGTGTGCTGCAATCGGTCGGCTATACGAACGTGGTCGCCGCGAATCCTTCCGGCGGCACGTTGCCGGCGGTGAACGTGGTGTGGTATCAGAACGAGACCGATATGGCCACCGCACAGGATGTCGCCAATACGCTGGGCATCGCGACCGTCGAGCAGACGACGGGGATATCCGACCCGATCGTGGTGGTGTACATCGCCGCGCAGTGATGTTTTTGCAGCCAACAGCGCAATTGACGTGGCGGTGTTGGCACTCGGGCCCCGAGAGTGCTAATGTCCCAATTAGCACTCGGAGGCCGAGAGTGATAACCGGCAGCTGACGGCTGGATGTCCTCCAGGCTTTACGAGTGGAAACAGTACCGTGTAGCCATATGTGGAGGAACAATGGCAAAGATCATCGCATACAACGAGGAAGCCCGCCAGGGCATGCTCGCGGGTCTCGATAAGCTCGCGGACACCGTCAAGGTCACGCTGGGCCCGAAGGGCCGCAACGTCGTGCTCGACAAGACCTACGGCGCCCCGACCATCACCAACGACGGCGTGTCCATCGCCAAGGAGATTGAGCTCGAGGATCCGTATGAGCGCATCGGCGCCGAGCTGGTCAAGGAAGTCGCCAAGAAGACCGACGACGTCGCCGGCGACGGCACCACCACCGCCACCGTGCTGGCCCAGTCCCTCGTGCATGAGGGTCTGAAGAACGTGGTCGCCGGCTCCAACCCGATCGCGCTGCGCCGCGGCATCGAGAAGGCCACCGACGTCATCGTCAAGGAGCTCATCGCCGCCGCCAAGGACGTGGAGACCAAGGACCAGATCGCCGCCACCGCTACCATTTCGGCCGCCGATCCGGAAGTCGGCGAGAAGATCGCCGAGGCCCTGGACAAGGTCGGCCAGGACGGCGTCGTGACCGTCGAGGACAACAACCGCTTCGGCCTGGATCTCGAGTTCACCGAGGGCATGCGTTTCGACAAGGGCTACATCGCCCCGTACTTCGTGACCAACGCCGAGGACCAGACCGCCGTGCTCGAGGATCCGTACATCCTCCTGACCTCCGGCAAGGTCTCCAGCCAGCAGGACGTCGTGCACATCGCCGAACTGGTGATGAAGACCGGCAAGCCGCTGCTGATCATCGCCGAGGACGTCGACGGCGAGGCGCTGCCGACCCTGATCCTGAACAAGATCCGCGGCACCTTCAACTCCTGCGCCGTCAAGGCTCCGGGCTTCGGCGACCGCCGCAAGGCCATGCTGCAGGATATGGCCATCCTGACCGGCGCCCAGGTGGTGTCCGACGAGCTGGGCCTGAAGCTCGACTCCGTGGACCTGTCCGTGCTCGGCTCCGCCAAGAAGGTCATCGTCTCCAAGGATGAGACCACCATCGTTTCCGGTGCCGGCTCCGCCGAGGATGTGGCCGCCCGCGTGGCCCAGATCCGCGCCGAGATCGAGAACACCGACTCCGACTACGACCGTGAGAAGCTGCAGGAGCGCCTGGCCAAGCTGGCCGGCGGTGTGGCCGTCATCAAGGTCGGCGCCGCCACCGAGGTGGAGGCCAAGGAGCGCAAGCACCGCATCGAGGACGCCGTGCGCAACGCCAAGGCTGCCATCGAGGAAGGCCTGCTGCCCGGCGGCGGTGTGGCCCTCGTCCAGGCCGCCAAGAAGGCCGAGACCGATGAGGCCATCACCTCGCTGACCGGCGAGGAGGCCACCGGCGCCGCCATCGTGTTCCGCGCCATCGAGGCCCCGATCAAGCAGATCGCCGAGAACTCCGGTGTTTCGGGCGACGTGGTCTTCAACAAGGTTCGCGAGCTGCCGGAGGGCCAGGGCTTCAACGCCGCCACCGACACCTACGAGGACCTGCTGGCCGCCGGCGTGACCGACCCGGTGAAGGTGACTCGTTCCGCGCTGCAGAACGCCGCCTCCATCGCCGGCCTGTTCCTGACCACCGAGGCTGTGGTGGCCAACAAGCCGGAGCCGCCGGCAGCCGCCCCGGCCAACGCCGACATGGGCTACTGATCGCGGGAATGAGCGACAGGGTCCTTCCCTGAAGGGAGGGGCATAGCGTAACGGGAGGGATGGACGCCGAAACCGGTGTCCATCCCTCCCGTCGTTATCCGGAGCGTCCCCTGCCGGAGCAGGCACCGGGATCATCCCGCCGCGAACAGCCGCGAGGCCTGCATCTCGGCGTCGGCGTAGAGCATGGAGGCTTGGGTCAGCGCGTTCTGGATCGATTCAAGCGAGGCGTCCATCTGCTGTTGCGCCGCATGCCACTGCGCGACGACTGAGGCGAACTGCGTGGCCGCCGAACCATGCCATGCGTCCTGCAGTGCGTTGAGATTCGCGACCATGCCGTCGGTGGCCTGTCTGATCGCGGCGACCGATGCCGATACCGCCGCGCCGGAGGATTGGATGCGGTCCGAATCCACTTGATACTGTGCCATGATGCGTTCCTTTCCTTGTTTGAGGTGGTCGGGCGATGCCAGCGGACGGCTTTGGCGCAACCGCCCGCTATGGTGGAGGGTATGTCGGATTCGAACAACACAGGTGGGAATATGGGCATGGTGGTCGAACGTTTGAAGTGCCGCAGAGCGGACGCAACGCCGCAAACCCTTACGAAGCGGCTGGTTTGCCTGCTTGCCGCGGTATTTGCCGCCATGCTGTGGATAACTCCCGTCGGGCTTGCGGACGAGGAGGGCGACGATGCCGCCGTGGAGGACAGCGGCATGCTGAGCAGCTCGATCACGGACACCGAGAACCTGCTGGGTTCCAACGTCGGCGCGGTGAACGACGCCATCGACCAGCTGCATGAGGATAGCGGCGTATCGGTGCGGCTGTTGTACCTGACCTCGTTCAGCGCGGGGGAGGACGACGTCGATCAGTGGGCCAGCGACGTGCTGGAATCCACCGATCCGGGTCCCAATACGGTGCTGCTGGCCGTCGCCTCGCATGACGGCAATCTGGTCGTCGCCGTGTCCTCGAACTCCGATGAGTGGCTGCGGCGCCAGCAGACCGTGGACGAATTGTCCCAAGCCGCATTGGATCCGTTGGTTGAGAACGACACGCCGGATTGGTCCGGGTCGGCGATCGCCATGGTCGAACGGATCGGCGAAATCGAGCGCGAGGAGAAGTCGCGACTGCCCATCCTGATCGGCTCGGTGGCGGCGGGCGTCGTCGTCATCGCGGCGCTGTCCGCGGTCGTCGTACTGGTGGTGCGTCGCCGCAGGCGGAATGTTCCCGACGAGCCAACGGAGGAGGCCGAGGAATCGGATGCGACCGACGCCGCCACGCAGTCGGACTCCGACACAATGGACTCTGACACATCGCAGTCGGACTCTGATGCAATCGACTCTGACACATCGGAAACGGACTTCGATACATCGGCATCCGTCGAGCCGACCGGGGACACCGCCTACTCGGTCGAGGACGGCGTCGATTGGGGCATGGCCGTCACCTCGGTCGAGGACGGCGTCGAATCGCAGGTGGAGGATGCGACACAGGAAGAGAACATCGAATCGGATGATGCGGACGGGGCGATGACGTTCCCATCCCCGACGGAATCCGACGAGCCGATGGACGAAGCGGAACCGGTGGAAGCCGTACCGTCGTCGCCGGATGCCTGGCCCGAGGAAGCCGAGTTGGGAATCGCCAGACTGGAACCGGTTGTACTGGAACCGGTTGTGCTGGAGACGACCGAGACGGAGCCTGTCGAGACCGAGCCCGCTGAGACCGAGCCGGTCGAGGCCGGGACTGAGCTGGAGGAGGAGAGCGTCGAGCCGGAGGCCGCGGCTGAGCCGGAGTCCGAGCCCGCGCCCGGGCCCGAATCGGCGGAGAACGCCGCGGCGGATGCCGGCGCGAAGAAGCCACGGCGCCGTGGCCTGTTGCCGCTGCGGAGGAAGCCGCGCGGCCGCCACAGCGCATAGTCCAACCACCAGCGAACATTCAGGAAAAGCACAGATACGAGGGTCAAGCTGGACACCATGAGCAAAGCCATTGAAGCATCGATTGTGGTTGTTGATGACGAGCCGTCCATTCGTGAGCTGCTGGTTGCCTCGTTGCATTTCGCGGGATTCGAGGTGGCGACCGCCGCTTCCGGGTCGGAGGCGATCGAGGTCATTGAACGGGTCCAACCGGATCTGATCGTATTGGACGTCATGTTGCCTGACATCGATGGTTTCACGGTGACCCGCCGCATCCGTCAGGAGGGCATCGACGCGCCCGTGCTGTTCCTGACCGCGCGAGACGACACGCAGGACAAGGTGATGGGCCTGACCGTGGGCGGTGACGATTACGTGACCAAGCCCTTCAGCCTGGAGGAGGTCGTGGCCCGCATCCGCGCGATCTTGCGTCGAACCCGTGAACAGGTGGAGGATGATCCCATCATCCGCGTCGGCGATCTGGAGATCAACGAGGACTCGCATGACGTCTCCCGCGCCGGCCAGTCCATCGACCTGAGCCCGACCGAATACAAGCTGTTGCGGTATCTGATGGACAACGAGGGCCGCGTGCTCTCCAAGGCGCAGATCCTCGACCACGTCTGGCAATACGACTGGGGCGGGGACGCGGCCATCGTCGAATCCTACATCTCCTACCTGCGCAAGAAGGTCGACGGCATCATGGTCACCGATGAGAACGGCGAGGAACACAAGGTGGCGCCGCTGATCGAGACCAAGCGCGGAATTGGCTATATGATCCGCGCGCCCAAGGGCAGCCAGGGGGCGTGATGGCGGCGGCGAACGCGGGGCGTGACACACAACCGGAACCCGCGTCCCCGGATGTCCCGCCGAACAAGACATCCAAGGGCGGTCCGGCCAAGGAATCGGCGGTCAGACGCGTCGTGCGGGCACGGTGGAACGCGATTTCGCTGAACACCAAGCTGGTGTCCACCGTGCTGGTGCTGCTCACCATCGGCGTGGCCTGCATCTCGTTCTCCATCCGCCAGCTGGTCAGCAACTATCTGCTGGAGAAGGTGGATACGCAGATCGTCCAGCAGGCGAACCTGGTGTTCCAGAACATCGATCTGCTGCGCAACAGCGACACCAACTCGGCCGGCATGACCGACTTCTTCCTGCAGATCAGGGACACCGACGCCAATATCCTGACCACGCCGTTGAAACCGACCATCGCGCAGGATGTGGTGTCCGAACCCGTGCTGCCTCCCAGCGGCACGATGGGTGACGTGACGTTCGGCGAACCGTTCACCGCGCAATCCATCGTCCATCTGGGAAGCGAGCTGCCCAGCCGGGCCACGCTGTCCACGGCGCGCTCGCCTTGGCGCGTGGTCTCGATGAAGGTGGTGCGCAACGACGTCTTCTCCTATATCATCTTCATCGGGTTGCCGCTGGCCGATTCCATCGACACCGTTTCAAGACTGACCCGCTACTGCGTCATGGTCGGCATCGCGGTCATCCTGTTGGGCGGCGTCATCGGCACACTGGTGGTTCAGGGCACGCTCGCACCGCTCAAACGCATCGAGAAGACCGCGGCCAAGATCGCGGCGGGGGACCTGAAACAGCGCATCCCCTCCACTCCGGAGAACACGGAGATCGGTTCGCTGTCGGCGTCGCTGAACGCCATGCTCGCCCGCATCGAGCGAAGTTTCCGCGAACAGCAATCCACGACCGATAAGATGAAACGGTTCGTCTCCGACGCCAGCCATGAGCTGCGCACGCCGCTGGCGGCCATCCACGGATATGCCGAGCTGTATAAGATGCAGCGGGACATGCCCGGCGCGTTGGAGCGGGCGGATGAATCCATCGCCCACATCGAGGCCTCAAGCTCCCGTATGACGGTGCTGGTGGAGGATCTGCTGTCGCTGGCCCGTCTGGACGAGGGTCGAGGCATCGATATCAGCCAGCAGGTGCACCTGACCTCCATCGTGCGGGACGCGGCCGACGACCTGCACGCTCTCGACCCGGATCGCGGCATCACCTGCGGCGTTGTACGTTTCGTACCCCGCAACGGCGAGGAGGCCGCGCGGCTGGCGTTCGAACAGGGCGACCTTCCGGCGATCAGCCTGAACGGCGACGGGTCTCGGTTGCGCCAGGTGGTGACGAACATCGTCGGCAACATCCACCGGTATACGCCGGTGGATTCCCCCGTGGAGGTGTCGATGGGCGAGGTCATCGCCTCGATCGGCGACGATTCGCTGGGGCGCATGCCGCCCACCGAACAGTCCCTGCGGCATTTCCTGGACGCGGTGGACGTGGGACAGTCGATCAACGTCGGCATGCGATACGCCGTGGTGCGGTTCAGCGATCACGGTCCCGGCGTGCCCGCCGAATCCCGTGAGCGGATCTTCGAACGGTTCTACACCGCCGACCCCTCGCGCGCGCGGCAGAAGGGCGGCACGGGCCTGGGCATGGCGATCGTGGAATCGGTGATCAAGGCGCATCATGGTTTCATCTGCGCCTGCGAGACGGATGGCGGCGGCCTGACCATCGTGGTGGTGCTGCCCATCGCGCCGGTCGAGATCCCCGCGGTGCAGACTCAGGACGGCAGGTCCGCAAAGGGCGGCAAAACCTCGCGGAACGCCAAGGCGGGCAAGACGCTGTTCGCATCCAAGAGCCCCAAGGCCAACCGATAGACCGGTCCGGGTTACGCCGTCAGGCGGATAGGCATGGCGTGCGGTAGAATAGGGGGTCGGCTTGAAATGCGCGGACACCAGGGTCCGCCGCACGAGGATATGAAGAGACGAGGTGTCAGATGCCAAGCGGACGTGTGCGTTGGTTCGATGCGAAGAAGGGATACGGCTTCATCATCAATGAGGAGGGTGACGATGTGTTCATGTCGGCTTCGGCGTTGCCGGACGGCGTGACGACCCTGCGGAAGGGTGCCCGCGTGGAGTATTCCGTGGTCGACGGGCGCCGCGGCCCGCAGGCGATGAACGTCCACCTGATCGCCTCCGCGCCCTCGATGGTCAAGGCGACGCGTCCGAAGCCGGACGACATGGCCGCCATCGTGGAGGATCTGATCAAGCTACTGGATGCGGCGGGCAACGGTCTGCGCCGCCACCACTATCCCTCCGCGGCCGAGAGCAAGAAGCTGGCGACGCTGCTGCGCGCCGTGGCCGACAATTTCGACGTACAGGACTAGGACTGAGGGATGATGCCCGATTCGATGCTGGACCCGCAGACGATTGCCCGCAGTGTCGCCCGAGCGATGGCCGATGACCCGGATCAGGTCGGGGACTTCGTGGATGCCATTGCGTTGGGCGACGGCGTGACCGACTTCCGTTTCGTCGCCGATTACCGCGGCTATGAAGGATGGCAGTGGTCGGTGACGCTGTTCCACGACGAGGAACTCGACAGGTGGACGGTGAACGAGTCGTCCCTGGTGCCGACGGATGAGGCGTTGCGCCCTCCGGAATGGGTGCCGTGGAAGGACCGTCTGGAACCGACGGATCTGTCGGTCACCGATTCGATCGGCACCGAGCCCGACGATCCCCGGCTTGAGGACGGATTCCGCCGCACCGAACCGCAGACCGAGCCCGATGCCTCGCCGGACGGCGGGGACGCCGCGGCACGGACCGCCGCCGTGGACGGCGGGAGCACGACGGCGCACGGTGCGGACACCGACGCGGAGGCGGCGACCGCCGACGGCGACGCCACGCAGGAGCAGACCGACATCGATGCCGCGGTGGAGGAGTTCGACCTGTCTCGCAGGCATGTGATGAGCCCGTTGGGTCGTTCCCAGACCGCCAAACGGTGGTATGAGGGGCCGCGCGGTCCCAAGTCGCTGTCCACGAAGACGGCCGGGGGCCACACCTGCGCGACGTGTGGATTCTTCGTGCCGCTCAAGGGCGAACTGAACCTGATGTTCGGCGTGTGCGCGAACAAGTGGAGTCCGGATGACGGACGCGTCGTCTCGCTGGATCACGGCTGCGGCGAACATTCGGAGATCGAACCGCCGGAGCCCACGCATCTGTGGGTGCAGTCCAAGCCGGCGTTCGACGATCTGCACATCGACATCATCGCCCACGCCCCGCGCGAGGAGAGTCCCGAGGTCGAACTCATCGAGCGGATCAACGATCGGGATGAGGACGAGGCCACCGACGAGGACATCGACGCTAACGTGACCGCCGAGGATGAGATCGACGAGCAGGATGACCAGGATACGCTGACCGGGCATCCGCAGGTCGAGGAGACCATCGATCTGAGCGGCGGCGCTCCCGCCGATACCGGGGCCGCCGGCGATGTCGAAACGGCCGCGGACGCCACGTACGCCGAGGACACCGAACCGGTGGCGGCCGAAACGGCGGCGGAATCCGGAACCGACGTGACGGGCGACGCGCAGGCCTAGACACCGGGCACAGTCGTGGAAGGTTTTGCGTCCACAGCGCAATTCGGGGCGGGCGTGCAATAAACGTCACCTCGAATCGGTAGAGTGATGTGGACTATCACAATGGGAAGGACAAGCATGTTCGAACGGTTTACCGACCGTGCGCGGCGCGTGATCGTGTTGGCGCAGGAGGAGGCACGTGCCCTCCAGCACAACTACATCGGCACCGAACACCTGCTGCTGGGCCTGATCCGCGAAGGCGAAGGCATTGCGGCCAAGGCGCTGACCGCCAAGGGCGTGTCCTTGGACGATACCCGCAAGCAGGTCGAGGAGATGATCGGCAAGGGGACCGCGGCCCCCAACGGCCATATCCCCTTCACTCCGCACGCCAAGCAGGTGCTGGAGCTGAGCCTGCGGGAGGCCCTGCAGCTCGGCCACAGCTACATCGGCACCGAGCACATCCTGCTGGGCCTGATCCGCGAAGGCGAGGGCGTGGGCACCCAGGTGCTCATCAAGATGGATGTGGATCTGGGCGATCTGCGCAGCACGACCATCGACCTGATTCGCGGCAATACCGGCGGCGACAAGGGCAAGGGCGATCTGGCGAACGCCGGTGGCGTGGCCGACAAGCGCAACCAGACCGGATCCGCCATCCTCGATCAGTTCGGACGCAACCTGACCGCCGAGGCCGCCGAAGGCAAACTGGACCCGGTCATCGGACGCACCAATGAGATCGAGCGCGTGATGGTGGTGCTGTCGCGTCGCACGAAGAACAACCCGGTGCTGATCGGTGAGCCGGGCGTCGGCAAGACCGCCGTGGTGGAGGGCCTTGCCCAGAAGATCCAGACGGGCGACGTGCCGGAGACGCTCAAGGGCAAGCAGGTCTACTCGCTGGACCTGGGCTCGATGGTGGCGGGCTCCCGCTATCGCGGCGATTTCGAGGAGCGTCTGAAGAAGGTGCTCAAGGAGATCAAAACCCGCGGCGACATCGTGCTGTTCATCGACGAGATCCATACGATCGTCGGCGCCGGCTCGGCCGACGGGGCGCTCGGCGCATCGGATATGTTGAAGCCGATGCTGGCCCGTGGCGAGCTGCAGACCATCGGCGCGACCACGACCGACGAGTACCGTAAGTACATCGAGAAGGATGCGGCGCTGGAACGCCGGTTCCAGCCGATTCAGGTATCCGAGCCGACCATCGCGGAAACGATCGAGATCTTGAAGGGCCTGCGTGAGCGCTATGAGAACCATCATCATGTGACGATCACCGATGCCGCCCTGCAGACCGCGGCGGAGCTTTCGGCCCGGTACATCCAGGACCGTAACCTGCCGGACAAGGCGATCGACCTGATCGACGAGGCCGGTGCGCGCCTGCGCATCAAGCGTCTGACCGCGCCGCCGGAGCTCAAGGAGCTCGATGCCAAGATCGCGCGGATCTCCGCCGACAAGGACAAGGCCATCAAGGATCAGGACTTCGAGAAGGCCGCCGAGCTGCGTGACAGCCAGGAGAAGCTGGAGCAGGAGCGCAAGCAGAAGGAGCAGGCATGGCGTGAGGGCGAATCCGACGTCAAGATGGTGGTGGATGAGGATGTCATCGCGCAGGTGATCTCCCAGTCCACCGGCATTCCGGTGTTCAAGCTCACCCAGGCCGAGTCCAAGAAGCTGCTGGGCATGGAGAGCGAGCTGCACAAGCGCATCATCGGCCAGGACGAGGCCGTCTCTGCGCTGTCGCGTTCGATTCGCCGCACCCGTGTAGGGCTCAAGGATCCCAAGCGTCCGTCCGGTTCGTTCATCTTCGCCGGTCCGACCGGCGTGGGCAAGACCGAGCTGGCCAAGGCGCTGGCCGAGTTCCTGTTCGACGATGAGGACGCGCTGATCCGCGTGGATATGTCGGAGTTCTCCGAGAAGTACGCGGCCTCGCGTCTGTTCGGCGCGCCCCCGGGATACGTCGGCTACGAGGAGGGTGGCGAGCTCACCGAGAAGGTGCGCCGCAAGCCGTTCTCCGTGGTGCTGTTCGATGAGATCGAGAAGGCCCATCCGGACATCTTCAACACGCTGCTGCAGGTGCTGGATGACGGTCACCTGACCGACGGCCAGGGCCGCAAGGTGGATTTCAAGAACACGATCATCATCCTGACCACGAACTTGGGCTCGAGCAACATCGCCAAGTCGGCCAATACCGGCTTCAGCCTGGGGTCGAACACCGAGTCGAGCTACCAGCGGATGAAGGATCAGGTGAGCACGGAGCTCAAGCAGCAGTTCCGTCCCGAGTTCCTCAACCGTCTGGACGACATCATCGTGTTCCGTCAGCTCACCGAACCGCAGGTGCGTCAGATCGTGGACCTGGATGTGAACAAGCTCAACGACCGCCTGTTCGACCGCCACATGTCGCTCGAACTGACCGACGCCGCCAAGGACCTGCTCGCGCAGAAGGGTTTCGACCCGCTGCTGGGCGCCCGTCCGCTGCGTCGTGTCATCCAGCGCGACATCGAGGACGCCATCTCGGAGAAGATCCTGCTCGGCGAGCTTGAGGACGGCCAGCGCGTGGTCGTGGATGCGGAGGGTGAAGGCATCCTCGGCGAGTTCACGTTCCGGGGCGAACGCTTCGAGGAGCCGGAACCCGTGACGAGTGCGGCCTCCGGTGAGAACGCCGAGGAAACGGGACAACCGGCTGAATGACGCCGTACGGCGTCAGAAAGCATATGGCGGCCCGGTCATCCATGGATTCAGCCATGGACGACCGGGCCGTTCGTATACCGTGGGCGACCGGAACGTGAGCGGCCGGGCCGGAGGATGACGATTCGTCGCCCGATATGAACAAGGTGCGTCCCCGAGGGGAGACGCACCAGTGGAAACCGATCGGAACCAGTTCAGCGGATCGCGTTGAGCCACTGCTCCTTGGTGGCCTTCTCCGCTTCGAGCGCGGCCTTCTTCTTCGGATCGGACTCGGCGGCGATCTTCTCGTCCAGTTCGGCGAGCTGCGCGGTCAGCTGCACCTCGAAGCTGGACTTGCGGGCGTCGGCCTCCGGGTCGGTCTGCTTCCAGGCGGCATCCTCGACGGACTTGATCTGACGATCGACGGCGTCCAGACGGGACTCGATGCGGTGCATCGCCTCGCGCGGCACATAGCCGATCTGATCCCACTGCTCCTGGATGGCGGCCAGCGCCTGACGCGCCTTCTTGGCGGCCGCCTCATCGGCGACAGGCACCAGGGCCTCGGCCTGCTTGAGCAGATCCTCCTTCTTGGCCAGATTCTCCTTCTCGGTGGAGTTGATCTGGTCGCGGTCGGCCTGACGCGCGTTGAAGAAGGTGTCGGCGGCCTCGCGGAAACGCGCCCACAAGGCGTCGTCCTCGTTGCGTCCGGCGCGTCCGGCCTGCTTCCAACGATCCATCAGCTCGTTGAACTTACGGGAGGTCTCGCCCCAGGCCGTCGAGTTCTTGATCTCGTTGGCCTCGGCGATGATCGCCTCCTTGGCTTCACGGGCATGGTTGCGTTCGTTGTCGCGGGCCTGCGCCCACTTGCGGCGGGACTGGTTGAACGTGGTGCGCGCCTGGGAGAAGCGCTTCCACAGCGCGTCCGCATCCGCCTTGTCGATGCGGATGGTGGTGCGCTGATGCTCCTGCCACTGCTCGAACAGGGCGCGGAACTTGTCCGCGGTCGAACGCCAGTTCGTGTTGTCTCCCAACGATGCGGCCAGCGCCTCGGCCTTTTCGACGATCGCGGTGCGCTCGGCCACGGCCTTGGCCATGGCGGCCTTGCGGGCCTCGGCTATCGAGGCCTTCTTGGTAGCCGCCTCGGTCTTCAGCGCCTCGAACTGCGCCTTGATCGCGGCGATGTCGCCCACCACGGCCGGCTCGGCGGTCTCTTCGGTCAGCGTCTTGAGCGTGTCGTCGATTTCGCGGTTCTTGACGTTGGAGGACTTGAGCCTGTTGGCGAACAGGTCCAGCTTGGCCTTCAGATCCAGATACCGGCGGGCGTACAGCGCCAGCGCCTCCTCCTTGGAGGCGTCCGGGAACTGGCCGACCTCGCGCTCGGTCTCGCCTTCGCGCACGAACACGGTGCCGTTGTCATCCACCCGGCCGAACGCTTCGGCGGCGGTGATATCGGTTTCCGAATAGGTGACGGTCGACTGCTTGGGCGCGTGATGCTGCGGCGTCTTCCTGGCGAACGCGGCGGGGGAGGGCGCATGCGGCTTCGGCATCGAGGCCGGGGTCGGGGCCGATGGGGCTTGCTCAACCACTGTCTCCGCGGCTGCGGCCGCCTGTTCGACCGCGGCTGTTTCCTCGGGCGCGGGCGTCGTTGCCTGCTCGGTGACGTCGGTGGTGTTCTCGGGTGTGGTGACATTCTCGTCGGCCATGGCCAGCTCCTTAGGCTTGTCGTGAGTGAGGGCGGGAAAACAGCCGGAAACGACCGGTCATTTTCCCTAACCTCTATGTATTATAGGGAACCGTGGCAAAAGGCGCATCTATATCAGGATTTCCAGAGTGGCTCCCCTCTGAACGTGTTGTGGAGCAGCGTGTCATCGACACGCTCCGTAGGGTTTTCGAGCTCAACGGTTTCATCGGCATCGAGACACGCGCGGTGGAACAGGGCTCCAGTCTGTTGAAGAAAGGCGAGACCAGCAAGGAGATCTACCTGCTGAGCCGTCTGCAGGAGGTCGGTCAGGAGAACGACACCCCGGTCGAAGACCGTCTTGGTCTGCACTTCGACCTGACCGTGCCGCTGAGCCGGTATGTGGTCGAGCATTCGGGCGATCTGGCCTTCCCGTTCAAGCGGTGGCAGATCCAGAAAGTATGGCGTGGCGAACGTCCCCAGGAGGGGCGCTTCCGCGAGTTCGTGCAGGCCGACATCGACGTGATTGGCAACGGGGAACTGCCCGACCACTATGAGGTCGAGCTGCCGTTGGTCATGGTCTCCGCGCTGGAGCGTCTGCGTGAGTTCGGACTGCCGAAGGCCACCGTGCACGCGAACAACCGCAAGCTGTCCGAAGGCTTCTACCGCGGTCTGGGACTGACCGACATCGAAGGCGTGCTGCGTGAGATCGACAAGCTCGACAAGATCGGCGCCGATGAGGTGTCCAAGCTGCTGACCGCCGAATGCGGCGCCAGCGAGGCACAGGCCGCCGCCTGTCTGGAATTGGCCAACCTCACCGCCTCCGACGGCAGGGAGCTCGCTGAACGGTTCGACGCGTTGTGCGCCGCGCACGGCATCGACCTTGGCTCCGAGGCATACGCGCTCGCCCGTCAGGGCCTGGACACGCTGGCCATGATCGTGGACGAGGCGGCCCGTATCCGCCCGGGTTCGGTGATCGCCGACCTGAAGATCGCGCGCGGCCTAGATTACTACACCGGCTCCGTATACGAGACCTTCCTCGACGGCGCCGCCGACCTCGGTTCGATCTGCTCAGGCGGCCGCTACGACAATCTCGCCTCGCAGGGCAACCGCAAGTATCCGGGCGTGGGTCTGTCGATCGGACTGTCGCGACTGGTCTCCTATATGCTGCACCGGGCGGGCGCCAAGGCCTCCCGCGTCTCCCCGGCGGCGGTGCTCGTGGCTGTGTGGAACGAGGAGGACCGCGCCGTATCCAACGAGATCGCCAACCAGCTGCGCGCCCGCGGCATCGCCACCGACGTGGCCCCCACCGCGGCCAAGCTGGGCAAGCAGATCAAGTACGCCGACAAGCTCGGCATCCCGTACGTGTGGTTCCCGGCGGACCGCGCCGATCCGAACGCCGTGGACGAGGTCAAGAACATCGTGTCGGGCGCTCAGGAACCGGCGGACGCCAAGTCGTGGGAGCCGGATACGCTGGTTGCCCGGCAAACCGTGGAGATTCAAGGAGTGGAAGCAGCATGAGCCAGACGGCTTATAGAACACATCACGCCACCGAAGTCACCGAGGCCCTGGTAGGCGAGCAGGTGACGCTCGCCGGTTGGGTCGACCGTCGCCGCGACCACGGCGGCGTGGCCTTCGTCGACCTGCGCGACAGCTCGGGGCTCGTCCAGGTGGTCATCAATGACGAGGAGATGGCCCGTCCGCTCAGGAGCGAGTTCGTGATCCGCGTGAACGGCACCGTGCGCCTGCGCCCGGAAGGCAACGAGAACGAGCATCTGGCCACCGGCCGGATCGAGGTCGTGGCCAAGTCCATCGAGATCCTGGCCAAGTCCGACGCCCTGCCGTTCCAGGTCTCCACCGCGCTCGAGAACGAGTCCGAGAACAAGCTGCCGGGCGAGGACGTGCGCCTGAAGTACCGTTACCTGGATCTGCGTCGCCCCTCCATGCAGCGCAACATCAAGCTGCGTTCCGACATGGCCAAGGCCGCCCGCCAGGCCCTCGACGAGATGGGCTTCACCGAGGTCGAGACCCCGACGATGATCAAGTCCACGCCGGAGGGCGCCCGCGACTTCCTGGTGCCCGCCCGTCTGGTGCCCGGCTCCTGGTATGCGCTGCCGCAGTCCCCGCAGCTGCTCAAGCAGCTGCTCATGGTCTCCGGCGTCGAGCGCTACTACCAGATCGCCCGCTGCTACCGTGACGAGGACTTCCGCGCCGACCGTCAGCCCGAGTTCACCCAGCTCGACATGGAGATGGCGTTCGTGGACCAGGAGGACGTGATTGCCATGGCCGAAAAGGTCATCGCCGCGATCTGGAAGGCCGCCGGCTACGAGGTCAAGCTGCCGATCCAGCGCATCACCTGGCAGGAGGCGATGGACAAGTACGGCACCGACAAGCCCGACCTGCGCTTCGGCAACGAGCTGATCGAGCTCACCGAGTACTTCAAGGACACGCCGTTCCGCGTGTTCCAGGCCCCGTACGTGGGTGCCGTGCTCTTCAAGGGCGGCGCCGCCACGCCGCGCCGTCAGTTCGATGCATGGCAGGACTGGGCCAAGCAGCGCGGCGCCAAGGGCCTGGCCTACGTGGTGTTCGCCGAGGACGGCGAGCTCAAGGGCCCCGTGGCCAAGAACCTGTCTGAAGCCGAGCGCGCCGGCCTGAAGCAGGCCGTCGGCGCCGAGGACGGCGACGCCGTGTTCTTCGCCGCCGGTCCGCGCACCTCCTCCCAGAACCTGCTGGGTGCCGTGCGCGTGGAGCTCGCCGACCGCGCCGGCCTGCTCAAGCCCGACGACTTCGCCTTTACCTGGGTGGTGGACTTCCCGCTGTTCAAGTCCACCGAGGACGAGGATGATGACGATGTGGCGGTCGGCCACTCCAAGTGGACCTCGATGCATCACCCGTTCACGATGCCGTCCGCCGATTGGATCGACACGTTCGACCAGGATCCGGAACACGCGATGAGCGACTCCTACGACATCGTCTGCAACGGCGAGGAGATGGGTGGCGGTTCCGTCCGTATCCACCGCGACGACATCCAGGACCGCGTCCTCGACGTGCTCGGCATCTCCAAGGAGGAGGCCGACGAGAAGTTCGGCTTCCTGCTCGAGGCATTCAAGTACGGCGCCCCGCCGCACGCGGGCATCGCCCTGGGCTGGGACCGCACCGCCTCCATCCTGGCCGGCACCGATACGATCCGCGACGTCATCGCCTTCCCGAAGGCCGGCGGCGGCCGCGACCCGCTCACCGGCGCCCCCGCCCCGATCACGGACGAGCAGCGCGCCGAAACCGGCGTCGACTACGATCCGGATGAGGACGAGGACTGACGCACGGCGTGCGATATAGCGTGGGGAACCCCGGTTTTGGCCGGGGTTCCCGCGTATGCGGGGTCTGTTCCACGGACGGCGGCGGGCGGCTCGTATCGACACCTCGGTATAATGGGCCCTTATGTCAGAACAGAACGAAGCAACAACACAGGTACGCCGGCCGAAGCCGCTGGCATCGGGGACGGAGCAGGCGGGCCAGCCGCTGGTCGAACTGTCCCACGTCGACAAGCACTACGACAAGCTGCACGTCCTCAAGGACATCAACCTGACCGTGAACAAGGGCGAGGTCCTGGTCGTGGTCGGACCGTCCGGATCCGGCAAGTCCACGATGTGCCGCACCATCAACCGCCTGGAGACCATCGACTCCGGCGTGATCCGCATCGACGGCAAGCCGCTGCCGCAGGAAGGCAAGGAACTGGCGGAACTGCGCGCCGAGGTCGGCATGGTGTTCCAGTCATTCAACCTGTTCGCCAACAAGACGATCCTCGACAACGTGACCCTCGCCCCGATCAAGGTCCGCCACATGGACAAGAAGGAGGCCGAGGACCTGGCCATGGACCTGCTCGACCGCGTCGGCGTCGCCTCGCAGGCGAACAAGATGCCCTCGCAGCTGTCGGGCGGCCAGCAGCAGCGCGTGGCCATCGCCCGCGCCCTGGCCATGCGCCCCAAGGTCATGCTGTTCGACGAGCCCACCTCCGCGCTCGACCCCGAGATGGTCAACGAGGTGCTGGACGTCATGGTCGAGCTCGCGCACGAGGGCATGACGATGATCTGCATCACCCATGAGATGGGCTTCGCGCGCAAGGCGGCCGATCGCATCGTGTTCATGGCCGATGGCCAGATCCTGGAATCCGGCACGCCGGACGAGTTCTTCGACCATCCGAAGACCGACCGCGCCAAGGACTTCCTCTCGAAGATCCTGACCCACTGACGGCGGAGGCGCGTATGAAGAAGCACATCATCACACGTGCGCTCGCCGCCGCGTGCGCCCTGGCCTGCGCGGTCTCGCTCGCCAGCTGCGGCTCGAGCGAGGAGGGCAAGATCCGCATCGGCATCAAGTTCGACCAGCCGGGTCTGGGATTCAAGAAGTCCGGCACCTACGTCGGGTTCGACGTGGACGTGGCCACCTACATCGCCGAGGAGCTCGGCTACACCCGCGACGAGATCATCTGGAAGGAGGCGCCGTCCGCGCAGCGTGAGGCCATGCTGCAGAACGGCGACGTTGACATGATCCTCGCCACCTATTCGATCACCGATTCGCGCAAGGCGGTCGTGGACTTCGCCGGCCCGTACTTCGTGGCCGGACAGGACCTGCTCGTGCGCGACGACGAGACCGAGATCAACGGTCCCGAGGATCTCAACGGCAAGCGCCTGTGCTCGGTGACCGGATCGACCTCCGCCGTGACCGTCAAGGAGAAGTTCGCCGACGAGGTGCAGCTGATGGAGCAGCCCGGCTACGCCGAATGCGCCACGGCGCTGTTCTCCGGCATCGTCGACGCGGTGACCACCGACGACATCATCCTGGCCGGCCTGGCCTCCGCGGCGCGCGGCCAGCTCAAGGTAGTCGGCAAGCCGTTCACGCAGGAGTACTATGGCGTCGGCATCAAGAAGGGCCGGTCCGACTTCGCCGCGCAGATCAACGACGCGATCGAGAAGATGATCGAGGACGGCTCCTGGGACCGTGCCATCGAGGTGAACACCGCGGGCACCGACTATCAGCCGGATTCCGAGTACAATCCGCCGACGCCGACGGAGGGGGAGTGAGATGGATAACTTCCTTGCCCTGTTCAGCGAATACGACGTATTGGGCGCGTTCCTGGTGAACATCGAGCTGACCCTGTGGTCGGCCCTGTTCTCGCTGGTGCTCGGCGTCGTGCTTGTCATGATGCGCATCTCGCCGATCTCATCGCTGCGCGCGGTGGCCGGCGGCTATGTGGAATTGTTCAAGAACATGCCGCTGACGATCATCATGGTGTTCATGGTGCTCGGCGCATACGCGCAGTTGAAGCTCACGTTCTCCGACACGTTCGCCACGAACTTCTTCTGGCTCGCCGTGACCGGCCTGTCGCTGTACACGGCCGCGTTCGTGTGCGAGGCGCTGCGCTCCGGCATCAACACCGTGCCGCTCGGCCAGGCCGAGGCCGCCCGCGCCCTCGGTCTGAACTTCATGCAGTCGGCCGGGCTGATCATCCTGCCGCAGGCGTTCCGCGGATCGGTGGCGCCGCTCGGCAACACGCTGATCGCGCTGCTGAAGAACTCCACGGTGGCCGCGGCGGCGTCCGTCTCCACCGAGACCTCGTCGCTGATGAGCGAGATGATCGAGTTCCACGCCGATGCGATCATCGAGATCTTCCTGATCTTCGCCATCGGATACGTGATCCTGATCATCCCGATCGGCGTGCTGACCACGTACCTGTCCAACAAGCTCGCGGTGAGGAGGTGACCGCCATGGCATCCAAGAAGAACGAAAGCTCGGTGCTGTTCGACCAGCCCGGTCCCAAGGGCCTGCGGACGATCCGCATCGCCAACATCGTTGCGGCCGTGGTGTTTGCCGTGGTGCTGGTGCTCATCCTCATGCGGCTGGCGGCACCGCCGGACGGCGAGAACCAGTTGAGCTGGGAGCTGTGGAAGCCGGCGCTCGAACCCGAGGCTTGGACCGACTTCTACCTGCCCGGCCTGTGGATGACGCTGCAGGCGTCGATTCTGGCCGTCATCGGCGCCGTGGCGTTCGGCCTGGTCTTCGGTATCGGCCGACTGCTGCCGAACCCGGTGCTGCGGGGCATCTCCGCCGTGGTCGTGGAATTCTGCCGCGCGGTGCCCGTGCTGCTGCTGATGATCTTCTTCTGGCGCGGCTTCGCGTTCCTGGGCATCGGCAACTCGTCGTACTGGGCCGTGGTGCTCGCGTTGGTGCTGTACAACGGCTCGGTCGTCGCCGAGCTGGTGCGTTCCGGCGTCGGCAATCTGCCCAGCGGTCAGCGTGAGGCCTCCCTGGCGCTGGGTCTGACCGAAACGCAGTCGCTGATGCAGATCGAGGTGCCGCAGGCCGTGTTCGCCATGCTGCCCGCCGCCGTGACCCAGCTGGTCGTGGTGCTGAAGGACACCGCGCTCGGTTCGATCATCATGTACACCGATCTGTTGCAGGAGTCGCGCCGTCTGGGCTCGATGTACTTCAACATCCTGCAGACGCTGGTCGTGGCCGCGGTGATCTACTTCGTGTTCTGCTGGCTGCTGTCCCGACTGGCCGAATGGCTGCCGGAGCGGATGCGCCAGCGCACGGCCGCGCCGACCGAGGTGGAGGCTGTGGCGCCGATCGCGATCATGGACCCCTCGAACGTCAACCAGATCGCCGTGGCCAAGGAGGTGGACGAGAAGATGTTCACCGCCGGTGCCGGACCCCGCCAGTACCATGTGCACCATCGCGGCTCGAACGCCTCGATCCGTCAGTGGCGTCGCACCCGGTACATGCAGGGGTACGACGAGACGCACCCCGAAAGCCAGGTCGATCCGCAGACCATGGAGTTCCCCGAACTGTTCAAGGCCAAGCCGAAGGATGCCAAGGGATCCGATTCCGGAACGTCCGGCAAATCGGCCAAGGGGGAGTGACACGCATCTGCTTGGTTCCCGTTGACTGATGTCTGTGGGCGGTAACCGCCCTCCGACGTGCCGTCATCGGGTGTGCCTTCAGTTACGCCTGCCGTGTGGAATGGCGCCCGCCATCCCATATGGCAGGCGTTTTTCACACCCCCGTGGATTCCGCGGCTGGCGGGGACACGGATAGACTGGTCCTATGGGCAAGGACAGCAAGGACGCCAAAGATATCAGGAACGGCAAGGAACGCAAGGAGGGACGCGACCGGCGTCTCATCGACAGGGCGTTGGATACGGCGCTCGACAGCGTCAGCAGCATCGACAACAGCGGCACGCTCTCCGAACGCATGGCCCGCGCCGCCAAATCCAGCGACCTGCTGAGCATGGTGTGGTCGCTGCCGCCGGCGCAGCGGCTCATGTTCCACAAAGGTGTGCGCGTGGACGGGATCGACACCACGGACACCCCCGGATTCGAAGGCGACCGCGAGGACGGCGAACGGTTCATCGACATCAGCTCCAGCGAGATCGCACGCTTCCAGAAACTGCTGTATGCCAATGGCGTCAAGGGCGTACGGCGTCGGCTGCTCATCGTGCTGCAGGGCATGGACGCCTCCGGCAAGGGCGGCATCGTGCGCCATGTGTTCCGCCAGGGCGACCCGATGGGCATCCACTACCACGGATTCGGCAAACCCAGCGAGGAGGAGCTGAAGCACGACTTCCTGTGGCGCATCAGGCGCGAGCTGCCGCAGAACGGGTGGATCGCGGTGTTCGATCGCTCGCATTATGAGGATATCGTCATGCCGCATGTCTACGGCACCTATCCCGAGGAGGTGTGGCGTGCCAGGTATGACGAGATCAACCGGTTCGAACGGGATCTGACGACCGATGGATGCACGGTTCTGAAGATCTTCCTGGTGGTGGGCCGCGACGAACAGAAGCGGCATTTCCTGGGGCGTTTGGAGGATCCGACCAAGTTCTGGAAGTTCGACGAGAGCGATCTGGACGCCCGCGAACGCTGGGACGATTACATGGCGGCCTGGCAGGAGGTGTTCGAGAGGACGTCGACGCCCGCCGCCCCCTGGTATCTGGTCCCCGCCGATAACCGCTGGTATTCGCGGGCCGTGGTCTCCGAGCTGCTGCGCACCACGCTGAAGAACATGAACCTGACCTGGCCGCCGCTCGAGGTCGATCCCGACGCCGTGCGCCGCCGTCTCGAAGCTGAATAGTTTATGGTCGCATCGCTGGCGCCGGACCGTCTGTTGTCGTGATTCTCCATAGTTCTTGTGCTCTATAGAGCTGTCGTTATGTGACCGCCGGTATGTGATTGTTTCAGGTATGCGGGTAGCCTAGCCTTTATCGCAGCAGTCACCTTTTACTTGACTATGGTCAAGTAATGGCGTTTGTCGGGCTAGGTTGTGGATGGTTTCTGGAGGTGGCTATGCGGTCCCTTGGCTATGTGATTCCTGTCGTTTGCTGGGTTGCGTTGTGGATGTTTTCTGGTTATGCGCGCAGCCTGAACCGTGCTCGGGTGTCTGCCGGTGCAGGACATGATCGCCTCTCATGGTAGTTGGTTGCGGGGAATCAGTACGTTGAATTGCAGGAATCCTGGAATCAACGTCCACTTGGGAATACGTAGCTGTTGCTTGGGTAGCCAGACGCTCGGTTCTCTGGTGGGTCGTCTTGTGGCGTTGCCGGATAGCCAGTCGGATAGCTCGGGAACCGGTTCAAAAGAGTGTGTGGGAAGAGGTGTCCACATGGTTTTGAGCCGACATGTCGTTTGTGACTGCTCCCATCCGGGACGATCTGTGTGCATCGGATCATCGGTCCACCCCAAATACACGTAAAGACCAGCTAAGAAAGCGCGCCAGCGAGTATCTTCCACCCTGTACAATGCGCGAAGGAAGCCGATTCGTTCGTCCCGTTGCACATACTGTTCTCCCAATAACCATATTGGGGTTTTCAACTGATTCCACAGACTGCCGTCTTCGGTGTCATGCTCGTTGGGCGGATCATGCATGATGGCAAACAGGCGATGCAAAAGATCACGCGGATTGTCATGACTCTTTGACGTAGCTGTTTGCATCACGGACGGATCTGAATCGGACTGCGAAACGAGGCTGCCGTTATCTGCTCCGGATGAATCGGGCAGATTGCAACAATACGGTAACTCCAACAGTGTTTCAGGAACTTCGCCATCGCTCAGCGAGGGGTCGGAGTGCGTTTCACATTGCGGAGTGATTTCTGTCAAGGTTTTCCTTTGCAAGGTCGCTTGCCGCGGATGCGGCACAAGTTTGAGTTGGAATCCGGCCTGTTCCAAAGCATTGGATAATCGGTTATAGGAGATATCCCGTTTTCCCGCTCGAACCTTGGAAATCGTGGCCTGATCCAAACCGGTATTCTGCGCGAGTTCGTAGGCGGTCCATCCCCTCGCCGCCAACATTTCTTCGATAATCTGTGCGCTGTTCCCCATACATTGACTGTAATGGCAACGTCGTCGGATTCGCTTTCAAGCGTGTCGGAGGCACGGGCGTCGATACTCAACGAATTGATCGGGCGTCGATCGTGGGAATGACGGGGCTGTATGCGAAGGCGGGATACTGGTGCGGGTGTGTCTGGCACGGTGCTGGTCTCGGCGTCGAACCAGCCGATCAACGCCACGATGGGTGCGGGTGTGTCTGCACGGTGATGGTCTCGGCGATAATTGTTGCTTGGACAGGACTTACGGCGGCTGGGATGTGTTCGCAATCACTGCTTATTTGACCAACGTAGCGGCTTTCGTGATGGCGATAGTTGCTGGGTGCGTCTGTGCTCACATTTTGCTTGACCGACGTCAAGTGGATAATGTCCTCGCGCTCCGATGGGTGTTCTTGCGTCCGATGGGTGTTCTTGCGTCCGATGGGTGTTCTTGCGTCCGGTGAGTGTTTTTGCGTCCGGTGGGTGTTTTGCGCCGCGGGTATATCTGTACTCGCTTTTGCTTGACCGACGTCCACCGATGACGCTTGCGTTGTCACCGTGTGGGTGTCTGTGCTCACTTTTTGCTTGACCGACGTCAAGTACTTGACCATAGTCCAGTAAAAGGTGAGTAAGAGATACAAACATCCTCTTGGTCAACTTCAAAAACAGGGCCGGTCGATCAAAGACAGTTGCGCACTGAGAAACGCCCACTCTGAGAAGGTGTGTAACGGCCGACTAGAAGGGGAACGTGCGGTGTTTGTCTGGTGGCGGGGTTGTCTGGTGGTGGTTTTGCCTGGCAGTGGTGGGTTTGGTGAGGCGTGATGAGTTTGCCGGTAGAAGCCGATGGATAGACTCGAGGATATGACAGACGGACAGGGATGGATGCAGGGACAGATGCAGGAACAGGGAATGCACGTGCAGTCGACCGGAGACTCGGCGGAACGGGCCTACGGGTCGTTGGGGGCGTTGGCGCCCGACTGGTACGACGGCGACCGCAGCATCGACACCGATGAGATCTATGAACGCTTCTTCGGATGGGTCGAGGACGTCAAGGGCATCCAGCCGTGGCCGCACCAGGAGGAGGCTATCATGGACCTGCTCGCGGGCGACCACGTGATTCTGAACACCCCGACCGGCTCCGGCAAATCCCTGGTGGCGCTCGCCATGCACTTCGCCGCGCTGTGCACCGGGAGACGCTCCTACTACACCGCGCCGATCAAGGCGCTGGTCTCCGAAAAGTTCTTCGACTTGGTCGACGTGTTCGGCCGCGACTACGTGGGCATGATCACCGGCGACACGCACATCAACGCGGACGCGCCGATCATCTGCTGCACGGCCGAAATCCTGGCCAACCAGGCGCTGCGCGAAGGCCGCCACGCCGATGTCGGTTGCGTGGCCATGGACGAATTCCACTACTACGGCGATCCCGAACGCGGCTGGGCCTGGCAGGTGCCGCTGCTGACCCTGCCGCGCACCCAGTTCCTGCTGATGAGCGCCACCCTCGGCAACGTCGACGCCATCGCCGACAAACTCGAGGACATGACCGACACCGACGTCGACATCATCGCCGACGCGCCCCGCCCGGTCCCGCTGTCCTACGAATACACCGACAAACCGCTCGAACACACCGTCGAACTGCTGTTCAACCGGCACGAGACCCCGATCTACGTCGTCCACTTCTCCCAGGATGCGGCGCTGGCCACCGCGCAGGCGCTCGCCTCCACCGGCGTCTCCAGCCGCGAACAGCGCGAGGCCATCGCCGAGGCGATGAAGGGCACGCGCTTCACCACCGCATTCGGCAAGATCCTGCAGCGGCTGCTGAAAACCGGCGTCGGCATCCACCATGCCGGCATGCTGCCGCGCTACCGCCGTCTGGTCGAACAACTCGCCCAACAGGGGCTGCTGCCGGTCATCTGCGGCACGGACACGCTCGGCGTCGGCATCAACGTGCCGATTCATTCGGTGGTGCTCACGGCGCTCACCAAGTTCGACGGTTCCCGGATGCGCCGCCTGCGCGCCCGCGAATTCCACCAGATCGCCGGGCGCGCAGGCCGCATGGGCTTCGATACCGAAGGCCTGGTGGTGGCCGAAGCCCCCGAGTTCGAGATCGAGAACGCGCGCGCCGTCGCCAAGGCCGGCAACGACCCGAAGAAGCTCAAGAAGATTAAGCGAAAGAAGGCGCCCGAAGGGTTCGTGACGTGGAACGAGAACACGTTCGACAAGCTCATCGACGCCGCGCCCGAAACGCTGGTGCCGCATCTGCGGATCACCCACTCGATGGTGCTCAACGAGGTGGCGCAGGGCGGTGACGCGCGCCGTCGCGTGGACCGGCTCATCGACGACTCGCAGCAGACCGCCGAACAGAAGGAGCAGCTGCATGGGCGCGCCGACGAGATCTTCGCCACGCTGTTCGACTCCGGCGTCATCGAGACCGAGGACCGCGACGACGGCGGCAAGGACTACTTCACCACCGTGGACGTGCCCGAGGATTTCGCGCTCGACCAGCCGCTGAGCCCGTTCCTGCTCGCCGCGCTCGAACTGCTCGACCCCGAATCCGAAAGCTACGCGCTCGACGTGATCTCCATGGTGGAGGCCACGCTGGAGGACCCCAAGCAGGTGCTGCGCGCCCAGGAGCGTCAGGCGCGTGACGCGGCCATGGCCGCGATGAAGGACGAGGGGCTGGACTACGACGAACGCATGGAGCGTCTGGCCGAGGTCACCTACCCGAAACCGCTTGAGGACCTGCTCGACGCCGCGTTCCGCCAGTACCGGCACGACGTGCCGTGGGCCAACGACTACTGGCTGAGCCCCAAGTCGGTGGTGCGCGACATGGTGGAGACCGCCTCCGACTTCACCGGATACATCGCGCGCTACAACATCGCCCGCTCCGAGGGCACGCTGCTGCGGTACCTGTCGGACGCGTACCGCGCGTTGTCCCGCACCGTGCCGTTCGAGAAACGCGACGAGCAGCTGCGCGACATCATCGCCTGGCTGCGCGTGGTCGTCCGCTCGATCGACTCCAGTCTGGTCGACGAATGGGAGAACGCGGGCGCCGCGGCCGATGCGGAGACCGCCGCCCTCAATGCGGCCGCCCCGGGTGCCAGGGACGCCGTGGTGGAGGATCGCCGCGGACTGACGGTGCTGGTGCGTAACGCGATGTTCCGCCGCGTGCAGCTCATGGACCTGGACCGCCCCGAGGAGCTCGGCGCGCTCGACAAGGACTGGGGCTACGGCGTGCACGAGTGGGAGGACGCGCTCGACGACTACTACGACGCGCACGAATACGTGAACACCGACGCGCAGGCTCGTTCCGCCGAGCTGTTCATGCTGGACGACTCGCATGAGCGCGACGAGCACACCTGGAAGGTGCGGCAGATCATCGACGACTCCGACGGCGACCGCGATTGGGCCATCGAGGGCGTTGTGGACCTGGACGCCACGCAGGAATCCGGCGAGGTGGTCTTCCATGATTACCGCGTGGGCGACTGACGCGCCGCCGACACGTATTCGAACAACAGTTCGAATGATGCGAGTACACTGATGGCTATGACCGATGACGCCGACCTGTTCGCCGCGACCGACGCGCCCGAGGATGTGACCCGTCCGCTCGCCGTGCGCATGCGCCCCGCCACGCTCGACGAGGTGGTAGGGCAGGACCATGTGCTGGGGCCCGGCTCGCCGCTGCGCCGTCTGGCGAACCCCGCATCCAAGGGCTCGCTGACCGCGCCCAGTTCGATCATCCTGTTCGGCCCTCCCGGCGTGGGCAAGACCACGCTGGCCTACATCGTGGCCAAACAATCCGGCCGCGTCTTCGAGGAATTGTCGGCGGTGACCTCCGGCGTCAAGGATGTGCGCGCCGTGCTCGACCGCGCGCACCGGCGTCTCGTCGCCGAAGGCAAGGAGACGGTGCTGTTTATCGACGAGGTGCACCGCTTCTCCAAATCCCAGCAGGACGCATTGTTGCCCAGCGTGGAGAACCGTGATGTCACGTTCATCGCCGCCACTACCGAAAACCCCAGCTTTTCCGTCATCAAACCGCTGCTCAGCCGATCCGTGGTCGTCAAACTCGAATCCCTTGAACCAGAGGACCTCAAAACCCTCATCGAACGGGCGCTCAATGATCCGCGCGGGCTCAAAGGCGAGGTCAGGGCCACCGACGAGGCCATCGACGAGATCGTGCGCATGGCCGGCGGCGACGCACGCAAGACCCTGACCATCCTGGAGGCCGCCGCCGGGGCGATGACCGGCGACACGGCGCGAAAGAAGGGCGCACGCCGCCCGATCATCACCCCCGAGGTCGTCAGCCAGGTCATGGACGTGGCCACCGTACGGTACGACAAGGGCGGCGACGACCACTACGACGTCATCTCCGCGTTCATCAAATCGATGCGCGGCTCAGACGTCGACGCCGCGTTGCATTACCTGGCCCGTATGATCCGTGCGGGGGAGGACCCCCGGTTCATCGCCCGGCGCATCATGATCGCCGCCGCCGAGGAGGTCGGCATGGCCGCCCCGCAGATCCTGGAGGTCACGGTCGCCGCCGCGCAGGCCGTGGCCATGATCGGCATGCCCGAGGCACGCATCATCCTGGCGGAGGCCACCGTGGCCGTGGCCACCGCGCCCAAGTCGAACGCCAGCTACCTGGCCATCGACCAGGCGCTCGCCGACGTGGATGCCGGTCGCATCGGCGAGGTGCCGTTGCATCTGCGCAACGCGCCGACCAAGCTGATGAAGGACTGGGGCAACCATGAGGGCTACCGGTACGCGCACGACTGGCCGGGTGCCGTGGCGACGCAGCAGTACATGCCGGACGAACTGGTGGGCCGCGAATATTATCATCCGAATGATCGTGGCTATGAGCATGAGGTGAAGCCGCGGCTGGACCGCATCCGCGCCATCCTGCATGCCGAACGGCCGAAGCCCGGAACTGATAAGGAGTGACATGAACAACCGACCCCTGATCGGCGTGGTGCCGCTGATGGACTACAAGCTGGAGAGCCTGTGGATGCTGCCCGGATACATGGACGGCATCACGGAGGCGGGCGGCACGCCCGTCATGCTGCCGTTGACCGAGGATCCGGCCACAATCCGTCAGCTGGTCAGACTGTGCGACGGCATCCTGGTCACAGGCGGGCAGGATGTGGCCCCGGAGATGTATGGCGAGAGCGCGTCGCCCGAGTATCTGGCGATGAATCCGGAACTGAGCCCGGAACTCGACCGCATGGAGGCGCTGCTGATCCCCGAAATCATCGCCACGGACACCCCGATGCTCGGCATCTGCCGCGGCGTCCAGATCCTGAACGCTGTGCTCGGCGGCACGATGTGGCACGACCTGCCCACCGAACTGCCCAGCGACGTGGAGCACCACATGCCGAACCCGCCGTACGACCTGCTCGGGCACGAGGTCGATCTGGTCCCCGGCACACCGCTCGCCGACCTGATGGAGGCTGCGGGGGAGGGGCGTCGCATCGCGGTCAACAGCTACCATCATCAGGCGGTGCGTGAGGTGGCGGACGAACTGGCCGTGATGGCCAAGGCCGACGATGGCGTGATCGAGGCGCTGTATCGCCCCGAATCGCGGTTCTGCTGGGGTGTGCAGTGGCATCCTGAATTCCTGCACAAGGTCGATGCGCGCAGCCGCATGATCTTCAAGGCGTTCGTGGATGCGGCGCGTTCCTGACCCTGCGGGCCGCTCCGCTGATGGCTACGCCGGCAGCGTGACGTGGCTGCAAAGGGGCCGGCGGCGGGTACGATGAACGGGAACGCCGCCGATGGCGGGTTTGACCGCCGGGGCGGAACGATGGACGACATGTGACGAATGGCATGCATCGCCATGATAGGTGTGTCAGGGCATGCGTCATGAGACAAGGAGGAGCTATGGCATCGACAATCGAATTCTACGGTGCGGAATGGTGCGGTGATTGCCGTCGCGCCAAGCAGGTGCTGGACCGCTACCATGTGGTCTACAACCACCATGACATCGAATCCGAGGAGGGTGCGGCCGAGTGGGCCGAGCAGATCAGCGGCCAGAAGCACATCCCGGTGCTGCTGTTCGAGGATGGCACCGTGTTTGTGGAACCCACGAATCCGCAGCTGACCAATAAACTCAAGGAACTGGGCCTTATCGAATAGCATGCGATGCGGGTTGCCTGCTCGCCCGTGTCTTCCGTGAACATGTCCACGGGTATGAACCGTTTTTTGGACGGTGACGTTTTAGTTGTGCGGGTGCTGTGCATCCGTGTAGGCGGAAACGGACGGCTTGCCGGCCACGGCGGCCGTCCATTTCTATATTCCAGCATATGAAACATAGTCCTGCGGTCGATTACACTCATATGTCGGCCCGCCGGGAGCGGGAGACAAGATAAGAGGAGTGAAACCGTGGAGACGTGTGAGACAACAGCAGCGACCACCGCTGGGGGAGCGGCGGCCGACGAACGCATTCCGATGAAGCTGATCGGCGCCATCGTGGCGGTCGGGTCGCTGGCCTTCATCGGCATCCTGACTGAAACGGTGATGACCGTGCTGTTCCCGCAGCTGATGCGGGAATTCAACGTGGACACCGCCACCGTGCAGTGGATCACCACCATCTACCTGCTGGCCGTGGCGGCCACCATGCCGCTGTCGTCGTTCATCAAGCGACGGTTCAGGAACAAGACGATTTTTATGGCCGCAGTGGTGCTGGCTGTGCTGGGCTCGCTGATCATGATCGTGGCGCAGGCGTTCCCGCTGATCCTCGCCGCGCGCGTGATCCAGGGCGTCGGTTCGGGCATGGCCACGCCGCTGATGATGAACATCATCCTGGAACAGTCGCCGCGCTCCAAGGTGGGCCGGCTGATGGGCGTCGGCTCACTGGTGATCACCGTGGCGCCGGCCATCGGCCCGACCGTCGGCGGGGCGGTGACCAGCGTGCTGCCGTGGCGGGCGATTTTCGTCATCGTGATCCCGATCATCCTGCTGATCTCGCTGCCGGTTGGCCTGAAGTGCATCCAGCAGAAGCATCCGACCGAGGCCGCCGTGCTCAACCCGTTGCAGTTCGTGTCGATTGTGCTGGCGCTGTGCGGTCTGATCATGTTCCTCAACCAGGCCGGCGTGGCGGTCGGCGCGGCCGTCAGCGGCGGCGAGGTGATGATGCCCGCGCTGATCGCCGTGGTGAGCCTGGTGGTGGGCGTCGGCTCGCTGCTGTTCTTCGGATGGTCGTCTCGGAAGTCGTTCTCGCCGCTGATCCGATTGGGATTCCTGCGCAACCGCATTGTGCTGCTGCACCTGCTGCCGTATGCGATCCTGCCGATGGTGGGCATCGGCTTCGGCTATGTGATCACCAATCTGGCGCAGCTGTCGCTGGGCACCGACGCGTTCGTGGCCGGCGCGCTGGTGTTGCCGGGTGCGCTGATCGGAGCCTTCTGCGCTCCGATCGGCGGCATGCTCTATGACAAATTCGGTCCGACCCGACCGATTCTGACCGCCTTCGTGGTGGCGACGGTCGCCACGGTGCTGCTGCTCGTGTGTTCGATGCATCTGACTCCGGCGTTGCTGGCGGGGCTGTACTTCATCTTCGGACTGAGCTACGCGCTCGAATTCTCGAATATCATGACCAGCGCGCTGCGCGAGGTGCCTCCGGCGTTCACCCCAGACGGCAACGCCGTGTTCCAGACCTCCATGCAGTTCGGCGGTGCGGCCGGCACCGCGTTGTTCTCCACCATCCTGTCGGTGGCGCAGGCCGGTGCCGGCGAAGAGGGGACGCCCGCGTTCATGCACGCCACCGCGGTCGGCGGTGCCTGGACCTTCGCCGTCATGACCGTCATCTGCGCCCTGTCCGTGGTCTGCCTGGCCATGGCCTTCCGCCTGCGGGCGCGGGTGTCCCGTACCTCCCTCTGACGTCATCGCACCCGTGACGCCGATGCCTCTGCATGACACGGCGGAGCCCGCGAGGTACGGGAGTCCGTGCGGTGACTTTCCCTCCCGAATGGGGCGTCTGTGGTGGATGTAGACAAAGACGAGGTAAGGGCTGGTTTCCGATGCGCCATTGCGTCGGAAACCAGCCCTTACCTATCTCTCTGCTCTCTCAGCCCCTGGCGTTGAGATCAGTACTCGTTGGCGCCTTCGCCCTCCCACTTGACGTTGATGCCGCGCTGATAGTGCAGGAACATGTCGGCACCATAGCGGTCGACCGGACGGTGCGTGAAGAGCATGCGAATCGCGAACGCGGTCTGCACGTCGTACGGCAGATCCAGGAACGCCTGATGCGCGTCCCAGTAGGGCACGGTGCAGATGGCGGCGTCCGGCACATAGGCGTAGCCATAGCCATCCTCGTTCACGTAGCCCATGAACGGCAGATCCCAGGCGTCATGCAGGGTGAGCTGCTGCTTGAAGTCCTCGACCTGAGCCAGGGCCTCGTCGCTGATGCCCAGCTCCTTGGCCACCTTGTTGGCGGCCGCGGTCTTGGCGGCGGCGTCCTGACCGAACATCGAGAGGTTGACGGTGATGACCTTCTTATCGTCTGCCATGGTTCTTGCCTTTCTGTCATCGCGTCGCCGCGATGACTGGTGTTGTGTTCGTTTCGTCGGGTGAAACGAACATTTTATGTTGTGAACTTCACAAGAAGTCTGTGGTGTCCGCCGTATGGCTTACGTGTTTAACAATAGCACCTTCGTGACGGGGAAAATCAAGTGAACATGCGATTGTTTGCGTTATCGGGAGCTTTGGACGCGCGTTTTCCGCGGAATTTCAGGCCGCAAAAAATCGTGTTATTTTTTTGAAAACGAAACACGAGTGATGTTCATTCGTGTCGTGTTTGAATAATGTGTTGTTTGGTCGGGGCATTTGTGAATTGCGTGTGCTGTTTCGTGATGGAACGTGCGAATTTGGTCTAACGGAGCGGACCGGGGCGATGGGGGATACCCGTAATCCTTAAGGATGAGTGACGTGGCGGTACGTCAAGCCGGAATATGAAAGGTCATTCCGACGCATGAATGAGAATCGGCGCGATATGCGGGATGCTGAAGTCATACAACAACGATTCGGACTCATCGACGACCAGGAAAGGAACATGACCATGTTGGATCTCAATCTGTTCTCTCAAATGGGACTGCTGGTGTTGGGCGGTCCGATGCTGCTGATGGGGTTGGCGTCATTCGGCGTGGCCGGCATTGCGTATGGCGTGCGGACGCTCCGTCATCAGCAGGGCTGGTCGGAGGGGCCGGCCCGTCCGATGATGTTCTTGGGCATGCTGCTGACGCTGGTTGGCGGCGTCATCGCCGGCCCGGCGTTGCTGGAATTGACGGCGTTGCTGTAAGCGTCGTGCACCCGCGCGGTTATCTGCGTTAGTGGCGTCGCCAACCTCGGCTCAGCAGTTCCACCGCACCTTGACAGGGTTTGGCTCATCATCAACGGCCGCATGCCGCAATGACGCGATGATCCGATCGAATTCCATATCCGCCAGACGCTCGTACTCCGCCGAGTCGGCGGATAGCCCGGCCTGGTCGTACGCCGCGGCCGCCGCGCCATAGAAGGCGAAGCCAAGGGCATTCGTCGGCGTCTGAATCACACCGCAGGCCGTGCTGATGGCACGGGCGGCGGCCTGCGCCACCGGGTCGGCGTCACCTGTCTCGCGGGCGGCGGCCAGCGCCGCTCTCAATGCGGGCTTGGCGTCCTTCAGCGTGGCGTTGCCGTCGGCACAGGCGATCGCCTGCTTGATGGCCGTGGCGAACCGGTCGTCCACGGACTGTCCTGAGCGGCGGCGGCTTAGTATCGGCAGATACCGTTCCTCGGCGTATGCGGCAGCCCAACGACCCAACGTGGAGGCGCTCTGCGTATCGATCAGCGCCATCAGCGCCTTGGCCCGCGGCCCGGTGGGATCGCCCAGCATCTTGCGCAGCTTGGCCATGTCATGCTCCTTCGCCGAATCATTGACGCCATGGTGGTATTTCCATCGTATCGCGCTGCATGTGTGAGGGCGGCGCTGCGGGGCATTCTCGCATTGGCGGACATTCCTACTCGTATCGTGCCGGATGCTTTCCCCGCCGAGGACATCCTTGCGCTGACGGACATTTCCGTTCGTATCACGTCAGCTGTTTCCTGCCGAATGCATCCTTGTATTATCGGGCATTCCCCACCGGCTGCTGTCGGACACTGAGGTCTTCAGTGGGCGGGTTCACGCTTCAGTGGGCGGGTGGTTGACGACATGCGCCGTCACCTAATCGGCGGAATGTCTTGATTGCTGAGCCTTCGGACTTTGGCCGTCCATGATGACCCGCCCACTGAACGCATAATCCGCCCACTGAGTCGTGTCCTGGCTGAGATTGGCGAACCGTATGATGGATTGTTGATCGAATGTGTCCGTGAGATGGTGAACCGCTATGGAAATCAGAAAGATAACCGGTGATAGGAAGCGTTTCCTTCCATTGCTGCTGCTCGCCGATGAACAGGAGAGCATGGTGGGCCGATATCTTGAGCGTGGCGTCATGTATGTGCTTGACGATAATGGCGTGAAAGCCGAATGCGTGGTAACGGATGAGGGCGATGGCGTTCTGGAGATCAAAAACATCGCCGTCGTTCCGGAATGTCACGGGCTCGGATACGGGAGGGCCTTGCTCGATTTTGTGGCGCGAACGTATAAGGGGCGATATTCCGTACTGCAGGTCGGCACGGGCGACAGCCCTCTGACGATACCGTTCTATGAGAAGTGCGGTTTCGTTCGCTCCCATAGAATCGAGCATTTCTTCACGGATCATTACGATCATCCGATTATCGAATGCGGGGTTCGTCTGGTGGATATGATTGTTCTTCGACGAGAACTGTAATCTTCCGCACGAGGTCGGTCGTCGTGTGATGATTCCAGGGGAGGGAGCCTGCGTGCCGTCGAATGTTGTGCGTTTACGGACGATGAAGCGAGTCGACGCCGATGTGCTGGCCGATCTGTTGCGCCGTGTCTGGTATGCGGAGGGTGATCCCGGAACGCAGACCGTCGCCGCCCGCGCCGACCTTGAATTCTGCATGGCACGTGCCACCGCTGCCGTGGCCGTCGAATGCGACGGCCGGCCGGCGGGCGTATGCCTGGCCCGCATCGACGGCGGGGACACCAGGCCGTTGCCGATCAACCGGCACCACATTACGGCATGCCGGTCCATGCTGCGCCTGCTGCGCAGCGCCGAGGGGCGCCGAAGCGCATCGGAGCTCGTCAAGCTGGGCGTGGAGGGCATGATGCTGTCCGCGGACGCCCGCCGTCAGGGTCGGACGTATCAGGGCGAGGTGATCCTGCTCATCCTCGATCCGTCACTGCAGGGGACCGGCATCGGCGCACGGCTGCTCGGCCACATGGAACGGGAATTCCGCGCCGCCGACGTACGTCGGTATTTCCTCTACACCAATACGGACTGCAACGTGGGCTTCTATGAGCGTCGGGGGCTGAATCGCCGTATCACGCACGTCGCCCACGCCCATGGTCGATCCATGGCGTATTACCTGTACGACGCCTCCATGCGGCAGTGACATGCAATACCCGCGTGGTCGACCGGCACGGACGGACCATCGGACATGTGGATGAAGGGCTGTTCGGCGAGACGTGGTATCGCGGAAAGTCGATGTGACCGGGATCGCCTGATCTCGTGCGATGCATTGGGCGCGCCGGCTCGACATATCGATATATGTCGATATATAATGGCGATGTGTCATATCGACCGATATCGATCTGAGATCTGAGGTGGATCATGCAGGAAATCGGCTCGTTCATCCTTGACCAGCTGCTGAAAATGCAGTGGCTGAGCGACCTCGTCGCCTCGATGCTCGCGTGCTTCGGCATCGACCCCCAATCCTCCTGGGGTGGTACGCTCCACTTCTTCATCTATGACACGATCAAGATCGTCATCCTGCTGGTGACGATGATCTTCGTCATCAGCTACATCCAAAGCTATTTCCCTCCCGAACGCAGCCGGCGGATCCTCAGCCGTTTCCGCGGCATCCAGGGCAATGCGGTCGGGGCGTTGCTGGGCACGGTGACGCCGTTCTGCAGCTGCAGCTCCATTCCGTTGTTCATCGGATTCACCCGCGCCGGACTGCCGCTCGGCGTGACGTTCAGCTTCCTGATTTCCTCACCGATGGTCGACCTCGGCAGCCTGGTGCTGATCACGAGTGCGTTCGGGCCTGACGTGGCCGTGCTTTATACAGTGTTCGGATTGGTGGTCGCAATCGCGGGCGGCGCACTGATTCAACGACTTGGCATGGATGATCAGGTCATGGACTTCGTGCGAGGGGAGTCGGTGGACGCCGAAGAGGACATGAGACGCACACCCCGTGAACGTGCGCTCTACGCCGCCGGCGAGACCGCATCGACCTTCCGCAAGGTCTTCCCTTACATCCTCGTGGGCGTCGGCATCGGCAGCCTCGTGCACAACTGGATCCCCCAGGAGGTCATCGAACCGGTACTCGGCGACGGGAACCCCTTCGCCGTCATACTGGCAACAGTGGCGGGCGCACCCATCTACGCCGATGTCTTCGGCGTCATCCCGATCGCCGAATCGCTGCTGGCGAAAGGCGCCGCGCTCGGCACCGTGCTGTCGTTCATGATGAGCGTGACGGTGCTGTCCGTACCAAGCCTCATCATGCTCGCCCGCGTCGTCAAACCAAAACTGCTTGGCATATTCGTCGGGATCTGCCTGATCGGCATCGTGGCGTGCGGGTATGCGTTCAACGTCCTGCAACCCATCCTGTAACGGAGGGTCACGGGCGTCGGCAGGAACAACCGAACACAACGAAAGGAGCCACCATCATGGGACTGTTCGGCACAACCACAAAGAAGCGGGACATCGGCGGAAACGGAAACGCCCGCGTGCAGGTGATGGGCACCGGCTGCCGGAAATGCCACGCGCTGTACGAGGCCGCGACCGAAGCCCTCGGCGCCGACCAGGTCGACTACGTGACCGATATGGCCCGGATCGCCGAAGCCGGAGTGATGACGACGCCAGCCCTTGTCATGGACGGCACGGTCGTCAGCGCGGGCAAGGTCCTCACGGCCGATGAGATACGCACCCTCATCGGGGAACGGTCGTGAACGCCGGCAAAGTACGCGTCGCATTCATCTGCACGCATAACGCGTGCCGCAGCCAGATCGCGGAGGCCGTCGCGCGTATGCGTGCATCCGACGTCATCGAGCCGTACTCGGCGGGCACCGATCCACTCGCCGCGCCGAACCCGGACGCGCTACGGCTGCTGGCCAAACGCGGAATCGACGTCTCCATGCTGCGGAGCAAAGCGCTTGACGAGATCCCTAGACCCGACATCGTGGTGACGATGGGGTGCGGCGTGAGCTGCCCCGCGCTGCCATGCCAGCATCGCGAGGACTGGGGGCTCGATGACCCGACAGGCAAAGAGGACGCGGCATATGACGCCTGCATCGACGCCATTGCACGCAATGTCGACGACCTTGCGGACAGAATCCGCGCGGCGGACGAGCAGCGCCTCGACCGGCCCGACGTGTCCGCGTTGCGCGCGCTCGCCGACGAGACGCGGCTGACCGTCGTCCGTGCGCTTGCCCATGAAGAAGAACTGTGCGCATGCAAGCTGCTCGACCGACTCCACGTCAGCCAAAGCACGCTCAGCCACCACATGAAGGTGCTGGTCGACGCCGGACTGGTTCATCAGCGACGGGACGGTCGTTGGATGTACTACCGGATCGACGCCGACCGGCTTGTGGCCTTGGGAGAGTCCGTTACCGCTTTGGGTCGGGGCGGACATGCAAGCAACGGCGACAACATATGATCTCCCCGAACATCGGTGATTCCCGGTCCGTGCACGCGATCGCGGTCACGGACCGGGAATCACTCGTCGTCGGGCTGCTGCCCGTCGTGCGCCCGCCACTGACATTCCATCATCCGCATGTCCGTGAACACCGCGGTGAAGGAGGAATCCTCCGGCGAACAGGCGTAGATGCCGAACCGGATGGTGTCGTCGCCCTTGGCCATATGGCAGATACGCATCTGCGAGAAGTTGACGCCGTCCTGCGAACATTCGATGCAGTAGTCGTCCTCGCGACGGCTGAACCGGTACCACATGGACTTGATGGTGGCGGGAATGGCCGTGGTCGCCCAGTCGGAGTAGCCGTTGTTCGTCACCACGCTGCCCAAGTGCTGGAACTCGTCATTCTCGTATTCGATGGAACCCTTCAGCCAGTTCTCGCTATCGAGATACATCACCACGCCGCACTGGTCGAAACGGTGATGGCTTCCGGAGAAATCGGTTTTCACCACAAAGCTGAAATACCGCTCAGCGGTCTCCATCTGCAGGACCGGGGCGTTGTCGTTGCGGAAATGGTAATAGGTGCGCTGCCACAGGTCCGTGTGCGGCGCGGTGGTGATCTCGATGCGATCGTTGCCGATGACGTAGTCCTTCGGCTCGCGTGTCCACGAGAATGCACTGGTATCCATGATGACCTCCGCTCGACGGCAAGCATGTATGTATATCAAGGATATACGTTTCCGCGGTTACGATCTGTGGATAGCGTTATATGGAGTTATTTACGAGGCTTCTGCTGTTTTCGTGGGTTAGAGGATGGGTGTTGGCAGGTGGATGGGTGGTCCTGAGCATCTGAGTTTGATCATGGCGATGAGGTTGTCCGTGTCGCGGGAGCCGTAGGCCATGCGGATGGTGACCTTGATCTTGTTGTTGAACGCTTCGATCCCGGCGTTGGAACAGCCGAGCCTGATGGTTGTGAGGATGTCGTCGCGGCGTCTGCGGATCTTCCCGCATGGTTCGACGATCTCGGGGATGCGGCAGCGTGACGCCCGGCCGATCCATCGTTTGAGTTCCGCTTCGGCCCGTTCGACGGGCTGGCGCAGGAGCGTGCGCAGGAGTTCCCTGAGCTGCCACGAGCGGTAGGGCTGGCCTTGGGATCCGCGTCGGCGAGTGTGGCGAGGTCCGTGGATTGGCGTTCGGTCAGGTCGCCGGGGTTCCTGGGCACGGCGTATTCGACGCCGCGCATCGCCTCGGTCGCCGTTTTGTTCCCGTCGCGCCTGGCCTGGTTCCACAACCGTTTCCCGACCCGGTCGAGCGCGTCGGTCATCCAGGAGACGATGTGGAACGAGTCGAGCACGCGTTCGGCGTTCGGGCGGTGCTCGGCCACGGACGAGTCGATCCATCCGGCCCCGTCGCCGGTCACGATCCGGATCGACGCGCGCCGCTCCGGCGTCAGTTGTCGGAAGAACAGGTCGAGGACCTGTCTGCCGTGCCCGTCGTGCGCCCGGATCACGCGTCCGCGCCCGTGGTCGACGATGACGGTGATGTACGCGTGGCCCTTCCTGCGGCTGGTCTCGTCCACACCGATCGCGTGCAACCCGTCGAACATGCACGGCATCGAGGACTCCAGCCGGCCGGCGACCCGTCTGGCGATGTCGCCGGCGGTCCTCCACGCGATATGCGGGAAACCGCTCACGGTCTTCTGGCCGGCGACCGTCATCAGCCATGCGCACTCGGATTCGAAGTCGCGGGTGAACCGGCTGCCCGGCTCGGCCCACGGCACCCGGGAGACCACCACGCCGTGCGGACGGCATTCCACTCGCGGGACCGGGCCGGAAAGCTCGACGCGGAAGCAACCGAAGTCCTGGTGCCGCCAGCTTCGCCCGCCCCCGCCGTTGTCGTATCTCGGGGCCTTTCGCCCGCAGCGCGAGCAGCGCAACGCTCCCTTCCCGCACCTGACGCGCGCCACCAGGACGGGCGCGTCGCGTAGCGGGGAGTCGTCCAACGACACGTCCTCGACCATCATGTCTTTGACGTTCGGCAATCGCTTGAATATGCTCTTCAACCAAGGCGCTTTCCTCGGTTGTATTCTTGGTCGAAAAACAAACCTACAGGAAGCGCCCCTCACACCTTCGTATTCAACGGCTCAACGACGAGCCACCACCCACGAAAACAACACAAGAGCCAGATAAGATGGGATATAGGACGCATTATGGTTCGTTTTGTAGCGTGGAGCATGATCGGCAGAGCCGATTGAGGCCCGGTCCTGTCCATAGTATGGTATGGGAAAACGATTGTAAGGAAGAGGAAGATGTATGCCGCAAGCGGATGAACAGAGCAGCTATAATTTCATAGACCTCTTCGCTGGAGCGGGAGGCCTGTCAGAGGGGTTCCTGCAGGCAGGCTTTCAGCCGGTTGCACATGTCGAGATGAATAAGTATGCCGCAAAGACACTTGAAACCCGTAGCGCATACTACTATCTGAAGAACACGGGTAACCTCGCCCTTTACAGGGAATACCTCTCCGGGAAGACCAGCCGTGACGAGTTCATGAAGCAGATTCCATCTTCCATCACAAAAACAGTTATCAATGAGACGCTGTCCGATGAAACTCTCCTTGCTGTTTTCGGGACTATCGATGGCATCATGAAAATACGCGGAATCGAAAAGGTAGATGTGATTGTCGGCGGGCCGCCGTGTCAGGCATACTCCCTTGTCGGCAGAGCTCAGAGCAGTCACATGGAAGTTCCGATGAAGGATGATCCGCGAAATTACCTGTATAAGCTCTATGCACGCTTCCTCAAGAAATATCAGCCGCGTATGTTTGTTTTCGAGAACGTGATTGGTATCGAGTCCGCACAGGGGGGAGTCATCTGGAAAAACCTACAAAAGTACCTCAAGCGTGTCGGATACGAAATCGAGTGTCATGAGCAGAACGCACAGACCTTCGGTGTGCTTCAGAACAGACGTAGGATGATTATCGTCGGTTGGCTGAAGAACAGCGGTCTTGCATACCCGGACTTCATCAGGAAGGAAACGGATGCCGTGGTGAATGATCTGTTTACAGATCTTCCAGAGCTCCATCCCGGTGAGAGCGAAAACACGTACTCGAAGAAGAAGCCAAGTAGTTATGTGACAGAAACTGGCATCCGGACGAAAGATGATGTCCTTACTCTCCAGAACTCTCGGCCGAACATCGAGCGTGACGTAAAGATATACGAGAGAGCCATAGAACTGTGGAATGACGGGCACAAGAGGCTAAACTACAACGACTTGCCGGAGGAACTCAAGACACACAAAAACCGATATTCCTTCACTGACCGTTTCAAGGTGGTCGAAGGAGACGAACACTGCTGTCACACGATACTGGCACACCTTTCCAAGGACGGTCACTACTTCATCCATCCTGACATCCGGCAGCACCGCTCTATCACGGTGCGGGAAGCGGCGCGCATACAGTCATTCCCGGACAGCTACTACTTTGAGGGACCGCGCACATCGCAGTTCGTGCAGATCGGTAACGCCGTACCTCCTTTGATGGCAAGAGGTATCGCCGAGGGAATCTTCGCACAGCTTCACTGGGAAGATACAGATGGACAGCAGTGAAAGCAGAAACCTGCTTCTCGGGCAGTACGGCAGGTTCAAACGCATGGAGCTGGGGAAATCACCATTCCATTTCCTCCTTCCGTCCGAATCTCATATCGATCCGAATCCTCACCAGATCAATGCATTCTGCGCTGCCATCGACGCGATGAAGACGGGCGGCATGGTGCTTGCTGACGAGGTCGGACTCGGCAAGACGATCGAGGCGGGGCTCGTCCTGCGCTACATGCTGGAGTCCGGAGCGAAGAAAGTTCTGATTGCGCTCCCTGCGTCTCTCCGCAAGCAGTGGGAGCTGGAGCTCGAGGACAAGTTCGACCTGAAATCCGTGATTCTCGACAGACTCACGGTCGAACATGATGCGGAGGACTGGCATAAGGAGCTCGCTGACAGGCAGAGTGTCCGGATTGTCATCACCTCCTACGATTACTCGTCGAAGCTGATGAAACGATTCCCTGATGTGAAATGGGACTTCCTCATCATCGATGAGGCGCACAACCTGCGCAACCTGAGCGGTACGAAGCGTGCAAAGCGGCTGTACGAGCTTTCCGGCGGGATACCGAAGATTCTCCTGACAGCAACACCTCTGCAGAACTCACTCATGGACCTGTACGGGCTTATCTCCTTCATTGATCCGCGAATCTTCGGTTCGGAGCAGGTGTTCCGGCAGCGTTACATAAAGGATGAGAATTACGACGACCTCAAGCGGGAACTCATGCCGGTGCTGTACAGGACGCTGCGAAAAGATGTGGCGGACTACATGCATTTCGTGAAGAGGATCTGCAAGACCGTCGACTTCGAACTGTCACGGGACGAGATTGATCTTTACGAGCGGGTCAACCTGTTCCTCAAGCGGGATGTCCTGTATTCCATTCCGACATCCAACCGGGCGCTGATCATCCTGGTCATCCGCAAGCTCATGGCTTCATCCAGCTTCGCCCTTATTGATACCTTTGAGGTGCTGAAGAAGCGGCTCGAGAAGCTGTATGAGGGCACGAAGTCTGCTGACGCACAGGAGGGCTTCGACCTGTTCTGGAGCTTCGTCGAGGACGAGATTGACGAATCCGGCTTCGAGGAAACCGAGAACGAGGGCACCGCGACGCAGAAGGCATACATCCAGGCGGAGCTGGACGAGGTCAACGCCATCATCGATGTGGCAAAACGCATCCAGACGAACTCCAAGGTCACTGCGTTGAGGCAGGCGCTTGAGATCTGCTTCTCATACCAGCGGGATCACGGCATTGCGCAGAAAGCCGTTGTGTTCACTGAGTCGAAACGGACACAGAAATACATCGCCGAAGAACTCAGGAAATCCGGGTACAGTGAGGAAGACATCCTCCTGTTTAACGGAGGATTCGACGATGCCATGTCGAAGGAAATATACCAAGCATGGCAGGCGAAGAACTATGGAAACGCGAACTACGGGAGAAGCGTCGAATACAAGCACGCCATCGTCGACTATTTTAAAGAGAATGCGAAGATACTCATATGCACCGACGCCGGCTCGGAAGGCCTGAACCTGCAGTTTTGCAACACAGTCATCAACTACGACCTGCCGTGGAACCCGATGAAGATCGAGCAGCGAATCGGCCGCTGCCATCGCTACGGGCAGCAGAACGACGTGGTCGCCATCAACCTGCTGAACACGCAGAACGAGGCTGACAAGCGTGTCTACGAGATACTCTCGGAGAAGTTCAAGCTTTTCGAGGGTGTATTCGGAGCTTCCGACATTGCAATCGGAGCTCTGGAATCCGGCACGAGCTTCGAGAAGACGGTGTTGGACATCTATCAGCGATGCGACACAGCTGCTGAATTCAAGAAAGAGTTCAACAAGCTGAACAGAAAGCTGGATGCGAAGCGCGACAAGAAGACGCAGAAACTCCGCGACATCTTAGTCACGGAAAGCAGCGGCGCAAAGAAGCAGGCACTCGAAGGCACGAAGAAGGACATCGACCGCTACCTACAGCAGGTCGACTATTGGAGCAAAGTCGCGCAGTCGGAGGTGTTCAGGGATGTCCAGTACTGGAAAGTCGACGGCTGGGGTGAACAGAACATCGGGGCACGAGGATACCTGTTCCTCGGTGCGATGTGCAACAATGCGGACATCCTCTTCCCCGTGCTTCTTATGTGCGACCACGAGGGCAGGTATGTCGACTTCGAAGAGGACGACCTTGTGCCGGAACTGGAGAAAATCGACGACTCCAATGTGCGATACTTCACGCCGACGGATGAGGAAAACGCTCTGTTCCAGAGAACGTACCAAAACCTCGTCTCAGAGATGCTGGACAAGCTCGACAGACAGTCGGAACCGGTACGGGAATACAACCGGCGCAAGATCGAGAACTGGATACGCATCCAGAACGAACAGCTTGTCGTGCAGTACCAAGAGATGAGCGCGGAAATCGAGGAACTCCGTGAACAGGAAAGAGCCTCGAACAATTTCTACGAAAAGATAGACATCAGGAAAAAGGCGGAGCAAAAGGAAAAGAAGCTCGGGGCCTTCCAGGCGTCATTCCACGAACGTGACACCAGGTTCAGAGCCGAGGGCGACCAGGAAATCAAGACGTTCAACGCCAGCCTTGAGATTGACAACCCCATCCTTCTGATCAGCGTCGTACTGAAGTTTTAGGAGATATAGTCATGCAGAAAAAAGGAAAACTCGAGTTGACATGGGTCGGCAAATACGATGAGGAGAAGCCAGTCGAACCGCGCATACTCCTTGAGGATCCGGAGAAATCCTACGGCGATCCAGACAGTGAGAACATGCTGATTCACGGAGACAACCTGATTGCACTTCAGGCGCTGCAACAGGACTTTGCTGGGAAGATCAAGTGCATATACATCGATCCGCCTTTTAACACCGGCCAGGCTTTCGAGAACTATGACGATAATCTGGAAATGTCAATCTGGCTGAATTTGATGAGAAAAAGACTGGTTCTTCTTCATGAGTTATTAAGAGATGATGGCACCATTTTTGTTCACATTGACGATTCGTATTTACCATACCTGACGCTGGTCATGGATGAAATATTTGAAAGAAAGAACCGACTTTATTTAATTACATTTAAGCAGGGAGCGGCAACAGGTCACAAGGCAATTAACCCCGGATGCGTCACAACTACAAACTTTATTCTGATATATTCAAAGAATAAAGATTATTGGAATCCAAACAGAGTTTTTATAAAACGTGGAAGAGATAACCGATATGGTAAATTCATTGTTAATGCAACTGAAGACTATCATAATTGGAGATTCTGCACGTTAATGGAAGCCTTTGCATCTGATCAAAAGGTTGATGTAAAGGGAGCACGTAAAATTGCGAAGCAGAATCCCTCGCTTGTTGATGAATTTGTTGAGAGTCATGCTGAGTCCGTTGTGCGTACTGCAAGACCTGATTTAAAAAGTGTCGGAAAAGAGATTCAGAATGTAGTGCAGGAATCAAAAGGTAGCCCTGGTGAAATCTTTTATTTGCAAAGAGATAACGCGCCAGATATGTTTTTTGTTAATGGGGAACGCCTCCTGTTTTACAAAGACAAGATGAAAGTTATTGATGGACAATTGACTACAGCTGAACCATTAACAACGCTTTGGGATGATATTCTTTCGAATAATTTACATAATGAAGGAAATGTGAATTTTCCAAAGGCAAAAAAACCAGAACACCTCATAAAAAGAATTCTTGAATTGAGTACTGATGAGAGCGACTGGGTTCTTGATTCATTCCTTGGATCAGGGACAACAGCTGCAGTCGCTCATAAAATGAACCGCAGATGGATTGGGATTGAAATGGGTGAGCAGGCCTATACGCACTGTAAGAAAAGGTTAGACTCTGTTATTGATGATACAGATACAAGTGGCATCTCCAAGGCTGTGAACTGGGAGGGTGGCGGCGGATACCACTTCTATGAGCTTGCGCCGAGCCTGCTCGTGAAGAACGACAAGCTGCCGGTCTACCAGATCAACCCGACCTACACGTTCGAGATGCTGTGTGAGGCGATCTGCAAGATCGAAGGCTTCAAGTACAAGCCACAGGACGTCTTCCACGGCCATTCGTCGGAGAAGCGGTTCATCCATGTGACCACGGAGTTCGTGAACGCGGAATACATCCGCTCTTTGTCACAGCACCTCGACGAGGGGCAGTCTCTCCTGATTTACGCGACGAAGATCCAGTCGGACATGATTCTGCCGGACAACATCGAGGTGAAGAAGATTCCGAAGGATCTCCTGGACAAGTGCAATTTTGAAAGCGAGGTGCGGTAAATGTCGGGAACAGTATCGAAAATCAAATACGCCATGAGCCTGAGGATGCCGCAGGAGGAAGCTCTCTCTTATCTCGATGCTATCAGCACGCACTGCGACTACAAACGTGACGGCAAGGAAACTGTGGAGGCCGCTGCGTCCGAATACAGTGAGAACAACAGGAAGGTTCGGTCGAAGTTCCACTTCCCGTCATTCTGCTACGCCATGGCCACAGGTATCGGCAAGACACGCCTGATGGGAGCCTGCATCTACTATCTGTACAAGACGAAGGGATATAAGCACTTCTTCATCCTCGCGCCCGGAAATACCATCTACGATAAGCTGCGCAAGGAATCCAATCCTGCACATCCGAAGTACATCTTCAAGGGGCTTGAGGCTGAGATGGGCAGGCCGCTCGTCTGGGATGGCGAGAACTACGACCAGTACCCGGTCAAGTATAAGAACGGCACCTTGTTCGTCGACCATGCGTCGGAGATCCAGCTTTTCATCTTCAACATCGGGAAGATCTTTAACAGCAAGACCGACACGCAGTTCAACTTCCACAAGTTCAAGGAGACGCTCGGCGCATCCTTCGCAGACGTGCTCGCGCAGTTCGACGACCTCGTCATCTGCATGGACGAGGCACACCATTATTATGCTCCTGCGTCCATGAAGGCAATCAACTATCTGCGGCCGATTCTCGGACTGGAATTCACGGCCACGCCGAAGTCTCTGTCGAACGTCATCTACTCGTATGACGTGGCGCGAGGAGCCGCCGAAGGATATCTGAAGATTCCGGTTGTCATGGGACGCTCCAACATCGCCGGATACAGTCAGGACGATATTGAGGAGATGAAGATCCGCGACGGACTCACACTGCACGAGCACCGGAAGACCGTTCTTCGGGAATACTGCGCCAACAATGAGCTCGACTATGTGAAACCGATCGTACTTATAGCCTGCAAGGACACGGATCATGCGAAGAAAATCCGCGCTCTGATAGACAGCGATGATTTCATGAATGGAAAGTACAAGGGAAAAGTTATCGAGATCCACTCGAAGCAGACCGGCGAGGAATCTGAGAAGAACGTCCGGCTTCTTCTCTCCATCGAGAGCGCGGCAAACCCGATAGAAATCGTTCTGCACGTCTACAAGCTGAAGGAAGGCTGGGATGTCAACAACCTGTTCACCATCATCCCGCTCAACGCCGCTAAGAGCGACATCCTCGCCATGCAGACCATCGGGCGCGGCCTGCGTCTCCCGTTCGGTGAGCAGACCGGCAACGAGGATCTGGACACGCTCGATATCGTGGCGCACGACCACTACCGGGAGCTTGTTGATGAAATCAGGAACAGTGACATCTTCCGCTATCGTGATCTGGACAAGTCCGGTGTTGAGGACTCGGAGTCCGTGGACATATCGAGCACCTTCGAGGAGGGACAGCTTTCGTTCGTCGACGAGGCCATCACATCCGCCGGGATCAAGTCCTTTGACCAGGTGCGCAATCCGCAGACACAGCTTGAAATCTATCAGGCATACGTCAAGAACTTCATGGCCTCGCAGCAGAAGAACAGGAAGTCCGATAATCCCAACCAGCTAAGTCTTTTTGACGTAGCACCGGAAGCCATGCAGACCGGGGAAACTCCCGGACCACAGAGCTCCGGTACTGACACTGTCTCGACGACACCGGATACGCAGACCGGCAAGCGCCCGATGACGCAGGAGGAATTCACGAAGACGGTTACGGAATACTCGGCGAAAGCCATATCTGTGCCGAAGATCCTCGTACAGACGACTTCCGAGGTGAAGTTCAACCGCTTTGAAGTGAAGCGGACCATACAGGACTTCGAGGTTGCCACAGCAAAGATCGAGCGCTTCGATGCAATCAACCAGCACCTTCTGACGGTTGTGGACGCGCAGGCGCTCGAGGTCGAGGATGCCAGGAACACTCTGGCATGCATGCTGCTCGATTCCATCAGCGAGCTTTCCTACGACGACGCCGACTTCATCATCGACGTTGTGGAACAGTACCTTGCTCAGATACCCGGAGACGAGGAGGAAAAGAAGAAAATCGTCCGCCGCTATGCCGGGTTGATTGTGAACGATATCAAAAAACAGATTTACGCACACATGGACAGAAAGACGCAGGACGTCCACATCGTCCAGAAGGATCTCATCGTCTTCCGCAAGTTCGTCAAGAGCGTGAAGAAGGACGGACAGGTGCGCTACGACAAGCCGTTCACGGACAAGAGCAACATAAAGAAGTATCTCTTCACAGGCTACAAGAAGTCGTACTATCCGGCGAATGCCTTCGACAGTGACACGGAGAGGCTCTTCTCCATCATCTTGGAGGAGGATCCGGACGTGATTCGCTGGATCAAGCCGCCGCTGAACCAGCTCGGCCTGTTCTGGAAAGCCGGTCAGCAGTACAACCCTGATTTTCTCGTGGAGACGACGACCGGGAAATACATGGTCGAGGTCAAGGCGCTCAATGAAGTGAACAACGAAGAGGTTGTTTCCAAGGCGCGCGAAGGCATCAGGTGGTGCACTTTCGCCACAACGGCCGATCCCGACCACAAGACATGGGAGTACCGGCTCATCTCCGATGACAACATTCATCCCGGAAACACCTGCAAATACACGCTCGGAACAGCTCATCCGATAAAGGAGGAGGACTAATGCCTGACAGATTCAAGTACGCCGAGGTCCGGTGGAAAATCATAGACGCAATCAGAACCGATCTGATCGGTCCGCTTTCTCCGGAGGAGGTTCTGGACGAGAATCCACGCTATGCCTATATCGTCGGCATGCTCGAGCCGCAGCGCGACGAGAATGTGCCGGACGAGAACGAACAGGAAATCGAAGCGGACGTCGACTACGAAAAGAACGAGGACTTCACTGCTGGTGAGGATGACGACAACGAGCCGATATCCACTACGAAATTCCAGCTTCCGTCATCCATCGGCATCAGCTTCTATGTGGAAAACAGCCTCGACGGCATCTGCCTAGATGTAACCTGGGGCGATTATACGAAATCAACTGAAAAGTACATTGACAAGGAAGAAAAGGAACGCAGTCGCCCGATCTACAAGAGAATCCCCGAGAGCGAAACCGTGCATGTGAAGTTCAGCGACTTCGGACGTACAAAGGACTACCCGCTCATAAAGGATTCGAACGTTCACGTCCATGTATCCCGCATTCCGTTGAAGAACGGGTATTCCCTCGTCACCGCCTATGTCGTGAACAAGCGGAGCAATCCCTCAAGTGACATCGAGGGCCTGATGTTTCAGGTCGGAATCAAGGCCCATGCCGAGGATGGCTCTGCGGTCTTCATCGCGGAACACATCTGCAGGCATGTTCTTGCAACTGACGAGTTCTATTTCGAGCAGCGACCGATCATGGGACGTGGCAGAGGTTGTGCCGCCGTATGGGGTAAGACCGGGAACGGCCGTACGGACTATGTGGAATCCGCATTTATCCCGGAATACGAGTATCCAGGCGTCAGTGCCGCTCTCAAAGGATTCTCACCCACATACTTTTCAACATGGCAGATGGCGGCAAAGGGCAGGAAATCAGAAACCATACTGAGGCTGAACACGCTCGCCGATTCATATGAACAGTGGATTGACGACACGCTCGCAGGAAGCTTTCGGATGAATGATCCGAGGTTCGCGGAGAGTATCGGGAATACCGTCATCGGACACTGTCGGGACGCATTGCGAAGAATACGGGAAGGCATTCAGATCATCGAGACGGACGACATCGCATTCGAGGCGTTCATTTTCATGAATAGCATCATCTTTATGCAGAACAGCATAAAGAACTATTCGAAGAAGCACGGTAAGGGCATTGAATGCAATTTCAAGGATTTTACTAATCCTATGAATCCAAAGAATGAATTCGCCTGGAGGCCGTTCCAGATAGCCTTTATCCTGATGAATCTGAAGGGAATCGTCCACCCGGAAGATCCGGAGCGGGACGTCGTCGACCTGCTTTACTTCCCGACCGGCGGTGGAAAGACGGAGGCCTATCTCGGACTCATGGCCTTTACCATCGCCAACAGACGCCTTCGTGCTTCCGAATCTGACAAATATAACCGTGACGGCGGGGTGACCATCATCCTCCGGTACACACTTCGTCTTCTGACAACGCAGCAGCGTGACCGCATCACGAAAATGGTCGTTGCCGCCGAGCTTGTAAGACAGAAGAATTATCCGAAGTACGGTACGGAACCCATCAGCATCGGTTTCTGGGTCGGAGGCAGTGTGACTCCGAACAGATTTGATGATCTGAAGGAAAATCCGGAAAGACCTTACCAGGCAGGAAATCAGAAGAAACTGCTTTATAAGCAGCTTCTTACCTGTCCGTTCTGCGGCAAGAAGCTTACAGAGGAAGAGTTTTATATTGACCCGGACAGGAAGTCCGTGGAAATCTACTGCTCGGACGAACACTGCATGTTCTATAAATACCCAAAGACCGGGGAACGCATCCCGATTCCGGTATACCTGGTGGACGAGGAAATCTACGCTAAATGCCCGACCATCATCCTGTCAACAGTCGACAAGTTCGCGAGACTGCCGTGGGACGTGAGCACAAACGCTCTGTTCGGAAGAATTGATCGCAAGTGCAGCCGTGACGGATATGTTGCGATTGGTGCAGAACAACATCCGAAACACAGGAGGACATCCGGTCTTCCTGCTGCAGAGATTACGCAGGTGAAGCCGTTTCTCCCACCGGAGCTTATCATTCAGGATGAGCTTCATCTGATCACAGGGCCTCTTGGGACCGTCTATGGTGCGTATGAGACCATCATCGAGGACATGTGCACGCATGATGGAATCAAACCGAAGTACGTGGTCTCCACGGCCACAATCAAGAATGCAGACAACCAAGCGAAGTGCCTGTATGCCAGAAAGACAACGAAGCAGTTCCCGCCGAACGGCTTTGAGATCGGCGACAGCTTCTTCATACGCGAGATTCCGGTTGAGGAAGACCCGTTCAGAAAGTATGTCGGAATCTGTGCCCCCGGGCAGTCTGTGAAAACAGCCTTGCTGAGAACTTATGCCATTATTCTGCAAGCGGTCTATACATATTCCCTGCAGGATGAATACAAGGATGTCATCGATCCGTACTACACCCTGATCGGATATTTCAACAGCATACGTGAACTCGGTGGTGCGGTACGCCTTCTGCAGGATGATATTCCCGCCAGAATAAAGCGCATTCGGAAGAGGTACCATCTCGAAAAGCTCAGATATCTGAATAAGAACGATGAGATAACATCGCGTATGTCGTCCTGGAAAATACCAGAAAAACTCAACCAGCTTGAGCTGCCCTATACCGCAAAGGATCATATGGACACGGCAGTTGCAACGAATATGATTGCGGTCGGCATGGATGTGGATCGTCTTGGTCTTATGGTCGTGTCGGGTCAGCCAAAACAGAACTCCGAATACATCCAGGCGACAAGCCGTATCGGGCGTGCTCATCCGGGTCTTGTCGTGACGCTGTACAACGCATACCGGCCGCGCGACTTGTCTCATTACGAGAATTTCACCGGATACCACGCACAGCTCTACAGATTCGTGGAAGGAACAACGGCCACTCCGTTCTCTGCAAGGGCGCGCGACCGTGTTCTGCATGCACTTGTCATTTCTGCGATAAGGCTTCTGTACCCGGAAATGGCTGATAACAAGGATGCTGTGGCAATAAATTCTCTGTCACAGAATCAAATCGATGCAGTGAAGGAAATGATTCTTGAACGGGTAAAAATCGTCAAGCCTTCCGCAATAGCTGATGCGAGCGAAGAGATTGACAAATTCATCGACGAATGGAAGTTGCTGGCATCACAGGACAAGCCTCTTCGCTATTACGTTGTGAGAACGGAAAAGTACAACAGGCTTATGAACGGATATGAGCAGCCTCATATCGAGAATGAGAAGCCTACCCTGCGGTCAATGCGTGACGTGGAAAGCGCTGCAAATATGTACTATTACACGGAGGAATGATATGGCCGGATACGACATTAACAAACTTGGCGAGCTGCGCCCGAATCAAATCATCACGACTTTTGGACCGGGGGCAGTCGTGGATGCAGTGAAAGACTCTGTGACCATTCTGGATATCCCGTACTGGAAGGACAGGGGAAAGAAAATCATAGACGGACGGCTTGCGTCCTATCTGAATGTGGATGCCTTCTATATGCCGAGGACATCCTTTGCTCATGACATACCGGTTGTGACTTTTCCTTACTGGCATGTCTGCTCAAAGTGCGGGAGGCTTTTTGATGCAAGAGGGATCATCAACGATGATCTCGACAAGTATCTGAAGTTTAGCGTTAACTGCCCTGACTGCCACTGGCGTGCTTATCCTGCCCGTTTCATCACAATTTGCGAAAACGGACACATGTCTGATTTCCCCTGGAGCTGGTGGGTTCATCGCGGAGATACAGACTGCAAAGGGGAAATGAGGATGTACTCAACAGGAAACACATCCACGCTGTCAGATATGCGGGTGGAGTGCTCCTGCGGTGCGAGAAGAAGCATGAGCGGAGCCACGCAGGCCCGGAACTTCGAGGGACTGTCGTGCAGCGGCATGCATCCGTTCAGACCACACACCAGACGTGAACACTGCGAGAAACCGGTCATTCCGTCTCAGCGCGGTGCATCAAATGTGTATTTTGCCGTGACGAGAAGCGCCATTTCTATTCCGCCATGGATCAACCCCCTGTACAACCTGATAGATGAGCATCTTCGCGATATCGAACAGGCGAAAAAGATGGCCGTGAGATTCGGACGCAGCGAAGAAGAAGGCCTTCAACAGATTTATGAAGAATATTTTTCTGATTATGCATGTGATGAATTCGATGCTGCCTATGAGCGGCGCATGAAAAACATCAAGGAATTCACTGAAATCAAGCGGATGGAATATGAGGCCATCACGCATCACAATGATCCGACCTATCAGTCCAACAAGAAGCATTTCAAAGCAGAGGAAGATGCTCTTCCCGAATACTTCAAGCACTACTTCAAGCGGATCATCCGCGTAACAAGACTGCGCGAGGTGCGAGTGCTTCTTGGTTTCACACGGGTTGACGCTCCTGATCCGGATGCGGATGAACAGCCGAATATCGTCTACCTGACAAAAGGCAGGGATGAACGATGGCTTCCTGCAGTGGAGGTAAACGGCGAAGGAATCTTCATCGAATTCAACAGGCAGACGCTTGCAAAGTGGCTGACCGAGCCGAAGACCAGAGAAATTTCAGAGAAATATGCCGCCTCCTACAGGGAGTACTGTGAATCAAAGGGATGGACGATAAAGGCGGGTCGCAACGCCGTCTATGTCCTCATGCATACCTTCTCCCATCTTCTCATCAAGCAGATGGCCATGTCGTCGGGATACTCCTCTTCAGCAATAAGGGAGAGAATATACTTCGACGACAAGATGGCAGGCGTTCTGCTCTATACAGGAAGCTCCGACAAGGAAGGCTCTCTCGGAGGTCTCGTGGAACTCGGTACGGCAGAACAGATGACAAGCCTCATGAGGGAAGCGTTCCAGGAGGCACTTGTATGCACGAACGACCCGGAATGCATGAACACGCTCCCGGCCGGGAAGAACTCCAACGGCGCGGCATGCCATTCGTGCTGCATGATTTCAGAAACCGCATGTGAGAACGGGAATCGAATGCTTGACCGGGGGCTCGTGGTTCCTCTTTCGGGACGCGAAGAGACATCGTATTTCAGAGAGCTGGTGAATGAGCTGTGTCAGGTGGAGATTTAAAAAGAGAAATACTGCTGAATACCATAAAGGCAGATGCAGCCAACGGTACCAACAATGCCACAGACATCCTGCACCGGCAATACCCAGGCCTGTCATCGGTAGATTGCGAGGAAATAGCTGCGACAATCTGTGCTGCTCTGACCACGGAAAACACTGAGAAGGTCTCTCTTGTCGTGACCGCGCCGCCGTCGTTCAGAATCAATGCAAAGCCGACGATGACAGTTGTCCAGTCAATGCTCGAAGGAGCGAAAAGGAACATCCTGATAACCGGATACTCCCTTTCCTCATATTTCTCCGAATTGACGGACACCATCATCGACAAGAGCCAGAAAGGCGTGTTCGTCAAGTTCTTCATCAACAACGTCGAGAAGCAGCCGGATGTCGACAAGCTGCTCCACTACAAGGGGCGCTTCCTTCAGATATACGACTACAGCAATGCGGAAGACAAGATGGCGGCTCTGCATGCCAAGGTCATCTCCGTGGATATGAGGCAGACGCTGATAACCTCCGCGAACCTTTCATACCACGGGCAGCAGGGAAACATTGAACTTGGAGCATTGATTGAATCAGAACATACGGCGAAACAGCTCGACGAAGTGATGACGCAGCTTATCTTCAAGAAGATATTCAAAGAAGTGTGACGTATGGAGGTGACGCTGGTGTCGGACGTTTTGGTGAAGGAACAGCGATGTCTCAACATGTCGCACATGCGTGGAAAGGGTAACGAATCCAAGAGAATCATGGGGCTGCGGACGTTTTCTTGGAGACTGAGCGGAAGGATTGTTGCCGTGTCCGGTCGCGAGGAGCGCGAGCGGGCGGTGGAGCTGTATTTCACGACGTCGATGTCCACGAAGCAGGTTGTGGAGCATCTGGGGTATCCGACCAGGCAGTGCCTGGAGCGGTGGCTGCATGCCGATCCACGGTATGCCGACGTCGTTCCCAAGCCTCCCGTACCGTTGGGGACGCGGCGTCGCGCGGTGGGGCTGTGCCTGTCCGGCATGCAGCGGAAGCAGGCGGCCGCAGAACTTGGCGCCGGCACCGGCGCGGTGCATCATTGGATGAGACTGTACCGCGCCGGCGGAATGGCGGCGCCGGAGACCGGAACGGAGGGACGCCATGCCTCAGGCCGGAACCGAGCACGAACTGCTGGGCGATGACCCGGATGTGCTGCGTTGGCGGATACGGGAGCTGGAGTTGGGGGAACGCGTTGATGCGGGAGGCGGTTCGGGGCCGTAAAAAAAGACCCGGGCGCCGACCTGCGGCGCCTGTCGAACAGGGAGAAGACGATGCCGGTCGACCGGCTGAGGCCGAGGTATTCGCTGAAGTCGATGGTCTCCTTGCCGCGGTATCGCGCCCAGCATCGCGTTCAACAGCTCCTCGACCTTCCGGGACACGAGACGGTCCAGCTTCGTCTCGAGCATGTTCTCGTCGACCTGTAGAATCTGGTTCGACATGGTTCGTCGCCTCTTTCCATAGCGGTTTTATGTTTGGCGACTGAAATCGTACCCCGGCGACGGACCATGTCCCTTCATTCAGGCCTCAACCAAAGTGCGCAACAAACCGGGCGTTATCATGTTCGAGCGCGCTCGGGTGGGACGTCGGGTTTTCGATCGCGGATTCCTGTATGAACAGAAGTACAAGCTGGCGGATGTCATGCGGCTACTGGGCTGGTCCGACGAGATGAACGGGCAGAACGTCGGCGGATACTTCTGCCATAAGGCATCCGGTACCATGCCGATCTTTGTCAAGTACGCGAACAGTCAGTATGACGACCGGTTCCTTGGGTTGCAGGAGATGCGGTATTTCAGCAAGAACAACCGCACCGAGGATTCGCCGGAGTTCCAGTGGATGAAATACGGCTATGGCACGGAAGCCTGGCAGGAGGACCACTTCATTCCGTTGTTCGTGATGCGCAAGGAGGAATCCGACGAGGCGAAGTACTACTACGTCGGACACGTCGCCGCAGTCAACGACTTGCATACCATTACGCGGAAGACCGAAGGAGATGGCGGCGCAACGGTGAACCTCGCCGTCGCCAACCTGCGTCTGGCCAAACCTTTGGACCCTGAACTGTTCCGTCATTTGACGGGTATGGCGACGTCGTAGCTAGGAGTACATTCTTGCAAAGAGACATGGGCTATTCTTTGAATTAGGGCACAACGGAAGTTCAGATGAAGGGCTGAATATGTCGGAAGATGAGACTCAATCGCCGGTGAAGAAACGGAACTTGGATGGCGAAATGGCCAATGCTGCATTGCACGGGGAAACCGATAAAATTGTTCGGCTTTTTGGCAGTGCCGCCCGCGAACATTATGCTGCATACGCGGGTCGGAACCATGAAGTGTCGAATACTCACGGTGCATTGAGAACCATCGTTGAGCAGAAGGAAGCCGCTGGACGGTATCGGAATATTCAGCTTAAACAGCAAGCCGGCTTTGCGGCCGAAATCAAATCTGTGGCACGGCGAAACGCCGGCGCTATTATCAATGGGGACAACGAACGATACATACGCGAAGATGATCGAACGGGCGTGGCCAATGATTGGCTTGTGGATATCAACAAGGTTGATGCCAAAGGCGAGACGGTTTCTGGTGGTGCCGAGCAGATGAAATTCGTGGGTTCATCTCACAAGGATCTGCTGCGAAAATTGCAAAGCAAAGAGTATCAGCGTTACTTTGAAGGAGACGTTGTTGTAGACATCGCCGATGACGATTACGCTGCACTCATAGGGGGTAACGGCACTCCAGGTCTTATCGATCAACGGTTGGATGAACTGAACGATCTGTTGGAGAATGCCTCGCCGAATAAGAAGGCCGAGATTCAGGGCAAAATCGACAAGCTGCGGACCATCAAAAGCAAGCTTCGCAAAAGCGGTCTGACCCGCCGTGAGGCTATGGAGGCCGTCCAGCATCCCAAGTGGGCCACTGTCAAGGATGTGATCGGTGTCGCTCACAAGGCCGGCGTCCAGCAGGCATTGAACGTGGCCGCTGTGACTGGTGCCATGTCCCTGGTGCGAGAATTCGTCGCTTATGTTAAGGGCGAAGAGGACTTGCAGGAAGCGGCAGGCAAAGTCGGGAAAACAGTCGGCATCGCTGCTGCGATGGGATATGTGACGGCGTTTGCCGGTTCCGCGGTCAAAGGTGCCATGCAGAATTCGGCGAGTGAGTATGTGCGGTATGTCTCTCAAACCAACGTCGTCTCCGGCATGGCTTCGGCGGGTGTCGAAGTAGGGAAAAGCGTTGTGCGTCTATGCCAAGGTAAGATCACGCCGGCCCAGTGCGTGGAGGAACTGGGGGAGAAAGGCGTCGGTCAGATTGGCAGCCTGATGGGTGCCGCAGCGGCAGCGGCGGCCGCCTCCGGTGCGGGTATGGGGACGATGGCGACGATGGCGCTTTCCGTCGCCGGCAGCACGGTGGGATATTCGGCCGCTCTCGCCGTGTATCGAGAATTGTCCATGGCGCTTGAGGAATATGAGCTCGCCCGTGAGGATCGCATCCGCATGGAAAAGGAATGCGCGGAAGCGATTGAGGCAATTCGTCGGTATCGCGTGGAAATGGACACGCTCGCCAAGCAGTATTTCGAGCGCTGCTATACATCATTCGAAGCCGGATTCGCGGCGATGGACCAAGCGATTATCAATCAGGATCCTGACGGCTATATCGCAGGCAATGCCGAGATCTGCGAAGTGTTGGGACGCAAACCGCAATTCCGCAGTATGAGCGAATTCAATGATCTGATGGCATCCGATGAGAGCCTGAAACTATAGGAGGAGAGCGACGATGTTTGTTTCGACGAAAGACGCGCTGTCATCGTATTACTATCTGATTGCCGTCGACGAGCATGTCACCGACGAGGAACGCGACATGTTCGACGCGATCGGTAATGACATCGATCCTCAGATGTTCGGGAATTACCGGGAAGAACTGGTGGACGGGTGCCGGAACACGGTCAATCAGGCGTCGTTGTCCACGGATCGATTCGAAATGCTCGTGGAAGCGGTCGACGATGCGTTGCACGCCGTTGATACGGACGCTCAGGATGCGGTGAGTTCTCGACTGCTGGTGTGGAATATGCTTTCCATCTCGTTTGCGGACGGCGGCGCTTCGGAAGACGAGTTGAAGATGATTCGTCACGTCGCCCGGCATTGCGGGGTCGACAGGGACGTATTCCAAGAGATGGAACAGTTGATGCGTAGCGCTTCCGCGGTGCTTAATGAGAAAAGATACTTGGAATCCTCCAACGGCACATATGCGGAGATCAAGCCCATCATCGACGAAATGAATAAGCGGTGTGCGGCGATCCAACGCGCGGCTGAACAGCTTATCGGTGACGAACTGGCACCGAAGCCGGGCAAGGCTAAAATGCCGGAGAAGGATATTATCGACCATGCGAAGGAAAAGATCGAGGGGGGAATCGCGCCCGCGGCCAATTGGGTTCAGGAACAGGCCGCGAACGTTGCGGATACCGCGGGCAGCGCGGCGAAGCCGGTGCTTGAACAGGCCGGTTCCGCTCTGAATTCGGCGGGCCATGCCATCGAGGGAGCGCTTAATCCCATTGGCGATGAGGTACAGAAACAGGCCAAGAACGCGCTGGGCGCCGCCAAGAACGTCTTCGGCGGGTTATTCGGCAAGAAGTGACGCACAGGTCTCGGAGAGAACGTACAGCATACAAAAAGAACCGTCAGGGGAGAGGAAACTATCATGCCAGTGTTCGTGCCGCTGTTCATCGGAGCCGCAGTCGTATCCGCCATGTCGGGCACGGGGATGTTCGTTAAGGGGGTGAGCGACCATGGCAAGGCGAAAAAGCTCAACGACGATTCAAAAACTCGTTCCGAACTGGCGGCGTCAAGACTGGAGGAGCTTCGTAAACAATGCAACAATGCCATGGAGGAGCTCGGTAGAGAAAAACTCGTCATCCTTGAAGGGAATATCGGCCGTTTTCTCGGTGCGTTCACGCGATTGAAGAACGTCGAATTCTCCGAGACCGAAGGTTTGTTCGAGGCCAAGCGGTTTCATGCGGAACAGGCTGATTTCGACGAATTGAAGAAGATGAACGGATTCGCTTCATCGATGTTGCAGGGAGGCGTGACCGGCGTCGCGGGCGGTGCATTGACCGCATTCGGCGCATATAGCGCCGCTTCCGCGCTCGCGACCGCATCAACAGGCACGGCCATCAGCACTCTCAGCGGCGTCGCCGCCTCGAACGCCACTCTGGCGTTCTTCGGAGGTGGATCGCTTGCCGCCGGCGGCATGGGAATCGCGGGCGGCATGGCGGTACTCGGTGGGTTGGTGACGGGGCCTGCGCTGCTTGTCATGGGCATGATCGTAGGAGCCAAAGCGGGTAAGAATCTGGAGAACGCCAAAGCATATGCCGCACAGACCGACCAATATTGCGAGGAGATGGAGGCCGGTGCCGAACAATGTATCGCCATTCGCCGACGTACGTATATGCTATATGCTTTGCTTACCAGGCTCGATGCATATTTCCTGCCGCTGATCCGCCGGATGGAGGACATCATCGCGACCGAAGGCGAGGACTATTCCGTGTATTCGGACGAAAGCAAAGGCGTCATCGGTACGGTCGTGTCCACTGCGATTTCCATCAAGACTGTGGTGGACACCCCGATGCTTGCCGAAGATGGGTCGTTGACCGAGGAATCGAAGGATTTACTTGAAAGAATGAAGGAATGAAAATAAGGCGTTTGATTGGAAGCATGCTCCTTGCGCCGTGGGTAGAAGATGACTGTTTAATAGTGTGGCTGGCTGAACTGTGCGCGGATTGCTGTTTTTCCATCTGCGGATGTTCCTTACCGTTTGCGCTCAGCCTTAGAGGCGAGTAATGGCGTAGAGACTCGTGGATTATTCGATAGCGTTAACAATCGGTTGCAGCAATTCGATGAGATGTGGGACATCGACGGTGACGGTGCGATAGAGCTCGTCGGCGTCGATGGCGTCATATTCATGGACGATGATGTTGCGTAATCCGCGCAGCTGCGGCCAGGGTAGGTCGGGTATTTCGGAGATGAACGCATCGGAAAGTTGGTTCGCTGCTTCCTGGGCTTGGATAAGCTCCATGGCCACTGAGTTCAGCAGCGGCCTGTTGTCTTCCAGATCGGCTGCAGATGGTGCCTTGGCTGCATCTTGGACCGCAAAACCAAGATGCTCCACCAAGCGCAGCAACGTGGTTTCGTCGCGGAATCGTTGATCGGTGTGGGGTTGAGCGTTCATGCTACACGCACCAGATCGGGGCGGATGTGTTCCAGGAATCGCTTGCTGGCTCGGCTGTGAGCGGCCTTGTGTTCCAGTGCGTCGAAGGAGAGCAGCGACACGGTCCTGCCAAGTGCCGATTCCAGTTCGTCCTTAAGGTGCGCGGTTTCGAATAGGCCGTGTTCAGTACCGGCGTTCTTGCGGTATAACAGGTCGATGTCGGAATCTGGCCGGGGGCAGCCTTGCACAAACGATCCATACGCATACAATTCGGCGACGTCGTTACGCCGGGCAATATCTTTGACCAGCAGTCGGATGGTTTCGATGTCCAGCGTGCTGGAACTGGGATAGGTATCCAGAGCTTTCTGATACCGCTGTAGGAAATCCTGCGTTGGATTTCCGCCATGTTCTGCGCGCGACACGGCCGATTGCGTGGTACCCATCGCATGCGAGACCGCCGCCTGACTCAGCCCGCGGCGAATGCGCTCCTGCCTCAAATCGTCAATCATCGCCATGTATCGAATATAGCATAACTGCTATATCGAAGTCGGCACACAATTCGGATGCGCAGCCTTGGACTAAGCAATGGTACTGGCACGACATATCGCGCAGAATATTGCACAACGTGTGTGAATCTATCGCAGATCCATCTCCATAAGATGCGAGGCATGAATCAGCCCGCGACCCACATGGACCTCATATACGCCATGGTCGGTGAACCCGCAGGAGCGGTACAGCGCGATGGCCGGCGCATTGTTATCGAATGTGTCGAGCCTCAGTGACTTCATACCGCGTTCCATCGCCATCGCGGCGGCCTTGTCGATGATTGCACGTCCCACGCCGCGGCCGCGCGCGGCGGGTGAAACCCCCAGCAGATGCAGCACGTTGACCTCCGCATCATCGCACTGCACATCCCAATCGATGATTCCATAATCCACGCCTTGAACTCCGTTGAGAATGCAGGCGCCCAGCACTGGATTGGCTGTTTCCGTGGCACCGTCTCCAACGTCAGCCACGTTGTGTTTGTCGCTTTCTTCGTCAACCGCCACCAGCAGGTTTCCGTCGGATGCGGCGTCCAACAGCATCTCGTGCGAGGGATGCGATCCCATCTGCCACCACACGTCCAACGGCGTGTTCTGCATCGCATCCACGATAGCGGTGTACATCGCCTCAATCTGCGGCAGCTCATCCACCGATGCGGTGCGAACGATCATCATCAACTCCCATCCATGGTCCGATTCGTGCTCTTCGATGGTATCAGCGGATAGCCGACTCCATTCCCGGAACCGTTGAGCCGCAATGCCGTAGCTGTCGCGTCGCAGGAGGAGCATGGAATCCCATGAAGATCATCATCGCCCCCGACTCGTTCAAAGGCAGCCTGACTGCGCGGCAGGCCGCGGACGCCATCGAACGCGGCGTGCGGCGCGTGACTCCCGACGCCGACATCATCCCCATCCCCATGGCGGATGGCGGCGAAGGCACGGTCCGCGCCCTGGTCGACGCCACCGGCGGCCGCCTGATCTCGACCCGCGTCACCGGACCATTGGGCGAATCGGTCGCCGCCACATACGGCATCCTCGGCGATGGCGCGACGGCCGTCATCGAGATGGCCGAAGCCGCGGGACTGCATCTCGTCGGCACCACGCCCGACCCGTTGCGCGCCACCACGCGCGGCGTCGGCGAACTGATTCTCGACGCACTCGGCCGCGGCGCGGAACGCATCATCGTCGGACTCGGCGGCAGCGCCACCAATGATGGCGGCGCAGGCATGGCCCAGGCTCTCGGTGTTCGGTTGTTCGACGCCGATGGTTGCAACCTGCCGGGCGGGGGAGCGGCGCTCGCCGACCTCGACCGCATCGATTGCACCGGCCTCGACTCGCGTATCGCGCGCACGCCGATCGTCTTGGCCAGCGACGTCACCAACCCGCTGACCGGCCCCGACGGCGCATCGGCGGTCTTCGGGCCGCAGAAAGGCGCGACGCCCGCCATGGTCGAACAACTCGACCGGGCCTTGAACCACTATGCGGAGGTCATCCGTCGCGATACCGGTCGCAGCGTGGACGCAATCCCCGGAGCGGGTGCGGCGGGCGGACTCGGCGCCGGGTTCCTCGCGTTCGCGGACGCCACCATGCGTTCCGGCATCGACCTTGTCATCGAAACCGTCGGGCTCAAGGAGCGGGCGGTCGGCGCCGACTACTGTTTCACCGGTGAAGGACGCATCGACGGACAAACGCAATACGGCAAGACGCCGATGGGTGTGGCGCGCGCGGTGCATGAGGCGGCTCCCGCATGCCGTGTCATCGCACTCGCCGGCAGCATCGGGGAGGGCGCGGAACAACTGAATGCCTTGGGTTTCACCGCCATGTTCGGTATCCAACCCGGAGCCGTATCCCTGCAGGAGGCACTTGCCGGCGCCTCGCGGAACCTGGAGCGCACCGCCGAACAGGTGATGCGCCTGCTAGCCTCCTAACCGCGTTCCGGCATGGGGACGACGCGCCGGTCCGGCCTGACGAACGGCGGCTCGACCGCCCCGCTGCACAGCATCCCGTAGAGTTCCGGATGCCGATAGGCGTTGCCCTGCACCTCATGTTCCCGATAGTCCCGCAGCTGGTCCAGATCGAGCTCGGCGACGAACACGCCTTCGGCGCCGTCGGTCTGCAGCAAGCGCATATCCCTCGAGCCATCCTCGCCGGGGCCGTCGGGCAGGTAGGCGACGCCGTCGAACACGGTGGAATTGCCGTTGCATCCCGGCACGGAATCCGGATAGTTGCAGGTTGCGATCGCGGTCATGTTCTCATAGGCGCGCGCCCTCAGCTGTGACAGACGGTTGATCTCCATCGGGCAGGCGTTGGGCACCAGGATGAGCTCCGCGCCGTTGAGCATGAGGATTCGGGCGGTTTCCGGGAACTCTCGATCGAAGCAGATCATCGCGCCGACGTGCACGGGGCCGGCGGCGGTGTCGAGTGTGCACACGGGGAACTCGTGCCCCGGAGTCAGATGGCGTTCCACATCGAAGTCGCAGGTGTGCACCTTGGCGTAGCCGAGCCGGCGCTCGCCGAACCGGTCGAACAGCACCAGGGCATTGCGCGGGCCGCCTTCGTGCCGTTCCAGAAGCGTCACGCCGATCGCCATGTTCAGCTCGCGGGCCAGCTTGCCGAATGCGCCGATGAAGTCGCCGTCCGTGTCAATCGCCTCGGATGTCCAATCCTCGACGGGTCGGCCGTGCAACGCGTACCCGTTGCTCCACATCTCCGGGAACAGGGCGATATCCGCCCCAAGCTCCGCGGCGCGGCGGCAGGTCTGGATGCCTTTGGCCAGATTGCCGGCCAGCGTGCCGGTCGGGCTGATCTGCAGCAGAGCGATGGTCAATACTCGCGGCATAGCGTGACTCCTTTGGGGCTATGGTCTTATTGGCACCGCTGGGCGATGCGATAGGTGGCCTCGTCGAACAACGCCAGGATGACGGTCATGTCGGCGTGCTCGGGGTCCATAAGGAACGTGCGCATCTCCTCGATGGCGATGCGGATTGCGTCCTCGACGGGATATCCGTAGATGCCGCCGGAGATCAACGGGAAGGCGATGCTGGCGCAGCCGTGTTCGGCGGCCAATGTCAGGCTGTTGCGATAGCAGGCGCGCAGCTTGCCTTCCTCGCCGCGTGTGCCGCCGCGCCACACGGGGCCGGGCGTGTGGATGATGTGGCGCGCGGGCAGGCCGAACCCGTCGGTGATGACGGCTTTGCCGGTGGCGATGGGCGCGAGCCGATCGCAGGCCTCCTGCAAGCGACGGGCTCCGGCGGCGCGGAAGATGGCGCCGCATACGCCGCCTCCCATCTGCAGTTGTGGATTCGCCGCGTTCACGATGACGTCCACCGCCATGGTGGTGATGTCGCCGCGCACGATTTCCAAGGCCATGGTCCACGCTCCTTTGCTTATGATGCGGCCATATCCGACACGGCCCATTGTAGTAAACGGTAGATATCTACCGTCGCTGAAAGGGCGTGGAAGAATGGGGGCAGCGACGGAAAGGAAGGTTGCCATGCGAGTGCTCCACACATCGGACTGGCACATCGGGCGGCGGTTCAAAGGCCTGGACCTGGGCGAGTATCAGGCCCGTGCATTGGATTGGCTCATCGGGCTGATCGAGCGTGAACGGGTGGATGTGCTCTGCGTGTCCGGTGACATCTACGATCTGCCGCGTCCGTCCGCTTCATCGGTGCAGCTGTTCGCGCCGGTGTTCGAACGATTGGCGGGACTCAAGGTGAATGGGCATCCGCTTGAGGTGATCATGACGCCGGGCAATCACGATTCCGCCGACCGATTGGGGTTCGGCGCAGGGGCGATGGTGCCGAACGTGCATATGCGCTGTCGGCTGGAAGACATCGCGGCGCCGGTGATGGTGGAACGTGATGGTGATGCGTTGGCGGTGTACACGGTACCGTATCTTGATCCGGATGCGTCGCGTCCGATATTGGCGGGGATGGTGAGTGCTGAGTTTGGGGCGGGGAAGGCCGATGGATGTGATGATGATTCTGATGCGTGTCCTGAGGGATTGCCGGGATTGCTGTGGCGGGATGGTGCTGTGGTGGTGCCGCGTTCGCATGAAGGCGTGATGACCGCCGCCATGACGCTGATCACCCGCGACCTTGCCGAGCGCAGAACCCGGTATCCTGATCTGCATGCCATACTGATGGCGCATGCGTTCGTTTCGGGAGCTACGCCATCCGATTCGGAACGCGTTATCACGGTTGGCGGAGTGGACAGTGTGCCGGCCGGAGTATTCACCGGTTGCGGTTTCGATTATCTGGCTTTGGGGCATCTGCACCGGCCGCAGCATGTAACCATTCCCCAACCGGATGGCAAGCACATGAATGTGTTCCATTTTGGCCGGACGCCGCAGGCACGGTACAGCGGCTCGTTACTGTCCTATTCGTTTTCGGAAGCGCCTAGGTTGCCACAGGTCGGTAACGGCAAGCAAGTGACCATAGTGGATTTTGGGGGAGAGGAAGGCAGTCACGAAGCCGGGCGGGGAAAGCCGGTGATTGAGACCAGGGCCGTGCAATCGGAGCAGCCGGCCATGGTCTCAATCGCCGGCACGCTCGACGAGGTGCTTGCACAGGCCGACCTGCATCAGAAGGATTGGGTGTCCGTCACGGTGCAGTATGACGAATACCCGCAGCATCTCTATGAACGCATTGACGGCAAATATCCGTTCGCACTGGAGAAACGCGCTGTCTGCACGCGGGTGCGGAACACGGAACGCGCCATGGCCGATCTCACTGCCGTACGGGACGAAATGGATGTACTCAACGGTTTCGTGGAATACACCATCGGCCGTACGCCCGACGAACGGGAGACTGCAATATTGCGTCAGGTCGTGGAACAGGTTCGAGCCGAACGCGCGGAACATACCGGAGCTGCACAACAGTATGGCGCAGACAGTGATGATGGTTGTGATCGTGGTGAGGTGGGTCGCAATACAACGGGTGATCTGGCGTTGTTCGATGACGACGCGGCGGGAAAGGAGTGAGTGATGCGACTGATCGGTATGAAGCTGAAAGGCGTCGGCCCGTACAAGGACGAATTCTCCATTGATTTCGCGGCCTTGTCCCGTTCGCACATGTTCCTGATCGAGGGGGAGACCGGCGCCGGCAAAACCACCATCCTTGATGGCATCACCTTCGCGCTCTATGGGTCGCCTTCGGTGTTGAACGCCGATAAGACGCGGATGCGTTCCAGATTCCTCGGCGAGAGCAGGGAAGTCACCGTGGTGGATCTGATCGTTGAACTCAACGGCGTGTTCTATCGCATCAGGCGAGAGCCCGAATACCAGTATGCGACCAAGAGCGGTAAAACGAGCACGCACCGTGCCACGGCCAAACTCTGGAAGATCGAAGACGGCTTGCGACCGTTGATCGGAACGCCGGAACCCGATGGCGGCGCCACACGATACTTTACATTCGCGGAGGGGGAAGGCCACGCCACGTCACTGGCGATCAAATCCAACGATGTGGCTGCGGAGATCAATCAGCTGATCGGGCTGAATCGTGATCAATTTTCGAAAACCATCATGCTGGCGCAGGGGCAATTCTCCGAATTCCTGCGTATGAAACCCGAGGACCGTACTAACTTGGTCAAGGAGCTTTTCTCCGCGCAGGAGTACGAGCATATCCAAGAGATGTTGAAAGCCATGTGCGATAAGCAGCGTCACACGGTGGAAGATGCGTGCAGAACACTGTCCGAAGCCATCAGGCAGTCCAGGCGCAATGCTGAGACCATCCGGGAGGTTCACATTACACCGGATGATTCGATCGAAACACCACATGATGCAACGGATGAGGGGACGTTGGAACATGGGGCCGAAACAGCCCTTGGCGAACCGTTCCTCTGGGGATTGAACGATGCCGGTAATATTGACTTCCCCTCACATACCGCTGAGGAGATCCTCGACCGGATAGAACTGACAATGGATGCAGTCGCCGCTGAATCGGCGCACTTGCAGGATGATACTGCAGCGCAAGTGGAGGCAAAGGAGCTCGAACTGCGCTACGCGGAGCAGAGGCATCGTCTCAGCGCTGTATTGGTTCAGCATGCGCAGAACGAACGCGCTCTGGTACAGGAGCATATCAAGCTGGACGGTCGGAACGAGAGCATAGCTTCCGAGCGTGAAGACATTGAACGAGCGTACAAAGCGGAACCCGTACTGGCCAAACAACGAGATCTTGAACAGCACGAGCGGGAACGGAAAGCCGTGGCTGCGGACCTGGTGGATATTCTCGAACAGCTGAAAACGTATCCCACGGCAGGCGAGCTAAACGAACAGCGCGATGCCGCTTTGAAAGCGGCAGCAGGCAAGGAGGCCGCCGAACAGAAGCTTGCGGTTGTCGAGTCGCATCAGACATTGCTCACCAAGGCGGAATCCGCGCTACATGCCATGGAAGAAGCCCGGGCCGCGTACAACCGTCAGCGGGACGAGACAACACGTGCGCAGGAAGCTGTGAGTCAATTGCCATCGGACGATGAAATCATCAGGCAGATCACAGCATATACAGAGCGACTTGCCCAGCGGCAATTATTGCAGGACCAGCGTAAACAGGCTGAACAGCGGCTTACTCACGCCAAGAACGTATCCGAACTTGAGCGGCGCGTCGTCGAGCAGAATGCCGAAGTCTCCAAATTGACCCTTGCCTGCGAACAGGCGGAGCATGAGGCCGAACAAATACGTCAGACGTTCGCCATGCTGGACGCAGCAAAATACGCCGGCATGCTGAAAGAGGGGCAGCCTTGTCCGGTCTGTGGCAGCACCGCGCATCCCAATCCCTATCAGGTTCCTGAGGATACACTTGACGAACGTGCGGTGAAGTCCTCGGAGAAACGCGCCAAACAATGCGCGGAGGATCTGCATCGAGCACAGACTGAGCTCGAACGCATTAAGACCCAACTGAAAGTGGAACGAGATGCCGCTCAAGGCAACGGCGTCGAAGAGGCGCAGCACGCCATCGACCATGCCGACGAAGCACTGGCCAGGTTGAACCGTATCGCCGAACAACAAGATGAAGCGGAACGGCAGCGCGATGAAATTCGCAAAGCGCAGGACAAGTTGGCCGAAGCCAATACTGAGCTGGTCAAGCGCAAAAGCGCGTTGCATGCTGCCGAACAAACGCTTGAATCTGCACAAGCCGAAGCCTGCGGCTACACGCAGGAGTCCATAGCGGAGGAACGGCGAGAGGCACAGCAACAGCTCGACGAAGCGAGGGAACAGACCAAGGAGGCGGAACGTTTAGGGCGACGCATCGAGGATCGCCAGCGTCTTGCCACACGGCAAGCCGAGCTGGAATCACAAAACGCCACACTCGGCACACAGATTGCATCGTTGAATGCGGAAGTGACCGCACTGCTTGACAGTCAGGGATTCGATGATATTGAGCAGGCGAAACATTGTGCCTTGGATGAGTCGGCCATCGCACGCAAGCAGAAGCTTATCGACGATTATCAGCGCCAAGTTACCGTCAACCACACCAGACTGCAGGATGCTCGACGCGCCCTGGCAGACAGCATCGTCGAATACACCGCCATGGCCGTGAACGCCATGGCGGATGAGAACCAAAAGACCTCGCCGGATGCCATATCCGAAAGGGATGCGGTTCAATGCAACGGCATACCGTCCCCTGTTCCAGAAAACGGTGGCGAGCAGCCGGTCGCCTACACTGACGACATGGAACCCACCGTATGGGGCATGTATATCGAAGCCATTGACCTGAAAGATCTGAGTGTCGCTTACGGTATTGCGCAGGCCGAACGTGACGGCATGTTGAAACGGCAGAACAGTTCGGTCGATCTGGAAAAGGAGCGCCAGCGCTGCGCCGAAGAGCTTCACTCTGCAGCCGGCTCATGGAAACGGACTCTTGAGGAATATGAGCCCATTTACCGCATGGCGCAACTGGCCAACGGCGGGAGTGATTCGCCAGCGGAACGCAAACTGACGCTGATCACCTACGCGGTCACCGAACGATTCCGCGATGTACTCATGCGCGCCAATGAGATCCTCAAGGACATCCAGGGCGGTGTCTACGAGCTGCGGCTGGGGGATCATGAAGGTCGCGGCGGCACCAAAACCGGTCTGCCCATCGACATCTTCGACCGTCGCAATGAACAGTTGCGCCCGCCCAGCAGTCTGTCCGGAGGCGAGACCTTCTTCGTCTCGCTCGCCCTGGCATTGGCGCTCGCCGACATCATCCAGGCGGAGAACGGCGGACTGTCTATGGAAACCCTGTTCATCGACGAGGGCTTCGGAACCCTGTCGGACGACTATCTCGACGACGTCATGGGCATCCTGCGCGATATCGCCAAAACCCGCGATGTCGGCATCATCTCCCACGTCGGTCAGCTCAAGGACCAAATCCACGAGCGCATCAGCGTCACCCGCGTCCACCCCGACGCCGAATCCCGTCTCGCCGTCATCGTATGAGCGTATGTCGGAAACACCAATGGTGTGGTACGGAACTCTTTTGACGGTTACAGCCGACTTCGGTACCACGGCTATGCGGTACGACATCGACAAAACGCTTGCTTAGCCCTTCCGTACCGCATCGATGGATCGTATGCCTGACTCCGTGGAAGGCCCGTCCAGCTCGTCCGGTTGACACGCATCATTCGGCTCGACCGGAGGATTGTTCCAGTCCTCGATGGTGCGTCCGTGCCGGCGCCTGGGGATGAACCGGCCGAGCACCGTGTTCTTTCCGCGCGAACGCACATAGAAGAACCCGATGACCGAGAACACCGCGGCACCGATGAAGTTGACGATCAGGTCCTCCATCGTGTCGATCAGACCGATGTCGAGGTATCCTCCGACACCCAGGTCGACGCCGTTGACCATCGTATCGGTGATGCCGTCGATCGTGACCGTGGTGTTCGTATTCGTCGGGTCGAGCGTCACCGAATGGATCGCATGCACGATTGTGTCCTTCTGCATGTCCAGCGCGAAGAACTGATCCATCGCGAATTCGAAGAACTCCCAGAGCACACCGATCGTCATCGAGAAACAGAACGCGGTGATCGACAGGAACAATGGTGACAGGTCGAACTTCGCCCGGTCGCTGCGGTTGAGCAGATCCACCAGGGAGAAGCCGATCGCAGCGGCCAGGAACCCGTTCAGCGTGTGCAACGTGGTGTCCCAGAATGGGAACAGCACATAGAACGAGCTGATCTCCCCCAGGATCTCCGCGCTGAAGATGAACAGCAGCACGATGATCTCCAGCGTGGACGGCAACTCCACCTTGAACGTGACCTGCACGAACGCCGGAACCAGGAACATCACCAAGGTCAGCAGGCATAGGAACACGTTCTCGTAGTTGCCGTTGATGAACTGCAGCACCATCGTGATGATGACCAGCACGCGCAGCGTGACGTAGACCAGTGCCGTGCTGCGGTGCGCGCGGATTTCGGCGGATATCTCTCCGAGCAATGCGCGCAGGCCGCCGCGCCGGGACGTGGGGTGCGGGGAGGTTGGGGTGTTACGTGTGGTCATGCCAGTCCTTCGATGGTGGGCCGGTTCGACAATACGGCCATGGGTTGTGGTCGGGAAGCGTGCGACGTTTCGGCTAGTCCTCGATCAGACCGTTGCGGATGGCTCGGTCGAGCCACGCCTCATCGACGATCGGGATGCCGTATTCGCGGGCCTTGCGCGCCTTCGTCGATTCGGAATCGACATCCGCCGCGATGACGAGACTCACCTGCATCGTCACGGTCGGCCACACCACCAGTCCCAGACCCTCCAGCGTGTAGATCCACTCGTCGCGGGAGCGTTCCATGGCCCCGGTCAACACCACACGGTCGCCGCGATGCAGCCGGAACCGGACGCCTCCGTTGCCGCCATGTCCGCGGCCGGACATCGGCGCCGGCGTCGTGGAGCGGACCACGGGCCTGCCCAAGACGACGTCGTGCTGCGCGTCGCCGCTGAAGGCGTCCGCCGATGAACGGTGGCGGCCGTGATGCGTGCTGTTCCGATCCTTGCGATGCTTGTTGGGGATGCGGGGTTGGTCGGGTGCGTCCGCAGATGTGCCGGAAATCACGGATGTACCGGAGTCCGGGGCAGAACCAGAATCCGGGGATGCACCGGAATCCGGTTGAACGGAAGAAACATCGTCGGCGTCATGATGCGGCGCGGCAGGGGAGTGCCGGCGCGCGTGCCGCCCGGTGGCGGCGTCGGAGAACGGTGGAACGGCTATCGCACGGTCGATCATGTCCGGCTCGATCGACAGCAGCGCGCCCACCTGCCGCAGCTCACGCTCCTCGTCGTCGGTCAGACGCCCGTCGATCCACGCTTCGTCGGCCGCGTCGGCGAAATACTGTTCATGGATGCGCAGGCATTGCTCGCGTGTCAGTCCCAACTCGCGTGCCGTGTCCACCAACGCGTTCTTCTCATGCTCGCTCAGCCGCGCGTCGATCAGGCATTTGTCGAGCAGCGCCACATAGTCGGCTGCGGCGTCCAACATCGCCGCATCATGGTGCCGATACCGCGCCGCACCGGGGTTGCCCGACTGCAAACGGTTCAGGAACGGCGAGGCCGGGCGGTGCGCGGCATGGCTCTGGCGCGGCACCCACGGATGCGGCCGCTCCTCGATACGCGGCCATTCCAGTTCGGCGGCCAGCCGCAACGCCGGCCTCCATCCCTCCCAATCGGGAATGCCGTGCAGGAACCCGCTGAGCAGCAGCGCGGTCGCATGCGCGTCACCGAGGGCGCTGTGGGCGTCGGTGTTGCGGATGCCGAGTTCACGGCAGCAGTCGTCTAGGCTGCGCAGTCCCAGGAACCGGTTGCTCAGCCGCAGCGTGCAGATCGACGTCGTCCGGTCCACCGGCGTGGTGTAACCGAGCCGGTTGTATTCGGCGTTGAGGAATCGGGAATCGAACACCGCGTTGTGCGCCACGAACACGTAACCGTCGAGCCAATCGCGCAGTTCCGCGGCGATGCCCGCAAAATCAGGCGCATCCATCAGATCGGCCGCGTGGATGTGGTGCAGGTTCTGCGCACCCAGATCGCGCTGCACGCGGATCAGCGTCTCCGCCTCGTCCTCCAGCGTGCCGTCCGGCGCCACATGCACGATGCCGACCTCGATGGCGCGGTCGCCGCCCATCGGATTGATGCCGGTGGTTTCGAAGTCGACGACGGCGAACCCCTTCGGCGTGCGCTGAACGCCCATGCCACGCTCCTTGCCTGGTATCGGTTGTGCTGCGGAGGATTATGCATCCAGCATAGTCGGGAAACGGGCGGGGCGGCCTCCAAGGACACGGGACTTTTCCCGTGGGCGTATCCTCGGCGCGGATTTGGGACATGCCGGGCCCGGACGTCGAGGCTGCGCTACGATGTGCGGTAACGCTACCGCAAACAAGGAGGTAAGTCGATGGCGGGTGCCGCATCCTGTGGATCACTGAACGCGCCGGGACTGGGATTGCCGCTGAAGGCGACCGTCCCGGACGCCAAGGGCGCGCTGCCCAAACAGATGTTCATCGGCCGCGGGCCGGTGTCGGCCAAACTCAGGCAGCGGTTCACCACCGACCTTGAATCGATCGCGATGCTGGCGATTCTGCGGTCCTCGAACACGGGGCTGACCGAGAGCAAACGGTTCCCGGAGATTCTGGTGTTGGGGCTGCATGTGCCGGGCGGGGGAGCGGTGCCGGTCGAGGTGATCGACCACATCGCCGCACAGAGGCCCGGCGGCATCGTGTTCGTCTGCGTGCGCGACGGCGGCCCCCTGACCGATCCCGCCAGCGGGCAGACCGTCGAATCCGACGTGGAGCAGTGCGCGTTCGCCGTCCGCCGGAATGTGCCGGTCAAGCCCGGGCATACGCCGATCACCAAGGTTCATGCCGGAGTATGGAGGCCTGCGACGGACGCGCATCTGACGGTGCACGGCGCCACGATGGAGGAGTTGTGGGATTCGTTGTGCGCGCAGGTCATCGCCGACGACGTGGATGGCTCCGACATCGACAAGCGCATTGCGGCGCGTGAACGGGCGGTTTTCCTGGCGGCCGAGTATGCCAAGGCCGAAGCGGCGCACGGCAGGGCCAAAACCACGGAACAGCGCAACACGGCTTACGGCAAGATGCTGGCCATCCGCAAGGAGCTGGCGCAGCTTAGGGTATGAACGCCGTATCCGTAACGTACGGCGTTTGCGGCGGTTCGGCCCATCCGCATTGTACGGGTGGCGTCGCCGCCGGTCGGAATCGTATGCGGGCGGTTCAGCCGCGGACGAGCTTGATCTTCTCGATGTCGTCGCGGTGCGAGGCGCGGTACAGCACGAACCGGTTGCCGATCACCTGCACAAGCTCGGCACCCAGACGCTCGGCCAGCTCCTCGCCGGCCTCCTTGGCAGTCAGACCGGAGCCGTCCAGCACATCGCACTTGATGAGCTCGCGCTTCTCGATCGTCTCGTCGGCCTGCTTGACGGCCGCATCGGACAGATCGTTCTTGCCGACCTGGATGATCGGATTGAGATGGTGGGCCAGCGCCTTGAGCTGCTTGACCTGCTTCTTCGTCAATGCCATGTAAGACTCGCTTTCATCCTCTGCCTGATGCGACTGCACGTCGGTGAACCGACCATCTACGGTACGCGAAGGTACGGAGAATCGCGGCGGCGGATTCATGGTTTGGGGAATGGTCTTGGATGGCTTCGAACGACTCGGACATACGACGGCCGCCGGTTGTACCCGGTGGCATGCCATAATATTGATGGTATGCAGGGGAACCCGTTTGGGTTGAGAAAGGCTTCGGACCTGACCCTTGGAACCTGTTGGTTAACACCATCGTAGGGAGGCATCATATGACCGACACCGCCGTATCATCATTCGACATCGCCACCATGACCCCGGAGCATGTGCCGCCGTTCGCACAGCGGATGCGCGAGGCCGCCGACCTGGTCTGGGAGCAGGGCTACCGGCAGCCGTTCATCCGTGAACTCGGCGAGGGCACGCTGAAGCGCGAACGCTTCGCGTTCTACCTGCTGCAGGATTTCCGATACCTGACCGAGTACGCCAAGGTCCACGCGCTCGCGGCCACCAAAACCGACGACCCGGAGATCATGGCGTTCATGGCGCAGGTGCAGTCGAACATCTTCGCCGTGGAAAGCAGCGTGCATCGCGCGTATATGGCCAGCTACGGCATCAGCGAACAGGAGATGCTCGACGTGCGGCAGTCGGCGTTCGCCCGCGCCTACACGTCGAACATCCTCTCCATCGCCTATGCCAAGCCGTTGGTCGACATCCTGGTCGCCGTGCTGCCCTGCGCGTGGGTGTATGCCGATTACGGACAGCGTCTGGCCCGCGAATTCGCGGACACGCTTGATGCCAACCCGTACAAGAGCTGGGTCGACATGTATAAGACCGATGAGTTCTGGCAGGGGTCGGTGTGGCTGATCGACCACATCGAGCGCCTTGTCGCCGACCTGTCCGAGGAGCGCAAGCGCGAGCTGATCGACATCTTCGTCACGGGCGTGGAGAACGAGTACATGTTCTGGGCCAGCGCCTATGAGATGCACTACTCGTGGAAGCCGGAGTGGGACCGGCGGTAGGTTGGGTCGTCAGCCATCAACAGACATCCGGACATGACGCTGCCCGGCGCATCATCGATACGATGCGCCGGGCAGCGTCATATGAACCGTAGGGCGTGAGCCTCACCACATGCCGGGACGAGGCAAGGCTCACGTCGGATCAGTCGTCGACGCCCATGCGCCGTTCGAGCGAATCCTTGGCTCGGTCGATCTGATCGTCGATCACGTCCAGCCTGTCCTCCATCGTCCACATCGTGTTGCGGTCGATGGAATGGCTGCGATGCGCGGTTTCGACCTGGTCGTCCAGCCAGTCGACCTCGTCGTCCAGCGCCTCCAACGGCCGGGTGGCGTCGAAGTACGCCTGGGGGCGATCCGCGGGGGACGACGGTACGGTCACGGCATCGGCCGTGGCCACCGCGTCGGCCACGCGGGATTCCAGGTCGGAGATCGCCTCATCGAATCCGGCCTCGTCGGTCGGCGTGGCATATGTGGTGCCGGAATCCGAACCGCCGGTCGAACCCGTGGTATCGCCGGACGAGTCGGTGCCGGACGCATCATCGCCGGACGAGGAACCGGCATTGGAGGAAGAACCTGTGGAACCGGAGCGCAGGTCTTCGATTTCACGCTGCATGGTGTCAAGGCGTTCGAGGATTTCATCCGTGGCGTCATCGCGATCGGCACATCCGCCCAGCGACATCGCCAGGGCGGCTGTCAGGCACAACGCGGCGCCAATGCTACGCAGTGTCTTGCTCATACCTATCAGTGTAACGGAGAACGCCTCAGGACAGGCGGACCTTACAGGTTAACGATCTCGGCGCCGAACGGCCACAACGCCAGCTTGGCCATCTTGAACGATTGCAGTCCGAACGGGATGCCGATGATGGTGATGCAGTTCACCAGCCCGGCGAGGACATAGCTCAGCGCCATCCACCAGCCGACCAGAATCACCCACACGATGTTGACCAGGGTGGAACCGATGCCGCCGCCGTACGCCACGGTTTTGCCGAACGGCGTCAGCGTCAGCGTGGCCATCTTGAAGCATTGCAATCCCAGCGGGATGCCGATGATCGTGATGCACAGCACCAATCCGATCAGCGCCCAGCCGATGGCGATGAATAGGCCGCCCAGCAGAATCCACAGGATGTTACCCAAGAGTCTCATGCACCCCAGCATACGCTTGCGCGGGCTGCCCCACCATCCGGGAAACCCCGGAAACGAATCGGGTGCTTTCAGTAGGGGATTATGCGCTTCAGTTGGGAACTGTTCCGTCTTACCGCGTGTGATGGGGTGGAAAATGAGCCAAGTGCAGGCCCGGAACCCGCCGAGGTTTCCAACTGAATGGGGAATCCCCTACTGAATGAGGAGCTGGAGTGCCGCCAGAGCGGCAAGGTACAGTGCGGCCGTGGCGACGAACGCCATATCGCGCCAGCGGACGCGCATCTGCCGCCAATGCGTGCGGCGCGCGCCCTCCTCGTAGCAGCGCGCATCCAACGCAAGCGCCAGATGATCCGCATGACGCAGCGTGCCCGCGAACACCGGCACCGTGATCGCCGCCAGCGAACGGAGTCGTTTGGCGGGGGTGCCGGTTTCGATGTCGCCGCCGCGCGCCGCCTGCGCATCGATGATCGCATGGGTCTCGCGTGCCAACGTGGGCAGGAAGCGCAGCGCCAGGCTCAGCACCAGCGCGATTTCCTGCGTGTGCACGCCGAATCGGCGCAATGGCGCCAGCAGCGAGCCGATGGCATCGGTGAGTGCGGTCGGCGTGGTGGTCGCCAGCATGACCGCGCCCAACAACACGACCAGCGCAAAACGCAGCGTATACAACGCCGCGGTGCCGAGGCCCCCGGTGGTGATGGCGATCGGCCCCCAGGTTGCCAGCACGTCGCCGCCGCGGGCGAAGAAGATGTTGAGCAATCCCATAACCGCCAGCATGCCGAGAATCCACCGTACCGAGGTGAACAGCTGTAGCGGGTTCACCCGTCCGATGGCGATGACGCCCACCGTGAGCACGGCCGCGAGCCCCAGCTGCCAGGCGTTCGATATGGCGAACGCGGTGAACATCAGCACCAGGAACGTGACCATCTTGACCCGCGGATCCAAGGTGCCTAAGGGGCCGTTGACCCCGGAGCGGTGCCGATCGCGGTCGTTCCCGCGGCCGGCATGGCGCGTCGATGTCCGCTGCGCCGCAGTGGCCTGGCCGAGTCCGTCCGCCGTCGCGGCCGGCGTTGCCTCGCCGTTGCCGAGGTCGATGATCCGGGCATGCAACGCTGCGGCTTCGGCTGCGGAATGGGTGATGATGACCATCGTGACGCCCCGCCCGTGCAGCGTGCGAACCAGGTCGTGGATGCGTGCGCTGGCCGCGGCGTCCAATCCCGCGGTCGGTTCGTCCATGACGAGCACGTCCGGCCGGCATGCGATGACCCCGGCGATGGCCGCCAGCCGTTGCTGTCCGCCGGACAGGGCGAACGGCGATCGGTCGGCCAGATGCTCGATGCGCAGGAGCCGTAGCGCCCAGCTGACGCGTTCGCGCACCTCACTGTCGGACAGCCCCTGGTTGCGGGGACCATAGGCGACATCCTGCGCCACTGTTTCTGCGAACAGCTGGCGTTCGGGGTGCTGCATCACGTAGCCGACATGCCGGCGCAGTTCGCGCCGCTGCTTGCGGGAGCCGGTGGGGATGCCCGCCACCGTGACCGTGCCGCCAGCCGGCCTTTCCAAAGCGCACAGCAGCCGGGCCAGCGTGGTTTTGCCCGCGCCGTTCGGCCCCATCAGCGCCACCGTTTCGCCGCGCGCCACGGTCATTGACAGGTCGTCGATCGTGGGTGTTTCGTCCTCCGGGTAGCTGAACGACACATGGGTGACCGCGATGGCCGGTTCGGCGATGGGGGACGACTCGCTGGTCTGCGGCTGTCGGTCGGTGTCGGGGGAGACGGGGCGGTCGACAGCCGAATCGGCTCGGCCGGCAGGGATGTCGCCTCCATCCGCGTCGCGATCCATGACGACTCGGCTGCCGGCCTTGTCGTCAGCTGCGGCGCTGGACAGACCTTGCGTGACATCCGCCGCGATCCGCCCGGCCTTCATGCGGATGATGCGGTCCGCCGCCCGTGTCTGGTCGATGTGGTGGGTGATATGCACGATGGTGGTGCCGCGCGACTGCAGCTCATCGAGAACCGTCATGACCTCGCCGCACGCGACCGGATCGAGCATGGCCGTCGGCTCGTCGAACACGACCATCGCCGGCAGCATGGCCAGCGTGCCGGCGATGGCGATGCGCTGCTGCTGGCCGCCGCTCATCAGGGTCGGATCCGCGGCGCGGAAACCGGCCATATCGACCGAGTCCAGCGCATCGGCGATGCGACGTCCGATATCCGCGCGCGGCACGCCGAGATTCTCCGGGCCGAACGCCACATCGTCCTCGACCACCGTCGTGACGATCTGATCCTCCGGATTCTGGAACACCGCGCCGATACGGCGGCGCGCGCGACGGTACGCATCCGGGTCCGGCCCGGCCCCATCCGTGAACACCCGTTCGCCGAGCAGTGTGACGGTGCCGCCATCCGGTGCGGCCAGTCCCGCGATGACCCGCGACAACGTGGTCTTGCCCGAGCCGTTCGGGCCGACGATGCACAGGCGCTCGCCGGTCCGAACCGTCAGATTCACATCATCCAACGCCCAGGTCGTCCCGCCGTCGTAGCTGAAACGGACGTTGCGCAGTTCCGCGGCGATGGAGGCGCCGGGACCACCGGTGACGCCGTCGCCGCGATCGGCGAGGGAGGCGCCGGCGTTGGAGTCGTCGCCGGCGGACGGCGGGAGGGAACGGTCAGCGTTCATCGATGAAGCAGATTCGAAATCGGCTTGTAGATCAGGAACGTGACCACGCCATGCACCGCCAGCTTGGCCAGGTTGAACGGCAACAGCGCCGGCACGATCATGGCGGCCACCTGTTCGACGGTCATATGCGCGTAGATCGGCGTGACCAGCAGGTTGCCGATGATCGCCATCACCAGCGCCACCACGGCGCCCACGATGATGCCGGCCAGCGCGCCACGGCGTGTCCGCATGCGGCGATACACCAGCGCGGCGGGAACGCTCATCGCCAACGCCACGGCGATCGCCATCAGCGAACCCCACGGGTCGGCGAACACATGCGGCACGAATCCGAGCACGCTGACGATCGCCGCGGCGGCGGGGCCGTATGCGAAGCCGGCCACCAGACTCACGATGCCGGACGGGTCGTATTTCAGCCACGGCACACCGGGGATCAGCGGGAATTCGATGAAGCTCACCGCCATCGACAACGCGACGAACAGCGCGTACACGGCGATGCGGCGTGTGGACCAGCGCCCCGAATCGGCGACGCCGGTGGCGTGCGACGATACGGATGACGCGGACGTGGAATGGGTATCGGTATGCGAAGATACGCTCATGCGAGCACCTCGTTTCTTCCATCCGGACTGTAACCGTTGGCCCCGGATTCGCACCGGATCAACCGCTGACGCGGGTCGCGGGCTTCGACGGCCGCCGTTGTGAATCCGGTTCCGCCGTTACCGCCAGTAAGGAATTGCACCTTCCCTGAAACTTGCAATCCCATTCGTACAACCACGTTGGGACGAGCACGGGCTGCGTGACCGCATATCGGACGATACGGCCATGGGTTGCCCGGTGGCGACGGTGGGTGCAACAATGGAGAGCATGAATGCACGGAACAAACGGAACGCAAGGACTCCGCAGACGCGGCATGCCGAGCGTCCGGGCATCGAGAAACTGGCGATCGTCATCGTCACCTATAAGCGGCAGGAGCTGCTGCGCACACTGTTCCGGTCGATTCTGGACCTGACGCAGGCGCCGTGGCGCATCGTCGTCGTCGACAACGAGCACAGCGACGAGACGCGTGGCATCGTCGAGGGTTTTGCCGCCGCCGTCAAGCGTCAGTGGGGGGATACCGTCTCGGACCAGGAGGGGAACGAACGTCGTGTGGTATACGCGCCGCAATCCGACAACCTCGGCGGGGCCGGAGGATTCTCGGCCGGTGTGAAGAGGGCGTACGAGCTAGGGGCGGCCTGGTTCTGGGTTATGGATGATGACGTGGCCGTGCTGCCGGACGGCATCGAAAAGCTGACGAAGTGGACGAAACGTCATGAGGTCATCCAAGGCAGCCGCTATGACTACGATGGCGGTCCGTTCTACTGGCAGTACCAGTTCATCGTGCCGTTGGGCATCCCCAATCCGATCGCGCCGGCCGCGTTCGGCAAGGCGGGCTACCGGGTGATGAACACGCTCTGCTTCGAGGGTGGCCTGTTCAGCAGGGGCGTCGTGGAGCGGATCGGTTTGCCCGACGCGCGGTTCTTCATCTACTGGGATGATACGATGTACGGCTATCTGGCCAGCAAGGTCACCAATCCGATCGTCGTGCCGGACGTGGTGCTGCGCCGCACGCGCGAGATCGGGAACTGGGATATCGCTGGATTGCGCCAGTTGAACTCCACATCGGACGTGAACCGGTATCACATCATGCGCAACCGTGGGTACATGGCCCGGTATTTCATGGAATACGGCGACTTCCGGCCGTTCCTGTTCGGCTTGGGCACGGCGGCCACCGCAGCCAAGGAGCTGATTCGGCTGGTGGTCGTGGACCGCGAGCATCTGCGCACCGGGCTGGTGCAGATCGCCAAGGGTTGGTGGGATTCGCGCAAGCTGCTGCATGATCCCGACTGGAAACCGATGCCCCCGCTGCACTAGGCGCATGCGCGTATGCGTTAGGGGTGCCCGTCCCCCTTCGGGCGTTTTCCGGATGTCTGCCGCGGATGTCCCCACGGACCTCTCCGGGCGTGTTCTCCTCTCAGACACGGGACTGGACCGGATGCACGGTGACCGTCCCGGTGAGGAAAGGCCACCATGCATCCGAGCCCCGCATCCGGGTCGGATCACTTGTGGGTGAACAGACCGCCGTCTCCCCAGGTCCAGGTGCCCGCGCCAGCGCCGATCTGGAAGTGCAGCTTGGCGATGCCAAGGTCGTTCACCGCCTGACCGCTCTCCACGTTCGGGTCGATCGTCGCGGCGACGGTGCCGTCATCGGGATGGTAGGAGAACACGATCGGCTGGCGGTTCATCGCGCTCGGGGCCTTCATCGCGGCCTCGACGCCGGCCCTGAACCAGTCCGGTGCCGACTCGCGCGCCTCATCGGACATCGGGGCGGTGAACTGTTCGTAGGTCTTCGAATCGCGGTGCGAATCGCGGAACGCGGCCAGTTCGGGGAAACTCTTCGCCATGCGGTCCAGATGATGCTCCGGGTGTCCGATGACGATGCCCAGATACAGCTCTTCGCCGTCGCCGATCCGGCAATGGCGGGCGGCTTCGTCCCGATCCCAGCTGCCGCCGACCCAGCAGGTGCCCAGGCCGCGCAGCGTGGCCGCGAGCACCACGCGTTCGGCGTAGAATCCGGCGCGCTCCCGGGCTTCGGCGTCGTCCTTCGGGCCGACGATGGCCAGATAGTTGGCGGCGTTCTTCAGATGTCCGGAGGCGTTGGCCGCCGCGAACACGGCCGGCTGGTCGCGTACGAGCTGGATGTGTACGCCGGCGAGCATGTTGACCGCGTCGATGGTCATGTCGAGCTGGCGGGCCGTATCATCGTCGATCGGATCGGGGTCGTAGGCACGGATGGAGGTGCGGACGCTGATTGCGTCAATGAGTTGTGTATGCTCTGCCATGATTCCATTATCGCGCGTCGGCGCCGATGATGATGCATTGCGCCGGCGGTCGAGCCTTCGACGGAGCGTGCCCTGTAATCGTGTTCCCGGCTCGGGAACGGACCGATTATGTCGCCGGAACGACAGTTCGTGCATACGTTTGCATCGCATGGTGTGTTGGCGTGCGTGTCGGTGCGGGCACGCGATAGAATGCGGGTACCGGGTTAACCACCAAACCTTCTACGAGAGAGGTCAACGATGATTGAAACAGCACAGGCGTTTGGCGTGGATATCGGCGGCTCCGGCATCAAGGCCGCGCCCGTCAATCTGGAGAAGGGCGAGTTCGCCGAACCGCGACTGAAGATTCTCACCCCCGAGGTGTCCACCCCGCAGGCCGTGGCCGCCATCGTGCGCCAGCAGCTCGACCATTTCGAAGTGCCCGAGACCGCACCGGTCGGCATCGCGTTCCCGGCCCCGATCAAGCCCGGCAAGCCGCTGGACTTCATGGCCAATCTTGACCAGTCCTGGATCGGCGTGGACGTGACCGCCGTGTTCTCCGAAGCCTGCGGCCGCCCGGTCGTGGTCGTCAACGACGCCGACGCCGCCGGTCTGGCCGAACAGCAGTACGGTGCCGCGCAGGGCCAGAACGGCCTGGTCATCGCCACCACGCTGGGCACCGGCATCGGCACGGCGCTGATTTACAACGGCGTGCTGATCCCGAACAGCGAGCTCGGCCATATCGAACTGCCGAAGGGCAAGGGCGACGCCGAGAAGTACGCCGCCTCCTCGGTGCGCGAGCGCGAGGACCTCGGCTACAAGAAGTGGGCGAAGCGCTTGACCAAGTACTACGGCCTGATGGAGAAGTACTTCAACCCGGACCTGTTCGTGGTCGGCGGCGGCGTGAGCCGTCAGAGCGATAAGTTCCTGCCGTACATCGACATCAAGACCCCGATCGTTCCCGCCAAGCTGCGCAACGAGGCCGGCATCGTCGGCGCCGCGTTCTACGCCAGCACCAAGCAGTGAGCATCGCGCGCTGAGCGCTGAAAATAACGCCGCCCCTCATCCGGGCGGCGTTACCATATGGCTGCCGGCTGTGACGTGTACAGTGGAGTCGTGCGTTTTTCGTCCCGTGTTGATATCAGTGAGCCCAATCCCATCGCCCAGGCCGAAGCCGCGGCACGATGCAGTGGCATCGTCCTCGGCAAGCTGAACGATTCGAACCCCACCCGTCATGGTCTGGCCCCGGCGCAGGTGCCGGGCGTGTATGCCGCCGACCCGCGCGGCGACCGTACGGCGCGCGAGGCACTCGCCAGGTTTCTGACCAGGCGGTCATCGGACGGTTGCAGTGAGACGGACACCCGCCATGTGGACAATGCCGGCATTCAACCGGATGTTGCGGATACAGCCGACACCACACACCGGAATGGTGTTGCCGCTCGCGGCATCCGCCCCGTCGACCCCGACCATCTGTATCTGCTCAGCTCCACGTCGCAGGCGTATTCGTGGCTCATCAAGCTGCTGTGCGACGCGGGCGACGCGGTGCTCGCCCCGAAACCCGGCTACCCGCTCATCGAATCAATCGCGCGGCTGGAATGCGTCGAGGCGATCGAATACCAGCTGTGCTACGACGGCTCCTGGTTCATCGACACGGCGGAGTTGCGTGAACTGCTGGAAGGTCCGGACGGCGAGCGCATCCGTGCGCTGATCGTGATCAACCCGAACAATCCGACCGGCTCCTACGTCAAACCGTCCGAACGCGAGGCCATCGTGACGATGTGCCGGACGCATGATGTGGCGTTGATCGCCGACGAGGTGTTCTACGACTACGCGCTGGAGCCGTTCGCCGGCAACGCGCGTCTGGCGGGGGAGCCCGGCGCGCTCACGTTCGCGCTCGACGGGTTCTCGAAGATACTGGCGGCCCCGCAAGCCAAGGTCGGCTGGATTGAGGTGTCCGGCCCCGACGAGGATGTGCGCGAGGCGATGCGCCGGCTTGACGTGATCGCCGACGACTATCTGCCGATGGGCGACATCATCGCCGAGCGGATTCCGGAGCTGTTGGAGGCCGCCCCCGTGCAGACCATGCGTGTGCGGGAACGTGTGCGAGGCAACCTGGCGATGTTGCGGCGCATGTTGGCCGATGACCCGCATGGTGTGACGTCGCTGCCGCGGCCGGAGGGCGGATGGAACGTGCTGCTGCGCGTGCCGTCCGTGATCGACGAGAACGCGCTGGTGCTGCGGATGATCGCCGACCACCGGCTGACCGGGCAGCCGGGATACTTCTTCGACATGACGTCGAACGGATACCTGGCGGTCTCGCTGCTGCCCGAGCCCGACGAGTTCGCGCGCAACATCCGCGCGGTGTTGGATACGATCGCCACGATGATTGGCGAGTAGGACGAAGGCCGTCGCCCGCGGGCATCCAACCTGCTCCGCCCACTCTGCACGCTCTGCCCGCCTCACGCCCGACGCGCCCGGCCTGTGCGGACTCTGATACTTTGTGACCGTGATCTCAATCCAAAAACGTTGGAATTGCAACGATTGAGAACTGAGATCACGGTCACGATGCATCAGAGTCCGGAGAAGCCGGGCATGTCGGGGCGGGTATGGTCGGGTATGGTCGAGTTGGGGAGGGGCGGTGCTTCACGACTGCGCCCTGGCGGCCTCGAACTTGGCTCGGATCAGGTCGTTGTAGAAGGCCACGGACTCCGCCGGCGTGCCGTCGAACACGATCCGATGGTCATCGAGCACCAGTGTGCGGTCGATCGCGTATTCGGGGCGCACGATCATCTCGGTGTCATGCGTGGCGAACACGACCTGCTTGTTGTATCCGAACAGGGCCTTGGCCACATGTGCGGTGCCGATTTCGTCCAATCCCTTGCTCGGCTCGTCGGCCACGATGGCGGCGGGGGAGAAGCTCAGCGCGGAGGCGATGGCCAGCAGATGCCGTTTCTCGGAATCCAACGCCGACGCCGGCTGACGCGAGACCTCCGCCAGACCGAAGTGGGCGAACAGGTTGCCGATGATCGCCTGCCGTTCCGACTCGGGCACCTTGTGCTTCTTCAGCGGCTCGTCGATGGCCTCGGCGATGGTGGCCGCCTTGTAGTAGCTGTTCGGGATCTCCTCGCGCCGCACCCGGCCGACGATGGCCTCGATGCGCTTCAGATTGCGTTTGACGGCCGGGTCGAGCGTCTCGTCGCCGCCTGCGATGCTCACGGTGCCGCTTGTGGCGGTCAGCGCGCCGTCGAGCAGTTTGAGCAGCGTGGTCTTGCCGGACCCGTTCAGGCCGATGACAGCCACGCGCCGTTCGGTGATGGTCAACGAGGTCGGCTCCAGGCCGACGTTGCCGTCGTCGTACGTGTATCCGGCGTCGGCCAGCGTGAACGTGAGTGCGCTCGGCGCGGGGGCGGCCGGCTTGCGGCTCATCAAAGCGTCAAACAATCCCATAGGCGACCATTGTACCGACGCAAGGTTGCGTGAATGTGGAGAGAGAGGCGGCATCCCGGATGCCCCGGCCAGCTTGGACTGGCGGTTCCTGCCTGAGGAACGGAAACATCCGGGTTCGCGGGCCGGTCTTGCGTGACCCGGAGAACCGCCGGGACACGGCCACGTCATGAATCGACCGGGGGCCGCGGGACGACCTCGTGCGACCGCGCGGGATCAGGCGAAGTAGAAGCCCTTGAAATCGTACCGGTAGACCCGGTAGATGTAGCTCGTGTTGAGCTTCATGCGGTACTGCGCCAGCAGCTCCCCGGTCGATTCGTCGTACACGCCGAACAGCCCCTGCAGTCCGGAATCGATGAGCACGCGGTCGCCGTCGAGCTCCTGTGCGGAGCTGACCAACGGCGAGTACGGCACGTCGAAGGCGTTGACCTCGGTGTAGGTGCCGGCGTTCTCGTCGACCAGATACCGGCGGTACTGCGAGTACGCGCCTTCGGTGGCGATGCTGTACTTGGTCACGATGCCGTCGATTACGGTCCAGTCGAAGTCGGGTCGCGTCTGCGCCGAACCGTAGTTGTTGTCGAACATGTACAGATAGTACTGGCCATCCGGCAGCGCCGGATCATCCACGTAGGTGATCGAATGCTGGCCGCCGGTGTCGGAGAAGTCGCCCACCTTGGTCAGGAAGTCATCCTCCTGCGGCGTGCCCGCCCATACCGAGGGTTCGCCGATCATGTAGTCCAGCGTCGGCGTGCCCTCCAGATCGTCGATCTTGATGATGGTGGAGGTCTCGCGTGCCGACAGCAGCGCCGAGCCGTCCGACAGCATCTGGATCGTGTTGAAATGGATCCAATCCCACTTGCCGGTGGCCGTGATGTCGGATTCGTCGATGCCGGCGTGGTCGGTGGACATCTTGTATTCGGGGAACATGTCGCCCATGTCGAGCAGCGGCGTCACCTCGCCGGTGTCCGTGTCCAGCTTGATGATCTGATCCTGCACGCAGCCGTCGTCGCGGTTCAGCTCGGTGGCCAGCAGCACCAGGTTCTGGTCGGCGTCGAACGCGTAGTCATGGTGCAGGATGTACCGGTCGCCCAGGTCCAGGATTCTGACGAGCCGTCCGAGCCGGTCCATCGCCGCCATCTTCTCGGTGGACACGGAGAACCACATCAGTCCGTCGTCGTCGAACAGCAGGCGGTGGCTGCGGTAGAACAGGATCGGCACCTCGCCGCGCAGCACGCCGTTGACGTCGTAATAGAACATGAAATCCTGATCGTCGCTGTCGTTGCCGAGGATCGCGTACAAGCCGTCGCCCAGTTCGGTGCCGTCGGCCGCCGTGACCGGCTGTTCCAGGCGCACCTCCTCGGTGCCGAGCAGCCCCAACCCCTTACGTTCGATGACTCGTTCGACGACATCGCCCGACTCGTCGGTGATGCTCAGCGTGATTGTGTTCGTCACGTCGGGCAACAGGCCGAGCACCAGGAATTCGTGCTCGGTCACGGGGCCGTCGGCACCCTCGTAGGCGTCCGCGGAGAAGTCGGGATACCCTTCGGCCGACACCGTATAGCTGACGCTCGCCGGCTGTTCGGTGGTGAAGTAGACGTACAGCGAGCGCGTGTTCGTGCCGTACGGGTCGTCCTTGACGTAGATGTCGTCGATGCCGTGCGGTTCCTTGTCCCGTTCGGCGGTCAGCTGTTCCTGCCGCATCTGCTGGAAATCGGCGGTGTACACGTTTTCGATCTGCGCGTTGAGGCGTTCGACACGGGTCTGGCGGATCGACGCGTCGACATCGGGTTGCGGCAGTATGCAGACCAGCACCATGACGATCGTCGCAATCGCGGCGAGGATCCAGCGCAGCGTGCGGGAATGCGGGATGGTGGACATGCGGCTCATCGGATGATTGGCCTTCCGTTCCTTCATATGACGGACGATATTGCGATTACGTGCAACCGTTATACGCTCGAAGACCGACGAATGGCTGGCGATTGTCCGATAGACGGCTGGACGTCGTCACAACAGGGCGAACCAGGAACGCACGGTGTGGTACAGGCCGGTATTGACGCCGATGAGGGCGTCGTCTCGTCCGGGGACGAAGAAGCCGAGCACGGTGACCGCGATGACGGCCAGCAGCACGGCCACAATCAGCAGACGGCACACACGCCGCGCCGGTGTCGTTCCGCCGTCGGCGTTGACGATGAAGAGGAATGCGGGCAGCGCCGCCAACGCCATCAGCCATGCGAAATCGATCATATACCGCCAGCCGAGGCCGCCCTCCCAGGCGTCGAACGCCAGCAACGCCAGGGCGAGCGCCAACGCGCAGGTCAACATCGCCCAACAGCCGCTCGGACGCAGCCGATGGCGCAGGAACGGCACGGCGAATGCCAGAACGAGCAGCGGACACAGGGCGAACAGGCCTCCGATCATCTCCTCCGCATACGCCCAGGACGGCAACGGTGTCGGCGAAAGCGTCAGGAAGGGGAAATCCGCCGTGAACCGCAACGGCAGGAACAGGTAGTAGACCATCAGCAGCAGGAAGGTATCGGGCGCGGGGGTGAACCGCGTCATGTCGGTGACGGTGAACTGGTAGCTGTTGCCGAAATCCAGCGGCGTGCCGAACCGGGCGACGTTGTACGCCAGCAACGGCAGCACGATGGCGACGGCGGGCAGCAGCACGGCCAACGGCATGCGCAACGCCTGCCGCACGCCTATCGAGCGGTTCCGGATGCGGCCGCACAGCTCCGTCAACTGCGGCCAGAACAGCGGTATGCCCAACAGCGCGACCAATGCGAACGCGGGACGGCACCCCAGATTGGCGGCGATGCACAACGCGCCGGCGGCCAGATGCCCGAGCTTCAATGGCGCGGCATCCGGGCGCGCCGGGCGTCGGCGCGGCATCGCAGCCCCCATCCACAGCCACAGGCCCAGCGTGGACAGGAGCATCGACGCGGCGCAGGGCACCGAATAGAAGTTCGTGCGGAACCACAGGTATGGCGCGTTCGACCCCACGAGCACGAACACGATCGCCATCGACGTGGCGGCCAGCGAGGAGTGCGGGGCCACACGCCGAATCAGACGGATCGTCAGCAGGCAGAGGAACACCAGCGCGCCGAACATCAGCACCAGCTCGGCCGCCCCCGACGGCAGCATGCGCCCGGTGGCCAGCTGATAGGGCAGGAACAGCAGCACGGCCGGCAGCACGCCGAAATATGAATACCAGTGTTCATCGTGGTAGGCGTAATCCCAGAACAGCGGCACGCCCTGGGACAGCAGCCGGTTGCGCGTGGCCGCATCATACGGGTTCTCTACGATCGTTAACGCCGGATCCACCGGCAGATCCACCCACACGCGTCCGTGGAGCAGCGCGTCGGCCACCCTGCCATACTGTTCGAAATCATAGGTGTAGGCACCCGGCTTGTGGAAGGCGAGCGGCGCCGGGTCCGAGACCAGCTGGCCGGCCAGCTGCGAGACCATCGGTATCAGCGTCGCCACCCCGGCCGCCGTCATGATTCCGGCGAAGATCAGACGTTGCCTGCGGTCTGCCGTATCCAGCGGAATCCGCCACAGGCGCGAACCGGGCCGCCACAGGGCCACCAGCAGCACGACGGCCCCCATCGCCGCCACACGCAACGCATCGACGCTGAACGGCACGCGCACATTGGCGCGGACCGCGGCGAACGGCACCACCGATCCCGCCGGTTCGGCGATCCACAGCCGCACCGTATCGTCCGCCTGCACCTTCAGATACAGGGAGCGCGGCGCGCCGACCGCCACCGACGTCATCCGTCCGGCCCTGCCATCGCCGTCGGCGCGCACGTACAGCGTGCGGTAGGGCGCATCGTCCGGATCCGCCGCGTCGCGAACGTCCGCGGACACCGGATCGATGCGGATATAGGAGGACGTGCCGTCGGCGGACACGTCCAGATACGCCTGGGTCGGGTCGGTGACGACCAGCATGCCGTCGTCCCGTCGTTCCAGGCCCGCCCCCATGACGTTCGCCGCCGACGCCGTGTCCGTGCTGGCCGCCAGCGTGGTCCAGAACGGCATGTTGCACGCCACGCATTCGACGCAGGCGATGATCAGGACCGCAACCAGTACGGCCCACGGCCGGCGGGGATGTCGGGAAGTGCTCACGCGATTATTCTAACGGCTTCATGTCTGAGTGAATTGGGACAATGACAACCATGTCTTCGTTCAACTCACGACCGCAGGGCTCCGGACGCCCCCGCCACGGCTTGGATGCGGTCCTCGGCGCGCTGCGCACCCTGTTCGGCTCCATGACCGAGGAGCGTACGTCCGGGGTGTCGCATGGCAACGCCTTCGAGGCGGCGGTGCGTGCCCCGGAAGACATGCTGGGGGAGTTGGCGCGGCACGCGATCAGACTGACGCCGCTCGTCAAACGTCGGCTGTTCGACGGTTTCGACGGCGTGCCGGAGACGTTGCGGCTCGGATGGGCGCAGCTGCCCAGCAGCGGTCCCAGATCGTTCTCGCTCGGCGTGTTCGTGGATCGTGGGAGGTTCTGCCAGATCGCGCTCGCCGATGCGCAGGGGCGCGTGTTCGTGGGTGACGATCCGACGATGGACACCCACGGCATGGAGACCCGGTTCATGTTCTCCCGTGAGGAGGAGGTGCCGCTGCCCGCGGCATCGGGACGGTCCCGGGGGCGGGGCAAGGCCATCCGCGGCGGCGTGGTCGGACGTGACGCGAACGGGCGGATGATGTGGCTGGCTTCGTGGCTGAAATCCGGCAACCGGTACACGCTCGAGCAGATGCGGGCGAACCTGCCGGACACCATGCGTCATGACCTGGAATACCGTGACGCGATCGCCATCGCGTTCTTCGCCGCCTATATGCTGCCGCAGATGCAGGGGCTGCTGTTGGGCTTCGGCTCGGGCAACATCTTCCGTCGGCTCAACCGCGAGGCGCCGATGGGCGCGATCCGCCGTTCGCTGCGCGACACGATGGAGGCCCGCGCCCACGGGCTGCGTGCCTCGGGTCTTGAGGACCATTTCGCCGATCTGATGCGCGAGGCCGGCGCGCTGGACCAGACGCCGGGGCTTGAGGCCGTGCATGGGGCCGAACCGCTGCATCTGTATACGTCGACCTATTCCGGCTGCTACTTCTTTGCCTGGGACGCCAATATGACCTTCGCCCCGGTGCTCAAATCCCTGAGGATCGAAGGCAATCTCAACCGGTTCGCGGCCGTCAGCGCATGGCTGGAACGTAACGCGCGCCTGGGCCTGCAACCCACGGAGGATACGGTCACCCGCGCCCAGGCCGCGCAGATCGACATGGCGTTGCTCGACGATCCCGCCCTGATCGCCCTGTACAACGCCGAAGGCGACGATATCGCCGTCGATCCGTTGCATGACGACGGCGTCACCGCGGTCGTGCGCATGGTGGACGACGCGCGCCGCCTATCCGCCGACATCTGCGAGAGGCACCCCGATCCCGCCCAGACCGCGCATGAGCCGGGGCAGGGTGCGGACCCCGCGGACGCGGACGGATCCGAATGGGTGTACCGGCAGACCATGTCGCTGCTGCTGCGCCGTCTGCGCCTGCCCTACCGGTTCGACGCGGAGATCCGGTCGAACCTGAAGGACGGCAACGTGGCCATCGCGTTCACGACGGCCGGCGCTTCGATGATGCCGGAAAGCCGGTATGACGCCGACCGCCACGGCTGGGTGGCGATCGACGGGCATCAGCGTGCGGCGATGAGCGCCGCGTACAACCTGCGTGTGGGGCTGCTGATCGCCGCGCTGAGTTTCGGCGCCGACAGCCGGGTACGGCAGGTGTCGTTGCATATCGATTCGATCGGCCTGGAGGAGGCCGTGGCCGAGCAGGACAGCGCGATCAGCGAGCTGATGAGCCAGGCGCTGCACATGTTCGAGCGCATCCGCACCTCCGAGGTCGGCCTGGGCGGGGCCAAGGGCGACCCGAAGGACGGCGACATGCACGGCGACCCCGCCCGCCGGTATATTCCGCAAGCCGATGAGCCGACGGAGCAGCCCGAACCCGCCGACGGTCCGGAGCGGGGTCCGGCATCGGATGGCGATGATGCGCAACGGCTGGACGAGTCGAGCATCGACGCGCAGTTCGAGGATCTGATGCGCGACGTGGACATCGATGCGATGATGTTCGCGTCGCCCGAGGACGTGCAGGATGCCAGTGGGGTCTCCGAATCCACCGACATCACCGCCGACGGGGACGACGACCCCTTGGAGGCGTTGCGGCGCAACCCGACCGTGCGCAATCTGGTGACGGTCACGTTCGGGCGGGAGGAATTCCTGACGCTGCTGCGCCGTGACGGGCTCAACCATCCGTTGGAGACCTACCGGCGGTTCGACGCGGTGCTGGACGTCGACGCCGACGGCGGGCTGCAGCCGGTGGACGCGCAGTTCGACCTGCGCGACAGCCGGTTCTCCCCGGTCGGCTCCCAGGAGGAGCCCGAACTGGCGGAGGTGGAGTTCTCCAAACCCGTGGGCCGTATCCTGGGTGCCCGCGACGTGACGGGACTGTCGATCCAGCGTGCCGATCTGCTGCAGCGCGGTGTGGCGGAATTCCATCGGCTCGCCGCGGACGCGTCCATGCCGACCGTGGCCAAGGCCCAGCAGGCGATGGCGTTGATCGAACGCATCGGCGACCCCGAACTGACCGAATTGGCACCGCAGGTCACCAGCGCCCTGATCGATGGCACGGACACGCCCGACTTCGAATTCCGCGTATCCTCCGATCTGGATGCCGAGCGGCTCAAGTCCCGCGATCTGCTGTTCTCCGGGCGTGCGGAGCAGGCGATCCAGACAGCCGAGGCCGCGCTCGGACAGGTGGAATCGCTGTTCGCCGCCGTGGACGGCGTGCCCCGGTATTTCAACTCGTATGCGGAACGCGTGGTCTACAACCGGCTGTTCGCCACGCCGGGGGAGCGCACGGTGCTCATCCCCGACAACGTGTTCTACACGCATATGGAACTCGCCGACATCCTCTCCCAGTTGAAGGGCGTCGAGGCGGCGCTGCCGCATCTGAACGCCATGGTCGGGTACGCGCCCGCATACCCGTTGGCGCACATGAAGCTGGCCGTGCAGCTGGCGCGCAATGAGGATTGGGACTCGGCGCGTGCCGCCTGCCTGAACGCGTTGCGGGTGGCCCTGGACCGGGACGACGCCGCATTCGCGTACTACCGGTTCGCGTACGCTGAGTGGATGCGTGACCAGTTCGACGTGGCGGCGGCGGCCTATGTGATGAGCGAACACATCGCTCCCGGCAAGATCGGTGCGTTGGAGGCGGAATTGGGCGAACTGGTCGCCCGCGCGCATTCGCAGTGCATCCGCGTGCCCGAAAGCGTGGAGGCGGCGGCCAAGGTGCTCGCCGACCACGACCTGCCGGTCTGGCCCCATACCGAGGTCGCCTCGATCGTGCGCAAGGCGGCCCGCGTCTGCGTGGACCAGGGCATGTTCGTGCCGGCCCGCACACTGTCCGTGGCAGCCGCGCGCATGAACGACTCCGGCAATGACGGCATCGACGTGGTGCAGGCCCAGTTCCTGCGGTCCCTGAGCTCCTGAAGGCCGCCGGGCCGGGGCCATCCGGTTTCGACGGGGTGGAAGGCGGCGGCCGGTAGAATCGAATGAGCATAGCAGTCTAGACGCGGGGAGCAGCGATGGGCAAGACCTCTTCCGGCCAGGAATCCGAGCAGCTGGCATGGGATTTCGACGCGATCGGTGATGCGGACCGGACGCCGGTCGAGGCGGCAACGCCGACGGGCGCGGCCATGTACGCGCCCGGGACGTCGGCGTGGATCGGCGCGCTGCAGGCCACCGACGCCGACGCGATGCGACTGTCCTCACTGGACGTCGCCATGCTGGACGCCGACGATGCGGCGAGGCTGTGGGCCAAGGTGGCCGCATGGGTGGAGACCGATCAGATCGCCTATTACATCGACGACGCGCCCGTATCCTCCGACGCCGCCTATGACGCGCGCATGCGCTGCCTGCAGGCATTGGAGGCGGCGTTCCCCTCCCTGGATTCGCCGCAGTCGCCCACGCACCGCGTCGGCGGCACATTCTCCAACGAGTTCGCCTCGGTACGCCACCCCTCGCGCATGATGAGCCTGGATGATGTGTTCTCGATCGAGGAACTGCGTGACTGGTACGACGGCGTGCGCCGTGACCTGGACTGGGCGGAGGGCCGTCCGCTGCCGATGAGCTGCGAGGTCAAGATCGACGGGCTGGCTCTGAACCTCATCTACCGTGGCGGCGTGCTCGAACAGGGGCTGACGCGCGGCGACGGCGTGACCGGCGAGGACATCACGCTCAACGTGCGCACCATCGCCTCGATACCGCAGACACTCGGCGGCGAGGCCGACGACATCCCCGATTTCGTGGAGATCCGCGGCGAGGTGTTCATGCGATGGGACGATTTCCGCACGCTGAACGCCGAGACCGAGGAGGCGGGGCGCGCCCCCTTCGCCAACCCCCGCAACGCCGCCGCCGGATCGCTGCGGCAGAAGGATCCGCGCATCACCGCCACCCGTCGCCTGAGCTTCTATGCGCACGGCATCGGCCGGCTCGACTGGGGGTCGGGTCGCGCCTCGGGCTCCCATGACGAGGTCGCCGACCAGTCGCAGGCCTACGACCTGTACCGCAAGTGGGGCGTTCCCGTCTCCCCGCACAACCGCACCGTCTCCACCTTCGACGAGGTCCTGGGGATGATCGACTACTACGGCGAACACCGCGGCGACATCGAGCACGCGCTGGACGGCATCGTCGTCAAGGTGGACGACCTGGCCCTGCAGCGAGCGCTGGGCGCCACGTCGCGCGCGCCGCGTTGGGCGGTGGCCTACAAGTACCCGCCGGAGGAGGTCAACACCGAACTGCTCGACATCACTGTGCAGGTCGGCCGCACCGGCCGCGTCACCCCGGTCGCCATCCTCAAGCCCGTGCATGTGGCCGGCTCCACGGTGGCCCGCACCACCCTGCACAACCCCTTCGAGGTCCAGCGCAAAGGCGTGCTCATCGGCGACACGGTCGTCGTGCGCAAGGCCGGCGACGTGATCCCCGAACTGGTCGGCCCAGTGCTGGAACGGCGCAAGGGACGCGAGGACAGGCTGCGCGAGTTCGTTATGCCCGAACATTGCCCCTCATGCGGGGCGAAGCTCGCCCCGGCCAAGGAGGGCGACAAGGATATCCGCTGCCCGAACGTGGAGAGCTGTCCGGCGCAGCTGACCGAACGCATCATCAACCTGGCCTCGCGCAAGGCCTTCGACATCGAGCATCTGGGCGACCAGAGCGCCGTCGCCCTGACCAACCCCGAGGAGAACCGACCCGATTCGGTGGAACAGTACGCGCCGAATCTGGGCGGCAGCCGGCACGAGATCGTGGTGGCCCCCGGCGAGGAACCGTCCGACTACGAGCCTGCACCCGGCCTGACGCTGCCGTCCGTGCAGACTCCCGTGCTGACCAGTGAGGCGGGCCTGTTCTCGTTGAATGTGGACGACCTGCGCGATGTGCGCGTCTGGCGTGAGATCCCGATCATCGAGGTGCGCGAGGTCGCCGGGCAGAACGGCAAACCCAAGAAGGTGCGCAAACGCATCGGCGGCAGCGGCCTATGGTATCAGACCGAGGCGTTCTGGACCGCGCCGGCTCCCGCCCGGAAGCTCACCGCCAAACAATTGGCCGAACGGGGGAGCGCATCGCAATCCGTGGATGGACATGCCGAGGAGCGGACGGACGCGGAGCGCCATGCCGACTACGCGGATGCGACGGCGTATCCGGGCTACGACGTGCCATCCGATGCGGTTGTCGTGCGCACGGAGACGAAGGGGACGGGTGTTCAACCGGTCATCATCAGACCGATGGAGAACACGCGCAAGATGCTCGAGGAGATCGACAAGGCCAGGCATGCGGACCTGTGGCGCGTGCTCGTGGCGTTGTCGATCCGCCGCCTGGGCCCGCCCACCGCACGGCTGATCGCCAACGCCTTCGGCTCCCTGGACGCCATCGCGAACGCGACGACGGAGGAACTCTCGCAGATCGACGGCATCGGCCCGGAGATCGCTGAATCCGTGGTGCATTGGTTCGCCGCGGCACGCGACGGGAACGACTGGCGCGGGGCGACCCTGAACGCGTGGCGCGCCGCCGGCGTCGGCGCCACCGTGGAGACCAACGATCTGCCCCAGACCCTGGCCGGCATGACCGTGGTGGTCACCGGTTCGCTCGAGGACTTCTCCCGCGATTCCGCCAAGGAGGCGATCATCGCCCGCGGCGGCAAGGCCGCCGGATCGGTCAGCAAGAAGACCACCTACGTGGTGGTCGGCGCCAACGCCGGATCCAAGGCCGCCAAGGCCGAGGAATTGGGGGTGCCGATGCTTGACGAGGACGGTTTCAAGCGGCTGCTGGAAACCGGCGAGGCGTGACCGCCGTAGGTGGCGCGCCGGATGGGTCGATTCGGTGCGGCCCGCCGCCGCGGCCGATTCTCGCCGGTTATGCTGAAGGAATACGTCGGCTCGCAGGATGAGCCCATGGTGTGCAAGGAGGTTGCCATGAAGGTCGTGATCATCGGAGGCGTGGCGGGAGGCGCTACCGCGGCGACACGTCTGCGTCGGCTGGACGAGCGGGCCGAAATCGTCATGCTCGACAAGGGCCCGCACGTCTCGTTCTCCAACTGCAGCCTGCCGTTCCGGCTGAGCGGCACCGTCGACGCCACGGACAAGCTCGTCATGATGACCCCGCAGGCGTTCGCCGCCAGGTACCATATCGACGCCCGCGTCAACAGCGAGGCCGTCGCCATCGACCGCGCCGCGCACACCGTGCACGTCAGGAACCTCAACGACGGCGCCGAGTACGACGAGTCCTACGACACACTCATCCTCTCGCCGGGCGCACGGGCCATCGTCCCGCCCATCCCCGGCATCGACCAGGCCGACGTGTTCACACTGAAAACCGTCACCGACGTCGACCGCCTGCACACGTTTCTGAACGAACGCGGCGTTAGCCGGGTCAGTGTGGTCGGCGGCGGGTTCATCGGCGTGGAGACCGCCGTCAACCTCGTCGAGGCCGGCTACCAGGTCTCGCTGGTGGAGGCCGCGCCCCAGATCCTGACGACCTTCGACCACGACATGGTCCAGATCCTGCACAAGGCCATGCTCGACCACGGCGTCAACCTCATCGTCAACGACCAGGTCTCACGGTTCGACGGCAACGACCTGACCCTGGCCTCCGGACGACGCGTCGAAGGCGAAGCCGTCGTCATGGCCGTCGGCATCCGGCCGGACACGGCGCTCGCCGCCGAGGCCGGACTGGACGTGAACGAGCGCGGGGCGATCCTGACCGACGCCTCCTACCGGACGAACGACCCCGACATCTACGCGATCGGAGACGCCATCGAGGTCGTGAACGCACTGACCCACCGCCCGATGATGCTACAGCTGGCCGGCCCCGCGCAGAAGCAGGCGCGGCAGGTCGCCGACCACATCTGCGGACGCGCCGTGCGCAACACCGGCTATATCGGATCCAACTGCATCAGGGTGTTCGAATGGAACGCGGCCGGTACCGGCCTGACCGCCGCGCAGTGCGAGCGGGAGGGCCTGCGCTACGACTACGCGTACGTCATCCCGCAGGACAAGGTCTCGTTGATGCCCGACTCGCGGCCGCTGCACGTCAAACTCATCTTCGAGGTGCCGACCGGACGCGTGCTCGGCGCGCAGGCGATCGGGCAGGGCGACGCCGCCAAACGCATCGACGTGGTGGCCACGGCCATCAAGTTCGGCGCCGTCGTGGATGACCTGCGCGATCTGGAACTGTGCTACGCGCCGCCGTTCTCCAACGCCAAGGATCCGGTCAACGTGGCCGCGCTCGTGGCCGGCAACCTGCTGGGCGGCGACTACCGGCAGACGCACGTGAGCCAGGCGCGCGAACTCGTGGAATCCGGCGCCACGATCATCGACGTGCGCGAACCCGGCGCCTTCGCCAAGGGACACCTCAAGGGGGCGGTCAACATCCCGCTCACGCAGATGCGCGCGCGGCTGGACGAGATCCCGACGGACCGGCCGGTGTATCTGAACTGCCGTTCCTCCCAGACCAGCTACAATGCGGTCCGCCTGCTGCAGGGGCACGGGTTCGCGAATGTGGTCAACCTGGGCGGCAGCATGCTTGGCATCAGCCTGTATGAATACTTCACCGACGTCACCACCGGCCGAGAGCCGATCGTGACCGCCTACTGCTTCGAGTGAGCCGATGCCGGACGCCCGCCGGACCGCCCGACACGGCGGGCGCCGCTCTGGCATGGCGTGCGATCGCACGCTAGGGTGGAAGCAAACCCAAGCAACGGCCGACGCAAGGAGGAGCCATGGAACGGATCGAAGCCGACATCTACGACCGTCTGAGCAAGGTCATCGACCCCGAACTCGGCCGGTCGGTCACCGAACTGGGCATGATTCCGGCAATCGAGGTCACGCCCGCCTCGGACGGCGCCTATGACGTGACCGTACACGTGGAGCTCACCGTCGAAGGGTGCCCGCTGGCGGAGACGATCACCCGCAGGATCAACGCGGCCGTCGCCTCCTATCCGGACGCCGACCTCATCCCGCACGTCGAGGTCTCCACGATGGACGACGACAAACTCGCGGCGCTTGTGGCCGGGCTCAAGGCGGAACGCCGGCAGAACCCATTCACCAAGCCGGGCAGCAAGACCCGCATCTTCGCCGTCGCCTCCGGCAAGGGCGGCGTTGGCAAATCGTCGGTCACAGCGAACCTGGCCGCCACGTTCGCGGCGCTCGGATACGATACGGCCGCCATCGACGCCGACATCTACGGATTCTCCCTGCCGAGTCTGTTCGGCGTGACCAGTCAGCCGACCAATCTCAACGGCATGCTGATGCCGGTGACCGCCTGGGGCGTCAAACTCATTTCGATCGGCATGTTCGCCGGCGCGGACCGGGCGATCCTGTGGCGCGGGCCCAGGCTGCAGCGTTCGCTGGAACAGTTCCTGTCCGACGTATGGTGGGGCGAACCGGACGTGCTGCTGCTCGACCTGGCGCCCGGCACCGGCGATATGGCAATCTCGGTGGCGCAGACCCTGCCGAACGCGGAACTCGTGGTCGTCACCACGCCACAGCCCAGCGCCTCCGACGTGGCGGTGCGTTCCGGACTGGTCGCGCTGCAGGTGCCGATGAAGGTGCGCGGCGTGGTCGAGAACATGAGCTGGTTCGAGCACAAGGGCGAGCGGCTGGAGATCTTCGGCAACGGCGGCGGCGAGCGCGTCTCCGACCAACTGACGCGCGCCCTGGGCTATGAGGTGCCGCTGATGGGCCAGCTGCCGCTGGTCCCGGAGATCCGCGAGACCGGCGAGTCGGGGCGTCCCGCCGTGCTCAACAGGGACGGCTCCCTGAGGACGGACGGCCTGGGCCGCATCTTCAAGTCCGTGGCCGAACGGCTGATGGACTAGCCGGAGTTGGCGGTTGCGCCGTCAACCGCTATACTGGGCGGCGGATATGCAGGACGGTCTCCCCATATGCCAAGGAGGCCTCACGGAAGGATGTTCGGGACATTGCTCAGCCGATAGGATGACTGTTGCGGATGGCGATGCGCATTGAGGCGCGCCGCCGCACCCATCCTATGCCTTCAGCAGTCGCCATTGGTCGTATCCGTTCGCGGCGCGCCTGAGAGGAACATCATGGCGCAACCCATCATGCTGACGTTATCCCATATCGGTTTCACCTATCCGGGAGCCCCCGATCCGCTGTTCGAGGACATCTCCGTCTCCTTCCCGCGGGGATGGACCGCCGTCCTCGGCGACAACGGCATCGGCAAATCGACCCTGGCCGCCATCGCGGTCGGACGTCTTGCCCCCGACTCGGGGAGTGTATCGCCGAATCCAAGAAACCTGATCATCGCCACCTGCCCGCAGTCGACCGACGACGTTCCCGACAACCTTGAGGACTTCGCCGCCGACTGGTCGCCCGAGGCCATGGCGGTCAGACAGGCGTTGGACCTCGACGACGGCTGGCTGTATCGCTATGCCACGCTCTCCGGCGGCGAGGCCAAACGCGTGCAGGTCGCCTGCGCCCTGGCCAGGCAGCCCGACGTGTTGGTGCTCGACGAACCGACCAACCACGTGGACGAGCCGACCCGCAGCGCCATCGCGAAAGCCATGGCCGGATTCCGCGGCATCGGCATCCTCATCTCGCACGACGTCGACCTGATCGACGCCACCTGCGGACGGTGCATGATGTTCGAACGCAGACACATCGGCCATCGCAACGTGACCGTGTCCAACGTCTATCAGGGCGGCTATACGCAGGCCAGCGCCCAGCGACGGGCCAACGACGAGCGTGACGCCGGCCTGCTGCGGTCCGCCCGCCGCGAGCACGAGCGACTGCGCGCCGCGCAGGCCGACCGCTTCCAGCAGGTGCAGCATGTGAACGCGGCCAGGGACAAGGGCGGCCGGCGCATCGACCCGAAGGACCATGATGCGCGTGGCGCCCTGCACTTGGCCAAGGCGACGAGTCTGGACTCCGGCGCGTCACGGGCCTATGCCCAGTTGGACGGTCGCATCGCCGCCGCCGAGCGCAGGGTCGCGTCGCTGAGCGTCGCCGCCAAGCGATACGACGGCGACATCTGGATGGATGCCGCGCCCAGCCATCGCGCGGAACTGATGCGGATCGGGCCGGGCGTCGTGAGATTCGGGGATGCGGCGATCGTCGACGATGGCGCGACGGTGGCGAATGGCCGGACACCGCGTCCGGATGGTTCATCCGATAGCGTGGGGATGTGCTCGCATCTGCACGTCGATGGCGGCGTGTGGCGCATCTCGGCGGAAGGCGACGACCATGACCGTGCCGGAGGCATCATGGGCGTGCGCATCCCGCTGCTGAGCGTCGGCCCGCGCGATCATATCGGCCTGACCGGGCCGAACGGGCTGGGCAAGTCCACAATCATCCGGGCGCTGTTGCGGGCGGCCGCCGACGTGCGGACGCTGACCATCGTCCAGAACACCACCGACGACGACGCGCGGCGTGCGGTGGCCCAGCTGGCGGGACTGCCGGCCAGGGACCGTGCACGGGTGCTCTCGTCCTACGCCCAATTGAACGCCGACCCGGACAAGCTGCTGGCGGGGGAGAGTCCCTCGCCCGGCGAGCTGCGCAAATTGCTGCTCTGCCTGGGGCTGCTGGACCGGCCGGAACTGATCGTGATGGACGAGCCGACCAACCACTTGGATCTGGAATCCAAGGAGGCGCTCGCCAGGGTGCTCGCCGAGTATCCCGGCGCGCTGGTCGTCGTCTCGCACGAGCGATGGTTCATCGAACGGGTTGCCGCATAAGACGCGGGCATACAAGAGGGCCCCGGCCAGCCAGCCGGGGCCCAAGTTAGCTCATCAAGCCAAACTCAGATGTGGAAGTAGAGCTCGTACTCCAGCGGGGTCGGGCACAGGCGGGCCTGGTCGATCTCGCCGCGCTTCAGGTCGATCCACGTCTCGATGAGGTCCTCGGTGAACACGTCACCGGCGGTCAGGAAGTCGTTGTCCTCCTCGAGCGCGTCGAGCGCCTCGGACAGCGAGCCCGGCACCTGCTTGATGCCCGCATGCTCTTCCGGCGGCAGCTCGTACAGGTCCTTGTCGATCGGTGCCGGCGGCTCGATGTGGTTGAGGATGCCATCCAGACCGGCCATGAGCTGGGCCGAGAACGCCAGGAACGGGTTGCAGGACGGATCCGGCGCACGGAACTCGATGCGCTTGGCGGCCGGCGAGGTGCCGGCGAGCGGGATGCGGATGGCGGCCGAACGGTTGCGGGCCGAGTACACCAGGTTGACCGGGGCCTCAAAGCCGGGGACCAGACGGTGGTACGAGTTCAGCGACGGGTTGGTGAACGCCAGCACCGACGAGGAGTGCTTGATCAGACCGCCGATGTACCAGCGGGCGATGTCGGACAGGCCGCCGTAGCCCTGCTCGCTGTAGAACAGCGGCTTGCCGTCCTTCCACAGCGACTGGTGGCAGTGCATGCCGGTGCCGTTGTCGCCGGCGATCGGCTTGGGCATGAAGGTGGCGGCCTTGCCCGCCAGGAAGGCGGTCTCGTGGATCACGTACTTGAACTTCATCAGATCGTCGCCGGCGTGCTGCAGCGTGTTGAAGCGGTAGTTGATCTCCTGCTGGCCGGCGCCGCCGACCTCGTGGTGCGCGCGTTCCAGGATCAGGCCGACCTTCTGCAGGTTGGCGACCATGTCGTCGCGCAGATCCTGGTAATGGTCGCACGGCGGCACCGGGAAGTAGCCGCGCTTGACGCGGTTCTTGAAGCCGATGTTCGGGGTGCCGTCCTCTTCCACGTCGTTGCCGGTGTTCCACGGGGCCTCGATGGAGTCGACCTCGTAGAACGAACGCTGCATCGTGTTCTCGAAGCGCACCTTGTCGAACAGGAAGAACTCGGCCTCCGGGGCGAAGCAGGCGGTGTCGGCGATGCCGGTGGCTTTCAGATAGGCCTCGGCCTTGGCGGCCACCTGGCGCGGGTCGCGCGAATACGGTTCGTCGGTCAGCGGATCGACGATCGAGAACGCCACGTTGAGGGTCTTGTGCTTGCGGAACGGATCGATGTAGGCGGTTTCGACATCCGGGATGAGCTTCATATCGGATTCGTTGATGGCCTGGAAGCCCTCCACCGAGGAACCGTCGAACGGCATGCCCTCGTCGAAGGCGTCCTTGAGGAATTCGCTTGCGGGCACGTTGAAGTGCTGCTGGACGCCGATGAGGTCGGTGAATCGGACGGAGACGTATTCCACGCCTTCCTTGTTGATCAGGGCCTCGGCATCGGCCTTGGTTTGCAGTGCAGTCACTGGACCGCTCCTTTCGCATGAGATGGTTACGAGTTCCAAGTGTAGAAGAAATGGTTTCGGTTACGCGCCCATTGGGTTACGGGAATGTTTCATAAGTGCACCATGAGAGGGATTCGCCGCCGGCTGACGGCAGGTGTGCGGATGCTATGTTGTTATCAGACACGGTCGTCGAAGGTATGAGAGGAGACGCGGACGATGACGCAGGAACGCTATGACGTGACCGGCATGACGTGCGCGGCCTGCCAGGCGCATGTGCAGAAGGCGGTGAGCGGGCTGCCGGGCGTCCGCCAGGTGTCCGTGAACCTGCTGAAGAACAGTATGACCGTGGATTACGATGAGTCGAGTCTGGACGGCCGCCGGATCGTGGAGGCCGTGGAGAAGGCCGGATACGGTGCCACCTTGGAACGGCCGAAGGCGATGGGGGCCGCGGTGCCGGGAACGGCCGAGACGCCGGCGGACAGGGCGCGTCGGCAGTATCGGGTGATGCGCCGCCGCGTGGTGTGGTCGTTCGTGTTCGCCGTGCCGCTGTTCTATCTGGCGATGGGGCACATGATGGGCTGGCCGCTGCCGGGCATCGTGCTGGGCGAACGAAACGCGATGATCTACGCCTTCACCCAGTTCCTGCTGTTGCTGCCGATTCTGGCGGTCAACGCGCAATACTTCAAGGGCGGGTTCACGAGTCTGCTGCACCGGGCGCCGAACATGGACGCGCTGATCGCGCTGGGTGCCGGTGCCTCGGTGGTCTACGGCGTCTATGCGCTGTATAAGATCGCGTTCGGCCTGGGGCATGGCGACACGGCGATGGTCGCGCAGTTCTCCCACGACCTGTACTTCGAGGGCGCGGGCACGATCCTGGCGTTGATCACGCTCGGCAAGTTCTTCGAGGCCCGCGCCAAGGGGCGCACATCCGCCGCGATCGACGCGCTGCTGGATCTGCGGCCCAAGCGGGCCGTCGTCTTGCGTGACGGCGTGGAAACCACGATTCCCGTCGAACAGGTGCAGGTGGATGACGTGCTCGTCGTGCGCACCGGCGAATCGATTCCGGTGGACGGCATCGTGCTCTCCGGCACCGCCGCGGTCGACGAATCGGCGATCACCGGCGAATCCGTACCGGTCGACAAGCAGGTCGGGGATACGCTCATCGGCGCCACGATCAGCCGCAGCGGCTACATCACCATGCGGGCGACCAAGGTGGGGGAGGAGACCGCCTTGGCCCAGATCATCCGTTTGATCGATGAGGCCACGAGCTCCAAGGCCCCCATCGCCAAACTGGCCGACAGGGTGGCGGGCGTGTTCGTGCCGGTCGTCATCGCGATCGCCGTCATCACGGCCGTCGTCTGGCTGCTCGTCGGACAGACCCCCGAATTCGCATTGACCATGGCCGTATCCGTGCTCGTCGTCTCCTGCCCGTGTGCGCTGGGACTGGCCACTCCCACCGCCATCATGGTCGGCACCGGACGCGGCGCGGCGAACGGCATCCTGATCAAATCCGCCGAAGCCTTGGAGATCGCTCATGGCGCGGACACCGTCGTGCTCGACAAAACCGGCACGATCACGCAAGGCGACCCCCGCGTCACCGACATCGCCCATCGTGCGGATGCCACGGTGGACGATGTGCTGCGCGTCGCCGGCGCATTGGAACGCCCGTCCGAGCATCCCTTGGCCAAGGCCATCGTGGCCGAGGGGGAGCGCCGCGGCATGACCGGGACGATCGCCGGGGCATTCACGCAGATTCCCGGACAGGGGGTGCGTGGCGTCGTCGACGGCAAGGATTGTCTGGGCGGCAACATGGCCATGATGACGGCGTTCGGCGTCGATGTGACCGTGGCCGAACCAATTTGCGACCGGTTGGCCGGCGAGGGGAAGACCCCGTTGTTCTTCGCCGTCGAAGGCCGGCTGCTCGGTGTCGTCGCCGTGGCGGATACGGTCAAGCCGAGCAGCCGCGCGGCCATCGCCGATATGAAGGCGATGGGACTCGACGTGGTGATGTTGACCGGCGACAACGACCGTACCGCCCGTGCGATAGGGCACCAGGTGGGCGTGGACCGCGTGGTGGCCGATGTGCTGCCTCAGGACAAGGAGCGTGAGATACGCCGCCTGCAGGATGAAGGCCGGCGGGTGGCGATGGTGGGCGACGGCATCAACGACGCCCCCGCGCTGGTCCGTGCCGACGTGGGGTTGGCGATCGGCGCCGGCACCGACGTGGCCATGGAATCGGCCGACATCGTGCTGATGCGCAGCGATCTCAACGACGTGCCGGCCGCCATCGAGTTGAGCCGCGCCACCATCCGCACCATCAAGCAGAACCTATTCTGGGCGTTCTTCTATAACATCATCGGCATCCCGATTGCCGCCGGCTGCTGGTATGCGGCCTTCGGCCTGAGGATGAACCCGATGGTGGCCGCGCTGGCGATGAGTTTCAGTTCGGTGTTCGTGGTCGGCAACGCGCTGCGGCTGCGCCTGTTCAAACCGAGGTATTCGGCCCTGGCCGGCAGCGCGCAGTCCGATGGCGAACAGGCCGGCGCGGGGGACACGGTGATGGTTTCGGCATTCGGAACGGATGCCGAACCATGCCGGGAAACGCTGCGCACGGAAGAATCGTCGGCGTCGGCCACTGCGGACGGCGCCACACAACCAACCATCCAACAAGGAGGAATCACGATGAGGAAAACACTCGGCATCGAAGGCATGACCTGCGGCAACTGCGTCAAGCATGTCACCCGTGCGCTGGAAGGCCTGCCGGGGGCGAGCGATGTGTCGGTCAGCCTGGAGGACAAGTCGGCCGTGGTCAGCGTGCCGGAAGGCGTGACCGACGAGCAGATCACCGCCGCCGTGGTCGATGCCGGCTACGAGGTCGTCTCGATCGCCTGACCGGTTTTCGCGCTTGCCGTCGATCCCGGCCGGGCGGACCGGCGGGGAATGAACGGCAGAGGATATGGAAAGAGCCGCCCATCGGGCGGCTCTTTCCATGCATGAGATCTGCGCCAGGTCAGCGGCCACGCATGGCGCGACGGCTGATCTTCTGCGGGCGGGTCGGGTCGATGCCCTTCGGGATGCCCAGACCCTGCTTGGTCTGCAGCGTACGCAGACGGTCGTTCAGGATGTCCAGCTCACGCTGCGTGAGCAGGAAACGGGAACGCGGATGGATCTTGGCGATCAGCTTGTTCTTATGGTTCGACGGCACGTAGGACTTCTGCTTGACGATGGTCTTGCGCAGATCCTTGAGCTTGACCTGCTTGTCGCCGGAGCCCACGCAGATGCGGTACACCGGAATCGACGAACCGGCGGTCACGCCCTTGATCGCATGCTCCTGACGGTCCATGGCCCGCATCACACGGCCGTAATCGCCCTCGCCGAGCAGATAGATGCCGTTGAACCCGGTGCCGCGCCAGATGGCGTCCTTGGTCTTGGCATCGAACCACACCGGCTGCTCGGGGAAATTGAAGCCGGCCTTGCTGATGTTGCGCAACACGCTGACGGCGGCGCCGGGCTTGCCCTCCAGATGGGCATAGCCGACGCGATCCGCACGGTTGGTCAGGGTCATGGTGGCGAACAGCGCGCCGATCATGATGGCCATGATCATCACGAAGATCCAGGTCAGCCACGTCCAGTGGAACACAAGACCCAGAATCACGAACACCACCACAGGGGCCAGCCATGCGCCGGCCAGCAGCCACGGCAGCTGCTTGTCGTCGGCATACGTGTACTTGTAGATCTGTGCGATCTGCTTGAACAGGTTCTGCTTCTTCTGCGGCTTCTCGTCCTTGGACGCCATGCGAATCCTCACTTCCGCTCGTTGTACGGACACACTAGACCCTTAGTCTAGCAGTACGGCGACATCGCCGGCCTACCGTGTGTGCAACGGACGGTCATCCGCCTTCAGCAGCGCCTCGCCCATGGTCTCGGCGAATGTCGGATGCGGATGGATGAGCCGCGCGGCCTGCGCGAGCGGCACATGATTGCCGACCAGCTGCTGCGCCTCGGCGATCAGGTCGCTGGCGACCGGCGCCACCATGTGCACGCCGAGCACCAGCTCGACGTCCGGCCGGTCGGCGGCCGCGCCGGTGACCACGGACAACGACCCCGCGGCCCCGCTCATCATCATGCGCGCATTGCCCATCATCGGATACGGCGTCTCGCGCACATCGACCAGATCGGCGCGGGATCGCGCCTGATCCGCGGTCAAGCCGACGCTCGCCGCCTCGGGCAGCGAGAACACGATCTGCGGCACCGTGGTCTCGTCCACCGGTCGGGGATCGCATCCGGCGATCGCCTCCGCCACGACGATGCCCTGCTCGAACGCGCGGTGCGCCAGCGCATGCCCGGGCGTGATATCGCCGACCGCCCACACACCCGGCGCCGAGGTCCGTCCCATCGCGTCGGTGACGACGAAACCTCGGCCATCCCGATCTATCCCGGCATCGTCCATCCAGTCGAAATCGGTGACCGGGTCACGCCCCACGGCCGCCAGCACAATCTGCGCATATGCCTGCTGCTCGCCGTCCTCGCCCTCACGTGTATACCGTACGGTGGCACCGAGGTTCACGCCGGTCTCCACCGCCGTCACATGGCTGCGGGTCACCACGTTCACGCCGGACCGTTTGAGCTCGCGCGTCAGCGTCGTGGCGGTGCGGCGGTCCCAGCCGGAGAGCACACGGTCCTTGCGGATCAGCAGCGTGACCTCGCAGCCGGTCTGGCTCCACAGGGAGGCGAATTCCACGGCGATCGCCCCCGATCCGATGATGATCGCGCTGTCCGGGAACGTGTCCTGCTCCAACGCCTGCGTGGAGTCGATCAGCGCCCCGCGGAACGGTTCGCCCGGCAATGCACGCGGACGCGAGCCAGTTGCCAGTACCACGTTCGCCGCGTCCAGTCGCAGCGAATCCCCTACGGGTTCCGCCACCTCCGCCTTGGCGTACCGCAGCACGGCCCCGCAGCCGGGGGAGGGGGCGACGACGACCTGATGCGCGTCGGCGAGCGCGGCTTCGCCCCGGAACACGATGATGCCGCGGTGCGCCACCAGTCCGGCCAGACCTTTGACCATCGTGTCCACGGCGCGCATCCGGTAGTCGCGCAATGCGCCGAAATCGAATCCGGTCACCTGCAACTGCAGGCCGGCGGTCGACGCCCACTTTGCCGTATGCATCGTGTGCGCGGCGGTCAGCAGCGCCTTGGAGGGGATGCATCCGCGGTTCAGACAGGTGCCGCCGAGCGTGGCGTCGCGTTCCACCAGTGCGACCGACAACCCCAGCTCCGCCGCACGCAGCGCCGTCGCGTACCCGCCGGGACCCGCCCCAATGACGACGATATCGAATGTCTGCGGCATCGATGCCTCCTAAGCATAGTGAACCAATGAAGTGCCGTGTCCCATTGTAGAAACGGTTGCGGAAACCGTCGCGGACACCGCCCCCGGATACGACGAAGGCCGCCGCACGAACGCGACCGGCAGGCGGTGCGATCGTGCGGCGGCCCGTGAGATTTGGGCGAGATCTGGGTTCCCCGTCACTCGGGCCAGTGACCGCGCTTGGGGTACTTGGGCTTCGGCAGACGCCAACGGCGCAGCTGAATGGCGCGGCTCCACGCATAGGAGCCGGAACGCATGCCCTTGGCCACCGACTTCTCGCCGAACTTCTCGATGAGCTTCTTCTTGAGCTTGCGCCACATGACCACCACGTCGATGATCGCGGCGAACAGGTACACGTACAGCAGCAGCATCAGCGGCAGCGACAGAACCGGCCAGAAGAAGGACACGACCATCGAGAGGATGAGGATGCCGAACGCCACCGGGATGAAGAACTCGCCGAGGTTGAAGCGGGCGTCCACATAGTCGCGGATGTACACGCGCCACGGCAGACGCTCGGCCTTGGGCATATGGTTGATGTCGCCGGTGCGCATGGCCTCGTACTCGGCGTTCTCCTTCTCGCGCTGGCGCGCCTTGGCGGCCTTGGCGCTGGCCTTGCGGTCCTTGGGCACCAGCGGGCGCAGGTTCTGTTCCTGGGCGTCCTTGCGCTTCGGGGTGGCATGCCCCTTGCCGGCGGTGGGTTCGGGCCTGGCGGCCTTGGCGGATTCCTCGACGGGCACCTGTGCCTCGTCCTGCTTCTTAAACGGGTTCCATGTCATGCTTGCAGGTTACGGTGACGTCTAGACGCTCGATTCCGGCCATTCGTCGGCACTTCGCCGGCAGCGGCGCACGCGGAGGGCCGGGGCGGGCGGAGGACTACGCCCTGGAAGACCAGGAACCCCAGATATAAAGGAGAAACATGGCATCCGTGAACGTGGATGAGATCCGGTCCCGCGTTGAGGAGGACTGGCCGCGCATCGTTGAACTGATCGAGCGCAAGATCGCGTTGAAGTCGATCTCCGCCGAAGGCATCACCGGCGAGCAGATGCGCCGTTCCGCCGAATTCGTGGCCGAGGAGCTGCGCCTTGTCGGCATCGACGCCAAGGTGGCCCAGGCGCACAACGCCGACGGCACCCCCGGTGCCTGGGAGGTCATCGGCTCGCGCATCGTGGACCCGGACGCCCCGACCGTACTGCTGTATGCGCACCATGACGTGCAGCCGGTTCCGGACCCGAGCGTGTGGCAGACCGAGCCGTTCGTGGCCACGCAGGTCGGCGACCGCCTGTTCGGCCGTGGCTCGGCCGACGACTGCGGCGGCATCGCCATCCATTCCGGTGCGTTGAAGGCGCTCGGCGACGAACTCAAGGTCAATATCAAGGTGTTCATCGAAGGCGAGGAGGAGATGGGCTCGCCCAGCTTCATCCCGTTCATCGAGGCGCACCGCGACGAATTCGACGCCGACGTGATCATCGTGGCCGACTCCGGCAACTGGTCCGCCGACATCCCCTCGCTGACCACGTCGCTGCGCGGCAACACCACGCTCGACGTGCATGTGCGCGTGCTCGAGCACCCGGTGCACTCCGGCCAGTACGGCGGCCCGATCCTGGATGCGAACACGCTCGCCGCCATGCTCATCGCCTCGATGTACGACGCCAACGGCGAGATGCAGGTGCCGGGCGTCGCCGCCGAGGAGCCGATCGGTGGCCTGCAGCGCGATCTGGACGAAGCCGACGTGCGCCGTGACGCCGGCATCCTGCCCGGCTACCGTCTGGCCGGCACCGGCTCGCTCGCCTCCCGCCTGTGGACCAAGCCGAGCGTGACCGTCATCGGCTTCGACGCCCAGCCGGTCGAGGGTTCGTTCAATGTGATCAGCCATGAGACCACGTTTCGTCTCTCGCTGCGCACCGCGCCGAACCAGCGCCCCGAACAGGCGCAGCAGGCGCTGGCCGACTTCCTGGTGGCGCACGCGCCGTTCGGCTGCGAGGTGACCGTGACCCCCGGCGAGAACGGCATGGGCTGGGCCATGGATCCGAACGCGGAGGCCACCAAGGACGCGCTGGCAGCCATGGAGGAGGCCTTCGGCGTCGCCCCGGTCAACAAGGGCGAAGGCGGCTCGATCCCGTTCATCCCGGATCTGCAGCGCATCTTCCCCGAAGCCCAGGTGCTGGTCACCGGCCCGGAGGATCCGAAGGCCAACGCGCACAGCCCGAACGAGTCGATCTCGATGCCGAGTCTGAAGAAGAACATCGTCACCGAGGCGCTGCTGCTCGACAAGCTCGCCCGCTGAGCGGAGAGGGGCGTGGGCGTGGTATGGAAGCGAAATATATCCACTGGAAGGATTCCGTACCGTACCACGGCGATTCAGGCCCGATAGGAATGGCTTGATTCCAAGGAATTGATGGTTGATTCCGTGCCATGGTACGGTACGGAATCAACCATTTGGGGTTAGATGGGTTCCGTACCGCATACTGGTGGTACGGAACCTTTTCCATTGGCCGGATTCTGTACCGTACCGCGCCACACTGTTTCGTGCCACGGTTTTGGACAGGGGATGCGGTAGGGTCGGAAACCGACACGGGGGCTTCGCCGCCGGTTCCCGCATCCGCAGGAACGGCGAGGCTGAGATGAGGGCTACCTCGACCGATTGAACGTATACCGGGTAATGCCGGCGCACGGACGTCGCTCTTTTCCCGTGCCTTGACGCAGCGCCGAAAGTCGGCGCGCGGGAGAGAAAGGCACATCGCATGTCTTCTGCTATTACCGAATCCAAAGCCGTCCTGAAATGGCGTGTCGTCGATATCGCCGTCGCCTCGGTGATCGGCGTGGCCAGCGCCCTGATCTACTGGGTCGTCGCCATCGCCACCGCCGCGCCGTGGAGCGCGCTGGAGGCGATCATCCCCGGCCTGGCCGGCGTGTTCAACGGCCTGTGGCTGTTCGCCGGACCGCTGGCCGCGATCATCGTCCGCAAGCCGGGCGCCGCCGTCTACGCCGAGGTTGTGGCCGGCGTGCTCGAAGCGCTGATGGGCAACATGTGGGGCGGCGTCGAAACCTTCCTGATCGCCCTGGTGCAGGGCCTGTTCGCCGAGATCGCCTTCCTGATCTTCGCCTACCGCAAGTGGAACCTGCCGGTGACGATCCTGTCCGGCGCCCTCTCCGGCGTCGCCTGCTGGGGATACTCCTTCCTGACCAACCTGCAGGCCATCGACGTGTTCCAGACCTACGGCGTGGTCTACGTCCTCACCACGGTGATCTCCGGCATCGTGTTCGCCGGCGTGCTCATGTGGTACCTGTACATCGCGCTCGCCAAAACCGGTGCGCTAGACAAGTTCGCCTCCGGTCGTGAGGTGCGCGGCCGCTGAACCTGACGCATGGCGCGGGCCGCAACGCCCGCGCCGTCAACGTCGTATGAACCGCCGCCTATGCGGCTGAGGACCATCAAGGGGAATCGTGGACGAACAGCTGAGCATCGACACCGCGCGACAGGGAACCGACCCCACGCCGGCGAATCATGACGCAACGCATGCCGACAACGCGGTGCTGCGCTTCGAGAACTGGGGGTACCGTCACGCCTCGCGCCGGCATTTCGCCGTACGGGGGCTGAACATCACCGTCGAGGCGGGACAGCGTGTGCTGCTGCTCGGCGCGTCGGGCATCGGCAAATCCACGATCCTCGAAGGCGCCGCGGGTCTGCTTGGGGGAGAGGAGAACGCGGAACGCACCGAGATGATGGCCGACGGCACGATGCTGACCACCGACGCGGAGGGCGGCGTGACCGAAGGCCGCGTGCTGGTCGACGACGTGCCGGTCACCCGCGCGCGCGGACGCATCGGCCTGGTGCTGCAGGACCCCGATGCGCAGGCGATCTTCCAGCGGCTCGGCGACAACGTGGCGTTCGGCCCCGAGAACCTCAACGTGCCGCGGGACCAGATCTGGCAGCGGGTGCGCGACGGTCTGCGTGCGGTGGGACTGGAAGGGGTTCAGCTGCACCGTTCGACCCTGCACCTGTCCGGCGGGCAGATGCAGCGACTCGCCCTGGCCGGCGCGCTGGCCATGCGCCCGGGTGTGCTGCTGCTCGACGAACCCACGGCGAACCTCGACCCCGACGGCGTCACCCAGGTCGTGGACGCGGTACGCGATGTGCTCGACACCTATCATTCCACGATGGTGCTGGTCGAGCACCGCGCCGGACCGTGGATCGACATGATCGACCGCGTGGTGGTGCTCGGGTTGGAGACTGACGAACAGCAATCCGCCCGCATCGCCCAGCAAGGCGATGAGGAGGAGGTCGACCGCGGCGGATTCAAACGCACGGTCGTCGTCGCCGACGGCACCCCGGACGAGGTGTTCCGTGATCCCGGACTCGACTTCGCCGAACTCGGCATCTGGCTGCCGGATCGATACCGCCGCCCCGAGGACGAGATCGTCCGCATCCACACCGACGATGAGCCGCCATACGATCCGTCCGTCGGTACTGGCCAGGTGCTGCTGTCCGCGCGGGATCTGTCCATCGGCCGCGATGGGAAGGCCATCGCCGAGCATATCGACCTCGATTTCACCGCCGGACAGATCACCGCGCTGGTCGGCGCGAACGGCGCCGGCAAATCCACGTTGTCGCTGACGCTGGCCGGTCTGCTCGAACCGGTGCGCGGGCAGGTGCAGGCTTCGGCCCAGCTGGCCGCGGACGCGGACGGCGACGCGCCGATCGCTTGGAAGTCCACCGAGCTGGCCTCCCGCATCTCCTACGTGTTCCAAAACCCCGAGCACCAGTTCGCGCGCGGCAGCGTACTGGAGGAGGTCATGCTCGGGCCTCTGCGCACCGGATGCAGTGAAGCGGAGGCGGAACGCCGCGCGCGTGAACTGCTGACGCGGTTCCGGCTCATCCAATACGCCCATCAGAACCCGTACACGCTCTCCGGCGGCGAGAAGCGGCGGCTGACCGTGGCCTCCGCCCTGGCCGCGGCGCCGCGCGTGCTCATCCTCGACGAGCCGACCTTCGGCCAGGACCGGCGCACCTGGATGCAGATCGTGCGCCTGATCCACGGCCTGCGCGGCGACGGCGTGAGCATCATCGTGGTCACGCACGACCGCGAACTGGTCACCGCGCTCGGCGCCCGACTGGTGGAGCTCACCCCCTCCGACCGGACAGGGGAGTGGACGGCGTCCGGCGCGTCCGACCCCCGCATCCCCGTCAGCCCGGTCAACGAGCGCGTCGAGGACCCCAAGCCGTCGAGCCGCTCGCCGTTCCTGGCCGCCCGCAATCCCGCGTACCGGCTGATCGGCGCGTTCCTGGCCTCGCTGCCGATGCTGCTGAGCTTGGATTGGGTCTCGGCCACGGTGGCGCTGGCGCTGGAGCTCATCATCCTGTGGTGCATCGGGCTGACCCCCTGGCGCGTCGTCAGGTCCACCTGGCCGATCTTCATCGGCGCCCCGGGCTCCGCCCTTGCCGTGCTGCTGTATGGCAAGGAGGGCGGCGAGACCTGGTGGCAATGGGGACTGATGCACGTCACCGACCGGTCGGCCGAGCTGGCGGTGGCCACCGGCATACGAATCCTGGCCATCGGCATCCCCGCCATCATCGCCGTGCTCGGCATCGACGCCACCGACCTGGCCGACGCGTTCAGCCAGATCCTCAGACTGCCCGACCGGTTCGTGTACGGCGGCCTGGCCGGCATGCGGCTGTTCTCCGTGCTGCATGACGACTGGGCGGCGCTGACCGCGTCGCGCAGGTCGCGCGGCCTGGGCGACGAGAACAAGGTCAAGGCGTTCCTCCCGCAGACCTTCGCGCTGCTGGTGCTGTCGATCAGACGGTCGACCACGCTGGCCACGGCCATGGAGGCGCGCGGGTTCGGCGGCGACGGGCCGCGCAGCCACGCGCGTGTCAGCACCGTGGATGTCCTCGATTGGGTATATCTGTGCGCGTGCATCGCCATCCCCGCGATTGCGTTGATTACAGCGGTTTGCGCCGGGTCGTTCTCCTTCCTCGGGCAATGAGCGGCGCCTGCCGATTTGGATCCGGGGAGGGGGATTACACGTAGGATGCTGATAAGAGGAGACAAATCCCGTATGGGATCAGTGTGATTGGGAGGTATCCGAGTGAATCGGGAAATCACCGTCGGCATCGTGGACAACGACCGATTTGTACTGCCGAGTCTGAAGGCCAGCATCGAGGAATTGTCCGACGACATGCAGGTGATCTGGACCACGTCCGACGGCGGGCAGGCTGTGTCCAACTGCCTGACCGCCGCGACCCGTCCGAAGGTGCTGCTGGCCGACATGTCGATGGAGGGCGTGTCCGGCATCTCGGTGTGCCGCCGCATCCGTACGCGCATCGGCAAGGTCGGCATCCTGGCGATGACCGCCTACTCCATCGACAGATACGCCGAGAAGGCCTCGCTGGCGGGCGCGCAGGGCATCGTCGGCAAGTCCGATGACCAGCAGATCGTCACCGCCATCCGTACCATCGCCTCCGGCGGGACGTGGGGCGATGGATTCGAGATCGCCCTGACCGCGCATGTGCGGCTGAAGAACCAGACCTCCGCCAACGCCGTGTTGACCGACCGCGAATTCGAGGTCATGGACTCGTTCGCCGCTGGCATGTCCATCCAGGCGATCGCCGAGACACTGAACATCACGCCGGAGACGGTCAAGAAGCACGGGCAGCGCGCCATGCACAAGCTCGGCGCGAACTCGCGATGGCAGGCGGTGGCGATGTGGCTCAACTCGCAGGCCTGAACCGGCTGGCCCATATCCTGAGGATCGACGAGACCCCCGAATTCCCGGACAACCACCATCTGGCCGGCACCAAGCCGATTGTCATCAATCCGCTGCGGCATCCCACACGCCTGTGGCAGGTGGGCGCATTGGCGATGGTGCAGCTGATCGAGACCCTGGTGATGCCATCCGGCGACACGTCGAACATGATCGTCGCCCTGATCTTCCTCGCGCTGTATCTGTCGATCTGCGTGTTCCCCGTGCCGTCCTCGGTGATCGTGGCCCTGTACTTCTCGGTGGCCTGCTGCCTGACGCCGCTGCACGGTTCCGGCGAGCTGCTATGCATGGCGTACACGCTGGGCACGTTGGTGTATGACACCAGCATGCGCCTGGGTCTGGTCGCCGCGGTCCCGGTGCTGGTCGGCATCTATGTGCAGGCGTGGCGGTTCCCGGACACCAGCTGGAATCTGGCCCTGAACAGCGCCCCGGTGCTCACGTTCCTGCTGCTGCTGATCCTGAACTTCGGCCAGGTCAACCGCAACCGGTCCAAGCTGATGGAGCTCAGGCTACGGGATGAACGCGCGCAGGACCTGATGCATCGCGTGAAGGTGGCGCGCATGATCCACGACTCGGTGACCGGTGATCTGGCGAACATCGCACGGGTCTCCCAACGGCAGATGCGTCAGTGCGGCGATCCCGAACAGCATGAGGCCTGGCGTCAGATCAACGAGCAGTCTGTCCGCGTGCTCGACGGCGTGCATGCCGTCATCCGCCAGTTGAGCGCCGAGACGGCGGAGAAGCATCCGGACGGAGCGCATGAGGGACCGCAGGAGCGGCTGAACGAGCGCGTGCGCGTATGGGAACGCCGGCTGTCCGAGTCCGGTATCTACGGCGACGTGCGCGTGATCGACCATAACGGCGCCCCGACACCGTTCTCGGGCAAGGATGCGAGCGTACGGCAATCCTGCATGCTGGCGATGATCGACGAGACGTTCACCAATATCATGCGGCATTCCGTGCGCGGCGAGAACGCCTACAACATGGTGATCACCTTGGGCGAACGCCATCTCGAACTCGTGGAGATGAATCCGATTCCGGACGAGCGGAAGACCAGCGACGACATCGATGACATCCTGGATCTGCCCGGCGGCAACGGCCTGCGTCTGCACCGGGAGGAGATCGAATCCCTCGGCGGCGTGATGTCCGTGGGCGAGGAGGACGGCACTTGGGTGCTGTACATGCGTATGCCGTATGCCGGTCCCGACAACGCCGAAGGCCGCACGCCGTTCCGCCGTCGGTGACACGCGTCCCGGCGCGATGCCGGGCCGCGCCATGCCGGGCTGTAGGGTGGAGGGTATGCCGATGCAGCGAACCATCATCGATAACCTGAAGTCCGAACGGGTGCGCCGGGTGGCGGATCTGTCCAACCGGCGGTCCCGGGCCAGAACCGGCCAGTATGTGATCGAGGGACCGCAATCCGTGCGCGAGGCCGTGCGATGCGTGCCGCAGGCCGTGCGTGACGTGTACGTGGCTGTCGACGATTCGGGCGGCGCCGGGCATACCGATATGGCGTTGCTCGCCCGGCACGGCTACGCGCGGATGCCGGACGAGTCATGCGAGGGGATCCCGGTATCGGCGTTGCTGGCCCCGATCGTGGCGGAGGCGTTGCCCCACGGCGTCTATGTGCACCTGTGCAGCGCCGGGGTCATCGAACGGATGAGCCGTGACGCGCAGGGCATCGTGGCGGTGGGGGACATGCAGGCCACAAGGGATGCGATGACCGGCACCGCCCCCGAAACGCCGGGAGTCGGAGGTTCGGGCGGAAGTCCATCACTGGTGGCGGCCTTCTGGCAGGTGCGCGACCCCGGCAACGCGGGCACGGTGATCCGTGCGGCCGATGCCGCGGGCTGTGCGGCGGTCGTGTTCGTGGACGAGTGCGTGGACATGTTCAACCCGAAGGTGATCCGAGCCACGGCCGGTTCGCTGTTCCACCTGCCGGTGCTGACGATGACCACCGAGGAATTCTTCACGTGGTGCTCGGAGCGTGGACTGGCGGTGACGGCCGCCGACGTCTACGGCACGCCCGGGAACCGGCCGGTGCCGCTGCCCGAGCTGTTGGGCGGTGACGGCGGCCGCGATGCCGACCGTGCGGTGCTGTTCGGCAATGAGGCTCGGGGCCTGCCGGACGACGTGCTGGAGCGTTCGGACACGGTGGTTTCGATTCCGATCTACGGCCGGGCGGAGTCGCTGAATCTGGGCACGAGCGCCGCCGTCATGCTGATGAGCATGGCTATGTCGAGTCGCTTTGGGAGAATGTAAAGTCGTAAAACGCCGGTAAATCGCGCTTTTGCGGGTTTGCCGCGCGGCTGACGATGTAGGAAGACGCAGGAAAGGGAGCTCGTGGCACAACAAGCGGTGTTCGATGCTCAGGCGGTGACCGATGCGGTCGCCGAGGGCATCGCGAGGATAGAGAACGCCTCCAGCACGGAGGAACTGAAAGCCATCAAGACGCAGTATGCGGGCGCCGATTCGGCGATGACGCAGGCCAGCAAGGCCATCGGCGCGCTGCCCGCCGACCAGAAGAAGGAGGCCGGCAAGCTCATGGGTCGGCTGCGCGCCGACTTCGGGCGCGCGTTCGGCGCACGTGAGACCGAGCTGAAGGCCCAGGAGGAGGCGCGCGCACTCGCCGCCGAAACCGTGGACATGACCCTGCCGATCCGGCGCAAGCCGTTGGGCGCGCGCCATCCGCTGGCCAAGGTGATGGAGGATTGGGAGGACTTCTTCATCTCGATGGGCTGGCGCATCTCCTCCGGCCCGGAGGTGGAGACCGAATGGTTCGACTTCGACGCGCTGAACTTTGGCCCCGACCATCCGGCCCGCCAGATGCAGGACACCTTCTACGTCAAGGGCTCGCAGGCGCGTGACGCCGCGGGCTTCGTGGGCTCGAACATGGTGCTGCGCACGCAGACCTCGTCCGACCAGGTCCGCGCGCTGCTGGAATACGGCGTGCCGCTGTACATCGCCTCGCCGGGCCGCGTGTTCCGCACCGACGAACTGGACGCCACGCACACCCCGGTGTTCCACCAGTGCGAGGCGCTCGCCGTGGACAAGCATCTGACCATGGCCGACCTGAAGGGCGTGCTGGACAAGCTGGCCGTGGCCATGTTCGGCCCGGAGGCCAGGACCCGTCTGCGCCCGAGCTACTTCCCGTTCACCGAGCCGAGCGCCGAGCTCGACCTGTGGTTCCCGGACAAGAAGGGCGGTGCCGGCTGGCTCGAGTGGGGCGGCTGCGGCATGGTGAACCCGAACGTGCTGAAGTCCGCCGGCCTGGACCCGGACGTGTACACCGGCTTCGCGTTCGGCATGGGCATCGAGCGTACGCTGCTGCTGCGCCATGACATCAATGACATGCACGACCTGGTCGAAGGCGACGTGCGATTCAGCAAGCAATTCGTGATGGGAGAGTGAAAAGCCCATGCCTATGGTTGATATTGACTGGCTCAAGGACCATGTCGAGGTTCCCGAGGATCTGACGTACGAGCAGTTGGCGAAGGACCTGGTCAAGGTCGGCCTGGAGGAGGAGGAGATCCACGCCTCCCAGGTGACCGGACCGATCGTGGTCGGCTATGTGGTGGACGCCACGCCGGAACCGCAGAAGAACGGCAAGACCATCAACTGGTGCCACGTGGACGTCGGCGACGAATACAACGACGTGGACGAGAACGGCAACAAGGTGCCCCGCGGCATCGTGTGCGGCGCCCCGAACATGAAGGCCGGGGAGAAGGTCGTCGTCACGCTGCCGGGCGCCGTGCTGCCCGGTGACTTCCGCATCGAACCGCGCAAGACCTACGGCCACATCTCCGACGGCATGTGCGCCTCCGAACGCGAGCTGGGTCTGGGCGACAGCCATGACGGCATCATCCTGCTGCGCGAGTACGGCTTCACCCCCGCCGAATACGAGGCCCTGAAGCCCGGCGACGACGCGATGCACCTGCTGCATCTGGACCAGCCGCTGCTGGAGATCAACATCACGCCGGATCGCGGCTATGCGCTCTCGTACCGTGGCGTGGCCCGCGAATACCACCATTCCACCGGCGCCGCCTACGTTGATCCGGTGAGTGCGCTGGACGGGAAGACCCCGGTCACCGAGGGCTTGGAACCCGGCACTCCCACGGACATCGAGGTGTCGATCGAGGACGACAACCCGATTCACGGCGTGCCCGGCTGCGACCGCTACTACGCCCGCGCCATCCACGGCTTCGATCCGTCCGCCAAGACGCCGAACTGGATGCGCCGTCGCCTGATCCGCGCCGGCGTGCGTTCGATCTCGCTGGCCGTGGATGTGACCAACTACGTCATGCTCGATCTGGGCCAGCCGATGCACGCCTATGATATGGACAAGCTCGAAGGCCCGATCGTGGTGCGCCGCGCCCGCGAAGGCGAGCATCTGGTCACCCTGGACGGCAAGGACCACGAGCTGAGCGTCGAGGATCTGCTGATCACCGATTCGCCGAACGGTGAGCGCGGTTCCCGCATCATCGGCCTGGCCGGCGTGATGGGCGGCCTGTATGGCGAGGTGACCGCGGAGACCAAGAACATCCTGCTGGAGGCCGCGCACTTCGACCAGGTGTCGATCGCGCGTTCCGCCCGCCGCCACAAGACCCCGTCCGAGGCCTCCCGTCGGTTCGAGCGCGGCGTGGATACGCAGCTGCAGCCGGCCGCCGCGCAGATGGCCGCCGAGCTGCTGATCCGCTACGGCAATGGCGAGGCCTCCGAGCATCCGACCGACGTGAACAACGTGCCGCGCCGCCGGACGATCCATTTCAAGTCCACCGAGGTCGCGCGCGTGACCGGTCTGGATACCGACGTCAACCGCATCAGCGAGATCCTGACCGATATCGGCTGCGGTGTGGCCGGCGGCGGCAACGGCGAGTTCTCGGTCATGCCGCCGAGCTGGAGGCCGGATCTCAACGAACCGTGCGACCTGGTCGAGGAGGTCGCGCGTCTGGTCGGCTATGACGAGATCCCGGTGACCGTGCCGCCCGCTCCGGTGGAGGGCGAGGTCGGTCTGACCGGCGACCAGCGCCGTAAGCGCCAGGTGGCCGACGAACTGGCCGAATACGGCATGGTGGAGGCGCTGACCTACCCGTTCGTGGGCGACGAGGACTACAAGGCCTTCGGTTACGATGTGGACGAGATCAAGCGTGTGAGCGTGGAGATCGCCAATCCGCTGGCCGGCGACCGTCCGTTCCTGCGCCGCGACATCCTGCTGACGCTGGCCCAGACCGTGCGCCTGAACCTGCGCCGCGGCATGGAGAACGTGTCGCTGTATGAGCTGGGCCATGTCTACCTGTGGAACCCGGACGCCCCCGCGATTCCGGCGCTGCCGGGCGGTGTGCGCCCGAGCGACGAGCAGTTGGCGGCGCTGGACGCCGGCCTTCCGGATCAGCCGCTGCACGTGGCCGGCATCCTGACCGGCGATGCGGTCCAAACCGGCTGGCTGGGCGAGCGCCGCGCCGTGGACTGGAGTGACGCCGCCGAAGCCGTGCATCGCATCTCCGAGCGTCTGGGCGCCGATCTGACGTTCGACCAGCCCGCTCCCGCCGACGTGCCCGCCCAGTGGCATCCCGGCCGCATGGCCCGTGTGCTGATCGGCCAGACCGCGGTGGGCGTGGTGGGCGAGCTGCACCCGCATGTCAACGAGGCGTTGGGCCTGCCCGCGCATTCGGCCGCGTTCGAACTGGATCTGACCGCGCTGTTCGCCGAACTGGACAACGCGCCGATCCAGGCCAAGCCGATCTCCACGTTCCCGCCCGTCAAGCAGGATCTGGCGTTCACGGTGCCGCAGTCGGTCACGGCCGCGGCGTTGGAGCGCGCGATTCGCGAGGCGGCCGGCGACGTGCTCGAATCGATCGAACTGTTCGACGTGTTCACCGGCGACCAGTTGGGCGACGGCATGAAGTCGCTCGCCTACGCCGTCACGTTCCGTGCCGTCGACCGCACCCTTGATTCCGAGGACAGCGAGGCCATCCGCAAGGCCATCATCGATAAGGCCGCCGAGCTCGGAGCGCAGCTGCGCGCCTGAGCGATGCCGATACGGGCTTGCCTTCCGGGAGCATCGCCGAAGGCAAGCCCGTGCCGCATCCGGTGGCATCCGCATGGCACCGCATGAATAAGGAGTATCCGTCCATGACCGCCCCGAACGAACAGCCGCAGCCGTCCGCTCCGTCGTCGCAGCCGGAATACGGCGCGATGGCGAACCAGTATCCGGCCGGGTACGATCCCTACGTGTACGGACGTCCCGACGCCGAATCGCAGCCCGCCACGGCACCGTCAGGCGGGCCTTCGGCGCAGCCGCAGCCGTATGCGGGCCATGCCGCGCCGGACGCGGGCAACGGTCCCTATGATCCGTACCGGCAGCAGGAACAGTATGGTCCCGCGCAGGACGGGTGGCGGACGGGAGGGGAGCGGCCCCGGCCGTTCGGCGGCATCGACATGGACGATCCCCGTCAGAACCCGCTGTATGGCCACTGGGATTTCTATGCCATCCTGTCGCTGGTGTTCGCGCTGATACTGCCGGTTCCGGTGCTGCCCGCCGTGATGGGAGGGGTGGCCATGTGGCGCACCCGCACGTTCCGGATGAAGGGGTACGGGCTGGCGCTGGCCGCGGTGATCGTCAACGTGATCTATACGCTGGCCGTGTTGTGGATGACGTTCAACGGCCTGTCGGCGACGGATCTGTATCAGCAGATGCTCGATGGCATGATCGGGCAGGGAAGCACCGGCGACGGGGGAACCTCGGTCAGCGCCTGATGGCGGTCCGCCGGAAGACGGCGGCCGTACGCCGGACACCACACAACATGCATAATTATGCAATGTACTGCATAAAGTGTATGCTGGTTGCTCGTTGGATGCGCATGGCCATCATGCGCGGAAAGGTGACGTGAAATGGCGAAGTACACGGTCGCCGTGGCAGGGGCCACGGGGTATGCGGGCGGCGAGGCGCTGCGCATTCTGGCGGCGCATCCCGCGTTCGAGGTGACGTGCGTGGCCGGGCATTCCTCGGTGGGGGACAAGCTGGGCAAGCATATGCCGCACATCCCGCAGCTGGCCGACCTGGTGGTCGAGGACACCACGCCCGGGGCGCTCAACGGCCATGACGTGATCATCCTGGCGTTGCCGCATGGTGCGTCCGGCGCGATCGCCGCACAGCTCGACCCGAACGCGGTCGTCGTCGACCTCGGCGCCGACCACCGTCTCGAGGAGCGTTCGGCCTGGGACGAATACTATGGCGGCGATTTCTATGAGCACTGGACCTACGGCATGCCCGAGCTCATCGTCGGCAGGGATTCCGACGGCGGATACCTGCGGCAGCGCGTCGCCATCCCCGGCACCAAGCGCATCGCCGGCCCTGGCTGCAACGTCACGGCCGTGACGCTGGCCATGCAGCCGGCGGTGGCCGAGAACCTGATCGAACCCACCGATATCGTGGCCGACCTGGTCGTCGGCTATTCGGGCGCCGGCAAGAACCTCAAACGCGCGAACCTGCTCGCCGCGGAGGCGTTCGGCTCCGCCGTCCCCTATTCGGTGGGCGGCACGCACCGGCACATCCCCGAGATCCTGCAGAACCTCGCGCACGCCGCCGGTCTGGGGGCGGCGGACGCAGAACGTTTCACGCTCGGGTTCACGCCGATCCTGGCACCGATGTCCCGCGGCATCCTGGCTTCGGTCTCCGCGCGCATGACCGACAAGGCCATGGCGATGACGGATGCCGAGATCCACGGCATCTGGGAACGCGCCTACGAAGGGCAGGAATTCATGGTCGTGCTGCCGGAAGGCGTGTTGCCGGCCACGCAGAACATCATCGGGTCGAACGCGGCCCATCTGCAGGTGGTCGTGGACCGCAAGGCGCGGCGTCTGCTCGCCTTCGCCGCCATCGACAACCTCAACCGCGGCACCGCCGGACAAGCCGTGCAGTCGTTGAACATCGCATTGGGATTCCCCGAGGATCAGGGATTGACGAAGATTGGAGTGGCACCGTGAGCGTAACATTCGCCAAGGGATTCGAGGCGGCGGGCGTCGAAGCCGGCATCTCAGCCGTGGAGGGCAAGAAGGACCTGGCGCTGGTCGTCAACGCGGGGCCGCTGGACGCCATCGCCGGCGTGTTCACGCCGAACCGGTTCTGCGCGGCACCCGTGCAATGGAGCCGGAGGATCGTGGCCGACGGGCACGCCAAGGCCGTGATCCTCAACTCCGGTGGGGCGAACGCCTGCACCGGTCAGGCCGGGTACGACCAGTCCGCGGCCACGGCCGCCAAGGTGGCCGGACTGCTCGGCTGCGACGCCGAGGACGTGGCCGTCTGCTCGACCGGTCTGATCGGCGAGCTGCTGCCGCTGGACAACGTCCTGTCCGGCGTCGAGACCGCCTTCGGCGCGCTGGCGGACACCGCCGAGGCCGGCGCCGACGCCTCGCATGCGATCATGACCACCGACACCAGGCCGAAGACCGTCGAGATCGAAGGCGCCGGCTACCGCATCGGCGGCATGGTCAAAGGCGCGGGCATGATCGCCCCCCAGCTGGCCACCATGCTGTGCGTCATCACCACGGACGCCGTGGTGAGCGCCGGGCAGCTGCAGGCCGCGCTGAGCGTCGGCGTGGACACCTCGTTCAACCGCATCGACGTGGACGGCTGCATGTCCACCAACGACACGGTGCTGCTCATGGCCTCCGGCGCCTCGGGCACGGAACCCGACCCCGACGAGTTCAATGCGCTGGTGGCGCAGGCCTGCGCCGCACTGGCCCGGCAGATCATCGGCGACGGCGAAGGCGCGAGCCACGACGTGCGGATCACCGTCACCGGCGCGACCAGCGAGGACGCCGCACTGGCCTGCGGACGCGCCGTGGCCGCGTCGAACCTGCTCAAATGCGCGATCGCGGGCAACGATCCGAATTGGGGCCGCGTCGTCAGCTCCCTGGGCACGGTTCCCGAATCCGTGGCGCCGTACGATCCGAACCAGGTGACCGTGGACATCAACGGCGTGCGCATCTGCGACGGCGGCAAGCCCGGACGCGACCGTTCCGAGGTCGACATGACGCCGCGCGAGGTGCATATCGACATCGACCTGAACGCCGGGGACGCCGAGGCGACGGTGTGGACCGACGACCTGACCCACGAATACGTGCATATCAACGCCGACTACGAAAGCTGAACGATCATCATGACAACTTGGAAGGGACCCGGATACCATCTGGACGTCCACACCGACCTGACGGCCGACCAGAAGGCCGAGGTGCTCATCGACGCGCTGCCGTGGCTGGAGGAGTTCGCCGGACAGCGCATCGTGGTCAAATACGGCGGCAACGCCATGGTCGACGAGCACCTGAAGCAGTGCTTCGCCGAGGACATGGTCTTCCTGCGGCAGGTGGGCCTGCATCCGGTCGTCGTACACGGCGGCGGCCCGCAGATCTCCAAGATGCTCGACGCGCTGGGCATCGAGTCCGAATTCCGCGGCGGCCTGCGCGTGACCACCCCCGAGGCCATGGATGTGGTGCGCATGGTGCTCACCGGCAAGGTGTCGCGCGAACTCGTCGGCCTGATCAACGCGCACGGCCCGTTCGCCGTCGGCCTGTCCGGCGAGGACGGCGCGCTGTTCTCCGCGATGCAGCGCAGGCCGGTCATCGACGGGCACGCCACCGACATCGGCCTGGTGGGCGACGTGGTGAGCGTGGACGCCTCGGCGGTCGAGGACCTGATCAACGCCGGGCGCATCCCCGTGGTCTCCTCGGTCGCGCCGAACGAGGACGACGCCACCGAGGTGCTCAACGTCAACGCCGACTCGGCCGCAGCCGCCCTGGCCGCCGCTCTCGGCGCGCGCAAGCTGGTGATCCTGACCGACGTGGACGGCCTGTATGCCGACTGGCCGGACCGCAACTCGCTGATCGGCCGCATCGGCGTGGAGAACCTGCGCGACATGCTGCCCGACCTGGAAAGCGGCATGCGGCCGAAGATGGAGGCGTGCGTGCGCGCCCTAGACGGCGGCGTGCCCCAGGCGCATATCATCGATGGTCGCAAACCGCATTCGATTCTCAACGAGATCTTCACCACCGCCGGCATCGGCACGATGGTGGTGCCGGAAGACGGCGTGGAAATGAGGAGTTCCTATGGCAAGTGAACAGCAGACGGTCGAATCGCTCGGCCCTGAGGACAACAAGTGGCTGGGTGAGTACTCCCGCGTGCACATGAACGTGTTCGGCACCCCGCTGCGCGTCATGGATCACGGGCAGGGCGCCCGTATCTGGGACGTGGACGGCAACGAGTACCTCGACTTCCTGGCCGGCATCGCGGTCAACTCGCTCGGCTACGCCCACCCCACGTGGGTCAGGGCCGTCAGCGAGCAGGCCGCCAAGGTGGCGCACACCAGCAACTACTTCGCCACCGAGCCGCAGATCGAGCTGGCCGCCCGCCTGATCAAGCTGGCCGGCGCGCCGGAAGGCTCGCACGTGTACTTCGGCAATTCCGGGGCCGAAGGCAACGAGGCCGCGTTGAAGCTGGCCAAGCTGTACGGCCGCACGCTGCCGGGCGCCACGCCCGACATCGGCGGCAAGCCGGCGCGCATCATCGCGCTGACCCACGGGTTCCACGGCCGCACGCTGGGCGCGCTGTCGGCCACCTGGAAGCCGGCGATCCGCACCCCGTTCGAACCGCTGGTGCCGAACATCGAATTCGTGGAGGCCGGCGACCCGCTCGCCCTGTATGAGGCGTTCGGACAGACCGGTCCCGGCCGGTATGGCAAGGGGCCCGTGGCGGCGGTCATCATGGAGCTCATCCAGGGTGAGGCCGGTGTCCGTCCGCTCGGCGCCGACTACGTGAGCAAGGTCCGTGCCATGTGCGACGCGAACAACGCGTTGCTCATCATCGACGAGGTGCAGACCGGCATCGGCCGCACAGGCGCCTGGTTCGCCTTCCAGCGCGAGGATCTGTCCGGCGGCATCACCCCGGATATCGTCACCTTCGCCAAGGGCGTGGCCGGCGGCTTCCCGATGGGCGGCATGATCGCCTTCGGTGAGAAGCTGTCCGCGCTGTTCTCCCCGGGCACCCACGGCTCCACGTTCGCCGGCAACCCGCTGGCCGCGTCCGCCGCGCTGGCCACGCTCGACGTCATCGAGCACGACAACCTGATCGCCAACGCCGAGGCCAGGGGCGAACAACTGCGCAACGGCATCATGGAGGCCGGCAACCCGCTGTTCGAATACGTGCGCGGCCGTGGCCTGCTCAACGCCATCCAGCTGACCCATCCGTGCGCGCACGCCGCCATGGAATGGGCGCTCGAGCACGGCCTGATCGTCAACGCCGTGGCGCCGGACGCCCTGCGACTGGCCCCGCCGCTGATCGTCGGCGAACAGGATGTGAACGACGCGGTCGCCATCCTCGCCGCCATCCCCAACGACCTGCCCAACGACTGACCCCATCGAGAAGGAGACCGACATGACCGGACAGCTGCGCCACATGCTGCGCGACGATGACGTGACCCACGAGGAGCAGAAGCAGATCCTCGAACTGGGCATGAAGTTCCGTGAGAACCGGTATTACCACCGGCCGTTCGAAGGCCCGCAGGCCGTGGCCGTCCTGTTCGACAAGCCCAGCACGCGCACCCGATCCAGCTTCGCCACCGGCGTGGCCGAACTGGGCGGCTATCCGCTGGTCATCGACAAGTCCGGCTCCCAGCTGGGCCGCGGCGAACCGGTGGCCGACACCTCGCGCGTGCTCACCCGCATGACCTCGGCCATCGTCTGGCGCACCTTCGGACAGGACCGCGTCGAGCAGATGGCCCGCTACGCCACCGTGCCGGTCGTCAATGCGTTGACCGACGAATTCCACCCCTGCCAGATCCTGGCCGATCTGCTGACCATCGCCCAGTTCCGCGGCGGCGTGGACGCCCTGCCCGGCAAGACGATCGCCTACTTTGGCGACTGCGCCAACAACATGGCCAACTCCTACCTGCTCGGCGGCGCCGTGGCCGGCATGCACGTGCGCGTCGCCGGCCCGTACGGCTACCTGCCCGACCCGCGGATCGTGGCCGACGCCGAGCGCATCGCCGCACAGACCGGCGGTTCGATCCTGGTGACCACCGACCCGCGTGAGGCCGCAAAGGACGCCGACTGCATCTTCACCGACACCTGGGTCTCGATGGGCGAGGAGGCGGAGTATGCGGTGCGATCCAAGCCGTTCTGGGAGTATCAGGTCAACGATGAGCTCATGGCCCTGGCCAAGCCGGACGCGCTTTTCCAGCACTGCCTGCCCGCGTACCGCGGCAAGGAGGTCACCGAATCGGTGATCGACGGTCCGCAGTCCGTGGTCTGGGACGAGGCCGAGAACCGTCTGCACGCGCAGAAGGCGCTGCTCACCTGGCTGATCGGCCAGCAGCGCGGCGACGACGGCCTGCTGTCCTGAGTGTGGGCGGATGGGCATGTCGGAGACTAACCCGTTGCAGCGGCCCGCGACCCGGGCCGCCCGCCTGAGCGCGGTCGAGGAGGCGCTGCTCAAATACGTCATCACCTCGCAGTCGCAGCTCTCGCAGATCCTGGCCGACGAGGACATCGACGTGACCCAGGCCACGCTGAGCCGCGATCTGGACGAGCTGGGTGCGGTCAAGACGCGTCTGGCGGACGGCACCGTGGCGTACACCATCGACCGGCGCCAGCAGGAGCCCGCGTCCCATGCCGGCGCCAAGGCCGAACAGCAGATGTCGCGGATCCTGTCGGGGTTGGTGACGTCGGTGGCGTCGGCCAACAACCTCATCGTCGTGCACACGCCGTCCGGTGCCGCGCAGTACGTGGCCAGCGTGATCGACCGGCAGCCGCTCGACGGCGTGCTCGGCACGATCGCCGGGGATGACACGGTGATGATCGTCTGCTCGGACGAGCGGACGGCCTCGGACCGGTCGCGGTGGCTGCTTGACATCGCCTCGAAAACCGTGTCGGGGGAGTGAGCTCGGATTCCCGCGACGCACCGGGTGAATATTTATACAAGCCTATGCATATACTTGCATTCAGCGTTCGATAGAAAGGGCTGAACATGAGTGACAAGAACCGTATCGTACTGGCCTATTCGGGAGGTCTTGACACCTCCGTGGCCATCCCGTACCTGAAGGACCGCACCGGCAAGGACGTCGTCGCCGTCTCGCTCGACGTCGGCCAGGGCGGCGAAAGCCTGGAGACCATCAAGGAGCGCGCGCTGGCGTGCGGCGCCGTGGAATCCTACATCGTCGACGCCCGCAACGAGTTCGCCGACGAGTACTGCATGCTCGCGCTCAAGGCCAACGCCATGTACGAGGGCGTGTACCCGCTGGTCTCCGCCATCTCCCGTCCGCTGATCACCAAGCATCTGGTCCGTGCCGCCCACCAGTTCGGCGCCGACACCATCGCCCACGGCTGCACCGGCAAGGGCAACGACCAGGTGCGTTTCGAGGTGTCGATCCAGTCCATCGACCCCACGCTCAAGGCCATCAGCCCGATCCGCGACCTGTCGCTGACCCGTGACGTGGAGATCGCCTACGCCAAGGAGCACCGGCTGCCGATCGTGCAGACCGAGAAGAGCCCGTACTCCATCGACCAGAACGTGTGGGGCCGCGCCATCGAAACCGGCTTCCTGGAGGATCCGTGGAACGGCCCGACCAAGGACTGCTACGCCTACACCGACGATCCGGCCTTCCCGCCGGTCGAGGACGAGGTCATCATCGAATTCAAGCAGGGCATCCCGGTCAAGATCGACGGCCGCGACGTGACCCCGCTGCAGGCCATCGAGGAGATGAACCGCCGCGCCGGCGCCCAGGGCATCGGCCGCATCGACCTGATTGAGGATCGTCTGGTCGGCATCAAGTCCCGCGAGCTGTACGAATGCCCGGGCGCGGTGGCGCTGATCACCGCCCACCAGGAGCTGGAGAACTGCTGCCTGGAGCGCGAGCAGCACCGCATCAAGCGCGACATCGACAAGCGTTGGGGCGAGCTGGTCTACGATGCGCAGTGGTTCTCGCCGGCGGTCAAGTCGCTCAACGCGTTCATCGAGGACACCCAGCAGTACGTCTCCGGCGAGATTCGCATGATCCTGCACGGCGGCCGCGCCGTGGTCACCGGACGCCGTTCCGAGACCTCGCTGTACGACTACAACCTGGCCACCTATGATTCCGGCGACAGCTTCGATCAGAACGCCTCCAACGGCTTCATCGAGATCTACGGCCTGCCCACCCGCGTGGCCGCCGCCCGCGACGTGAAGTTCGGCAACGGCATCGAGGTGCCGGACAACACCGTCGAATAATCGTCAAGGAATCAACAAGCGGATGCCGAGCGGATTCGACCGCTCCGGCATAACGACGTCAGGCTTCCGACCAGGAACGTCATGTGTGTTCACGGATCCGCGGCAGATCGGCCGATGGTCCGGGAACGGACGGACGTCCCGGCGGAAGCCTTCGATGTAAGGTAGGCACTATGACCGAACAGAACGAACATCTCGCCCTGTGGGGCGGCCGTTTCACCTCCGGCCCGTCGCCGGAGCTCGCCAAGCTGTCCAAATCCACGCAGTTCGACTGGCGTCTGGCCGACGACGACATCGCCGGCTCCCGCGCCCACGCCCGCGCGCTCGGCCGTGCCGGGCTGCTGACCGACGACGAGCTGCGGCGCATGGAGGAGGCCCTCGACGAACTGCAGCGTCGCGTGGATTCAGGAGAATTCGCGCCGATCGAGGATGACGAGGACGAGGCCACGGCGCTGGAGCGCGGTCTGCTGGACATCGCGGGCGACGAGCTCGGCGGCAAGCTGCGCGCCGGCCGATCCCGCAACGATCAGATCGCCTGCCTGATCCGCATGTGGCTGCGCCGCCACGCGCGCCGGATCGCGGGGCTCACGCTCGATCTGGTTCAGGCGCTGATCGCCCAGTCCGAGCAGGCCGGCAACGCGGTCATGCCCGGCCGCACCCATATGCAGCACGCGCAGCCGGTATTGCTCGCCCACCAGCTCATGGCCCATGTATGGCCGTTGATCCGTGACGTGCAGCGTCTGGTGGACTGGGACGCCCGCATCGACGCCAGCCCGTACGGTTCCGGCGCGCTCGCCGGCAACACGCTCGGTCTGGACCCGCAGAACGTGGCTGTGGAACTGGGCTTCTCCCGCGTCACCGACAACTCGATCGACGGCACCGCGGCCCGCGACCTGGTCGCCGAATTCGCGTTCGTGGCCGCCATGCTCGGCGTGGACATCTCCCGCCTGAGCGAGGAGATCATCATCTGGAACACGCAGGAGTTCGCCTTCGTGCGGCTCGACGACGCGTACTCGACCGGCTCGTCGATCATGCCGCAGAAGAAGAACCCGGATATCGCCGAGCTGGCGCGCGGCAAGTCCGGCCGCCTCATCGGCGACCTGACCGGGCTGCTGGCCACGCTCAAGGGACTGCCCACCGCGTACGCCCGCGACCTGCAGGAGGACAAGGAGGCCGTGTTCGACCAGGTCGACACGCTCGAGGTGCTGCTGCCGGCCTTCACCGGCATGGTGGCCACGATGCGCTTCGACACCGACCGTCTGGCGGCGGAGGCACCCACCGGATTCGCCCTGGCCACGGACATCGCCGAATGGCTGGTGCGCAACGGCGTGCCGTTCCGCCACGCCCATGAACTCTCCGGCGCCTGCGTGAAGATCGCCGAGGAACGCGGCCAGGAGCTTTGGGACCTGACCGACGACGACTTCGTGACGGTCTTCGCGGACTTCCTGCCCGCCGACAAGGCGCCGCAGGTGCGCGAGGTGCTGTCCACCGAAGGGTCCGTGGCCGCGCGCCGCGGCAAGGGCGGCACCGCACCCGAACGCGTGCGCGAACAGATCATCGACGCCAAGTCCAAGGCGGAATCCCTGCACACCTTCGCCGTCTCCATCAGCGACGGCCCGGCGTACAGGCCCGAAGGCTCGCTCAACTGATGTCCGGCGCGTTCGCCACGGTCATCCGGCGCTCCATCCGCGGGTCGCTCGGCCGGTTCCTGGCCATCATCGGCATCGTGGCGCTCGGCTGCGGGTTCTTCGCCGGACTGCAGATGAGCGGCGCCGACATGCGCGTGGCAGCAGACCGCTACTACGACGGCACGAACCTGTGGGACATCCGCCTGATTTCCACGCTCGGCTTCTCCGACGACGACGTGGACCGGGTCCGCGAGATTGACGGCATCGAGGAGGTGATGCCGTCGATCTCGACCGACGTGATGATGGAGATGTGCGACGAGCAGACCGCCGTCCGGGTCGCGCTGCTCCCGGACGGCGCACCGGAAGGCGAACAAACCGATGACGTGACCGTCACATCCGACGACGACGGGTATCTCAACCGTCTGCTGCTGCGCGACGGTCGCTGGCCCACAGCCGCCGACGAATGCGTGGTCTCCGCCGACACCGCGCAGGGGAAGCCCTCCATCGGCGACACCATCCACGTGCAGTACGGCACCGAGGCGTTGGACGACACGCTCACCGGCAGGGAGTTCACCGTCGTCGGCACGGTCAGCTCATCGAACTATCCGTACACGGTCAGCTTCGGATCCACCACGCTCGGTTCCGGCATGATCGAGCAATACCTGTATGCACCGCGCGACGCCTTCGCCGAGGACGCCGCCTATACCGACATCTACGCCACCGTGGACGGGGCCGCCTCCCATGAGAGCGGCGCCGACGACTACGAGCGGGCCGTCGCCGACGTCACCGACAGGATCGAACGGGAAAGCGACGATCTGGCCGAAGCCCGGCTGGATGACATCAAGAGCCCGTTGCAGCGGGATTTGAACGAACGTCGCAGCACATACGAATCCGAGCGCGACGAGGCGATCGCCCAGCTCGACGACACGGAACGCCAACTCGACATCGCCTCACAGCTCAGTCCAGGTGACAGCCGGATCGCCGCATCCCGCGCACAGCTCGAACAACAGCGGGCCCAAGCCGAGCGGGGATTCGCCGAAGCCGAAGCGCAGCTGGCGGACGCGCAATCCGAACTGGATGCGATGGCAGCCCCGGAACTCTACATCCTCGACCGCACGCACAGCGAGGGCGCGGCCAGCTACCAGGGCGACAGCGAACGCATGGACAGCATCGCCGACGTGTTCCCGTTCATGTTCTTCCTCGTGGCGGCGCTGGTGGCGCTGACCACCATGACACGCATGGTGGAGAACGAACGCATCGAAATCGGCACCTACAAGGCGCTCGGCTACGGTACGGCGACCATCGCCTGCAAATACCTGGCCTACGCGGCCGCCGCCAGCGTCACCGGAGCACTCATCGGCATCGCGGCGCTCAGCCAGATCCTGCCGTACATCGTCATGCAGGCGTACGCGATCATCTACGCGGTGCCCGCGCAAGCCCTGCCGCTGCCCATCCAACCGTCAGCCGCGCTGCTCGCCGGCGGCACCGGCGTGGGCGTGACCCTGCTATGCACCTGGTTCGCCGTGGTCTCCAGCCTGCGAGAAACACCATCCGGGCTCATGCTGCCGCGTCCGCCGAAGGCCGGCAAACGCATCCTGCTCGAACATATCGGACCGCTGTGGCGCAGCCTCTCGTTCTCCTGGAAGGTCACCTGCCGCAACCTCTTCCGCTACAAACGACGGTTCTTCATGACCATCATCGGCATCAGCGGCTGCACGGCGCTGATGCTCGTCGGCTTCGGCCTGCACGACGCGATCTGGGACATCATCGACAACCAGTTCGGATCGATCCAGCGGTACAACACCATCGTCAGCCTGAACGACGACGCCACCGACGAGGACATCGCGGCGGTGCAAGCCAAGCTCGAGGAACACGACGCCACCGACCTGACGCGCGTCGACATCGAGAACATTCAGATCACGGGCGCCGATGACGCCGACGACGACCCGCTGGCCGTACAGGTCATCACGCCGCAGGACGCGGACGCGCTGGCCGACGTGATCACCTTCCGCGAGCGTGCGGACCATGCCGCGGTGACCTTCGACGAGAACGCGGTGCTCGTCACCGAGAAGGCCGCGACGAAGCTCGGACTCCAGGTCGGCGACGGACTGACGCTGCACCGGCAGGACGGCATGGGCAACGCCGTCGGCGACGGGGCGCAGGTCACGATCACCGGCATCGTAGAGAACTACGTCGGCAACATGGTCTATCTGGGGCCCGAAGCGTGGGAACGGGCCGCCGATCAGGACGACGGGCTGGACGCCGAACCCGCATACCTGACCACGTACGCGGTGGCGCCGGACAGCCAACGCGTGCGGGACGAGCTGTCGGCCGACCTGCGCGACGTGCCGCATGTCTCCACGGTGGGCTTCTCGGCGATTTCCATCGACACCTACTCCACGATGCTCAGCTCGATCAACCTGATCGTGGTGGTGCTGATCGTGTCGGCGGCGGCGCTCGCGTTCATCGTGCTCTACAACCTGACCAACATCAACATCGGCGAGCGTGTGCGGGAGATCGCCACGCTCAAGGTGCTCGGGTTCACCCGTCGCGAGGTCCACTCCTACATCTTCCGGGAGATCGCGATCCTGGCGCTGGTCGGCGACCTGATCGGCCTGGTGCTCGGCACCTGGCTGGAGGGGTTCGTCATCACCACCGTGGAGGTGGACGTGGTGATGTTCGGACGCATCATCCACCCGCAGAGCTACCTGTACGCGTTCCTGCTCACCCTGGTGTTCAGCGGCGTGGTCGTGATGGCCATGCGCGGCCGGCTCGATCGGGTGGATATGGTCGAAAGCCTCAAATCGGTCGACTGACCGGCCAGGGCTCGACGCCACGGCCGACGGTCTACATTGTGGAACGGAAACACGTTCGTGACGCATGGTCGGGTATGGTCTGATGCAACACGGCGGCAATCCGCCCCATATCGGAAGAAACGAGACATGCCATGATGATGCAGCACACCATATCGGCGGTGGAGGGTGCCGGCGTGCGCGTCAACGGGATGGGGGCCTCGCCGCTGGGCGGCGTGACCGCGCGATGGCGTCGTTGACAGTATCCGTTTCCCGCCGTTTTCGGGCGGGGCATCTCACCTATTCCGCAATATAACAACGTGGCCGGGGCGCATCGCCTCATCCGGCAATCCATCGATAGGAACCATCCGTCATGTTCAACACCACCAGTGTGGATGAGGTTCGTCGGGCGACCTCATCCGGATCTTTCACCATTGCACCCGTCTGCCGTGAGATCATGGCCGACGACATCACCCCCATCGAGGCGTTGCGGGCGTTGAAGGCCGCCTCGGACCGCTGCTATCTGCTTGAATCCGTCGTAGGGCGCGAAAAACGCGGCCGATATACGTTCCTCGGGTTCGAACCGTCCCTGACCATCACCTGCACCGACGGCGAGATGACCATCGGCGGGCGGACGCTGCACACCGACGATCCCTCTGCCGAAATCCGACGCGTCCTGGAACGGTACCGCAGCCCGCGCATCGAAGGCATGCCGCCGTTCACCGGCGGTCTGGTCGGGTATTTCGCGTTCGAATACCTGAAGTACTCCGAGCCGACGGTTCGACGCGACGTGTCCAACCCGCATCATCTGCGGGATCTGGAACTCATGCTGTTCGACAAGGTCGTGGCCTTCGACAACGTGCGCCAGAGCGTGACCCTGATCGTCAACATGCCGCTGGACGGCGACCTTGAGGCCGATTACCGGCAGGCCGTGGACGAACTCGAACGGCTCGAACGACTGCTGCATGACGGCGAACGGTATCGCGACGGCGCGGGACGCATGACGGGGCAGAGCGTCGCACTGTTCAGCCGCGACCAGTTCCGGGACATGGTCGAACGTGCCAAGACGCACATCCGCGAGGGCGACATCTTCCAGATCGTGCCGTCCAACCAGTTGAGCGCCCCGTTCGAAGGCAGCCTGCTGGACACCTACCGTGTGCTGCGCGTCACCAACCCCTCGCCGTACATGTTCTATCTGTCCGGCACCGACATCGAGATCGCCGGCGCATCCCCGGAGACGCTGGTCCGTTTGGAGGACGGCACGCTGCGCACGTTCCCGCTGGCGGGCACGCGGCCGCGCGGCGCGACCGACGAGGAGGACGCCCGACTGGAACGGGAACTGCTCGCCGACCCCAAGGAACTGGCCGAACACAACATGCTCGTCGATCTGGGCCGCAACGACCTGGGCCGCGTCAGCCGGTTCGGAACCGTGCAGGTCGAACGGCTGCGCACCATCGAACGGTACTCGCACGTCATGCACATCGCTTCCAGCGTGCGCGGCGAACTGCGCGACGACTGCGACGCGCTTGACGCGATCGCCGCGGTACTGCCCGCCGGCACGCTCTCGGGCGCCCCGAAGATCCGCGCCTGCCAGCTGATCGGCGAGATGGAAGGCACCAAGCGCGGCGTGTACGGCGGGGCGATCGGATACCTCGACTTCACCGGCAACATGGATGTGTGCATCGGCATCCGCATCGCCTTCGCGCAGGACGGCATGGTGTTCGTGCGGGCCGGTGCGGGCGTCGTGGCCGATTCGGTGGCCGACAACGAGTATCAGGAGTGTCTGAACAAGGCCGGCGCCACCTTGGACGCGCTGCGGATCGCGGGGGAGGGAATGCGATGATCCTGCTCATCGACAGCTACGACAGCTTCTCATACAACCTGGTGCAGGCGATCGGGTCGATCGACGCCGACATCCGCGTGGTCCGCAACGACGAACTGACGTTGGACGAGATCCGCGCGCTGCACCCCGACCGGATCGTCCTGTCCCCGGGGCCGGGACGGCCCGAGGACGCGGGCGTGATCGTGGACGTGGCGCGCGAAATGAACGGTACGGTGCCAATGCTGGGCGTCTGCCTCGGCCACCAGGCCATCTGCCAGGCGTACGGGGCCACCATCACCTACGCGCGCCGGCTCATGCACGGCAAGCAGTCGCCGACCGAACTCGATCCGCACTGCCCGCTGTTCGCCGGATGCGCGCCCAACGTGCCGGTCGCGCGGTATCATTCCCTGGCTGTGGACCCGGCCACGTTGCCGCCGGAGCTCAGGGTGACGGCCACCGCCGACGATGGCGAGGTGATGGCCGTGGCCGACGTCCGACCCGGACGGGCGCCGGTCTACGGCGTGCAATTCCATCCCGAATCGATCATGACGCCCGACGGCATGACCATGCTGCGCAACTTCTTTGCCTGACGGGCGGTCTTTTCGCAGGCATCCCCGCGGCGCGCATATACGATGGTTCATATGGGATCGACACGACGCAATGATGAACGCACCGTTGCCGGCTGCCATCGGCGGATGAGGCGCACCGACCGGGAGGTCGTCGATCCGGGGATGGTCGAACGCATCATCCGGGATTGCCGCATCGTGGACGTCGCATATGCGGACGCGGAGGGGATGACCATCATACCGATGAACTTCGGTTACGCGATACGACCCGATGGTCTGCCGACGTTGTATTTCCACTCGGCGTCGCACGGGCGCAAGATCGATGCGATCCGGACCGCCGGCAACGCATTGCCTGTGGCGGTATCGATGCGTACGGATTGCAGGCCAATTGAGGGGCGCACACCTTGCGGTTGGGGCGAAGCATTCCGTTCCGTGGTGGCGACCGGCACCGCGTCGATTGTGGAGGCGATGGAGGAACGCCGCGAGGGATTGCGGCTGCTGATGGCCCATCAGGCGGACATGCCGGACGTGACGTTCACCGACCAACAGGTGAACAGCGTGACCGTCTGGAGGATCGACCTCGACCATGTCACCGGCAAGGTTCATGAATGACCTGTTGGCTGCCCTTGGCTCGAGGACGCAATATTCGTTATCCATGGGGCAAATCGAGTGATGCCGTGGTACGGAAGGGATGATTCCCGAGTTCGAAAGTTCCGTACCACAAGGACGTGGTACAGAATGGCATTACGCCCGCTTCAAGGATTCCGTACCGTACCACGACGGTTCGGCAAGACATCCACCCTTGAAATATCAACCTTGTGGATCGGGGTTGTGGTCCGTGGTACGGTACGGAACTCTCAGAATGGGCTGTTGATGGTTCCGTACCACGTATACCTGGTACGGAACCATCAAGAACCTCTGCGTAACGGTTCCGTACCACCGCAGTAGGGCCACTGCCAATGATGGCGGGGTCTCGAGTCGTGATTCTCATCCGAACGAACGACTGCCGGTGACCGCGGCATCTCCTACAATCGGGAGCGACGATTGACGATACCGCGCGCCTGCGCCGACATAGTTGGGGGAGCAGTCATGCTGACACGACGACAGATCCGCATGCTGGTGCATCGGCATGGCCGGGAGATCATCGCACACGAGAACATGATGATCGAACGTCGTTGCTACCAGCATGGGGCCGTGACCACCTTCGCGCACTCGATCCGCGTGGCCTGTCTGGCGGTGTGGATGGCCGACCGGCTGCGTCTGTGGCGGCGCGTCGATCCGCGCTCGCTGATCCGTGCCGCGCTCCTGCACGACTACTTCCTGTACGACTGGCATGACTGGGACAACGGCGAACACCGGCTGCACGGGTTCACCCATGGACGTGCCGCATTGGAGAACGCGATGCGCGACTTCGGCGACCTCAACCATGTGGAGCGTGACAGCATCGCACGGCACATGTTCCCGCTGACCCCGCTGCCGCCGCGGTACATCGAAGGGTATCTGGTCACGATGGCCGACAAGGTGAGCGCCACCCGCGAGACCCTGTCCCTGGACCGGTTCAACAAGCCGAAAGCGCTGGAGCGCGGTGGCATGGCCTCCCGCTCGACGGCGCCGTCCGTGACGGTTCGGAACCGTCGCGGCTGAGGGGAACTCGCCCATGCTCGCCGTCGAACATCTGTTCCTGTGGTTCCTGTTCTACTCGTTCCTGGGGTGGGTCTACGAGTCGATTCTGGTATCCGTGCAGGAACGCCGATTCGTGAACCGCGGGTTCCTCAACGGTCCGCTGTGCCCGATCTACGGCGTCGGGGCCGTGCTGGCCGACCTGCTGCTGGGCGGCATCGCCGGCCATCCGTTGCTGGTGTTCCTCATCTCCGCCGTGGGTGCGAGCGTGCTGGAATACGCCACCTCGTGGGCGATGGAACGGCTGTTCCACGCGCGATGGTGGGATTACACGGATTTCCGCTTCAATCTCAACGGGCGCATCTGCCTGCTGGGGGCCGTGGTGTTCGGTCTGGGCGGCGTGGTGATCGTGCGGGTCATCCAGCCGCAGGTCGAGTATTGGACGGGATTGATGCCCCTGCCGGCGGTGCATTGGCTGTCGATCGTATGCTCGCTGCTGCTGGTCATCGACCTGACCGTCACGGTGGCGGGCGTCGCGCATTTCGACGAAAGCCTGGCCGCGTTCACCGATATCGTGCAGGGGTACGCGGCCAAGGCCGGAGACCACTGGCAGTGGGGACGCGACGCCCTGCGCGGCAAGGTCCATGACTGGGCCGAATCCTCGCAGGAGATCCTGTCCGGCCTGCGAGACGTGGCCACGCTGATGCTCAACGAGCAGCAACGCCGCATGATCGAGGCGTTCCCTCACCTGACATCGGTGAACTACGAGCGTGTCCTCGAAACCATCCGCGAACTGCTGCGCCGCAACTGATATGACGCGGCAGCTCGCTCAGCTTTGCAATACCGGGATCGTCGGAATGGCGGAATCGATGGCGGGCGCGGACACGGTGTCCGAGCCCTTGTAATCGGTGATGCCGGCGCCGGTGTTGGGATGCTGCGACGAATAGATCTGATCGCCGCAATAGGCGACCAGCAACACCGCCGCGATGACGGCCAGTACGCGCACGTTCGCCCGACGCAGCAAGTCGTCAAGCGCCGGGGCGAGCAGGTAGACGATCGCCAGGCCGCCCAATCCGAACGTGAGCAGGCCCTCGGCGCAGATGCGGCCGTTCAGGTTCAGGAAGTACCCGGTGTAATCCCACCAGCGCTGCCCGTCGTGCGTGATCTCCAGATACCAGGAGGAGAAGTATTCGATCGCGCCACACAGCACCATCGCGGCCACGAACTCCAGGGCCGGCTTGCTACGCAGCTTCTTGAGCAGCACGAGGATGGCAATGCCGCCGGTGCCGTAGATCGGCAGCCAGGGGCCATGCAGGGTGCCGCGGTTGACGAACATGCCCTCGGTGATGAACGCCAGCGTGACCTCCCAGACCCAGCCGACGAAGCAGAAGATGAAGAACATCATGATCAGGTTGAGCACCGTGTAGCTGCGCGTGGCGTCCGGGCCGGAGATCGTCTCCACCTTGGTACGAATCGGGGCCGGGGCCAGACGGCCGGGGTAGCAGCGGCCGTCCAGGATGTCCTGGGCATGGTCGAGCGCGTCCACCTGCGCCTCGTGGCGCTGCCAGGCGTCCACCCTGCCGTTGCGTCGCAGCGTGATGCCGAACCAGTCGGCCAGGAATCCGGTGAATCCGGTCGGGCGCTGCACGTGTTCGTGCGATGCGGAGGCGATCGCCGCCGCGGCGTCACCGTAGGCGGCTTCGACGACGGTTTGGTCGGGGCGGACGTACAACGCCTCGTCGCACAGGGCCTCGCTGCCTTCCACGCCGGCGCGCTTGGCGATCTCACGCAGCCGGGCATAGTATTCGGCGAAGAACGCGGCCTGATAGCCGTTGAGCCAGAAGACGCCGACCAGACCGAAGGTCAGCGCGCTCAGGATGTGCCATCCGATGAATGAGAGCTGCATGACGAAGCATTCCCACTTGTGCCCCTTCATCATGCGGCGCGACAATGTGATCGCCTCATTGGCGCCCATCGTCGGGTTCTCGGCCATGATGTACGGCACCAGGAAATAGGAATAGGATTTGATGAACACGCCGACGATGGTGAACGACCACAGGAACAGGTAGACCGTGGTGACGAACATCGTCCAGGCCATGCGCGGCCAGCGGCCGGTTTGGATCGGGTAGAGGAACCGGCGTACCGGCACCTGCTCGTAGGTCCGGGCCTCCAGCATGATGCGTCGGATGACGATGGTGTAGGTCTCCTGAATGAACAGCCAACCGAAGACGTACACGATGAAGCTGATGACGATCAGCACGATGACGCCCGCGTCGGGGGATTGCAGAATCGAACGGGCCGTGTCGGAGATGGTCAGCAGGATGCTGCCGGAGGAGAAGGAGTTCACCAGCGAGGCGAAGACGCCGCGGGAGCGGCCCAGCATGGCGATGGTGTCGGATTCCCGGATGTCCTGCTCGTTGCGCGACACCTCGCTGCGGACCTCGTCCTCATTGCCGGAGGCCATCTGCCCGAGCATCGTCTCGAGCTGATTGGAGGACGTGTCGGCGACGGTCGACTGCGCCATGGTCGGGTCCTCATAGGTTTCCGCCCACAGTGACGACGTGTACTCCGCCCCGATGAGCGCGGCGATCAGGCACATGACGACGATTAGCCAGTAGTGGCGCTTGAACACGCCCTTGGCGCGGGCCTTCATGGCCTTGCGATCCATAACGGTTATCTTCTCCATCTCGGTCATGATTCCCACCCTATCAGGAACGGCGGCAGTGTCGGCCTCTGCTGTCAGACTGGGAAGGCCCGAATCATCGGGCATATCCGACACAACTCGATAGGGAGATGGAATAGCAATGGCTCACGTCATCGACTTCAAGGAGGCGGGGTTCGACACCCTCCTCGATGAATTGGAATGGCGCGGGTTGATTTCCCAGTCCACGGACCGGGAACGACTCGCCGACGCGCTGAACGGTGAGCCGATCACGTATTATTGCGGGTTCGATCCGACCGCGCCCTCCCTACATATCGGCAATCTCGTGCAGCTGATCAACATGCGCCACCTGCAGGCGGCCGGCCATCACCCGATCGCGCTGGTTGGCGGCGCCACCGGTCTGATCGGCGACCCGCGCCAGTCCGGCGAACGCACGCTCAACCCCAAGGACGTGGTGGCCCAATGGGCCGAACGCCTCAAGTCCCAGATCGGCGGCATCCTCGAAACCGAGGGGGCCAACCCGGTGCGCTTCGTCAGCAACTACGAGTGGACCGCGAACATGACCGTCATCGACTTCCTGCGCGACGTCGGCAAGAACTTCCGCCTGGGCACCATGCTGGCCAAGGACACCGTGGCCCGGCGCCTGAACTCCGAGGACGGCATCAGCTTCACCGAATTCAGCTATCAGGTGCTGCAGGGCAACGACTACCTGCACCTGTTCGACGAATACCATTGCACGCTGCAGCTGGGCGGCAACGACCAGTGGGGCAACCTGACCTCCGGCCTGGACCTGATCCACAAGGTGCGCGGCGTGGACGTCAACGTGTTCACCAGCCCGATCATCACGGATGCGCAGGGCAAGAAGTTCGGCAAGTCCGAAGGCAACGCCGTGTGGATCGACGGCACGATGCTCAGCCCGTACCGCTTCTACCAGTTCTGGTTCAACCGCCCGGACGTGGAGATGGAAAGCCTGCTCAAGGCGTTCACGTTCCTGCCCAAGGCCGAGATCGAGCGTCTGGTCGAGGAGTCGAAGACCAATCCGGGCGCCCGCGAGGCGCAGCGCACGCTGGCCTGGGAGGTCACCAGCTTCGTGCACGGCGAGGCCGCCACGCAGGCGGCGATCGACGCGTCGGCCGCACTGTTCGGCCGTGGCGGCGACCTCGGCACGATCGATGAGGCCACGCTCGAGGCGGCGCTCGACGGGTTGAAGGTCGAGAACGGGGACGGGACCAAGGATTTCGCCCGCGTGGCCGTGGGCGATCGTGTGGCCGAGGCCGGGGTGAAGGCCGGCCTGTTCAAGTCGATCTCCGAGGCGCGCAAGACCATTAAGTCCGGCGGCGTGTATCTGAACAACGCCCGCGTGGATGACGAGGACCAGCCGCTCGGCGAGGATGATTTCCTGCATGGCCGCTTCGCGCTGATCCGGCGCGGCAAGAAGGCGCTGGGCGTGGTGGCGTCCCGCTGACGATTCATACTTCCGAATCGTGACGGTGTCCCGTCGTCGGGGTCCAGCGAGGACCGACGCGACGGGACACCGTGCGGTTCGGGCGACGATGTAGGCTATCGGTAACGATGAACGGCCGTTGGCAGCAGCGGCGGATGAAAAGGAACGACATGGCAGAAGGCAACAACAATCACGCTTCGCACGGCGGCCGCTCGTACGGTGGCCGCAAGCCCGGCGCCGGCCGCCCCGGCAATCGCGGCGGCAAGGGCTTCAAGCCGCGCGGCAACGGCGGCAAGAGCTACGGCAACAAGGGCTACAGGCCGCATCGTCACGACGACAACGGAGGGTATCGTCGTCATGACGACGTCCAGCACGGTTCCGGTGACGGCGAGCGCCGCTACGCCCGCGACGGTGAGCGCCGCTACGGCGATGGCGGCCGTCGCAACGGCCAGGGCGGCGGCAACCGTTCCTTCCATCACGGCAACGGGCAGGGCAATCGTTCCGGTTTCCGCCGCAACGGTCAGCACGGTGGCGACAACCCCCGGTACCGCGACGGCAACCGCGACGGGTTCCGCAATCAGAACCGCCAGGACCGTCAGGATCACCAGAACCGCCATCATGACGAGGCGGCGCGCGGCGAGCGTCGCGAGTTCACCGCCGAGGAGAAGCGCCAATACCGCGAGGCCAAGCGCGGCGAGTACATGTCCAAGCCCCGCCGCAACTCCGACGGCACGATGAGCTTCCCCTCGCAGAACCCGTACACCGACCGCCGTCCCGGCGAGCCGAAGATGCCCAAGGGCCTCGAATGGTCGATGCTCTCCAAGGATGAGCGCGAGCGTCTGCGCGGCCTGTCGAAGGAGCACGCCGAGAACATCGGCCTGCATATCCTCGCCGCGTATGCGCAGGAGGAGAGCGATCCGCAGAACGCGCTCGCCCATGCCAAGTGGGTGGCCAAGCAGGCGTCCCGCATCGATTTCGCCCGTGAGACGCTGGCGTTCATCGCCTACCGTCAGGGCGACTACAAGCTGGCGATGCGCGAGTTCCGCACCGCCTACCGCATGAACGGCTATCTGGATTACCTGCCGTTCATCGCCGACTGCGAGCGCGGCGTGGGCAATCCGAAGAAGGCTGTCGAGCTGGCCATGTCCGATGACGCCAAGTATCTGCGCGGCGAGGCGAAGGCCGAGATGTTCCTGGTGTACGCCGGTGCGCTCGGCGATCTGGAGCTGTGGGACAAGGCCATCGAGATCGTGCATACGCTCGGCCGTTCCAAGGGGCTGGCCGGCGCCTACCGCATGCGCGCCATCCAGGCGGAGCAGTATTTCCTGGAGGAGGCCGGCCGTTCGGAGGAAGCGGTCGCGCTCGACGTGATCCTGGACAAGCTGGAGATGCAGTACGCCGACGTGGACGAGGACGAGACCGACGAGGACGTGCTCATTGACTACGATCTGCAGGGCATGTCGGAGGATCTGATGGAGGATCTCGGCATCACCGCCGACGATGCACGCTTCGCGCCGGATGACGAGTCGGATGAGGCGAGGTCTGCGGACGACGGCGCCGATGCCGGCGATGAGTCCGATGAATCCGATGATGTCGACGCCGAGGACGACGGCTTCACCGTGGACGACGAGGTGCGTCAGATCCTGGCCGACGCCGGCATCGACGAGGACGACGACCAGTCCGATGACGAGAGCACGCTGCCTGCGCAGGAGGCCGAGGATGGCGCCTCGTCCACCGTCGAACCCGCGACCGGCGAATCGGACGCCGACGAGTCGCAGGACGAGTCCGAAGAATCCGGCGAAGCGGACGAGTCCGCCGAATCGGACGCCAACGAGGACTGACCGCATATGCCGGGATACCTCCGCGGTTCCGACCGCCCGCTGGCCGAGACCTACGCATTGGCGCTGCTGGACCTTGACGGCGTGGTCTACCGGGGCAAGAATCCGGTGGACCACGCGGCCGACGCCATCCGGCAGGCTGAGCGCAGGGGTATGACCATCGAATACACCACGAACAACTCGTCGCGCTTCCAAGCCGTGGTGGCCGACCAGTTGGTCGGGTTCGGCCTGGATGTCGAACCGTGGCAGGTCATCACCTCCTCGGTGGTGGCGGCCCGCATGGTCGCCCGGGCGGTGCCGCACGGCGCGAAGGTGTTGGTGGTGGGTGCGGAGCATCTGCGTGAGGAGATCCTGGGACAGGGCCTTGCCATCGTGGAGCGGGCCGAGGACGCCCCCGTCGCCGTGGTGCAGGGATGGTATCCCGACATGACCTGGAACCAGATGGCCCAGGCGTCGTTCGCCGTGGAGCATGGTGCCGCCTACTATGTGACCAACCGCGACCTGACCATTCCGCGTGAACTGGGCATCGCCCCGGGTTGCGGGTCGATGATCCAGGCCGTGGTCAACGCCACCGGCGTCGAGCCCATCGCCTCCGCCGGCAAGCCCGAATCCGCCATGTACGACGAGGCGCGTCTGCTGGCCGCCGGCGCCGACCGCCGGCCCGTCGCCAAGGAACGGTGCCTGGCCATCGGCGATCGTCTCGACACCGATATCGAGGCAGGCAACCGCGGCGGCTATGATTCGCTGGCCGTGTTGACCGGGGTCACGAATCCCCTTGAACTGATGCTTGCCCCGCGTCATCTGCGGCCGACGTTCATCGCCCGCGACCTGCGTGCGCTGAACGAACCGATGCCCGCGCCGCGCCGTGAACCGGATGGTCGGTGGGCATGCGGTCGATCCGTCGCCGCACTCGACGCCGACGGACGGGTGAGCGTGAGCGACACAGACTCCATGGATGCGCTGCGGGCCGCCTGCTGCGCCGTCTGGGAGGCGACGGACGGGGGAGTCGCGCTGGATGCCGGCGATCTGCCGGTTTTCGACATCATCTGAACCGGGAGTGGGAGCCATCATGTCGGACATGGGTAGCGGGACGCGGCGGAACCAGCCCGCATCCGCGCTGACCGCGCGTTTTCCGGGCCTTGCGGATCTCGACGGACAGGATGACGAGCAACGCGTCGAAACCTTCCGGCATGTCCTGAAGGAACTGCAACGGGAACTCGACGAAAGCCGGGACGTCCGATGAGCCGCGAACCCGACGGCATCACGATTCCCGACCGTCTCGACGCCGCGTTGGTGGCGTTGGGACTGGTCGAGTCCCGGTCGAAAGCGCAACGGCTGATCAAAGCCGGCAAGGTCATGGTCGACGGTACGGTCATCACCAAATCCTCGCAGTCGATCGCATCCGCCGCGGACATCGCCATCGACAAGGGCGACGACTACGTCTCCCGTGGCGCCTACAAGCTGATCGGCGCCTTCGAGGCGTTTCGAAGCGAGGGACTGCCCGACCCGTCGGGCCTGTCCTGCTTGGATATCGGCGCCTCCACCGGAGGGTTCTGCGACGTGTTGCTGCGCCGTGGCGCCGGACGCGTCATCGCGCTCGACGTCGGCCACGGCCAGCTCGACCCGCGCATCGCGGACGATCCGCGCATCGTCGAGATGAGCGGCGTCAACATCCGTGACGTCCACGACGGCGACCTGCCGTATAGACCGCAGCTGATCGTCTCCGACGTCTCCTTCATCTCGCTGACCTACGTCATCCCGGTCATCGCACGCATCGGCGCTCCCGGCGCGCATATCGTGCTGCTGGTCAAGCCCCAGTTCGAGGTCGGCAAAGGACGGCTGGGCAAGGGCGGCATCGTGGACGATCCGCTGCTGCGCCGGGAGGCGTTGGACGCCGTCATCCGGTGCGCCGCCGACCACGGCCTGGACGTTGTGGCGACCGCCCCCTCGCCGATCGAAGGCACCCACGGCAACCTGGAATACCTGCTCTACGCGCGGATCGGCGTTCAGGCCGCATGACGGCATCGGCACGGACGGCCCGGCGAACGCAGCATGACGGTCGAGGTGCCGTCGTCGGTGAACCGGCTGCCTCCGTACAGCCGTTCGATGCGGCACTGCTCCGATAATTCCACGGTTTGTGCGTGCATCGTGGAACAATGCAGCTGGTGGGCGGTCACGGTGTCTCCGTCCACGGTGCGCACGCGGCTCGGCGTCGCGAAGTCGGGCATGGCGGGCCGCGCGAACATGAGGGCGCGCAGCGGCCAGATGCGCAGACGCGTGGCATGCAGTTCGTCCGCGTGGAGCGTCCCCTCGACCTCGATGCCGTCCGCCTCGACCAGACCGCATCCCGATAGCCTGCCGTGGACCTCCAGCTGCGTATGGCACCGTATGCCGCCCCTTACGTCGATGACGCCCACGAACCGTACGACGTCACAGATCAGGTCGCCGTCGACGACGATGGTGCCATGCCCGCGGAGGGCGTGGACCTGCATGTCGCCGGAACAGCGCAGCATCCCCGATCGGCAGTCGATGGCGCCTCCCGAACATGACGCCGCGTTCACCGGACCGGTGACGATCAGGGTGCCGAAATACACTCCGGATTCGACGGCGGTGCCGCCTCCGGCCGTGATGGTGTGATATCGGCCGGCGCGTATGCTGCCGCCGGATTGACGCAGATCCATCCCCTCATCCCTTCCCCGCGAGTCCAACGCGGTTGATTGCGATTGTGGGTCGCGGGGAAGGGGGTGGTCAAGACGAGTACTGCTTTTTGGACAATCCGCGCCTGCCGGCTCGTGCGGGGGTGTGCGAAGTGGGCATTCGACGTGACGTGTCAGCCGCGGATCAGGCGCTCGATCTGGTCCTGGGTGCCCATGAGGATCAGTTCGTCGTTACGGTGCATGACCAGATCCTTGGACCCGTATTCCAGGTCGCGATTCGGGGATTTGATGGCGACGACCGTGACGCCGTAGCGTTCGTGCACCTTGGCTTCGGCGATGCTGTAGCCGACCAGGTGGCTCGGCGTGTGGATCTTGACGACCGTGTGCGGGCCGTCGATCTCGATATAGTCCAGATAGTTGCCGGACACGAGGTGTCCCACGCGTTTGCCGGCATCGGTCTCGGCGTTGATGACATGCGTGGCGCCGATGCGTTCGAGGATGCGCGCATGCTGCAGGGAAACGGATTTGGCCCAGATATCGCTGATGCCCGCATCCAGCAGGTTGCCGGTCACCAGTACCGACGCCTCCACGCTGTCGCCGATCGCCACGACGGCGGTGTCGAAGTCGGCTACGCCGATCTGTTCGACGGCCATCACATCGGTCAGATCCGCCTGCACCGTGGGCAGGATCGACGACCAGCGGCTGACCAGTTCGGCGTTCCTGTCGACCGCGAGCACATCCTGCCCCATATGGTCGAGCGTGGTGGCCACGGCGCTGCCGAACCGCCCCAGGCCGACCACCAGCACACTGCGATTGCCGTTCGCCATCGTTCCGATCCTTTCCTGGTTGCCCGCCGCATCCATGCCGTGCGGCGACGCGTCAACCAACGATGATACTTTCCTCCGGATACCGCATCGCCTCGGTGGCTCGCGGACGGCTGATCGCATACATGACGGACGTGGGCCCGATCCTGCCCGCGATCATCAGCAGCGCGAGGATCAGCAGCGTGGCCGGTTCCTCCGCATTCGCCACGCCGACCGAATACCCGCCGAGGCTCAATGCCGAACAGGCCTCGAACAGCACGTCGCTCAGCGGCCTGCCGGTCACGGACATCAGCGCGAGCGACGCCGCGAACGTGAGCACGGTGAAGATGAGGGTCACGCTCACCGCCATCATGATCACGCGGGCGGGCAGGCGGCGGCGGTACGCCACAACGTCGGTGTGCCCGGTCAACGCGGCCCTGCAGGTCAGGAACAGCACGGCGAACGTGGTGACGCGGATGCCGCCGGCCGTGGACGAGCTGCCGCCGCCGATGAACATGAGCATGCTCATGAACACGCGGGTCGGATCGCTCAGCTCGGGCACCCAGGACAGGTCGAACCCGGCCGATCGGGGCATGACCGCGGCGGAGAGCGCGGCCTGGATCTTGACGCTCAGATCGGCGTCGGCGTACAGCCGCGGATTGTTCCATTCGACCGCCATATACCACAGCAGCGAGCAGAGCACCAATACGAATGTGGTGACCAGCGTGAGCTTGGTGTGCAGCTGCCAGCGCCGCGGCGGGATGCGATGCCTGCAGGCGCGCGCCAGGTTGAGCAGCACCGGGAAGCCGAGCGTGCCGCAGAACGCGCTGATCAGGATGGGCAGGCCGACCGCCGGGTTGTTGACGTGCAGGCCGGCCGCATCCGGCGTGAAGCCGGTGTTGTTGTAGGCCGACACCGCATAGAACAGCGACTCCCAGGCGGTCTGGCCCACATCGCCCTTATTGATGGCGAACAGTCCGGGGAACAACGCCGCGAACGTGATGCCCTCGATGATGAACGTGGTGGCGAACACCACGGCGAGCACGTCCTTGGTCTCGCCGAGCGTGGCGGCGCCCAGTTCGTTCGCCGTGCGCAGCCGCTGCGAGGCGCGCAGATGCCGTGCCGTGGCCAGCATGACCAGCGAGGCGAACGTCATCACGCCGAGACCGCCCAACTGCACCGACAGCAGGATGACACTCTGGCCGAACTGGCTCCAATGCTCCGTGCTGTTGACGATGGGGATGCCGCAGGTCGACAGCGCCGAGACCGCCGTATAGAACGCGGTCAGCGGATCCGTGGAGTTGGGGGACCGCGAGGAGACCGGCAGCATCAGCAGGATGGTGGCGATGACGACCAACGCGATGAAGTAGATGATGGTCAGCCGCCCCGGATAGGCGAGCAGCAGATCGCTGAGCACCCGTTTGCGGGCCGGCAGGTCCTGATCGGGGTCCACCAGCATGCGCCACAGGTCGGCGTTGCGGCGTGCGCGCCAACGCGTCGCCGGTTCTCGGCCGTTGCGCTGTTCCATGCATTGCTCCTTACCGGACCGGACGGAACCGTGACCCGCCGTTCGGCCATCGGCACCATTGTACGGCGGGGTGGGCGGTTTCGATTAGGATGGGTGTGGTGGTCGGAAGACCTCCGCAGGAACCTCGAATGGAAGGGACGGGTATGGGCAGCGAACGCCGGGCCGTGGTGGTGACGCACAGTCGTCTGCGGGAGAGCGGGACGGTGGTGCCCGAGGCGGTCGAGCAGCTGCGCCATGCCGGGTTCTCCGTCAAGATCGTCGACAACGTCGCCGCGCCGCGGTTCGGTTGCGATTCCCCGCGCGTGGACCCGGACACCGAGATCGTGGTGGTGTTGGGCGGCGACGGCACGATTCTGCGTGCCGCCGAACTGGTGCACTGCACCGACGTGCCGATCCTGGGCGTGAACCTGGGGCATGTCGGGTTCCTGGCCGAATTCGAGAGCTTCCAGATGAGCGAGGCGATCCGGCGCATCGCCGACCGCGACTATTCGATCGAGGAGCGCATGATCGCGCACACCGACGTGTGGATGCCGGGCGCGCAGGAGCCGTTGGAGGATTGGGCGTTGAACGACATCACGCTGGAGCGCGTGGACCGCGGCCGGATGGTGGAGCTGTCCATCCGCGTGGATGACGTGGAGATGAGCTCGTTCGGCTGCGACGGGGTGATCGTCTCCACGCCGACCGGATCCACCGCCTACGCGTTCTCCGCGGGCGGCCCGATCATCTGGCCGAACGTCAAGGCGCTGCAACTGGTGCCGAACGCCGCGCACGCGCTGTTCGCACGTCCGCTGATCATCGGGTCGCAGTCGAAGTTCACGTTGGACATCCTGGAAGAATCCTCCACGAACGGCTGGATCTGCTGCGACGGCCGCCGGCAGCGCGAACTGCCGAAGGGCTCGCGCGTAGAGGTGCGCGAATCACGCAACATGCTGCGTCTGGCACGCCTGTCCGGCGCGCCGTTCACCAGCCGGCTGGTCAGCAAGTTCGACCTGCCGGTGGTGGGATGGCGCGAACAGGCCCGCAAGACCGGCGACGTCCATCATGGACAGGTCGCGGTCTCGTGGCCGGCCGCGGCCAAGGTCGTGCACAGCGACGACTTCGACCATTGCGGGGGCGCGTGTGTGACCGGTGACACCGGCGGGAGCGAGGTCTGAGCCGATGCTGGAGGAGCTGGAAATCCGCGATCTGGGCCCCATCAGATCCGCCGTGCTGACGCCCGCCGCGGGCATGACCGCCATCACCGGCGAAACCGGTGCGGGCAAATCGATGTTGCTGAACGCCATCCGCCTGATCTCCGGGGATACGGCCGACGTGGGCCGTGTCTCGGCCGGAGCGGACGCCGCCTGGGCCCAGGGGGTGTTCGCGGTCGGTTCCATGGATCAGGCCGCCGTGATCGCCGCCGAGGCCGGGGCCGAGCCGGAGGATGGCGAACTGTTCCTGTCGCGCAGCGTGCCGGTGTCCGGACGCTCCCGTGCCACGCTGAACGGTCGCAGCGTACCCCGCTCCGTACTCGGGAAGATCGCCGAGGAACTGGTCACAATCCACGGCCAGGCCGACCAGCTGCGCATCGCCTCCGGAACCCGGCAGCGTGAATTCCTGGATGCCGTGGCCGGGGACCAGGCGGAGCTGGACGCATACCACGGCGCCTGGGAGGCGCTGATGGCCATGGACGAACGGCTGGAACGGCTGACGAGCCAGCAGGCTTCGATGCGTCAGCAAGCCGACTATCTGCGTGAGTCGATCGAACGGATCGATCGCGTCGATCCGCATCCGGGCGAGGACGAGGAGCTGAAGGCCCGCCGCAGCCGCATCGAGAACGCCGCGGAGATCGCCCAGGGGGTGGGCGGCGCGTTGGCCGCGCTGGACGCCTCGGCGGTCGGTGAACCGGATGCGCCGGGTGCGGTGGAGTTGGTCACGCGTGCCGCCCAGCATCTGCGTTCCATCCGCGTGGACGGTCCGTTCGCCGATCTGGCCGACCGGTTGGAATCGATCGGCACGGACCTGTCGGATGTGGTGTTCGGCCTGTCCCGACAAATCGACATGGATGAGGGCGTCGATGACTTGGACGCGATCAACGGCCGCATCCATGAACTCGACGAGCTGACGCGCCGCTGGGGGCCGACGTTGGCCGACGTGATCGCCTGGCGCGACAAGGCCGTGTTGGATGTGGAGGATCTGGACGCCTCTCCGGAGAAGGTGGCCGAACTCGAGGACGAACGGCGGCGGCTGTTCGAATCCGCGTTGCAGGCCGCGGATCGGCTTTCGGAGGTGCGCCGACGTGCGGCATCCGAGCTGTCCGCGCGTGTGGGGGAGGAGCTGTCCTCGCTGGCGATGGCCGGCGCCGGATTGGAGATTCGCGTCACGCCGCGGGACATGGACCGGAATCGTGGCGGCACCTGGCCGTTGGACGCTAACGGCCGCGACGACATCGCGTTCCTGTTCACCCCGTTCCCCGGTTCCCCGCAGCTGCCGATGGGCAAAAGCGCCTCGGGCGGCGAGCTGAGCCGCCTGATGCTGGCATTGGAACTGGTGGCCGCGGAACGTCGCATGGGGTATGGGCCGGATTCTCCCGCCATGACGTTCATCTTCGATGAGGTCGATGCCGGCGTCGGTGGTAAATCCGCCGTGGAACTCGGGCGGCGGTTGGCCCGTCTGGCCCGCGGTGCGCAGGTCATCGTCGTCACGCACCTGGCGCAGGTCGCCTCCTGGGCGGACGCCCAGTTCGTGGTTAGCAAGGGCGAACGGTCGTCGGACGACGGCGTGGCCACCACCGTGCATGAGGTGCGCGGTGCGGACCGCGAACGCGAGATCGCCCGCATGCTTTCCGGCAGCGAGTCGGAGACCTCGCTGGACCACGCGCGCGAACTGCTGGCCGAAAGCCGTCTGGACTGAGCCATCGGCCCGCCCGTCATACCGTCCCGGTCCGCCGTCCCGCGGGATGTCCGAATCGGGGGATTCGGGCGTGTGGGATGGACTATGCTGGGCGTATGGGCATCAATACGGGTAAGGGCGCCATCTTCGATCTGGATGGCACGTTGCTGGACTCCATGGGCGTGTGGGACCAGGTCGACATCGATTTTCTGGGACGTCGCGGCATCGAGGTGCCGGACGACTACATGACCAAGGTCTCCGCGATGCAGTTCCGGCAGATCGCCGAGTACACGATCGCGCGCTTCGATCTGGCGGACACCCCCGAACAGCTGATGGCGGAGTGGGATGAGATGGCCCGCGTCGCCTACTCCACCGTGGTCGAGGCCAAACCGCACGCCATCGAGTACCTGCGTGGACTCAAGGCCTCCGGTGCCAAACTGGCCGTGGCCACTTCGCTGCCTCCCACATTGCGGGAACCGGCCATGGCGCATGTCGGCATCGACGGGTTCTTTGACGAGGTGGTCAGCGTGGATGACGTGGGCGATGTGAGCAAGGAGAATCCGGACGTCTATCTGCTGGCCGCCGAACGGCTCGGCGTCGCGCCGACCGACTGCACCGTCTTCGAGGATCTGCTGGCGGGCATCAAGGCCGCCAAGTCGGTGGGTATGACGGTCTGGGCCATGAACGATGATTCCTCCGCCGGCGACTGGGCCGAGATCTGCGATGTGGCCGACGGCGTCCTCTTCGACTTCGCCGACGCCCCTGTGGCGCTCTAGGCCGCACCTTTGCCAACTGTTATGGTTGGACTTGAACAGTTAGGGTCAGACTGTTATAGTGTTATACAGAACAGTTAATCACTGTTCTGCTAGCACAATCAGAAAGGGGATACGCGGTGAAGCTGATCATCTCATCCGTGTCCGGAGAACCGATCTACGAGCAGATCAAGGATCAGATACGAGCTGCGGTGCTTTCGGGCGAACTGGCCGCAGGGGAGGCGCTGCCCTCCCTCAGGAAGCTCGCCAAGGAGCTGCGGATCTCGGTGCTCACCGTCACCAGGGCGTACAACGAACTGGCCGACGAGGGCATCGTGGAGAACATCCAAGGCAAGGGCACGTTCGTGATGAGCCAGGGGACCGAGCTGATGAAGCGTCGGGCCCGCACGCGCATCAAGCGGATCTTCGACGAGACCTGCACGGCCGCCAAGGCCGCGGACATCCCGTTGCTCGACCTGATGACGATGCTCGAGGAAAGCTACAAGGACCAGTCATGACCACCACACTCCCGATGGCGCTGTCCGTCACGGGCACGACCAAACACTACAATTCCGGCTTCACGCTGGACGACATCACCTTCGACCTGCCGGCCGGGTACATCATGGGCCTGATCGGCCCGAACGGCGCCGGCAAATCCACGCTCATCAAGCTGATCCTCAACATGATCCGCCGCGACGCCGGCCGGATCCAGGTCCTGGGCCTGGACGCGGTCGGCTACGAGGAGGCCGTCAAGGAGCAGCTGGGCGTGGTCTTCGACACCAGCTACTTCGTGGACACCTGGAGCGTCAACAAGGTCGAACGCGTCATGCGCGGCATGTACCGCACCTGGCACGCCGACCTCTTTGACGGCTACCTCAGGCGCTTCGGACTCGACCGCGGCAAGAAGGTCAAGGAACTCTCCCGCGGCATGCAGATGAAACTCATGCTGGCCGTGGCGCTGAGCCACGACGCCCGACTGCTGATCCTGGACGAGCCGACCAGCGGCCTGGACGTGCTCGCCCGCGACGAGCTGATGGACATCCTCGCCGCTTATATCGAGGACGGCGAGCGCAGCGTGCTGTTCTCCACGCACATCACCGCCGACCTGGAGCGCGCCGCCGACTTCATCACCTACATCACCCGGGGCGAACTGTATTTCACCGGTCCCAAGGACGAGTTCGAGGACTCGTTCCGCATCGTCAAGGCCGGCCTCGACCTGCTCGACAGGCTGCCCGCCAAGGCGTGCGTCGGCATGCACCGGTACTCCACCGGATTCGACGCGCTGGTGCGCACCGAAAACCTGCCGCTCTGGCCCGCGGACCAGATCGTCGTCGAACCCGCGTCGATCGATGACATCATCCGCTTGACCAACGTCGGACGGCCCTCGCCGGAGGAGGTGTGATCGTCATGCGTGCGGTCCTGTCATCCTTCCGGCTCGACATGGCGCGCATCGGCGTCCTGTCGGGCGGCAACCTCGTACCGTTGCTCATCCCCATCCTGTTCGCCGTCATCTTCAGCCTGGCGTCCAAAGGCTCAAGCGCCGACTTCGGCACCGGCGGCGTGGTCGGCAGCACCTTCGGCGTCTGCTCGATCCTGCCGATGACCGCCTTCACCTACGAATGGCAGGAGGGGCACCGTCGCATGAACGGCATGATCCCCGTGGGCCGAGCCCACCAGGTCGTCGGACGGTATCTGACCCTGCCGGTCTTCGCGGCGCTGATGTCGGCCGAAATCGCCGTCGCGCTGGGACTGAACGTCCTGATCTCGTACGGGGACCTGTCCCGGATGCCCGCCATGCTGTCCGCGGCGCTGCCGGGCTGCGTCTGGGGGTATCTGGCCCTCCAGCTCGTGATGTTCCCCATGCTGTACCGATGGACCAACGTCAGGAAGGCGACGATGGCGTTCTGCGGACTGTTCCTCGTGGTGTTCGCGGTCCTGATGGCCGTGCTGACGCTGGTTCCGGAACCGACCCTCGACATGATGGCGCAGTGGTGCGTCGACGCACTGGCTACCCCGGCGGTCGGCGTCGGTCTTGGCCTCGGGTCGCTGGCGCTCGTCGTCGCGATCTCGTTGCCGGTGGCCATCCGGACCTATCGTGGGAAGGAGCTCTGATCATGATGCGTGCGACATCCCCGACGCTGCGGGCGATGCGGCTCGATCTGGAGACACTCTCCGACTCCGGTCCCGACCTGAGTCTGATCGCGTACCTGATTCCGTTGTTGTTCCCGCTGTTCGGTCTGCTGATCGGCCCGGTCGGCGCGCTGGCCCTGGGCACGGTGATGACGACCGGATTCTGGGCGCTGTGCGTGGCGGGGCTGTTCGTCAACACCAACGGAGCGCAGTCCGGTCGGCTGAGCGCGCTACTGCCGGTCGTCCGGCCGCGTCAAGTCGCCGCCCGATATCTGATGGCCGGCGTGCTCGGCTTGGCCTGCGTCGTCGAACTGATCGTGCAGGCCGGCACGCTGATGCTGATCGAGGCGATCCGTGGACAGGTCTCTTGGAATCCCGACGCCGTGCCGATGTCGGCCGTGCCGTTGATACCGGTGATCGGCTGCTCGGCGGCGGCGTTCGTCGTGATCGTCGCGCTCGAGATGCCGTTCTACTACGCGTTGGAGTTCACCAAGGCGTCCAACTGGTTCTGGTCGGCCGTGTTCATGGTCTCCGGTTGCGTGGCGGTGGCGATCATGCTGATGCCGGACGAGGCGCTGCACGCCGCGCTCACCACCGCGCTCGCCATGCCCGGATGGCTGTGGGGCCTGATCGGCGTCATCGGCTGCGCTGCGGCGATCGCCGTCTCCTACGCCGTCTCCCGCCATATCTGGCTGCGCAAGGAACTGTAAACCCCGAACCGCGCTGATGCGGCGGCAGCCACACGCCGATACACGCCCGGCCTCTCCGGACCCTGACACTTTGTGACCGTGATCCAATCAACAGAATCGTTGGAATTTCAACGTTTTGTTGATTGAGGATGTGGCCGAAAAGTGTCAGGGTCCGGAGAGGCCGGGCGTGTTGTGGGTGGTATTGGTGCAGGGACTAAGCGGTCAGAGCGTGCGCGCGGCGCGCTCGACCACGCCGGCCATGCCGTCGATCGCGGTGACCTCGTCGAAGCGCACCCCGGCGGTCTCCAGACCGCGCAGCGCGGCGGGGGCCGTCGTCCCGGTCTCATGGGCGAGCACGTCCATGCACTCGAAATCGGTGCCGGTCGCGTCGAACCCGAGCGACTCGTTGACCACGCGCGGGAACTTGTACGGGCTGGCGGTGCTCAGCAGCACGCGCGGCACGGACGGGTCGCGCGGCATCTGCCGCAGCACGAAGTAGCCGCACGCCGTATGCGGGTCGATTACGTAGCGGTTCCTCTCCCAGCAGTCGCGGATGGATTCGCGCACCTGATTCTCGTCCGCCCAGCCGCAGCCGAAGATATGGCGGATGCGCGCCAGCATCTCGTCCGGGATCTCATAGGCGCCCCACTGGTTCAGATCGTTCATCAGCATGGCGATCAGACGCGTGTCCTTGTCGGACATGTAGTACAGCATGCGCTCCAGGTTCGAGGAGATCAGGATGTCCATCGAGGGGGAGATGGTCTGGAAGAACGGGCGCTGACGGTTGTAGGTGCCGGTGGTCAGGAACTCGAAGAGCACGTTGTTCCTGTCCGAGGCCACGATCAGGTGCTTGACCGGCAGGCCCAGCAGCTTGGCATAGTAGCCGGCCAGAATGTCGCCGAAGTTGCCGGTCGGCACGCAGAACTCCACCTCGTCGCCCAGCGTGATCGCCTCGCGTTCCACCAGCTGCACGTAGGCGGAGAAGTAGTACACGACCTGCGGCACCAGACGGCCCACGTTGATCGAGTTCGCCGACGACAGGCGCACATGCGCGTCCGCCGCCAGACGGGCGGCCAGGTCGCGGTCGCCGAAGATCCGCTTGACCGCGGATTGTGCGTCGTCGAAATTGCCCTCCACCGCGCACACGGTCACGTTCGAACCGGCCTGCGTGGTCATCTGCAACTCCTGCACCTGGCTGACCTTGCCCTGCGGGTAGAACACGGTGATCCCGGTGCCCGGGGCGTCGGCGAACCCGGCCAGCGCGGCCTTGCCGGTATCCCCGGAGGTGGCGGTCACGATCATGATCTTCTCGTCGGCGTCCCCATCGGCCGGCGTGGTGCGCGCCATGAACCGCGGCAGGATCTGCAGCGCCACATCCTTGAACGCGGAGGTCGGCCCGTTGAACAGTTCCAGGATCCAATCCTCACCCAGCGGCTTCAACGGGGTGATCGCCGCATCGGACCACTGCGGGCCGTACGCGGCCTCGACGCATTCGCGCAGCTCCGCCTCGGTGAAATCGGGCAGCAGCGCCCCCAGCACCGTCACGGCGATGTCCTGATACGACTTGCCGACCAGCGCGGCCACGTCGACCTGGGTCTCACCCAGCGAATCGGTGACGAACAGGCCGCCGTCGTCGGCGATGCCCTGACGGATCGCCTGCTTGGCGGTGAGCGAATCGGTGGTGCTGCGCGTGCTGTGGAACGTGGTCACGTTGTCTCCTCCGCGAATCGGTGATGGACCAAACGCTCCCCAGTCTATCCTCGAGCATGGGCAGCGGCGCACCACGCCGCCCATATCCCGGAACAACGAATCCGAACCCCCAGGCGTGCGATACCCTAAGGTGTATGACGAACCCCGCAGTCTTCGAATCCGTCTGCGCCCGGGCCGATGCGGCCGCCGCCGCGCAGCAGGCCCTCGCCCGCGCCACCGGCGACACCAGGAACATGCTGCTACTGGCCATCGCCGACGCCCTGGACGCCCAAGCGGACGCCATAGCCGAGGCCAACGCCGAGGACATGGATCGCGCCCGCGCCGACGGCATGGACGACGGCAAGCTCGACCGCCTGCTCTTCGACGCCGAACGTGTCCGCCAATCCGCCCAAGGCGTGCGCCACGTGGCCGGGCTGCCCGACCCCATCGGCGAGATCGTGCGCGGCAGCACCCTGCCGAACGGCCTGCGCCTCAACCAGGTCCGCGTGCCGTTGGGCGTCATCGGCATGATCTACGAGGCGCGGCCGAACGTGACCGTGGACGTGGCCAGCCTGTGCCTGAAATCCGGCAACGCCGCCATCCTGCGCGGCGGCCACGCCGCGGAGCGCACCAACGCGGCCACGCTGCGCGTCATCCGCGCCACGCTGGAGGCCCACGGCTTCGACCCTGCCCTGGTCGCCACCGTCGACGACCACGGACGCGAGGGGGCGGCGGCCATGATGGAGGCCCGCGGCCACATCGACGTGCTGGTGCCGCGCGGCGGTGCAGGACTCATCCAGACCGTCGTACGCAACTCCAAGGTGCCGGTCATCGAAACCGGCGCCGGCAACGTGCACATCTACGTCGACCGCAGCGCCGACCTGGAGAAGGCCATCCCGATCCTGCTCAACGCCAAGACGCAGCGCGTGGGCGTGTGCAACGCCGCGGAGAAGCTGCTCGTCCACCGCGACGTGGCGGAGGGATTCCTGCCTGTGGCGGCGCAGGCGCTCGCCAACGCGCAGGTGGCGATCCGCGCCGACGAGACCGCCTACCGGATCATCGACCAGGCGCATATCGGCAACCTGGATCTGTCCCATGCCGATGCGGAGGATTGGGACACCGAATACCTGGCGTTGAAGATCGGCGTCAAGGTGGTCGACTCGTGCGACGAGGCGATCGCGCACATCAACGCGCACTCCACCGGACACACCGAATCGATCATCACCGAGGACTACACGGTGGCGGAAACGTTCACCCAGCGTATAGACTCGGCAGTGGTGATGGTCAACGCCTCCACGCGCTTCACCGACGGCGGCGTGTTCGGCTTCGGCGCCGAACTGGGCATCTCCACGCAGAAGATGCACGCCCGCGGCCCGATGGGTCTGCGGGAGATGACCACGACCAAATGGATCGGATACGGAACGGGACAGGTGCGGGCATGAGCGACGAACGGCCGGACAACAACGAGACGATGAACCCCTGGGACGCCGATCTGGGCGACCCACGCCTCGATCTGCGCATCGCCTCGGAACGACTGAGCCTGGTGCGGTATGTGTTCCTCGTGCAGATCGAGGACGGCATCGCCACGGCGGGGCAGCGCGCCTCGCTCGAATACGCGGATGCGGTGCTGATCGGATGGCCCGAAAACGACTCGCGGGAGGTCGTCGACCTCGACGAACGCCAGCTGGCGGAGGTCAAGACCCAGATGTCGCTGATGGAGCGGCATATCCTGGCGTTCCGCAGGCAGGAGCGCGACGGCGACATCGACGGCATGACCGATACGCTGGTCAAGGTCACCGCATGCGTCGCCGTGATCCGCGGACTATACCAGCCCGACTTCCCGTTGCCGACGTTCGCGGAGATCCGGCAGGTCGTGCAGGACGAGTGGGATGAGGATATGGACCGCATCGACGCGAACAGCGGCATCGCCACCGTCGACGGGGTCGAACGCGAGACGCGCGAGGCCGACGGCCGGCAGGCCGATGCCGAGGGGGGCGACGTCGTATGACGCTGGTAGCGGATGCAGAGGCGATGGGGGAGTCGGAACGTCGGATGTCCGACCTGCTGCCCGCGGACACGGCACAGAGCGTGCACGCGCCCGGCAAGGGCAAGCTGTCGGCCCGCGGCAACTGGCACAGCCGACCGCGCATCGGCATCATGGGCGGCACCTTCGACCCGATTCACAACGGGCATCTGGTGGCGGCCTCGGAGGTGTCCTGGGTCTACGACCTGGACGAGGTGATCTTCGTGCCGACCGGCCGTCCGGTGTTCAAGCTCGACAAACGCGTGACCAACGCCGAGGACCGGTACCTGATGACGGTGATCGCCACGGCGTCGAACCCGAAGTTCACGGTCTCCCGCGTGGACATCGACCGCCCCGGCATCACCTACACCATCGACACGTTGCGTGACATCCGCGCCCAGCATCCCGATGCGGAGCTGTTCTTCATCACCGGCGCGGACGCCGTGGCCGAGATCATGCAATGGAAGGACGCCGAACTGATGTGGGACCTCGCGCACTTCGTGGCGGTGACCCGGCCCGGATACTCCGGCGCCGAGGGCGCGCATCTGCCCGAAGGCAAGGTCGACACGTTGGAGATTCCCGCGCTGTCGATCTCGTCCACGGACGTGCGCCGCCGCGCCGCGCACGACGAACCGGTCTGGTACCTGGTGCCCGACGGCGTGGTCCAGTACATCGGCAAGCACGGCCTGTACCGGCGGAGGTCGGAACACTAAGGGCGGGATTCCGCCGATGTGAACGATACCAATCGAAGTGCGGTCGGCGTCGTCCGGCCGTGTCGCACGTCGGCGCACATGGTTAGACTAAGGTTCAGTCCACTTCAGCGAAACGCACGTTTGGAGACATGGTGAGCGCAATCCTTGCAGGCAAGCCCGATAAGAACCTCATTCTCGTCACGGGGCGTACCCACCCCAAGCTGGCCGTCGACGTGGCCGAGCAGCTCGGCATCGATGTCCTGGAGACCACCGCCTACGACTTCGCCAACGGCGAGATGTACGTGCGCTACACCGAATCAGTGCGCGGCGCGGACGTCTTCGTCCTGCAGAGCCATGCCAATCCGATCAACAAGTCGATCATGGAGCAGCTCATCATGATCGACGCGCTGAAGCGCGCCTCCGCGCGTTCCATCACGGCGGTCTGCCCGCTGCTCGGCTATTCGCGTCAGGACAAGAAGCACCGCGGGCGCGAGCCGATCTCCTGCCGTCTGATGTTCGACCTGCTGAAGACCGCCGGCGCCGACCGCATCATGTCGGTCGACCTGCACGCCGCGCAGTCGCAGGGCTTCTTCGACGGTCCGGTCGACCATCTGATCGCGATGCCGGTGCTGGTCGACTACATCCGTGACCGTTTCCTCAACCAGCTGGACAACGTCACTGTCGTCTCCCCGGACGCCGGCCGCATCCGCGTGGCCGAGCAGTGGGCGCAGCGCCTGGGCGGCGGTCCGCTGGCCTTCGTGCACAAGACGCGCGACATCACCCGTCCGAACCGCGCCGTCGCCAACCGCGTGGTCGGTGACGTCGAAGGCAAGGATTGCGTGCTCGTCGACGACCTGATCGACACCGCCGGCACCATCGCGGGCGCCTGCAAGGTGCTGCGCGAGTCGGGCGCCAAGTCCGTGACCGTCGTCGCCACGCACGGCGTGCTGTCCGGCCCGGCCGTGGAACGGCTCCGGGACTGCGGCGCGCGCGAGGTCGTGCTGACCGACACGGTGCCGATCCCGGAGGAGAAGCGTTGGGACGGCCTGACCGTGCTGTCGATCGCGCCGCTGCTGGCCAGCGCCATCCGCGCCGTGTTCGAGGACGGCTCGGTCGCCGAACTGTTCGACACGTATCCCGAGCATCACGGGCAGGGCTTCCTGTTCGCCTGACGGCATGCGCCGGACCGTGCCGCGTGGCCCCCGGAACCACGGGGCAACCCGCGGAATCGGTTGACGTGGTCCAGCCGTATGGCATAATGAACACTTGGCGGGATTCGTTCCGCCGTTCCCCCATGGTGTAATGGCAGCACACGGGTCTTTGGAACCCTTTGTCTTGGTTCGAGTCCAGGTGGGGGAGCTTGTTGCCGGGGCGGTGGCCCTCGCGGCCGTCGCCTCAGGCGAATCCACGAGGGAATGGAGCATACCATGGCATTATCCGCCGCCATCATCCTCGCCGCCGGCGAGGGCACCCGCATGCGTTCGAACACCCCGAAGGTGCTGCACACCTTTGCCGGCAAGACCTTCCTCGAGCGTGTCATGGCTTCCGTGGCCGCACAGTCGCCGTCCACACTCGCCGTCGTCGTGCACTATCAGGCCGAGCGTGTGGCCGCGGCGGCGCGCTCGTACGACGAGCATGTCGAAATCGTCAACCAGGACGACATCCCCGGCACCGGCCGCGCCGTGCAATGCGCGATGACCCAGCTGGCCGAACGCGGCGAGCTCGACGGCCCCGTGCTCATCGCGGCCTCCGATATGCCGCTGCTCGACGCGGGCACCCTGCGCGACCTGCTCGCCTTCCACGAAACCAGCGGCAATGGCGCCACCGTGCTGACCACCATCCTCGACGACCCGACCGGATACGGGCGCATCATCCGCGACAGCGACGGCAACGTGCTGCGCATCGTGGAACAGAAGGACGCCAACAGCAGCGAACTCGCCGTCAAGGAGGTCAACACCTCCGTCTACGTGTTCGACGCCGCCGTGCTGGCCAAGTCCATCGCCGGACTCAAGTCGGATAACGCGCAGGGCGAGTTCTACCTGACCGACGCGTTGGAGATGGCCAAGGCCGACGGCAAGGTCGGCGCGTTCGCCGCGCCCGACCCGCTGAGCGTGGAAGGCGTCAACGACCGCGTGCAGCTCGCCGCGCTGTCCAAGGCGTACAACCGTCGCGTCTGCGAACGCTGGATGCGCGAGGGCGTGACCATCCTCGACCCGGAGACCACGTGGATCGAGGACGATGTCGAAATCGCCCGCGACGCCACCATCCTGCCCGGCTCATTCCTGCAGGGGCATACGGTCATCGGCGAGGGCGCGGTCGTCGGCCCGTACACCACGCTGATCGACGCGGTCGTCGACGAGGGCGCCACCGTCGAACGCTCCCGCATCCAGGGCACGCATATCGGCGCGGAGGCCACTATCGGGCCGTGGACCTATCTGCGCCCCGGCAACGACCTGGGTGTGGGGTCCAAGGCCGGCGCGTTCGTGGAGATGAAGAACGCGCACATCGGCGACGGCACCAAGGTGCCGCACCTGAGCTACGTGGGCGACGCCGAACTCGGCGAGCACACGAACATCGGCGGCGGCACGATCACCGCCAACTACGACGGCGTGCACAAGCACCGCACCAAGGTCGGCTCCAACGTGCACATCGGCGCGGGCAATCTGTTCGTGGCCCCCGTCGAGGTCGGCGACAACGTGACCTCCGGCGCCGGTTCCGTCATCCGCCACACCGTGCCGGACGACGCGATGGTCTACTCCGAGAACACGCAGCATGTGGTCGAGGGCTGGAAGCCCGCTTGGGAGCGCTGAGCCGATGACCGCAGCGCACACCACCATCGACGCGATCCGCATCGCCGCCACGGCCGCCGACCGGCTCAAGGCCTCGGACATCGTGGCCTTCGACGTGACCGACCTGCTCGCCTTCACCGAGGTGATGATGATCGCCTCAGCCTCGAACGAACGCCAGGTGCTCGCCATCGCCGAGGAAGTGGAGAAGGACCTGTACCTCAAGACCAAGCGTTCGGCGCGTTCGCGCGAAGGCCTGACCGAGGGGCAGTGGATTCTGCTCGACTACGGCGACTTCGTCATCCACATCATGCATCAGGAGTCGCGCGACTACTACGGGCTCGAACGCCTGTGGCGCGATCAGCCGACCGTCGACCTGCAGCTTGAACATCCGGAGGAGTCATGAGCCAGCACGTCCGTTCCGTCTTCCTCGTCCGTCACGGCCGCACCTCGTACAACGCGGCGCACCGTCTGCAGGGGCAGGTCGACATCCCGCTCGACGAGGTCGGCCGCTGGCAGGTCGAACGCACCGGCGAGACGCTGCGTGAACTGTACGTGGAGCGTCGTCCCGATGTAACGAACCGCATCGTCGTCGCCTCCGATCTGGGCCGTGCCGCCGCCACCGCGCACGCCTTCGCCGATCCGCTGGGATTGGACGTGCGGTTGGATCCGCGCGTGCGCGAGCGCAGCTTCGGCGAATGGGACGGCGTGGCCGTGGACGAGCTCGCCGAACGCTATCCGGAGGATTACCGGTCGTGGGCCGAATTCCGCGGCGGCGAGATGAAATACGGCGCCGAACCGAAGGAGGCCGTGGGCCGTCGCGGCGTCGAGGCGATTACCGAGTGGGCCGCACAGGGCGACGAACACACCGACCTGTTCGTGTTCTCGCACGGGGCGTGGATCTCGCAGACGCTGCAGACGCTGCTCGGCATCAGCGAGGCGTACCCCGATTTCGCCAGCGTGTTGTCGATGCGCAACGCGCATTGGGTGCGGCTGCTGCCGTTGGATCTGAGCGACGGCGGCATGCGGTGGCGTCTGATGGAATACAACCATGGGCCCTCCATCGCCGATACGCCGCTGTGGGAGAACCCGCCGCTCGGCTGAGCGACGCACGGAATCGTCGGATGCCCCGGAATCACAGGTGATTCCAGGGCATCCGACGTTCTGCAGGTACGTGAACCGACGGGGAAGGCGCGTGGGGTGCGCCTAGCCGTTCCACGGCCGCAATACGTCCTGCGGGACCTGCGAGGCGTCGAAACGGTAGTGGCCGGTCACGCTCATGTGCTTGCGGAACGTCAGGTAGTCGTTCTCGCGTTGCCGCTGGCCCATGTTGTGGATGATGAACGGCAGTCCGTCCTTGTCCCGTAGGTCCGAGACCACGCCGATATGACGGGTGTACTCGAACACCACGATGTCCCCGCCCTGCCAGGCGGCCACGTCGGCGGTTTCGGTGGTCAGCGATTGCCCGTATTTCGAGAAGAACACGTCGAGCACGCCGGTGCGGCGGAAGTCGATGTTCGGATCGGGTGAGGGCGAGACGTCCGCATAGTCGGCGGGATGGGCGGCGATGTCGGCGTCCACCATCGCCTTGAGATCGTATCCGGCCTCGGCGAACGCGCGCCAGACCACATCGGTGCAGGCGCCCCGGTCCGCAGGCGGGTAGCCGCCCTGGTAATACCCGTCATCGTAGGTCGGGGCGGCCTCGGCGTCCTTGCGGGCACCGTTGAGGATATCCGTGTAGTCGTCCACGCCGTCGCCGTCGAAATCCACGGGGCTCGGCGTCATCGGGTAACGTTCCCGCATCGACTCTTCCGCGGCGTCCACGGTGCCGGACGGTGGCGTGATGACGCCGGATGATGCCAGATACCCGACGGTTCCGGCGATAATCGCCGCAGCCGCGGCGATCGCGGTGACCAGCAGCGCGATCCGGCGTCCGGTACGGCGGCGCGGCGGCGTGAATGAACCATGGTGCATCGTATATCCCCCTATTCCACGTGCAGTTCCTGCCTCGAATCTACACCGCGCCATGGTGTGGCTCCGTGGGGCTTCGGCATCCGTCACGTCTCCGACACAACCGGCGGCGCCGCGGGCGGCCGGACCTCGGTATGGGTATGGGCGTTGCGACGGTATGGTGAAAATTCGGATGCTTTCAGCGTAAGTCCAGCGTATCGGCAAGGAACGTGGCTACGGTCGGAAGCCGTGAGAAACTTCTTCAAGGGATTGTCCGTCACACAGCTCAGCGCGGGGGCGCTGGCCGCCGTCGCCTCGTTCCTGTTATCCGCGAAGATCGGCATCGCGGGATCGGTCATCGGCGTCGCCGTCGGTTCGGTGGTCTCCGCGGTGGTATCGCAGATCTATCAGAACGTGGTCAAGGCCTCGTCCGAGAAACTGCAGAACGTCGCGCCGTTCCGCAATCCCGGCGGTGTCGGCGGAGACGAGGCCACCGAGGGGGATGCGACCGGTACGGGTGCGCAAACCGTGTCGATGACGGCCGTGATGCCCGCATGCGGCGAATCGCGCGAAGCCACGCGCGTGCTGCCGGTGTCGTCGGCGGACCAGGGAACCGTGGGGCGGACGGTGCGCGGCACAAGCTCGGCGAACATCCGGACGGGCGTGCGATCGGGCGTGCGGTCGGGCGAATCGGGGCGCGTCACTGCGGCCCATGCCGGTGGGGCTCGGTCGTCCGGACGGCAAACCGGCGGCGGACGTGCGGCGATCGCCGTCGCCGTGCTCAGCGCCCTGGCTGCGGTCGGTGTGACTGCGGGCATCATCCTGGCGGTGACCCAGGGGCAGGGGACGGACAGCGTGGTGCGCGACTGGGTCGACTCGTCGCATGTGGAGCAACGGCCGGCGCCCGGGCATGACGGCACGGACGGCAAGGATCCCTCCGATGGCGCCGCCGTGGAAGGCGACACGACCGATGATGCTGGTTCGGATGGGAGCGTGTCCTCGCCCGACGTGCAGGACGATGAGCAATCCGGCGTGGCCGGCGAGACGCAGGGCGGCACATCAAACGGGGGAGTAGGCGACAAGGCCGACACGTCGGATGCGACCGGCGGAAGCGACGGCGCGGCATCCGGCGACAACGCCGGCGGCGGCACCGATGACGGTGGCGACCCGTCTTCGGACGCGTCGACCGACTTGGGCGGAGCGAACGGAACGGGTACAAACGGAACGGGTGCGACGGAGGACGGTTCGCACGCGGCCGATTCGGGAACGACCGGGGCAACGACGGGCGCACAGACGGGCGATGCGCAGCCGTGAACCTCGTAGACCAGACGGTCAGGGGCGCACCGCGTAACCTGCAGGTCGTGCGCGGTTCACGGGTTCGACACGCCGGTTTGCTGAATCCGCGACGGTGTTGTAATGTATCTAAGGCTCTTCGAGAGCGCAAGAACTGAACACGGGGCTATGGCGCAGCTGGTAGCGCATCTCCATGGCATGGAGAGGGTCAGGGGTTCGAATCCCCTTAGCTCCACGAAAGCCGCAAGGCTTCTCACAATTGAATACGGGGCTATGGCGCAGCTGGTAGCGCATCTCCATGGCATGGAGAGGGTCAGGGGTTCGAATCCCCTTAGCTCCACATCTTAAGGGTTCCGGGCATCGCCCGGGACCCTTTTTCGTTGCCTGAAAACCCCGGTATTCCAACGTTTCCGAGCGTTTCCCAGGGTATGGGCCAGATTGCGTGTCCGGTGGTGGGTTATTCGGTGCTCGACGACCAAAATGCAGCCGTCGGTCACGAGTTGCCATGCTTGTTCGGAGTGGGCGTGTGGATCATGCCGTTTGGCTTTACGCTCCACGGGTCGGGGGGACTTCGGCCGTTTTGGGTCTTCCCGCTTTCGCCCCGCGCTTGGCGGCCCATGCGGCGACTGCGTGCTCCGAATATAGCGGCCCCTGGGAGGTCTCAATAACGGGCTTGGGGAATGTTGCGATCTTGGGAAACATCGCCGCACGCTGTCGCGACACTCCGGTCATGCGTGCAATTTCGGCATATCCGACAACCTTGGGGAACAGGGGTTCGCGGTTGAGCAGGCGAGCCTTGTCCTGCTCGATTACATTGATGCCGGATATGTCTGCACTGTTCAATGTTGACGCGTCGGAGAACATGACGAGTGCTACGGATATCGCTTCCATGGCGGAGGCTGCTGTGACGCTTATGGTCAGGCTGCCCCCCATGCCATCCGGGTTCAATGCGGCTGATGCGCCATGTTCCGCGAATTCTTCGATGAGGTCAAATAAGGTTTCCTCTTCAATGGGGATGCTTGTTGTGAAATCGACCGTCACCTGCCAGTCTCTCCCAGTCATGCGCCACCTCCTGCAAACCGTAGACGATGGAATGGCCCGCGACGATCGAGGTCGACTTCGCGGGCCCACCGCTCACCCGAGAAAACCTCCGCGACGCAGGTACTTCATGCAGTTGTCGTACCATCTGGCATCCGAAGGTGTCTTGTGTATGGCTACTGCCTGTTTCGTTGTGTCGGGCGGGTAACACATCCATCCCTTTTTCATGGGTTTGATGCGCCATCCCTGTTCCTCGAGCTGTTCGAGGAGCGGTGCGATGCGTTTATCCTGTATGGGACAACCTTCCATCGTCGTTGCCAGCGAAATTGCTGACAATGTCAATAATATCAAAATTGTTGACGTTGTCAACGGTCGGTAAAGCTTGCTCGGTCGTGGATGGCGGATTCGGATGCGATCCGGGAGCGAACTGAACATCCATGGCCGGTTGCGCCGTTGGATTATTGCGCGTTTGCGACCTTGGCTTCCCACTCCTCGCGGGTGATGCGGCGGATGGCTTGGTCGCGCCAGACGTCGCCCAGCAGTTCCCTTCGCACATGCGGTTCGATGCGGATGAGCCGCAGGCCGAGTTTGTCCATCACGCGGGAGGATTTCGTGTTCTCCACATTGTGCGTGCCCCAGATCGCCTGTAGGCCCAGGTCCTCGAACCCGTGGCGCAGCAGCGCACGCGCCGCCTCCGGAATGAGACCCTGTCCCCAATACGGTTCGCCGATCCAGTATCCGATTTCCATGTCCGAGGGCTGGTATCCCGGTGTGTTGATGACGGACTCGGACGGCTGCTGATGCAATCCGATGCTGCCGATGGGTTCGTCGGTCCGCTTGAGTACGACGGCGTAGGTCTCCGGCGCATTCAGCACCGTGCGGATAATCTCGGCGCTCTCTTCAACGCTCGTGTGCGGCCGCCAGCTCGCGGCGGGCCCTACATTCGGGTTGCTGGCATAGGTGAACAGCGCCTGCGCGTCCGCGGTGTCGCCCACCCTCCAAGGCCTCAATATCAGTCGTTCCGTTTCCAACACGGTCATGAAGATTCCCTCTTGTTATCGGATTACTACCGTTACAATCCATTGGCTTATCACCATAATCACGTGTGCGTGTTGTCGCAAGGGTGCGACAACACGGCGTTTGAGTGGTTGTCTGGCGTGCGTGTTGTCGCAAGCGTGCGACAACACGGCGATTACGTGGTTGGCTAGTGCGCGTGTTGTCGCATGAGCGGGTTGCAGGGCCGGCACAGATGCGTATGGAATGCAGCATGGTAGTATGTCGCGCATTGCTTCAGTGGGCATGTGAAGGCTGGAGGTGGAATCGTGGATGATCGCCGGCGGATTGATGTGCGCGGCCTGTACGAACTGCTGCTGGACCGCATGGGCCCCACACACTGGTGGCCGGCCGATTCACGGTTCGAGATCGCCATCGGCGCGATCCTGACCCAGAACACCGCCTGGGACAATGTGGAGATGGCGCTCGGCCGGATGAAGGCGGCCGACGTGCTGGACGCCCGCTCGATCGTCGACATGCCGGACGAAACGCTGTGGGCGATGATTCGCCCGACTGGATACTACCGGCTGAAGGCCACGTATCTGCGTGCGTTCTGCCAGTGGTTCCTGGACCTGGGGGAGTGGAAAGGCGACGGCGACATCCCCTCCCTTGTGCGGGAACTCGACGACGACGCGCTGCGCCGGGAGCTGCTGGCCATCCGTGGTGTGGGCGGCGAGACCGCCGATGATCTGCTGCTGTACGTGTTCGATCGTCCGGCGTTCATCGCCGACCGCTACGCCCGGCGCATGTTCGAAACGCTGGGCGTGACCGACTTGCCGCAATCCTACGAGGGGTTCCGTCGCCGTGTCATGCCGCATATCGATGTGGACTCCTGGAGCATCCCCGAATTCCAGGAGTTCCACGGCCTGATCGACGAGCTCGGCAAGACCTGCCGTACACCGGAGGACTGGAACCGCACCATTGTGGCGGAATACCGTATGACGCTGCCCTGATCGCCATAGACGGGGGAGTCTCATCCCGTCGGCCGATATCCCCGTTCGCGGCGCTTTCGAATACGCCCCAGGGCCGACTGCGCGCTCGTACGGCGCGGCGTACCGTAGAATCAACGACGGCGTACGCGTGTCGGAAGGTGTACGCCGGACCGAAGACAGGGAGACGAATCTATCATGATGGCGTTCATCGGCGGGTTCAGCCAGCCGTTCATCCTCGCGGTGATCCTGTGGCCGTTCATGTCGGCGCTGCTGACGCTGCCCGTGCTGGCGTATCTGTACCATCGCGAGAACCGCATCAGGTTCACCTCGGTGCTCGCCTCCTACGGGTCGGTGCTGTATCTGTTGTCGCTGGCCTGCTTCACCCTGTATCCGCTGCCCGAGGATCCGGAACGCTACTGCGCCGCCCATCATGTGACGCCTCAGCTGGACGTGTGGCGGTTCGTCGGCGACCTGCAGTACGGCGGACTGGACGCCTTGCTGCAGATCCTGTTCAACGTGGTCTTCTTCATGCCGTTGGGATTCATCCTCGGACGGTTCGTGCGCATGCGGCTGCGGTTCGCCCTGCCGCTGTGCTTCCTGACCTCCCTGCTGATCGAAACCTCCCAGCTGACCGGAATCTTCGGCCTATACCCCTGTGCCTACCGTCTGTTCGACGTGGACGACCTGATCTGGAACACGTCGGGCGGCCTGCTCGGCCTTGTCGTCGCCATCATCGCCAACCATCTGATCCCCACGCGCGCGGTGGACGACGACGTCATCACCACGCAACCCGGATTCCTGCGCCGGTCGGTGGCGTTCTGCATCGACTACGCGTGGACGCTGGTGCTCTACGTGCCGTTGACCTCGCTCATCTACCTCATCGAAGTGAACGTCACCGGATCCCGTCCGCTGACGTTCACGATGGGCGGCGTGATGTTCCTCGGCTGCTATGCGGTGATGGAACTGCTCATTCCCGCCGCACGGCACGGGCGCACGCTGGGCTCCGGATTCGTGCGCATGAGCGTGGAGACGAAACCCAGAACCGGGTTCCGCCGCGCCGCGTTCTTTCTGGTCCGCTTCGGCGTGCTCGCCGTTGTGGCCCACTGGTTCGCCGGCGCCGGACAGGCTTGGATGGGATGGTTCACGCTCGCGCTCATCGTGTTCTGGATCGCCGCGCACCGCATGCCCTACGACTTCATCTGATCGGACGAACGTGAGCTTGGCCACACCGCCGGCTGTTCGCATGGCGAACACGACCGGGGTGAAGTACTCTGGAAGCACCGCGTTTTTCGAAAGGACGGATGCCATGGCCATGCTCACCGAAGAGATGAAGACCTTCATCGAGAACAACCTCGCCTGGGTCGCCACCGTTAGCAAGGACGGCGAACCCGATCTGGGTCCCAAGATGTCGACGTACGTGATCGACGACAATCACATCGCCTACCACGAGCGCACCGCCGGACAGATGTACCGCAACCTGCTGGACGGCAGCCCGCTGGTCATCGCCGTCGCCAATCTGGCCGAGAAGAAGGGCTACCGGTTCCGCGGCACCGTGACCCTGCACACCGAGGGCGAGATCTACGACGCCCAGGTCAAGGTCGCCCAGGAACGGGGCACCAAGATCCCGACCTGCGTGCCGGTGCTGGAGGTCACCGAAATCCAGGACCTGACCCCGGGACCCACCGCCGGCAAGACCATCGTCAAGGACTGATCTGACCGCTCCGATATGCATCATGCCCATCCGGGAACACGCTCCGGATGGGCATGATACGTATCGGGCTTGTTCCGCCCCCCCCGTGGAGGAGATGCATGCCTCCGAGCCATTCAGGCCACGGATGAAGCCGCGGACGAGGCGGACGAGGAATCCCGATCGGCCTTGACCTTGTCGATGGCCACCACCAGGGCGACGATCAGCGTTTCCAACGCATCCTCGACAATCGTGACCTCGTAGGAGTCTCCCCAGCTCAGCCAGCGTTGCGTGATCGCCGCCACCTGCACGCCGTTGCGGGACACGGTGAAGTTCATATCCCACCAGTCGCCCTCGATCGCCAGCCCCTGCGCGTCGATGCGGTACCGGGGTCGGAAGAAGGAGAACTCCTGGTCGATGGCGGCCACTTCGGCGTCACCCATGAACACGCTGAAATGCGGCAGCCAGCTGAACGTCTTCTTCTCTACGCGGGCCACCTCGAACCCGTTCACGTCCCTGATCGAGAACGACTTGGGGATCTGCAGGAAACTGCCCTCCACCGTGTATACGGGCCGCTGCGCCCCATCGGTGACGGTGAACTGCTCGCCGCCGAACGTGAACATCTTCTGCTTGATGTACAGCTGCTTCATGGAATCAGCATTGTAGGTTCGCACTACTTCGGGATGCAAATCCGACAGGGGCGGAAAGCCGGGACTTGGAAGAGGTAATCCCGAAGTAGTGCGAACCGTATCATGGGATACATCCTGTCCATCACCGAGCAAAGGATGATCAATGACCGATCAGGACGCCACCACGACGCAGACACAGGCCGCAAACGCCGACAAGGAGCATCTGCCCGAGCCTTACGAGAAGACCACCCGCCACAGCATCACGCTGGACGGGCGGGAGTGGCGCTATGACGCCACGCTGGGCACCATCGACATCGACACCGCCAAGGCCAAACCGGCCGCCAGCATCTTCTTCGCCGCGTTCAACGCCGTGGACGATCAGGGTGCCGTGGACCCGAGCCGCCCCGTGACGTTCATCTTCAACGGCGGCCCGGGCTCCAGCTCCACGTTCCTGCTGTTGGGGTCCATCGCGCCCAAGCGCATCGACGTGACCGACACGGACCCCGTGCCCGCCGCCCCCTACACGCTCGCCGACAACCCGGAGACCCTGCTGCCGGTCAGCGACCTGGTGTTCATCGACGCCGCCGGCGCCGGCTTCTCGACCATCCTGGACAAGGCCAAGCCCGAACTGTGGAGCGTGGACGGCGACGTCAAGGGCTTCAGCGCGTTCATCCGAGCCTACCTGAGCAAATACCGCCGTTGGAACTCGCCCAAGTACGTGCTCGGCGAATCCTATGGCACCACCCGTGGCGCCGCGCTCTCGTACCGCCTCCAGCAGGACGGCGTGTCCCTGAACGGTCTGGTGCTCATCTCGAACATCCTCGACTATGCGCATGTGTTCGACACCAGCGACCAATGCTACGTCGGCTACTTCCCGACCTACGCCTCGGTGGCGCACTACCACGGCAAGGCCGGCCGGGATCTCACGCTCGAGGAGCATCTGGCACAGGCGCGTGCCTTTGCCGACGGTCCGCTGCGCCTGGCGCTCGCCGCCGGCGCCCGTCTGGACGATGCATCGAAGCGCCGGGTGGCGGAACGGTACGCCGAACTGACCGGCCTGGACGTCGACTACGTATTCGCCTCCGATCTGCGGGTGCTCGACACCCGGTTCCGCAAGCGTCTGCTGCTCGAGCAGAGCCGGATCGTGGGACGGTACGACGGCCGCGCCGCCGGCTACGATCTCGATCCGGTCAGCGACGACGAGACCTTCGTGGTCGACGACGCCTACCTCGATCCCGCGTATTCCAGCCTGGTCAACGCCTATCTGCGTGACGAGCTGGGGTGGGACCGCGTCCCCGAACGCCGGGGGTTCGCCGATTTCGACTGGGAGTCCACCGAGCCGGGCAAGGGGTGGATGTGGTGGCACCGGCTGCCGTCGCACACCAAGTCCGTCGAGGGCGAGATCATCCCGTTCCCGTCGGTCACGGCGGACCTGGCGGCGGCGATCGTGCACCAGCCCACGTTGAAGGTGCTGATCGGCAGCGGCTGGTACGACCTGTGCACGCCATTTTTCCAGACCGAGTGCGACATCGACCACCTGGGCCTGCCCAAGCCGCTGCGGGGCAACGTGGCGTTCACCTACTATCCGGCCGGCCACATGCTGTATTCGGCCAAGGAGAGCCTGCGGAAGTTCTCCGCCGACCTCAAGCGGTTCTACGCGGCCAACGCGGCCGATCTGCCGTCCATCGACGAACGTCCCGCACTGCCTGCGCCGAGTCTGGACGTGTGACCCCGGATGCCGCCGGCATGGCCGCAAGGCCGTGCCGGCGATTGCGCGGGTGAGGCGTTGAACCGTCCGGCGGTGCACGGTGCATAACCGCCGATTCATCCACTTGTCCACATTTTTCCATGATGCGGTGGCGCGCTGCCGCGAACTGTGGCATGCTATCTGGCAACGCCGCTTGGGGGGTGCGGCGCAACGACCGGTTCATGAAAGGGGTGCGCCATGGCGCAGAACGAAACAATCGAGGCATGGGTGGAGCGGTTCAAGGCCGACACCGACAACCAGTACGTGACCGAACCGCATGTTCCACGGGCGGCCGGGGTGCTGAGGCTCATCGGAAGCGGGGCGGCGGAGCGCGGGTTCGAAATCCCGTCGTCGCACGACGCCGACCTGGCGGAGCAGTACGGCGACGATGTGCGGTGGGCCCATATCGTGTTCAAGGTGGAGGACGTGATCTATTTCCTGCGCGTGCAGGAACTATGCGCGCCGAACGCGCCGCGTCGGGACCCCGCCATGGTGGGCAAGGCCGCCCGCGGTCCACGGTGGCTGGCGGAACGGGCGCGTGAATTCGTGGGCACCGGGCTGCTGCAGGTGGCGATACGCTCCGACGGGGATGATTCCTGCCGCAGGACGGCCAAGGACACGACCACTTCATCATTGGAAGAGAAGATCCCATCCGTCCTCAACGAATTCGTCGCCGCGCTCGACCGACGGCGCAAGCAGCGCAAGCAACGTGAGGAATGGGAGGGCGTCAAGGAGCGTGCGCGTCAGCGGTACGATTTCGACCGGATGATAGCCCTTATCGACCATCAGGCGGAACAGTACCAGGCGATGGCGAAACGCCGGGAATTCCTGTCCGCGCTGGAACGGGCGATGGATCGCTACACGGGTGCCGACCGTGACGAGGTGGGGCAGCGGATCGCGCTGCTGCGCAGGCGCATCGAAGCGGAGGATCCGGGCCTGCACCCCGAACTGCTCGACGTCACCGTGCCCGACCCGACCGACGAGCAGCTCGAACCATATATGGAAGGCTGGAGCGCGGAAGGACCGTATCGTGTGCCGGCGTGGACGGTGCACGAGCGCGCCCGCCGTCCGGAACAGATGGGTCCGGGGCGATCCGACGGGTATGACGGCGGATACGGGTCGTCGTCCTGCTATGCGGGCCAGTACGGGTCGGGGCCGGCGGACTGCTGGCAACCGGGCTACTGACAGGCGTCGCGATGGCGGCGGGTCGCCGCACGGCGTGCGCCGATGGCCGGACCGTGCGATGCCGAACGCCGCCCCTCGATATACTGGATGGGCGACAATCCAATCGGGAGGCGATGATGAACAACGGACGCAAGACGCACCGCGGATTCTATATCTTCTGCGCGGTGTTCTTCATCCTCGGCGGTATCTGGCTGGCGGTCGCCGGCGCCTGGCCGGCCGCCGTGCTGTTCGTCATCGTCGGCATCGCCTTCGCCGTGGCCTCCTACCGGATCGGTGTCCGGCAGAAGCGGCGGCGCGAACAGATCCGCCGGGACGCCGGCTTCACCGACTGACCGTTCCGGGATCCGGCGGTGCGGACGTCCCGCCGCATGACGTGACGGACGGGCCCTCCGCGGTCCCGTCATCGTCGGCATCGTGTCCCGCGGGACTTCAAGGAAAGGAACCGGTATGATCGCATGCGACTGCGCCGGCACTCTCGTCGAACTCGACGAGACGACCGCACGGATGACCATCGTCCGCGACGGACACCGTTGGCGGACATCCGAGGCGACGCAACCGGCATTGCGGATCGCGGGCCAGGTGGTCGCCATCCCCTTCTGCCAAGCCGAACACATCACCGCCGAGCGCCGCACCACCGGCACGGGAGAGGCGGTGACGGTCCGCTACGAGGGATTCGCCGGCACCGACTACGCCTTCGAAACCCACGTATGGATCGAATCGACCACCGGCGATATCATCGCCGAATGGGTGCCGCTGAACGACGCCGCACTGGACGTGACCCGCGTCACCTGGCCCGCGCCGTTCGCATTCGACGAGCCGAACGGCGACTGGGTCACGCTCATCACCCACGGCCAAGGCACCATGATCCCCAACGACTGGCCCACGCCCACGTCCGCCATCCCGTTCGACGGGCGCTACTGGACCGAAGGCGGCTACATGCCGTTCCACGCCCAGATCCGCGACCTCGGGCACCCCGACGCGGCGGGATACGTGGCCATCTGCGAGACGCCCGCCAACGCCGGATACGTCATCGACCATCCGGCGCACGGCCCCCACACGCATATCGGCACCTGGTTCGAACCCAGCCTGGGACGCATGGATTATCGCCGCACGGTCCGCTACCGGCTGCTCGCCGGCGAACACGCCACCATCACCGGCGTGGCCAAAACCTATCGCGCTTGGGCCGACGAACACGGCCTGCTGCGCACGCTCGCCGAAAAAGCCGTGCGCAACCCCTCCATACGGCAGCTGCCCGGCTGTATGTGGATGCACGTCGGCGCCAAAACGCACGTCCAACCCGATTCGTCCATGTACGATGCGGAGCATCCGGAACGCAACGACGCGCTCGTCACCTTCGGCCGGCGCGCCGACCAGCTGCGCGCGTTGCGCAAGGCCGGCGTCGACCGGCTGTACATGCACCTCGACGGCTGGGGGCAGCCCGGATACGACAACCAGCACCCCGACTACCTGCCGGCCTGCGCCGAAGCCGGTGGATGGGAGGGGCTGCGCGCGCTCGCCGACACCGCGCACGAGTGCGGGTACCTGTTCGGCCTGCACGACCAGTACCGCGACTACCATTGCAACGCCGCCACGCACGACGACCGCAACGCCGTGCGTCTGGCCGACGGTTCGATCCCCGAACACGCGCGCTGGGCCGGAGGCCGCCAGCAATACCTGTGCGGGCGGCTCGCCCCCGACTACGTCAAGCGCAACTACCGGGAGATCGCCGCGCACGGCGTCGAGCTCGACGGCACCTATCTGGACGTGTTCACCTGCAACGAGGGCGACGAATGCGCGAACCCCGAGCACCGCATGAGCCGGGCCGACTGCTACCGGGAACGCGCCCGCTGCCTCCGCTGGCTGCTGTCGCGCGGCATCCTCACCAGCTCCGAGGAGGTGGCGGACTGGGCCATGCCCGTGCTCGTGTTCTGCCATTACGCGCCTTACGATTTCCAGCTCGCCGCGCCGGACGCGCCGCGCGGGGGCGTGCCCGTGCCGCTGCAGAACCTCGTCTACCACGACTGCGTCATCGAACCGTGGATGATGGACCGTGTGGAGGGCGGGGACGACTACATGCTGTATGCGCTGCTCAACGGGGGAGCACCCTACCTGATTCGTGACGCCGCCTACGCGGGCATCGACGGCGATGTGGGCGGGGCCGGGGTCGCCGGCACGCTGGAGGACGACATCGCGCGATGCCGTGTGGTCGCCGACCTGCACCGCCGGGTGGGCCTGCTGGAGATGACCGGATTCGATGTCGTGGACGGCGACGTGTTCCGGCAGCGCACCGTCTTCGCCGACGGCACCAGCGTGAGCGTGGACCTGCGGGAAGGAACCTACCGTATCGTTTTCGGCGACGTTGCTTGACGGCGCGCCATCGCGTGTATATAGTGTGTATAGAGGGTATATACACTCGCGCTCTTCCGGGAGGACGCTTTCGTCAAGGGCACGGTTCGGACATGCACGCCATGCATGCCCGAACCGGACTTAGCAAAGGAAACACATAGTGGATCTGATCATCTCCAACTCATCGGACAAGCCGATCTACGAGCAGATCACCACGCAGATCAAGGAGCTCATCCTAACCGGCGAACTCCAGCCGGGGCAGAAACTGCCCTCGATCCGCGCGCTCGCCAACGGGTTGCGCATCAGCGTCATCACCACCAAGCGGGCGTACACGGATCTGGAGGCCCAGGGGTTCATCGAAACCGTGCAGGGCAAGGGCAGCTTCGTCACCGGTGGCAACGTCGAACTGCTGCGTGAGGAACGCCGCCGCCAGATCGAGCAGCGGCTCATGCGGCTCGTCGATGATGCGCGGTCCGCCGATATCGGCGACGACGAGCTGCGGGAGATGATGGACCTCATCATGGAAGGTGACGCATCATGAGCGACCCTCGGCCTCTGCTCGAGGCGCATCGGTTATGCAAACGGTACGGCGACTTCGCCCTGCGGAATGTGGACCTGACCGTCCGACCCGGTGAAATCGTCGGCTACGTCGGACGCAACGGGGCGGGCAAGACCACCACGATTAAAGCGCTGTTGGGGCTGGTCGCCCCCGATGGCGGCGAAGGAACGGTGCTGGGCACGCCGATCCGTGGGATGGGCGGGGCGGATGGCGTGGCGGCCAAGGAGCAGGTGGGCGTCGTCTTCGACACGGTGGCGTTCCCCGATACGCTGCGCATCCGGGACGTCAACGGGCTGCTCCGGCGTTGCTACCGGCAGTGGGACGAGCGCCGGTTCGCCGCATATCTGAAGCGATTCGGTTTGCCGGATACCAGGAAGGTCAAGGAGCTCTCCCGGGGTATGGGCATGAAGCTGTCGCTCGCCTGCGCGCTCAGCCATGGGGCGCGGCTGCTCATCCTGGACGAGGCCACCGCCGGACTCGACCCGATGGCCCGCGACGAGGTGCTGGACCTGTTGCGTGAATTCGTGGCGGATGACGAGCACGGTGTCCTCATGTCCAGTCACATCACCTCCGACCTGGAACGGATCGCGGACCGCGTGGTGTGCATCGACGACGGCCGCATCGTCTTCGACAAGCCGAAGGACGAGATCATCGACACCATGGGTGTGGCCCGATGCCGGGCGCGTGACATCGACGCGATCCTTGGGTCGGATGTGTTCGGCGGCGCGACGCCGAGGATCCTGCATCACGAATACGGCGTCGATCTGGCGGTGCCGGATCGGTTCGCGTTCGCCGAGGCGTTTCCGGACATCCCCTGCGACCGCATGACCATCGACGACTATCTGCATTTCATGATCAAGGGGGTTTCACGATGATCCGCGCATGGCATCTCGATCTGATGATGATCCGGCAGAGGATGCTGCTGAACCTGCCCGTATCGCTGGCGCTGTGCCTGTGGCTGGGGCTGCAGACGCAATCCCTGGCCACGGTGGTGGCCGCGGCGTTGTTCATGACCTACCCGATGGTCGGCATGCAGCTGGGCCAATACGATGAGCTGAAGGGGTGGAAGACGTATCGCATGACGCTGCCGCTGAGCCGGCGGGACGTCGTTGCGGGGCGGTATCTGACCCTGTTGACGCTGGTGATCGCCAGCCTGCTGACGGCGGCCGTCGCGGTGGGGCTGAACATCGGCATCGCGGCGGTGGCGCCGGGGCTTGGCGGTCCGACCGGAATGATGGCGGCGATGTTCTCCGCGGATGCCGTGCGCGCGGCGCTTCTGGTCGGATTGGCGTTCCTGATGGTCTGCACCGTCATGGTGTGCGCGATGACCATACTGTTCTACCGGTTCGGCGCCACCACGGCCACCGGTATACTGCCGCTGCTCGTCGTGTTCGCCGTGCTGATGGTGGCGCTGTTCGTGGGCAGTCTGGACGAATCCGCGGTGGCCGCATGGTCCGACGGGCTGCTCTGGCTGCTGTCCCCGGAACGGCTCGCTCTGTGCTGCGGGATATTCGCCGCGCTCACCGTGGCGATCATGGCGGCCAGTGCGGCCATCAGTCTGCGCATCTACGCGCGGACGGAACTGTGACGGGTGCGCCGTCGCGGATATGTCCGCCGCGGCGTCGCGGTCATCGACCCGTAGGCGCCAACGCCTCACGGTACGCGGCGATGAGCCGGTCCAGACTCATCGCCGCGTTCGCCGGACTGGTCGACGGCAATCCCACGTGCGGCACCGTGATCCCGGCCAGTTCCAGCAGCGGCGCGCACAGCCGCCGATACAGCTGCGTCGCCTTGGCGCCGGTTGTGGCCACCAGTGCGATGCGCGAGCCCCGGATCAGCGGAGTCGGGTCGTTCGGCACCGCGTTGGCGATCGACGCGTCGGATGCGCCGACGATATCGCATTCGGCGATGACATCCCATAACGCGATGCCATGCCGCAGCGCGAACGCGCGCCGGGAATCCGGCGTATCGCCCGGCGCATCCTCCAGGTCCGTCGGATCGGCGAACACCGCGGCCATCACCGGCCAGAACCGGTTGCGCGGATGCATGTAATAGAACGACGCCTCCCGCGATTTCGGACTCGGCATCGAGCCCAGCACCAGCACGCGTGAGTCCGCATCCCACACCGGGCCGAACCCATGCTCCACATGTTCCGTCATAACCGCCATCGTAATCGCATCCCGCGCGCAGCCGCCGGTCTTCCGCACTCGGGACCATGGCTGTCGCCGAGCACATCCCACAAGCGGGACGCCGGGTCGGGCAGGCCGGTCCCGCCGCAGGTCGGCGTACGGACCCGCGCCGCAATCCGCCGGATCGCGACGGCGGACATGAACAACGGCTGAACTTGTGCCCGAATAGGGCGCAAAGTCGGGGGACAGGGGCTATGCTTTATACGGCTCGGATGAGCCGCCGCAGGCAATCCAACGGTTTTGTGAAAGGCGGGTGAGGGACCCATGTTGCGTATGTTCAACACCATCAACGGCCAGGTGGAACAAATCAGTAGACCGGAGAACGGTTCATGGCTGTGCCTCTCCGACCCGACCGACGTGGAGCTGGCCACCGTGGCCCAGGAGACCGGCATCGACCTGGCCGACCTGCGCGCCCCGCTGGATGACGAGGAACGCTCGCGCGTGGACGTCGAGGACGATTACACGATGATCATCGTCGACATCCCGACCGTGGAGGAGCGCGGCGGGCGCGACTGGTACGAGACGATCCCTCTGTCGATCATCGTGACCCAGAACATGATCATCACCGTGTGCATGCAGGACACCCCCGTGCTCCACCCGTTCATGGAGGGCACGATCCGCGGGTTCAACACGTATATGAAGACGCGCTTCATCCTGCAGATCCTGTACCGCAACGCCACCATGTACCTGCGGTACCTGCGCATCATCGACCGGGAGAGCGACAAGCTCGAACTCAAGCTGCGCCATTCGATGCAGAACCGCGAGATCCTGATGCTCCTGGAACTGAGCAAGACCTTGGTGTATTTCACCACGTCGCTCAAATCGAACGAGATCGTGATGGAGAAGCTCACCACGCTCGCCCGCATCAAGCAGTACCCGGAGGACGAGGACCTGCTCGAGGACGTGATCACCGAGAACAAGCAGGCCATCGAGATGGCGAACATCTACAGCGGCGTTCTGGCGAACATGACCGACGCCTTCGCCTCGATCGTGTCCAACAACCTGAACAACGTGATGCGCATCTTCACGATCATCTCCATCTCGCTGTCGATTCCCACGCTCATCTTCTCGATGTACGGCATGAACTTCGACGGCGGCATGATGGGCATGCCGTTCACCGACAAACCGTGGGGATTCCTGCTCATCGTCGTCGTCTCGATGGCGCTGGCCGCCGCGGTGACCTGGTTCCTGACCCGTTCCCGCTGGTTCAAGTGACGTGGGGCTCGTCCGGACAGCGGACGATGCCCCGCATGGTGTCCAGTTACGTGGCGATAATCGTTGACCATGAGTGACAACGAGAAGAACACGGCGGCGCCGGCGGTCGATTCCGGCGAGCCCGCCTTCCGCTATAACGCCGCGATGGCCCAGGGCATCGAGGAGCGTTGGCAGCAGTACTGGGACGAGCACGGCACCTTCTGGGCGGCGAACGTCAACGGTGATCTGAAGGACGGCGCGGGCCGCAACGCCGAAGGCCGCAAGTCCTATTTCGCGATGGACATGTTCCCGTATCCGTCGGGCAAGGGCCTGCATGTCGGCCACCCGCTCGGCTATCTGGCCACCGACGTGGTCAGCCGCTACCACCGCATGAAGGGCGAGAACGTGCTGCACGCGATGGGCTACGACGCCTTCGGTCTGCCCGCCGAGCAGTACGCCGTGCAGACCGGCCAGCATCCGCGCGTGACCACCGAGCAGAACATCGCCAACATGCGCCGCCAGCTGCACCGCATGGGCCTGAGCTTCGACGACCGCCGCTCCTTCGCGACGATCGACCCGGGATACGTGCGTTGGACCCAGTGGATCTTCTCCCGCATCTATGACGCCTGGTACGATCCGGAAGCCACGAACCCGAGCGGTTCCAAGGGCTGCGCCCGTCCGATCGCCGACCTGGTGGCCGACTTCGAATCCGGCGCCCGCCCGATCCCCGGCTTCGAGGGCAAGGCATGGGCGGATCTGACCGCCGCCGAACAGGCCGACGTGCTCAACGAGTTCCGTCTGGCCTACATCTCCAAGTCCCCGGTCAACTGGTGCCCGGGCCTGGGCACCGTGCTCGCCAACGAGGAGGTCACCGCCGAGGGCAAGTCCGAGCGCGGCAACTTCCCGGTGTTCCAGCGCGAGCTGCGCCAGTGGTCGATGCGCATCACCGCCTACGGCCATCGCCTGATCGACGACCTGGACACCATCGACTGGCCTGAGAAGGTCAAGCTCATGCAGCGCAACTGGATCGGCGAATCGCACGGCGCCTCCGTGCACTTCACGGTCGAGACCCCGTCCGGCGAGCAGGACATGGAGATCTACACCACCCGTCCCGATACGCTGTTCGGCACCACGTTCGCCGTGGTCTCCCCGGAGCATCACCTGTTGGCCTATGTGCCGGACGCCTGGCCGGAGGGCATCCCCGAATCCTGGACCGGCGGCTATGCCACGCCGAAGGAGGCCGTGGCCGCCTACCGCCGTGCGGCCGAGGCCAAGACCGCCAAGGACCGTGTGGACGAGGCCGGCGAGAAGACGGGTCTGTTCACCGGCTTGTACGCCGTCAACCCGATCACCGGCGCCCAGCTGCCGCTGTTTACCGCCGACTACGTGCTGATGGACTACGGCACCGGCGCGATCATGGCCGTGCCGGGCGGCGACCAGCGTGACTACGACTTCGCCGTCAAGTACGGGCTGCCGGTCATCTACACGGTCAAGCCGCTGCCGGAATCCGGCGACGATCTGTCCGAATACGAGGGCAAGGCGCCGTTCGTCTCGCACGACGGCATCGTCATCAACTCCAGCGTCGAGGCGACCCGCGCCGACGGCCAGCCGTTGTCCATCGACGGCCTGCGCGTCGACGACGCGATCGCCAAGGTCAACGCCTGGCTGGAACAGGCCGGCGTGGGCAAGGGCACGGTCAGCTACCGTCTGCGCGACTGGTTGTTCAGCCGCCAACGTTACTGGGGCGAGCCGTTCCCGATCGTCTACGACGAGGACGGCGTGGCCCACCTGCTGCCGGACGAGCAGCTGCCGATCAACCTGCCGGACGTGCCCGACTACAGCCCGAAGACCTTCGACCCGGAGGACGCCGAATCCAACCCGGAGGCGCCGCTGAGCCGCAACGAGGATTGGGTCAAGGTCACGATGGACCTGGGCGACGGCGAGAAGACCTACTACCGCGACACGAACACGATGCCGAACTGGGCCGGTTCCTGCTGGTACTACATGCGTTACCTCGACCCGACCGACACCGAGCACATGGTGGACAAGGACGAGTACGACTACTGGATGGGCCCGGACCGCGGCAACGGCCGTTCCGGCGGCGTGGACCTGTACGTCGGTGGTGTCGAGCACGCGGTGCTCCACCTGCTGTACGCCCGCTTCTGGCATAAGGTGCTGTTCGACCTGGGCTATGTGGATTCGGCCGAGCCGTTCCACAAGCTGTTCAACCAGGGCATGATCCAGGCCTACGCTTACACCGACGACCGCGGCCAGTACGTGCCGGCCGCCGAGGTGGAGGAGGGCCCGGCCGGCGCCGACGGCGAGCCGACGTTCACCTGGAACGGCCAGCACGTCAACCGCGAGTTCGGCAAGATGGGCAAGAGCCTGAAGAACATCATCACGCCGGACGACATGTACGAGAACTACGGCGCGGACACGTTCCGCCTGTACGAGATGAGCATGGGCCCGCTGGCCGAATCCCGCCCGTGGAACACGCGCAACGTGGTCGGCGGCATGCGCTTCCTGCAGCGCCTGTGGCGCAACGTCGTGGACGAGACCACCGGCGAGGTGCGCGTCACGGATGCGGAACCGGACCTGAAGACGCTCAAGCTGCTCAACAACACGATCGCCGACGTGACTGTGGAGATGGAGGCCATGCGCCCCAACACCGCGATCGCCAAGCTCATCGTGCTCAACAACCATCTGACCTCGTTGGATGCGGTGCCCCGCGCCGCCGTCGAGCCGCTGATCCTCATGCTCGCCCCGGTCGCCCCGCACATCTGCGAGGAGCTGTGGAACCGCCTCGGCCACGCCGAGTCGCTGGCCCACGAGCCGTGGCCGGTGGCCGACGAACGGTATGTCGGCCAGGATACCGTCACCGCGGTCGTGCAGATCAAGGGCAAGGTGCGCGCCAAGCTCGAGGTCAGCCCGGACATCGATCCGGCGGAACTCGAGCGCATGGCCCTCGAAGCCGTGGCCGACCGCCTCGGCGGCAAGGAACCGCGCAAGGTGATCGTCAAGGCCCCGAAGATCGTATCGATCGTCCCGGCCGAGTAATCACCCGACGACCATATCGCGACACGCCTCCGGTGGATAACCGGAGGCGTTCGACCACATAGCCGTCCCGCGCTGGATTTCCCGACGACGTCCATCCCATGATGGGCGTATGCACACACTGCGGGACGACACGGCTGCCGCGGCACGGCTGGAAACGATCATCCGGCCCCGGCCGCGGCTTTCGCATACCTTACATGCCGGCGGAACGGCTACGTCCCCGTCGCCGCTGGATCCCCCCAGACCTCCCGTGGGGGTCCGAACCTCCCCGTCGCCGGTCCCGCGCGTCGGTTCCGGGAAGCGGGCCATGCCTTGCACCGACGAACGGTCCCCGGCAACGAAGCCACGTAGGGGCCTGTCCGATCTGTCCGGCGTCCGCGACCGGGACGGCGACGCCGAGGACGATCCGGTCATCCGCCATCGGCGGGACAAGCCCCGTCTGGCGGTGCGTCCCATCCACGCGCTGATCATGATCATGTTGCTGACCTGCGCGCTGTGCGCCAGCATAACGATGCTGATCCAGCAATCATTGCATTACGTGGCCTACCGGCAGAGCGAGTCCATCCTGCAGGCAACCGGCCGGGCTGCCGGTGGCGACGACATCGGTGGCGACGGCGATGACGTCGCCACCTCCGCCGAAGCCCGCGAGGAGGATGCCGAGCGCTCCGATGAGCCCTCCGACGTGGGGACATCCTCGGATCCAAGCGTCGCGGACACGTCGGACGCGGCAGGCACATCCTCCGGCACCGGGGTGGCCGCGCCGGCCCCCGTGCCGGGATTCGACGCGCAGGGGCGCGTCGACCTGAATGCCGCCACATTGGAGCAGCTGGACACCATCACCGGCGTGGGGCCTGCCATCGCCCAGCGGATCATCGACCACCGCAACGCGATCGGCGGGTTCACCGACGTGGACCAATTGTTGGACGTGCCCGGCATCGGTCCGAAAACGCTGGCCAAGATGCGAGACCAGGTGGCGGTGCCATGACGGGGACGGCGAACGCGGCCCGGGAGCAGGGGAGTCGCGACTGGCGGATGCTGCCGGTGGCGGTGGCCATCTGGTTGGCCAGTCTGGGCACGCATCGATTATTCGCCATGCTGATGGGCACGGATGGCGGCACCGATCGCGCGATGGCCGGTTCCGGGTCGGCTGGCATCGGGTCGACTGGTGCCGGGTCGGCTGGCACCGGGTGGTCCGGTTTCGGGGCGGCCGCCCCCACGCTGCCGGTCGTGGCTGTGCTGGGGGCGGGCGTGCTGATAGGGGCCGCGCTGGCCGTCGCGATGCTGCACCGGCGACGATGGCGGGCATGGTCGGGCGGTGCGGCGCTGCTGTGTTGCGGAGTCCTCCTGTCGGCGAACGCCGCATGGTGCGCGGATCTCGCCGATTGGCATGATCCGGTGTCGGCGCTGGCCCGGCAGGGCGAGCGGACCGTCGTCGCCGACGTGACCGTCACGACCCCGGTGCTCGCTTCGGCGATGTTCGGCGCCGACTGCCAGGCGGACATCCGCGTCGATGCGGTGAACGCGGACGGCCTGGCCGTCGACTCGCGGGCATCGGCGCGCCTGTACGCCACGGGGAGCGGTTGCGGACGACTGGCGCATGGCGCGCGTCTGCGGTTCTCCGGCACCCTGGCGCCGAATGATTTCGGGCCGCGTCGCATCGCGTTCACGGTCGCCGACGGCGATGGGGGACATCCGCTATCCGCCCCGCCCTGGTGGCGGCGTGCCATCAACCGGATGCAGGAGGCGCTGTTCGCGGCGACGGGCGGCCTGTCCGACCAGGGACGGCTGCTGGTGCCGGGACTGACGGTGGGGGTGCTCGGCTCGCAATGGTACGACCGTTGCGATGATGCGGCCGAACAGGTCGACGCCACATACGCCGCGCAGTTGGAGGAACGGTTCCAACGCTCGGGCATCATGCACCTGATGGCCGTGTCGGGCGGGCATTTCGTGCTGGTGACAGGCGTGGTGCGATGGCTGTGCGCACGGTTCCTGGCCCACCGGTATGTGGTGGCGGCCGCCAGCGCGGCCTGCGCGGTGGGGTTGGCGGCGCTCATGTATCCCTCGGATTCGGTGCTGCGGGCGTTGGTCATGGGCCTGTTCGGCGCGGCCGCGACCGCGCTGGGACGGCGATCGCAGGCGTTGAGCGCGTTGTGCTGGACGGCGTCGGCGGTGATCGTCATCGACCCGTCGATGTCGGTCAGTTTCGGTTTCGCCTTGTCCTGCGCCGCGGTGCTGGGCATCACGACGATCTCGGCATCGGTGTCGGCGCGATTGGAGCGTGTGCTGCCACGGGGCGTGGCGTCGGCCATGGCCATAACGGTGGCGGCCACGCTGTTCACGCTGCCGGTGCAGGTGCTGATGGAACCGGTCGTACCGCTGCTGTCGATACCGGCCAACCTGATGGTGGCCCCGGTGGTCGACGCGGCGACGATGGCCGGATTGGGCGCCCTGCTGGTCTCATGGTGTTGCGCGGACATCGGCGCGCTGCTGGCGCACGTCGCCTCCCTGGGCACCAAGATGATGCAGGTGTGCGCCGACTGGCTGGGCGGCAGCGAACGCATGACCTTGCCCTGGGCGGGCGGTGTCGGCGGCATGGCGCTGATCGTGGCCGTGGAATGCGCCCTCGTGGCCATGATGCTCGGCATGGAACGGCTCATGCTCCGCGGATCGGTGCGCGCCGGCCGAAGCGAACCGAACGGCGAGCCGTTGCGACCATGGCGGCTGTGGCATACGGCGGTCGGCCTGTGGCTCGCCCAGACCCCGCAGGTCTTCGATACGTGGGCCTTGCCGCGCGAACATCGGCGGTGACGGTTGTCCAGTGATACGGGGAGATTGAACAGTATGCCCAAAGCCTCATCCCAAGCCCGTGTGAGCATCGTCGTCGGCGGAGACGGCTACCTCAACGACCAGAAGGTCCGCGAGCTGAGCCACCGTGCGCTGCGGGAGCGGCCCGACGCCACGATCACGGAACTCGACGCCGCCGAGGCCGACCGCTACGCGTTCGAGGAGGCGGTCAGCCCGTCGCTGCTGTCGGACAGCTCCGTGGTGGTGGTCAGGAACCTGCAGAACGCCGACGAACGGCTGGGGGAGACGATCGCCGAATACTGCAGTCAGACCATCGGTGACCCCACGGCGAGCGTGGTGATCTGCCAGCATGAGGGCGGCGTCAAAGGCAAGCGCATCCGCGAACAGATCGTCAAAGCGGGTGCCGTCGAGCAGAAGATCCCCGAACTGAAAACGGCGGACGCCAAAGTCAACTTCGTGGTGCAGCGCTTCGAACGCCTGCATCGCCGCGTCGACCCCCTGGCCGCGCAACAGCTGGCGGCGGTCCTGGGGGAACGAACCGGCGAACTGGCCGCCATGTGCGAGCAACTGTGCTTCGACTTCGACGACGATCCGATCGGCATCGACCGCGTCAACCAGTATCTGACCGCCGACCCGCAGGTCACCGGCTTCGCCGTGGCCGACCGGGCCATGGAAGGACGCACCGCGGACGCCATCGTCGCCATGCGCTCGGCCATCGAACAGGGCACCGACCCGATCGCGCTCATCGGCGCGCTGGCGTCGAAGCTGCGCACGTTGGCCAAGGCCTCGGCCGTGCGCTCCGGAGCCATCGCCCGGTCGGAAGCCAACATCAAGAGCGATTATGTATTCAAACTGGCGACGCGTCAGCTGTCGGGATGGTCCTCACCCGGACTCGCACGCTGCATCCAGACACTCGCCTGGGCGGACGAACAGAGCAAAACCAACGGCGGCGACCCGGTGTACGCGTTGGAACAGGCCATCATCCTGATCGGCAGGAAAGGAAGGGACGCACAATGACCACCGTCAGCATCGCCGCGCCTGAAGCCGACGACATGCGCCGACTGGGCGAAGCTATCTCACACATCGTCCGCGGAGGCGATGTCATCCTGCTCTCCGGTCCGCTGGGCGCCGGGAAAACCACCTTCGCGCAAGGCTTCGGACGCGGACTGGGCATCACGGAACCCATCGTCTCGCCGACCTTCACCATCGCGCGCGAACTGGGCGGCCGGTTCCACGACGGCACGCATGCGCACTTGATCCATGTGGACGCCTACCGGCTGGGCGGAACCGCATACGCCCCCGGACAGGACATCGTCGGCCGCCTGCTGGACGAACTGGAATCATTGGGACTGGACGAGGAACTCGACCAGCCGGGCGCCGACACGGTGATCCTCATGGAATGGGGGGAACAGATGATCGCCGCGCTCGCCCCGGAACGCTTGGAGATTCATATCGACAGACCGGCGGACGGCGGCATCGCGGATCAGCCGACTAGCGAAGGGACCCGAACCGTGACCCTGACGCCGTACGGCGGCGACTGGGCGGACCGCATCGCCGCGCTCGTCGGCTGAGCTTCGCCTCGTTGCCACGGGGTTGTACAGTGGGATGGTCAACGCAACGGCAGGAGGCATCATGGCGGATTCGGCGCGCACACTGGTGATTGACACCTCGTATGGGTCGGCGGTCGGCATCGTCGGGCATGAACCGATCATCGAAACCGATTCGCGCACCCATGTCGAGCGTCTCCAGGGCAATGTCGCCCGCGCCGTCGCCGAGGCCGGACTGCGGCCACATGACATAGACACGGTGGTCGTCGGCATCGGCCCGGCGCCGTTCACCGGATTGCGCGCCGGCATCGTGGCGGCCAAAACCATCGCCTACGCCACCGGCGCCACCCTGATCGGGCAGGATATCCTCGCCCCGCAGCATGCACTGGCCGCACTGTTGCGGGATGGATCGATCGCCGCATCCGAAGGGTTACGCGTCGTCACCCCGCCGCAGGGCGATGACGTACGGCTGACGCTCGCCGTCAACGACGCACGCCGTCGTCAGCTGTATGTCGCGCTGTATGCCGACGCCGCGGACGGCGAGCAGGGCGTGCGTACGGTGATCGACATGGATATCGACTACCCCGACCATATCGCCGAACGCGTGAACGCGGCCGTCGCAGACCTGCATGACGCACTGCCGGACCGGCGTATCGTCGTCGACATCATTGGCCATGGCGCGGGCAAATACGCGGCGTCGTGGGACGGCATCGACGCGGTCGGCGTGATCGGCGACGTGACGCCGTTCGATTTCGGGGCCGACGGGCTGGCGCTCTTCGCACGATATGCGGCGGCGGAGCATGCGGACGGTGCCGAGCGTCCGGTGGAACCGCTGTATCTGCGCCGCCCGGATGTGTCGGTGCCCAAGCCGCTCAAGCAGGTGCTGCACCATGGCGGGGCGGAGCGTGGCATCTGATGATCGTGGAATACGCCGCAATGGACGGTGACGCCGTCGTCGCGCGCATCGCCGAACTCGAACGCGACCTGTTTTCGTCGGGAGCCTGGAGCCGGGAGGCGGTCCGTCAGGAGCTCGCTGCCCCGGCACGCACCTATCTGCTGGCGGTGGACGACACCGACCACACCACCATCATCGGGTACGCCGGATTCTGGTATGACGGTGACGACGCCGAACTGATGACCATCGGCGTGGACCCCTCCAGACAGCGGCAAGGCGTCGCCACGCAGCTGCTGGACGCGCTGATCGGCAAGGCCCGCGAACAAGGGGCCCGGCGCATGCTGCTCGAGGTCCGCGTAGACAATACTCCGGCGCTGAACCTCTACCAGCGGCACGGATTCCAGCGGATGGGACTGCGCAAACGCTACTATCAACCGGAAGGCGTCGACGCCTATACGATGGCGCTCGACCTTGCCCCTCGAACGATCGGATTCCAGAGTGCGGCCGCCGCGCCGCAGCATGAGCGGGAGGAGAACGACCATGAGTGAACCGGTGGTGCTCGGCATCGAGTCGACCTGCGATGAAACGGCCGCGGCCGTGGTCCGCGGCAGGCGGCTCCTGTCGAACGTGGTGGCCTCGTCGATGGACGAGCATGCGCGCTATGGCGGCGTCATCCCCGAAATCGCCTCGCGCGCCCACGCCGAAGCGTTCGTGCCGGTGGTATCCAAGGCGCTGGCCGATGCGAACATGACCGTCGACGATGTGGACGCCATCGCGGTATCGGCGGGTCCCGGACTGGCCGGGTGCCTGGCCGTGGGCGTCTCGGGTGCCAAGGCATTGGCGTGGGCCGCGAACAAGCCCATCTATGGCATCAACCACGTCATCGGGCATATCGCCGTCACCCAGCTGCAGTTCGGGCCGTTCCCGCCCGACACGCTCGCCCTGATCGTCTCCGGCGGCCACACCTCGCTGCTGCATGTGGGGGATGTGGCCCGGCATATCGACGTGGTCGGCACCACACTGGATGACGCGGCGGGGGAGTGCTTCGACAAGGTGGCCCGCCTGCTGGGCTTCCCGTATCCCGGAGGCCCGCATATCGACCGGCACGCGCAGTCCGGGGACCCGCACGCCATCGCGGTGCCGCAGGGGCTGACGCAGGGCAAGGCCGGCCGTGAGCATCCGTATGATTTCAGCTTCTCCGGCGTCAAAACCGCCGTGGCCAGGTGGATCGAGGAACGGCAGGACCGGGGCATGGATATCCCGGTGGATGACGTGTGCGCGTCCCTGGCGGATTCGGTGGCCACCGTGCTGGCGAGGAAGGCGATGCGCGGCTGCGAGCAGTACGGTTCGCGTACGCTGGTTGTGGGCGGCGGGTTCTCCGCCAACTCCCAGTTGCGCGCCAAGCTGCTGGAGGCCGGCGCCGAGCACGGTGTCGAGGTGCGTGTGCCCGAGCTCAAGCTGTGCACCGACAACGGTGCGATGGTCGCGATGCTGGGGGTGAACCTGGTGGAGGCGGGTGTGGCCCCCTCGGCCCCCGATTTCCCGATCGATTCGGCCATGTCGTTGGACAAGATTTGTATGTGAGTACGGCGGCGTGCGTGACTGCACCGGTACCGGCGCAGTCACGCACGCCGCCGGGATATGCGAAAGCCCATCTCCTAGGAGATGGGCTTTGTGGTGGCTCCTGCGGCTGGGCTTGAACCAGCGA